>JBCCGI010000068.1:0-43723 GCA_039029355.1 Planctomycetota bacterium
AGCGCAAGGTCCGGCTGGTCCCACCGGTGCGGCCGGCGCGCAGGGTCCGGCTGGTCCTACCGGTGCGGTCGGCGCGCAGGGTCCGGCTGGCCCAACCGGTTCGATCGGCGCGCAAGGTCCGGCTGGCCCGACTGGTTCGACGGGAGCACAAGGTCCGGCCGGCCCCACCGGCGCCCAGGGTGCGGCCGGGCCGGCCGGTCCCCAGGGGCCCACGGGGCCTGCCGGAGCCCAAGGCTTGACCGGCGCCCAGGGCCCGGTCGGCGCCACCGGTGACGCTGGCCCCCAAGGTCCGGCCGGCCCGACGGGCGCGACCGGAGCCGCCGGGAGCGACGCCCTCTGGACGGTCAACGGGACCGCGATGTACTACGACGGCGGCTCGGTCGGCGTCGGTCTCAACGATCCCAAGACGCCCTTCGCCCTGAAGGGCAACGGAGGCACGAATCCGGTCGGCATCACCCAGAACCAGGTCGGCGGAACCTCGACGATGGAGTTCACCACGCTCGACGACAACGACGTCCAGGCCACGCGGCTGCTCCTGCGCGGCGGCAACAACGACTCCGACGTGGAGTTCTACACGGGCGCCCGCGGCGCCGAGGAGATCACGGTCTTCGTCGAAGGGAGCAACGGCAACGTCGGCATCGGCATCAAGGATCCGCAGCAGCCGCTCGACGTCGATGGCATGATCCGCTCGCGCGCCGGCGGCGTCGAGTTCCCCGACGGCTCGATCCAGGACAGCGCCACCTACGGCCCCCCCGTCGCCGCGACGGGTCGCCTCATGGCGGGCAAGTATGAGATCGCGACGCGCCCGCTGCTCGTCGATACGGCGTTCTCCTCCACCGGTGGATTCACGGTGGGCAACAACGACCAGTGGCAGAGCTTCACCGCGGCGACCTCGAGCACCGTTGCCGCCATCGACGTGGCTCGGTTCGATACCGGCGAGAACGCGCTCATGCGCGTCTACGAAGGTACGGGGACCGATGGAACTCTCCTGGCGAGCGCCGTGGTGCCGCCCCGTACCTCCACCTCCACTTGGGAGTGGACCACGGGCGCGTTCGCCGAGGAGCTCGGCATCGTGGCCGGGAACGTCTACACGATCCGCCTGACCGGTAACCCCGACGTCGGGGGCGATGTGAGTTGGGCCATGGGCAGCGGTAACTCCTACGCCGGCGGACAGTCGGGCGTCCAGCCGGACTGGGACTGCTACTTTCGTGTGTGGACCTTCGACCCGGCGGACGACGGCGAGCTGGATCCGGCCCTCGTGATTGAGCCCAACACGGGGCACGTCGGCATCGACCGCACGAACCCGAACCACCCGCTGCACATGGGCAGTGGCGCCCACGTGACGGCCGGCGGAGTGTGGACCAACGCCTCTAGCCGCACCCTCAAGGAGAACTTCGTACCGGTCGACGCCCGGTCGGTTCTGCAGCAGGTGCGCGCGCTCCAACTGACGCGCTGGAACTACCGCACCGAGGACGACGGCGTGGTGCACCTGGGCCCGATGGCCGAGGACTTCTTCGAGGCCTTCGGCCTCGGCGCTAGCGCGGTCTCGATCGGGACCATCGACGCCAACGGCGTGGCCCTGGCCTCGATCCAGGCCCTGGCGACCGAGAACGCGGAGCTGAAGACGGACCTAGAGCGGACGGCCGCCGAGCTGGCGGAGCTGCGCGAGGCGGTTCGCTCCCTGGCGGCTCGTTCGGAGTGATCCCGCGGACGTGAGGCCCGGCGGGACCCCGTCCCGCCGGGCCCACTCGCGATCGTTCGCACGGCCCGCTACGACCGCCCCCGGACCCGGTCGACGCGCCCTGCTACCATCGCGCCGTGAATCTCCTCGCGCCGCTCTTCCTCTCGCTCGCACCGCTCCCCCAGGACGCTCCGCCCCACGTCGTCTTCGTCGTCGGCGAGGGCGAATATCGCAGCGAGGCCACCATGCCAGCGCTCGCGGAACGGCTCGAAGACACGTGGGGCTGGCGCACGACCGTGCTGCTCGACGAGCAGCTCCACGGCGGGGAGGGCAACCACGTGCCCGGGCTGGACGCGCTCGCGGACGCCGACCTCGTCGTGCTGTACCTGCGCTTCCGCCAGTGGCCGCGCGAGGATCTCGACGCGCTCGCGGCCTACGTCGAGCGCGGCGGGCCGCTGGCCGCCTTCCGGACGACGACGCACGCCTTCAACTACGAGGAGGACGACCCGCTCGCGGACTGGAACGACTTCGGTGCGGACGTGCTCGGCGCGCCCTGGATCTTCCACTACGGCCACGGGGCCTCGACGGCGGCGAGCGTCGTCGGCCGCGGCCAGGGCGACGGGATCCTCGACGGCGTGCCCGACGACTTCGAGGTGCGGTCGTGGACCTACCACGTGCGGCCCGACTATCCGCCCGACGACGCGCGCGTGTTGGTCGAGGGGCTGCCGCTGCTCCCGGACCAAGACGAGGAGCTCGACGACGACGCCATCAACCCCGTCGCCTGGACGCGCCGGCACTCCGGCGGCGGCCGCGTTTTCATGACGACGATGGGCCACCCGGAGGACTTCCGCGTCGAGGCCTTTCGCCGCCTCGTCGGCAACGGCCTGCACTGGGCGCTCGGGCGCGCGATCCCGGACGCGACGCTGCCGGACTTCCCCGAGGTCATCCATCCGGATGATGAGGACGAGGGCCGCGACGGACCGTGGCTGCGGATGGACTACGGCCCGTTCGTCTCGACCGCGGTCGGCATCGGCGGCGGATTGCCGCCGGTGAACAAGGGCATCGTCGTGCGCCTCGCGACGCGCGACGGCGAGGAGACCGAGCTGATGGCCGTGTTCGACACCGACCTCGTCGAGTGGCGCTGCGCGTGGCGTGGCGAGCTTGCGCTGAAGGGCATCGTGTACGACGGGCCGCACGGCACGTTCCCGAACATCGAGGGCGAGGTGCTCTTCCGGACCGAGGACGAGCGCGAGCACGCCTACGGCCCGATCGATCCCGCGGTGCGCCGCTGGGTCGGACTGCATCGGGTCGAGGACGGGCTCGTCTTCGAGTCCGAGCAGGCGGGCGAGCGCGTGCTCGAGCGCGCCTGGGCCGAGCGCGATGCGCAGGGCGAGCCGACCTTCGTGCGCGAGACCCTCGACGCCCTGCCCGCGCCCGCCGCGCCGCGCTGGGGCGCGCCGCTCGTGACGCGCGGCATCGTCGACGACGCGCTCGACGAGGAGCGCAGCGCGCGCCGCATCGAGCATCCCGCCGGCAGCGACGCCCGCACCGTACGCTTCGGCGGATGGCGCGCGGTCGAGCACGTGATCGAGGTCCGGGGCACGGCTGCCCTACGCGAACCGCGCGGGAGCGACGTCGCCGAGGTCGCTTCGGACGACCGGATCGGCCATTGGCGCGCGGACACCGGCAGCGGCACGCACGAGCGCAACGGTTGGAGCGGCGCCGACGACCTGCGCCTCGACGGCGTCACGTGGCGGCGCGGCGTGGTGGGGCGCTCGCTCGACTTCGACGGCACGGCCGCCGCTTGGCTCGACGACGTCGAGCTCGACCTCGACGAGGACGAACTCACCCTCGGCGCCTGGATCCACACGACCAGCGACGGGACGATCTTCGCCGTCGCGCCGGAGGAGGGCCCGTGGGCGCCCGACGGCGTCACGGCCTTCCTGCGCGGCGGGCGCCTCAGCGTCGACGTGGGCTGGGTGGGCGTCCTGACCGGCGGCCCGCGCGTCGACGACGGCGCCTGGCACCACGTCGCCGTGACCTGGCGCGAGAGCGGCGAGGACGTGCGCCTGTTCGTCGATGGCGAGCGCGTCCTGCGCGGCGGCGTGCCGCTCGCCGGCGAGGAGGAGCGCCTCGACTACGTCCCGCGCTTCGGCTGGACGAACGAGGACTTCCCGGAGGTCAGCCGCTTCAGCGGCTACATGGACGGGCTGCTGTTGACGCGCCGCGCCGCGCCCGACGACGCGATCCCCGGGCTCGCGGCCTGGACCGGCGAGCCGCTCGCCGAGGCGACCGTTGTGCGCTGGAACGGCCCGCCCCTGGACGAGCCCGCGCTGCGCGTCGAGGCCGACGCGAACGGCGAGGCGCGCTACGCGCTGGACCTCCCGGCGGTCTCCGCCGACGCCGCGCTCGAGGTGCAAGCGCGCCGCGGGCCGACGAGCGTCTTGGAGGCGTGGATCGCCGACGCGCGCACCGCGTCGATCGAGGCGCGCCCCTTCCGGATCGACCGGCTGACCTGGCCGGACGACAACCCCTACGGATCGTGGCTGCGCTTCGGCGCCTTCGACTTCGCCGGGCCGGAGAGCGCATGGATCACGACCTGGTCCGGCGATCTATGGCGCGTGGACGGGCTCGACGAGGACCTCGACGCGCTCACCTGGACCCGCGTCGCGACCGGCCTCAACCAGCCCTTCGGGCTCGTCGCGAAGGACGGGAAGGCGCTCGTCCTCGGCCGCGATCAGATCACCCGCGTCCACGACGCCAACAGCGACGGCGAGGCCGACTTCCTGGAGAGCGCCTCGAACCTGCAGCGCAACAGCGAGCACTTCCACGAGCCTGCATCGGGGTTGCTCGAGGCCTCGGACGGCTCGCTCTACTACATCAAGGCCGCGCGCCACGCGAAGCTCGGGCTGCACGACCACCACGGCACGGTGCTGCGCGTCTCGCCGGACGGCGCCGAGACCGAGGTCGTCGCGCGCGGCTTCCGCGCACCGTTCGGGCTCGCGCTCCTGCCCGACGGCACGCTGCTGGGCTCGGATCAGGAGGGCCACTGGACGCCGGCGAACCGCATCAACCTGATCCGCCCGTCGGCGGAGGCGCCGCGCTTCTACGGCAACGGCTGGGGCGCGCGGCCGGACGGCAAGGCGCTCGAGCCCTGGGACGACGACGCCGCGTGGGAGCCGCCGCTCTGCTGGCTGCACCCGAGCGTCGACCGCTCGCCGTCCGCGCAGCTGCACGTCGACCACCCCGCGTGGGGCCCCCTCGACGGCGCGCTGCTCGGGCTCTCCTACGGCACCGGCGAGGTCTACGTGATCCTGCGCGACGGCGACCAGGGCGGCATCGTCAAGCTCGGCATCCAGCTCCCGACCGGCCTGCTCGCGGGTCGGATTCACCCGGATACGGGCGACCTCTACGTCTGCGGCCTGTTCGGCTGGTCCAGCGACCGCACCGACCCGGGCGGCTTCTACCGCGTGCGGCCCTTTCCGGACCGCTGGAGCGAGACGCTCAACGTCCCGCACGCGATGGCGACGAGTGAGCGCGGCGTCGAGCTCACCTTCCTGTCGCCGCTCGACCGCGCGACGGCCACCGATCCGGCGAGCTGGTCGGCGAGCGCCTGGAACTACCGCCGCACGGCCGACTACGGCAGCGCGACCTACGACCTCGACGGCCGGCGCGACGCGCGCACGACGTACCGCGTGCGCGGCGTCGAGCTCTCGGAGGACGGCCGGACCGCGCGGCTCGACCTCGAGGGCTTCCGGGCGTCGATGCAGCTGCACGTGACGTGGGAGCTCCGCGACGCCGCGGGACGCGCGCTCGAGCACGAGGCGCACCTGACCGTACACGCGCCGTGACCCCGACGGTCCCGACCTCGGCGAGCAGGAGCGACGCCGACCGCGCGGATCGGCCACCCGACTCGCCGGGCTCTGCGCGTTCGGCTCGAAGTCCAAACAGCTTCGGATGGCCGTCGGCGTCTCGAACCGCCGCCCGGTACCGGCCGCCGCGGTCGACCGCACCAGCTCAGAACTCGCCGGACCGGATCATCAGGTTGTCGAAGTCCATGGCCTCGCCCTTACCGCCGGGCTTACCGTCGGCGCCATAGCAGAGGATGCGGAACGTCTTCCCGGCGGTGCCGGGGCGCTCGTAGGAGTAGCTGTTGCCCCAGGGGTCGGTCAGGGTCGCCGCTTCCGCGAGGAAGGTGAACCCCGCGCGATCGGGGATCACCAGCTCCTGCAGCGACTCGGGGTACCGCATCTGGTTCTGGACCGCGTAGCTCCTGACCGCTTCCTCGATGGCCAGAACGTGCATCTTGGCCCGCGCGACCGAGCTCTCTCCGCCTTGGCTCGAATCGAAGGAGGTGAACGCGGTCACGTGATCGAAGTTGAACCAGGCGCCCTCGCGAGCGTTGTCGCTGACGAGCTGTACCCACTGCCCCCGCACGGCGACCACCTTGCCGGTCGTCGAAGTTGGACGCATCACGGACAGCGACTGGCCGATCTCGACCGGCGGTGCTGAGTCGGGCCGCTGCTGCGAGGCCGCGGCCAGGGACAGGAAGCCGGCCGCGGTCGCAAGCGCGCCGAGCAGAACGGAGGACGGATGAAGTCTCTGGGCCATGTGGTGCTCCTGGTGGCTTTCCGGTAGACGGCTACGGCGGGAGAAGACGCCAGCCGGTGCGCGTTCTTCCACGTGGTTACGGAGCAACGGGGATTCCCGACTGACCGTTCGCACGTCGGACCAACCCTACTCCTCGACGCGTTCGTGCGAAGGCCTTGCTTCATCGCCGCCAGCGCTACCGTTCCCGGGGTCCGACGGCCTCGCCCGCGAAGCACCAGGGCTGCGGCCTCGCCCGAGCGTCGTGCGCGCGGTGGACGCGGAGGAGCCCTCAGTCGTCTGCGGGAGTCAGCCTGACCTCGAGCTCGCCCTCTCCGGCGCGCCAGTCGACGTCCACGGGCTCGTGCCCCTTCACGACGACGCGCGCCGCGCCCGCCGGCAGGGTCAGCGTCGCCCGGCCCGTCGCGTCCGTGGTCATCGCGGTCGAGCCCCACACCAGCCGCGAGCCCACGGCCGTCTTGACGCGGATCTTGGTGGCCGCCGCGGGGGTGCCCATCGGGTCGAGCACCCGCAGCGTCCGTTCGACGAGGTCGATCCCGAGCTCGACGCTCCCGACGGCGCCCGGCAGCACCTCGACGAGGTCGGGCCACTCCCACGCCCAGCGCTGACCCGGCGCGCGGTAGGCGAGCCGGTACCAGCCCGGAGTCATCGGGCCGAACGAGCCGGTGCCGCTCTCCTCCACGCCGGCGAAGGCGAGGAGCGCGGATTCGTGGCCCTCGGGGCTGGCCTCGAGCGCGCCTCCGGTGACGGGAGCGCCGCCCGCCCGTAGCGAGAAGTCCAGGGCCCCCGGGCAGGTCGCGCGCAGGTCGAGCAGCACCTCGTTCTCGCGGCCGGCCTCGACCGTGACGCGGCCCACTTCGCACGTTCTCCCCAAGACACCGGTCTGCATGATGCTCAGCTGGAACCCGTGCTCGCCAGCGGGCTGCTCGCCCAGGGAGACCGGGCCGTCCTTCTCGATGCGTACCGAACCGCGGGCCGAGGACGGGTCGGAGGTCACGGCGAGCTTGAGCTCCAGTCGCGGATCGACCTCCGGCAGGAGCACGTCGGCTACGAGCGATCCGCTCGCCGGGCGCCGCAGCACGACGTTCAGCTCCGCCTGCCCGAGCACGACGGTCTGGGTGGCGTGGAGGCGCTCGCTCCACAGCGCGCGAACGGTCCACGTGCCCGGCTTCGCGGCGAAGGCGAAGCGGCCGTCGGCGTCGCTCGTCGTGGTCTCCGACACGATGAGGCCGCTGCCGAACGGAGCCTGCCGCCGCGTGCGACCGGGCTTGTCGCCGCGCGTCAACTGCACGTCGACGCCCGCCGCCGGGGTCGCGCCGTCCGCGAGGACCACGCGTCCCTCGAGCGGCCGTTCGGACGCCAGCTCGACCGCGACGTCGCGCAGCTCGCCCGCGCGAAGCCCCCGGACGAGAACCTCGCCCGACCCGTGGTCCGGGGCCTCGACGAAGAGGCGCATGTCGCCGGGGAAGACGCCCCGCACGATGCCGCCGTCGGGCGGCTCGTCCCCGGCGTCGATCAGGGGGAGCGCCGTGGGCCCGACCCACACGCCGGGCAGCGGCGCGTCGTAGTCGACGGCGACGCTCCAGCGCTCGACGCGCGCGCCGTCTGAGTCCGTCACCTCTAGCCGCACGCCGCAGCTGCTGTCCAGCACCGCGGACACGCGCGTGCCGGGCCGCACCCCGTCGCGGCTCCACGGCGCGCAGCGCGGGGCGGAGATCTCGATCCGGTAGACGTCCTCGCCCAGGTCCTCGAAGACGTAGTCCTGGGTGCTGCTGAACGTGAACTCGTTGGAGCGCCTGGGGTGCCGCGGACCCGAGGCCGCGCCGTGGAGCGTGATCGAGCTCGCGGGGAGGTCCAGGCTCCGGCGGTGGGACCCGACGATGCCGACGACGAGCCGGCGCGAGGGGGACGGATCGAAAACCAGCTCGACCTCCGCCTCGGTGAACGGTACCACCTCGACGACGCGCTCGACCTTGCGCCCGGTGGTGTGGCGGGCCGTGACCCGGAGGTTGCCGGCGCGGAGCCCGTCCACGCGGAACGCACCCGTCGCGGGGTCGAGCTCGCCGGCGGTGCGAGAGCCGCGGGTGCGGTGGGCGAAGAGCTCGACGCCCTCGACGAGCGGCGCGCCCGACGCGTCGATCACGCGTCCGGTGATCGAGCCGGCGGGCTCCAGCACGACGTCGCCGACGTCGTGCACGCCGGCGTTCGCCTCGTGCACCCAGGCCCGCCGCTCCTCCACGTAGCGCGGGTGGGCGATGTGCAGGAGGAAGGCGCTCTCCTCCGGGGCGTCGAGGGCGAGCTCGAACACGCCGTCGTCGCCGGCCGGGATCTGTGCCCGGATCGGCTCGGCCGCTGCCGAGGAGAACGGCTGAGAAGCGGAGAGCACGACGGCGCAGCCCGCGGCGGGCCCGCCGTCCGCGAGCAAGACGCGGCCCCGGACGCTCGGCGCGGTCGCGCGGCCTGTGCCGGTCTCCGCGCGCTCGGCGGTCGACGGGTCGGCGAGCAGCGTACGCGCCGGATCCGACGGCGCCGCCGCGGGCGGAGGCTCCGCGAGCTGGAGCGCGCCGTCGCCGTCCGACTCGGCGGCATCCAGCGCGACCGCCCGGGGATCGGCCGCCGGCCCCGAGCCGTTCCACCACCAGAGAGCGCCGAGCACGGCCGGCAGCGCGAGCAGGGTCAACGTCAGCTTCTTCATCAACAGGGCTCCCGCGGTCGCCTGGACCGCCTTGGGCCACACGAGTCGCCGCGACTCGCAGAGCGGCGCCAGCGCGGCGAGCCAACCGTGCCCGCAGCGCTCGTCGAGCTCGTCGCGGAGCCTCTGCAGGCCGCGCTTGAGCCGCGACTTGACCGTCGCGAGCGGCACGCCCTGGCGGCGCGCGATCGCGGTCGGCCCGAGCCCGTCGTAGTAGCGGAGGAACAGCGCCTCGCGATACGGCTCGTCGAGCCGGCGCAGCGCCTGCACCATCCGCTCCTGCACCTCCAGCACGCGGCCCGCGTCGGTCTCGGCGTTCTCGGCCGAGCCCCGGTGGGCCTCGCTCTCGTGCGCGCGCCTGCGCTCCTCCGCGCGCCGCGCGTTGAGCAGGCGGCTCCGGAGCACCGACGCGAGCCAGCCGCGCAGCCGCTCCGCGGACCGCGGCGGCCGGCGCAGGAACACGAGCCAGGCCTCCTGGGCGAGGTCCTCGGCCGCGTGCTCGTCGGCGCCGAGCGCCTGCGCTAGGCGGACGAGGCACTCGCGCTGGTCGGCGAGCGTGGTGGAGTCGAGTCGGGAGTCGGTCATTCTCTGCCGGCCGGGGGCCGACATCGATACGAACACCGCCCGGCGCGGAAGGGGGGCGGAGAAACCGGAAGATCGGTCGGCGGCGGAGCTGCCCCGGGCGCGCTGGAGCGGTTGGCGACGGAGTACGAGGCCTAGGGCCGCTCACCCTGCGCCTCCGCGGGCGGCGCGTAGCGCTCGCGGACGGCCTGGGCTTCGGTGTGCTCGCCGCGCTTCGTGTAGAAGATCGCGAGCTGGCCGACGAAGGCCTGGGTCTGGGGGTGCTCCAAGCCGAGCGCGTCGCGCGCATCCTCCACGATGGACATCAGCTCCTCCTCGACCCCCTCCATGCGCTCGAGGGCCTTAGCGGTCGAGACGAGGTTGAAGCGCAGGGTGAGGGTGAGAGGGTGCCCTGCACCGAGGACGTCGATCGCGATCGGCGTGAGCTCGGAGAAGAGCGCATCGGCCTCCTCGACGCGCCCGGTCTGGAAGTAGAGCGAGCCCAGGTTGCCGCGCGTGACGATCGTCAGCTGCGCCCGCGGACCGGCGGTCTCGTCGAGGATCGAGAGCACTTCGTCGAGCACGACCTCCGCTTCCTCGACGCGCCCGGTCGCGCTGTAGATCTGCGACAGGAGCAGGAGCCCGCTCTGCCGGTCCTGTCGATCGGAGTGCTCGGCGCGCAGCGCGTCGGTCGCCTCCTTCGCGAGGGCCTCGGCTCGCTCCAGATCGCCGCGGTCGCGCCAGCGCTTCGCCAGCTCGATCTGGGCGTTGAGGGTCGTCGGATGGTCCTGGCCGAGCAGTGACGCGAGACCGTCGACGACCTGCTGGCACAGCTCGAAGCTCTCCTCGTGTCGGCCCTGGTTGGAGCGGATCGTGGCCAGGGTCGCGAGGGTCAGGTATGCGAACTCGCTGTCGGCTCCCCAGACCTCACGGCTGCTGTCGACGCACTCGAGGGCCAAGGCCGCGGCCTCGTCCAAGCGCCCCAAGACCGAGGCGTGGTCGGCCAACCCGCGGGCGGACAGGATGGTCTGTGGGGCCTGCTCGCCAAGCGACTCCCGCGCCCGCTGCAGGGCGTCCTCGAGCAGGGCGTAGGCTTCCTCGTGCTCGCCGCGTTGGACGAGCCAGTCCGCCAAAAGGCCCTGGCACTTGATGCCGTTGGGCGTGTTCCGCGACCCGGCGCGCTCGTAGGCCGCGAGCAGCTCGCGGAGAGGGATCTCTAGCTGGGCTTCCCCGCCCCGCACGATCTCCAGCTCGAGCAGGTCTTGGCGGCACACGATGGTGTTCGGGTCGTCCTCGCCGTAGTGCTGGATGCGCGACGCCAGCACGCGTTCGAACAGCTCCTCGGCCTCGTCGTAGCGCGCCCCGGATCGGGCCAGAAGCGCACAGAGCCGAGCGACGCGCAGCGTCTCGAGGTCGTCCTCGCCGCGGGTCTCTTCCAGGAGCGTGAGGGCCTCGGCCAAGAGCGGCTCGGCTTGATCCGCGAGCGCGAGCGACAGGTACGTCCGGCCCACGGCGGCCAGCAGGCGCCCGCGCATTTCGGGCTCGTCGACGAGCTCACCGGCGATGCGCGCGGCCTCGCGGTCGAGGATCTCCTTGAGCGGGATCGTCTCGCCCCGCGAGAAGCCCGGCTCCGCCGATTCGAACATCGACGTCAGCACTTCGAGCACGCATTCCGAGGTATCGGCTTCGCGCCGCGCCTCCGCGGCCGCGACGCGCGCCTGCACGAGCAGGAGGCTGAGCACCACCAGCGACGCGATTCCGACGAGCGACGATGCGGCCAGCGCGGGGTGACGTACCGTCCACCGGCGCAGCCGGCGCCCGAGGCCCGGGGAGCGCGCCATGACGACGCGACCCGCGGCAGCCGCCCGCAGGTCCGCCGCGAAGTCCGCGGCCGAGGCGTAGCGGCGGGCGGGGTCGCGCTCGAGGGCCTGGTTGACCACGTGGTCGATCGGCCCGCGCAGCCCCGGCACCAGCGAGCCCAACCGCGACGGGTCCTCCATCTGGATGATGCGCGCGCCCTCGGCCAGCGGACGTCCCCGCACCGGGTGGGGGAGCTGCCCGCTCAGCAGCTCAAAGAGCATGACGCCCAGGCTGTAGACGTCCGAGCGCGCGTCCAGCTCGTCGGTCTGGCCCGCGACCTGTTCGGGGCTCATGTAGGGCAGCGTCCCCATGAGCAGGCCCGACTGCGTGGCCGTCATCGTCGGCACGTCGGCGTGGGCGGCGCGCGCCAGGCCAAAGTCGAGCACCTTCGGCTGGCCCACCGGGTCCTCCGACCGCGAGGGCACGATCAACACGTTGCCCGGCTTCAGGTCGCGGTGGATCACGCCGTGCTCGTGCGCATGGTGGACGGCGTCGCAGACGCGGGCCATCAGCTCCAGGCGTTGCTCGATTCCCAGGCGGTACGTGTCCGCGTGCCGCCCGAGCGGAGCTCCGTCCACGGCCTCCATGGCCAGGAAGGGCAGCGAGGCCTCCAGCCCCGAGGGCGTGGTCACGGACGCCTCGCCGGAGTCGAAGAAGGCCGCGATGCCCGGGTGGCGCAGCTGGCGCAGCACGCCGATCTCGCGCTGGAAGCGGGCGGCGAGCTCCGGGCCGCCGACCAGAGGGCGCATGACCTTGAGCGCGATGCGCTCGGTGGAGTCCTCGCGCTGCGCCTCGTAGACGACGCCCATTCCGCCTTCCCCCAGCCGGCGCAGGACGCGATAGGTGCCGATACGCTCCGGGTCGAGCGGCGGCTCGCCTTCGGCCTCCTGGTCGGCGAGCGCGTCCTGCAGGACCTGCTGCCCGAGCTGGCCCAGGCGCGTCTCGGCCAGCTCCTCCATGTCCGGCGCGTCCAAGAACTCGCGCAGGGCCTCCTCGAAGGCCGAGCTCTCGTTCAGCTCCGCGAGCGCCGCCTCGCGCGCGTCGGCGGCCAGCGGCTCGAGCTCGTGGAAGAGCGCGCACACGCGGCGGTACTCCTCGGTGTTCACGCCGGCTTGCTCCTTAGGAGGACTTCTCGGGCGGCATCAGGCGCGAGGCGAGGAACCTCTTCGCCACCGACCAGTCCAGGCGGACCGTCCGCGATGAGATGCCCAGGGCCTGGGCGGTCTCGTCGGCCGTCAGCCCGGCGAGGAAGCGCATCTCGACCACGCGGCACTGCCGTTCGTCCAACCGCGCCAGCTCCGTCAGCGCCTCGTCCAGCGCCAGGAGGTCGATCCCGTCGGGGGAGCTCGAGCTGACGTCACCCGGCTCGATCATCACCCGCTCCATGCCGCCGCCGCGCTTCTGAGCGTTGCGCGCACGGGCTTGATCGGTGATGAGCTGGCGCATCGCCATCGCGGCCACGCACAGAAAGTGCTGCCGGTCCTCGTAGGTCTGCTGCGTGTTCCCGGCGAGCCGGATGTATGCCTCGTGGACCAGCGCCGTGGGCTGGAGCGTCTGGTCGCGGGGCTGCGCGCCGAAGATCCGCTCCGCCAGGGACCTCAGGTCCTTGTAGATAAAGTCGAAGAGCTCGTCGCGCGCCATGTCGTCGCCCTCCCGCATTCGCTGGAGGCAGAGAGTCACGTCCTGAGTCGTCTCGTCGGGCATGGCGTCGATCTCGGGCTGCGGCGTCCTGGCAGGTGCAGGCTAGCCGCTCGGCCCCGGAATCGCTACGCCACCGGGCCAGCGCGCCGCAAGCGCGGGGAGAGGCGCTGGCGGGGTTCCGCCGTCGCCCCGTCCCCGGGAAGCGAGCCCGAACGAAGTGGGGCAGCCCGCTCGCTACTGGAGGTTGACCAGCACGAGCACCAGACCCGTGCCGCCTTCGAGCGCGGTCATGGCCTTGCCGATCATCGCACCCGATGCGCGCGCCGGGTCGTCGACGCGCATGGCGTGTCCGTCGAGCTCGGCCGTCGTCAGGAGATCGCCGGGGCGAATGGCACCGTTCTCGGTCGAGCACCGGACATAGACGCGTCCGGTCATCGCGACCGGCGTCTCGCCGTCGAGGGCACCTTCCTGGCCCAGTCGGAGGCCGGCCCGAATTCCGCCCGCTCCGGAGACCACGCCGGCGACGCGGATGTCGTGCGGCCGCGTCGAGACGGTCAGGGCTCCTGCGCTGTGGGTGTCGATGACCATGACGGTCCCGGGCTCCGGCGCCGCCCCGACCGTCTCGAAGCCCTCGACGATGTCCGCGCCGCCGGTGATGGTCAGAATCTCGGTTTCGGTCGTTCCGCGGACGCGGATAGCGCCGGCGACGTCGAGCTTCGCCGTCGGGTCGGTTACGCCGACGCCCAGGTCGCCGTCCGCGGTGAGACGCATGCCGTCGTAGATGCCGGAGCCGTCGTTGACCTGGAACCGCAGGTCGCCCGAATCCGACACGCCGGCGTTGTGCGACTTGATGCGCGCGGCCAGGTAGTCGGCGGCGAGGCCGTCCGAGTCGTAGTTCTGGAACTCGAGGCTGGCGAAGGCGGAGTTCGAGCCCGCGCGGGCGCCGCCGACGATGATCTTCTGCGCCACGTTGGTGGCGACCGATCTGCGGGAGACGAGGAGGTCTCCGCCCTCGACGTGAAGCTCGGACGAGGGGGCAGCAGTCCCGACCCCGATGTAGCCCGCCAGGTTGTAGTACATGTCGTTGCCGTTGACTTTCCAAAGCGCATCGGTGCCGTCCACCCCCGAGGGGCCCTTGGGGCCCGCCGCACCCGTGGGGCCCTGGGCTCCGGTCTGACCGACGGGGCCGGCCGGCCCTTGCGCGCCGTCGGTGCCGTCCGTTCCGGCGGGACCTTGGGGACCCGTCGGGCCGATGGGGCCGGCCGGTCCTTGCGCACCGTCGGTGCCGTCCGTTCCGGCGGGACCCTGGGGACCCGTCGGGCCGATGGGGCCGGCCGGTCCTTGCGCACCGTCGGTGCCGTCCGTTCCGGCGGGACCTTGGAGGCCCGTTGGGCCGACGGGGCCAACCGGTCCTTGCGCACCGTCGGTGCCGTCCGTTCCGGCGGGACCTTGGAGGCCCGTCGCGCCGACGGGGCCAGCCGGTCCTTGCGCGCCGTCGGTGCCGCCCGTTCCGGCGGGACCCTGGGGACCCGTCGGGCCGACGGGGCCAACCGGTCCTTGGGCACCGTCGGTGCCGTCCGTTCCGGCGGGACCTTGGAGGCCCGTCGCGCCGACGGGGCCGGCCGGTCCTTGCGCGCCGTCGGTGCCGTCCGTTCCGGCGGGACCTTGGAGGCCCGTCGGGCCGACGGGGCCAGCCGGTCCCTGCGCGCCGTCGGTGCCGTCCGTTCCGGCGGGACCTTGGGGGCCCGTCGGGCCGGCGGGGCCGGCCGGCCCTTGCGTGCCGTCGGTGCCGTCCGTTCCGGCGGGACCTTGGAGACCCGTCGGGCCAGCGGGGCCCGTCGGGCCTGGTGCGCCGTCGGCGCCATCCGTTCCGGCGAGACCTTGGGGCCCGGTCGGACCGGCGGGACCCGCCGGTCCTTGCGCTCCGTCGGCTCCATCCGTTCCCGCGGGGCCGACGAGCCCCGTCGTCGGGCCTACCCAGTTCCCGGCCGAGTCGATGACCGGACTGCTGCCGATCGAGACCGAGCTCGGGTGGATGTCCTTGCCGGGCACGTCGTCGGCACTGGCCGCGCTCTTGGCGCGCAGCGCATAGCCCACGCTCGCGAGGCGGTACCGCGGCACGGCTTCGCTGTCCGTCCCGAACTGAACGCCCAGGTAGAGCACCGACTGGTCGTCGAAGAGCGTCGTGTCGAGCGGCTCGACCTCGCCGATCAACGCGCTCACGAGGCCGTCGGTTACGTCGAGGACGCGGTTCTCCTCAAAGAGCGGCATCCCGCCGATGGGGGAGTCGTAGATCCGGAACACGACGGGGAGGTCGACGGCCGTGACGGAGGTGCCGTCGGTGTGCGACATCCGTCCCTGGTACTGCAGGAGCGCCGGAGGTTCCTGGGCGAACAGGGGCGAGGCCGAGAGGGTGAGGAGCGCGAGGAAGTGCTTGAGGACTCTCATGGGACTGGTTGGAGCGGCGCTTCAGTTCTGGATGGTGATGGTGGTCAGGTTCGAGAACGACCCCGCGGCGGGGTCGAGCGAGTCGAGGGAGAACGCCTGCAGGTCCAGGCTCATCCCCGCGAGCGCGGGGTTGTTCGGGACGGGGAGCGCGTAGTCGGTGTAGCCGGACGGCGCGAGCTGGAAGGCGCCGACGACGGCCAGGCCGTAGATCAGCTCGAGCGCGCCTTCGAAGTGCCCGACGGGAAGCACGAGACCCGGCTCGGCGATCCCGTAGGCGAGCACGTGCAGGACGCCCGGCTCGTCGATCAGCGTGGCGTGCAGGACGCCGCCGACGTGGACCGGCTCGAGCTGCACGAGGGCGGGGGTGTAGGCGTACGCCTCACCCGCCCTGGAGCTTCCGAGGTCGCTCGTCAGCTCGAGATCCACCAGGGCCTTCGGGTTCCCCGTGGCTCCGGCGCCCGCCGGAGGAGTGAGCGCGAGGCGCGTGTCGCCGAGCACCGTCGCGGCCGTGGTGGACACGCCGTCGAACGCGGCCGTCAGGATCCCGGCGCCCGCGGTCTCGAACCCCAGGCCGATCACGATCTCGGTCCCGTCCGGCGTGGCCGGGCCGTGGGCGCCGGCGACGCCGAAGACGACCGGACCGCCGGGCGCAAGCTCGGGCCCCGTCCACACGGCTCCTCCTTGAAAGACATAGCTCTCGGAGGCCGCGACGGGGCCGCCGAGCGCCAGGGAGATCTCGGACTCGACCCGGAGCGTCTCGCTGGCGGCCGCTCCACCGCCCGTCGGGACGGAGCGCGCGGTGGAGTGCCAGGACTCCGAGCCGGAAGCCCCCGACTGAGCCTGGGTGGGAAGCGCCAGCGACGCGACGAGCGTCAGGCCGGCGGGAAGGGACACATAGCTCCGCATGGTGCGCACCGTTCGGGTTCGAGAGTTGGGGGAGAGGCCGCGGAGGGCCGCGCCTCCGTCATCCGGGGAACGGGAGGGGAGCTCGGGGGCGGCAAAGAAAAACCAGCGCGAGCGGTGCGCGAGCCCGGGGGCGCGTGCGCGGGATTTGGTTGCCGCTTCCGCGCCCCGTTCCCGTTGGGACGGTGAGACCGGCCCGAGCGGCGGCGCCAGCCGCGCGCCTGGGCCTGAGACCCCCTACTCCACTGGAGAACCAAGATGAAGCGCGCGCTCCTCCTCCTTCTCGTCGCCCCCGCCGTCGATGCGGGCACCTTCGCCCAACGTCCGCAGCCCAAGATCCGCGGCGACGTCTACGCCACGGCCCGCAAGAAGGTCCTTCCCCCCGGACGCACGCTGGACGAGCACCGCGCGATCGTCCGCTCCCTGCGCTTGGACGCCGACGACCTCGACCGCGGCGAGGTTGCGCTCCAGCTACGCAGCAAGCTGACGGACGCCGAGTTGGCCGAGCTCCGCGCCCTGGGGATCGAGGTCCACCCCTACACCTGGGTCCCGCCGGTGCCGGGCAAGCACCCGCACGGCGTGATCACCGCCGACGTGCCCTACGGTCTTCTGCCCCTCCTGGCGGCGGACGAGCGGATCCTCCGCGTGACCTGCGTCGAGCGGCGTGGGCAGGCGACGACGGATGAGGGCGGCGCGATGATCGGCGTGCCCTCCATCCACGCCGGCGGCTTGGGGAAGGCGCGAACGGGCAAGGGAGTCCACGTCGCGATCGCCGACTCGGGGCTGACGAAGGACCTAGTGCCGGACCCCATCGAGACCTTCGACATGACGAAGGGGCAAGACCCCGACACCTGGGGGACGAACGTCAAGAACGAGACGTCGGCATTGACGCAGTACAGCTACCACGGGACGTGGGTGACGAGCATCCTCGTCAGCCAGGGCAAAGACGGCCAGTGGATCGGCACGGCGCCCGACGCGGACTACTCCTTCTACAAGATCGCCAAGTCGGGCACGCTGAACGACGCCTCGACCACCGACGCCATCGAAGCGGTCAACCGCGCGCTCGAGATCGGGGCCGACGTCTTCAACCTGAGCTACACGTACTACGACCTCTACAAGGACGGCTCCAGTGCCCTCGAGCAGGCCGTGGACCACGCCGTCGCTTCGGGCATGACCGTCTTCGCGGCGGCGGGGAACGGCGGGACCCGCGCGCTTCACGACCGGGTCACGCTCCTGCCTGGGCAGAGCGCGCTCGTCCAGGTCGAGGTGAGCACGGGCCTTCCCTTCACGCTGCGCGCGCTGTGGCGCGACGACGACACGTTCAACGAGAACATCTCGGTCTCGTGCATTACCCTCGAAGGCAACGAGTCGTTCGAGCAGGTCGTTTCCTCAATGAGCGACCGGGGGACCGAGGCCAAGCAGTTCGAGTTCAACGTGAAGCTCGACGGCGGCGAGCCCGACTACCACTACCTCTCGATTACCAACGCGGCCTCCATCGAGACCCAGTCCACCGAGGTTCACCTGTTCTCGGAATCGCTGGACGCGGTCTTCTCCAGTCCGCACTACGGCTACCTGGTCGGCGTCCCCGCGACGGCGGACGACGCCATCGCCGTGGGCGCCTGGGTCCAGTCGGAGGAATGGACCAATACGGACGGCGAGACGATCGAGACCGGCGAGAAGTACGACACGCGAGCCAGCTTCAGCGCAATCGGTCCGCGTATCGACGGGCTGCTGAAGCCCGACATCCTGGCTCCCGGGTCGCTTACGATCTCTCGTGGTGGAAACGTCATCAACTACAGCAAGTACTATCAGGTCTCGGGCGGCGGTTGGATCGCGCTGCAGGGGACCAGCGCGTCGAGCCCGATGGCGGCCGGAGTCGCCGCGCTCCTCCTGGAGGAGAACCCGACCCTGACGCCCGCCGACATCAAGCAGGCCCTGACGTCGTCGGCCCACCTGGCGGACGAGCCCAACGAGGAATACGGGCACGGCCTGATCAACGCGTTCATCGCTTACTTCGATCCCGCCGTCCAGAGCATCTGGGTCGACTTCGACGTCGTCGCGGAGGGGACGGGGACCTGGGTCTCACCGTTCAAGACGCTCGAGCGGGCCTCCCTCATGGCGCCCCCGGGAGCGCTGGTTCGAATCAAAGCAAGCACGACTTCGGAGACCGGATCCTACGCCAACGCGATCACCGTGTTCGCGGAGGAGGGAGAGGCGACCCTGGGACAGTGAGCCTCCCGAGCCGGCGCGGGTGGCGATCAGGCCGATCTAGGGCGCGTTTGCGCCCGCAATCCCCCATGTCGTCCCGACCCATGGAACGGCCGATGCTTGTGGATGCTCGCCGGACTCCCGTTCACCTGCCTAGAAGTCGCCACCGCGCGCGATCCGTAGGCTAGGCTGGTGCTTGATGAATCCGCTCCCGCGCCTCCCTTTCGCAACCTTGCTCCTCGTCCTGCCGAGCACCTCGGCGGCGTTCGCCCAGACCACGATCGTCGTGCCCAGCTCGTACGACGCCATCCCGGGCACCGTCCCGAGCCCGCTGCCCTTCGGCTCCGATACTCCGCGCTACCAGCAGGCCTACAGCGCCGCCGACCTCGTCGACGCCCTCGGGCAGGAGATCGCCGCCATCTCGTTCCGCCTGGACGGCAGCTCCGGCTTCACCGGCGGGCACGTCTTCGACGACCTGAAGATCACGCTGTCGACCAAGCCCAACCTGGTCGACCAGCTGACGACGGAGTTTCACCTCAACCCGGGTCCGAACGAGGTGGTTGTCTACGACGCACCCTATGTCGTACCCGACCTCAGCGGCGGCGCGGAGCCGCTTCCCTTCGAGCTGCGGATCCCGCTCACGACGCTGTTCAACTACGGCGGGGACGACCTTCTGGTCGACATGCGGTTCAATTCGAGCCCCGCGCTGCTGCTCAACGTCGACGCGGTCTGGACGTTGAGCGACGGCATATCGCGCTCCTTCGTCGCCGGCTCCAGCTTGACCGCAGACTCGCTGGGCCTCGTGACCGCCTTCGAGCTGAAGCCCCCGCCCGCCGTCAAGCCGATGTCCAACTGCGGGGGCAACCTCGGTACGCTCGCTCACGTGAGCGGTGAGCCGACCCTCGGTTCGATCCTCAGCGTCGAGATGGACGCGGCCCAGGCCTTGGGCGCGATCGGATACCTCGCGGTGGCGATTCAGCCGGTCGCCGGCTGGCCGCCGTGCGGCGTCACTCTGCCGCCCGCGGGCGAGCTGCTCATCAGCGCCGCCGCGCCGAACCCCGTGCTCGTCTTCGGCGGCGGTACGGGCTGGAGCGGCGCACCGCTCCCCTTCGTCTTCCCGGTCCCGGTCGACCTCACGCTGATCGGGGTGTCCGTGTACACCCAGGGCGCCTGGGTCGACGTGGCCGGCGCCGCGCCCTCCGAGCCCCTGCGCCTGACCGGCGGCCTCGAGCTCACGATCGGGCAGTGAGCCCGGTCAGCGCCTTGGAGGCGCGGTCGTCGCCGTTCCCTGCCGCGAGCCGGCAGGGAACGGATGCGGACGACCAGCCTCTCGCTCAAGGGCGCTAGACCCCGAGGATTATCCCCGCCCAGATGCTGATCGAGCCGTCGGGGTTCGGGATGAAGGAGCACTTCATCAGCTCGGTGAACCCGCCGTCGGCGGCGTTGGTCGTGTCCTTGGGGCCCTTCGTCGCGTACGGCTCGATGTTCGCGTAGACCAGATCGGTCAGCCAGTCGTCGAAGTACATCTGCGTCGTCGCCTCGCTGGTCTTGTCGGGGCGGACCTTCAGGTGCACGTGGGTCGTGCGGCCGGCGTACCAGCCGGGGTAGATCGACTGGAAGACGGCGATGCCGTTCCCGTCGGTGATCTGGATCCCGCGCAGCCAGGTCTCGCCGGTCGTTCCCTTCACCGGAAAGCCCGAGTAGCTGCCGAGCCCGTTGTTGTGCCAGACGTCGACGACCGCGCCGGGGATCGGCTGGCAGGTGTCCTTGTCGACGACCAGGTAGATCAGGGTCATCGGCATGCCGGGCTGTCCCTCGGTGATGTCCTGGCGCAGGAGGTCGAGGTCGAGATAGAACGGCCCCGGGGTCTGCTGCACGACCATCGGGCACATCCCTCCGGTCAGGACGCGACGGTGTGCCGCGGGGAGGGCTGGGTTGGGGGAGGCGGCGCGGGCGATGCTCGGGAACAAGGAGCCCAAGCCGAGGCTGCCGGCGCCGGCGAGAACGGCGCGACGCGGGAGACGAGGAGAGGTGTTCATGAACTGAGACTAGCCCAGGTCATCGCATCCATAATCGACATCTAGGAGGCGCGATTGTGTCTCCAGGCGACACAGTGGGTCAGGCCAGCGGGATGGCCTGTAGGTCCTCGCCCAGCTCCTGCAGCTGGACCGCCTTCGGGTGGTCCGCGAGCCAGACCAGCCGGAAGGCGTCGGACTGCGGCTTTACAGAGGGGGCGATGCGGACGAGCTCGCGCTGCTCCAGGTCCGGCGCCACGAAGTACAGCGGAAGAACCGCGACGCCGTGCCCGCCTAGGGCGCGCTGCCGGATGGCGGCGATCGTCCCGAGGCACTGGAGCTTCTTGAACGACCAGGGGGCCCCCTTGCGCTTCGCCCCCGAGAAGTAGCGGAACAGAGGCCGCCGCGGGCCGATGTCGAGGAGCGTGTGCCTCGCCGCGTCCCGCGCCCCGCGCAGCGGGAGCCTGCGCAGCAGCGCAGCGCTCCCGACGAACACGTAGTCCTCCTGGTGGAGCGTGACGTGCTGCGCTCCCTTGGGGCGCTGGCGCGAGGACGTCACGGCCGCATCGACCTGGCCGTTCTGGACCCGCTCGATCATGTCCGCGCTGTCGCCGAACGACAGGTGGATCATGCGCTGCGGTCGCTTGCTGGCGAGCACATCCAGCGCCGGCGTCAGCCAGGACAACCCGAGCTCGAAGCGGGTGCCGACCGTCAGGGCGTAGGCCACCGGGCTCGGCGCCGCGAGCTCCTGCGCGAAGCGGGTGCATTGATCGAGCAGCCGGTGAACCACCGGCACGACCTGGGCGCCGCGGTCGGTCAGGCTGACACGGCGGGTCGTGCGCTCGAACAGCTGCGCACCGAGCTGCCGCTCCAGCGCGGCGATCCGCTTCCCCAGGGCGGCCGGGGACATGTGCAGCGCGTCGGCGGCCGCGCGGAAGTTCAGGCGCTCCGCGGCCACCTGAAAGCAGCGCAGCGTGAGCAGGTCGAGCTGGTCCAGGCTGAGCATTGCAGAGGGATACAATACGCTCGGCGGTATGGCGATGCCCGATACGGCACCGGCGGGATTCTGCTTCGGAGGGCACGAGCGCTTACCATCTGGCCCATGCTCACCGTCCACTGCGCGAAGCCTGTCGCCCTGCTCCTCACCGCTCTCGCCTCCTGCGCCGCGCCCGGCTACTCCGCACAGGACGACGGCACGCCCCACTTCGACCTCGACTGGTTCGAGGGCCTCTCCTGGCGCGAGGTCGGGCCCTATCGCGGAGGGCGCTCCGCCGCCGTCGCCGGCATCCCCCAGGACCGCGAGACCTACTACCTGGGCGCGACCGGCGGCGGGGTCTGGAAGACGGCCGACGCCGGCGGGTCCTGGGCGAACGTGTCGGACGGCTTCTTCGGCGGCTCGATCGGAGCCGTGGCCGTCAGCGAGTGGGACCCCAACGTCGTCTACGTCGGCGGCGGCGAGAAGACCGTCCGCGGCAACGTCTCCCACGGCGAGGGCGTGTGGAAGTCGGTCGACGCCGGCGCGACCTGGACGCACGTCGGCCTGCCGGAATCGCGCCACGTGCCGCGCATCCGCATCCACCCGCGCGACCCCGACCTCGCCTACGCTGCGGTCCTCGGACACCTCTACGGTCCGAACGGCGAGCGCGGCGTCTACCGCACCACCGACGGCGGCGCGAGCTGGGAGCTGGTCCACTTCGTGAGCGACGAGGCGGGCTGCGTCGAGCTGGTCATGGACCCGACCAACCCGCGCGTTCTATACGCCTCCTTCTGGAACGTGAACCGCACGCCCTCGAGCCTCGAGAGCGGCGGCGAGGGCTCGGGCCTGTGGAAGAGCACCGACGGCGGCGACACGTGGACCGAGCTCACCGGCAACCCCGGCCTGCCCGGCGGCGTGTGGGGCATCAGCGGCATCGCTGTCTCCCGCAGCAACCCCCAGAACCTCTACGCCATCGTCGAGAACGAGGACGGCGGCGTCTTTCGCTCGCGCGACGGCGGCGAGACCTGGAGCCGGACCAACGAGGAGCGCGACCTGCGCCAACGCGCGTGGTACTACTCGCGCATCTACGCCGACCCGGTCGACGAGGAGGGCGTCTACGTCCTCAACGTGCGCTTCCACCACAGCGTCGACGGCGGCCGGAGTTTTGCCACGATCTCGGTGCCGCACGGCGACAACCACGACCTGTGGATCGACCCGGCCGACGCCGAGCGGATGATCCAGTCCAACGACGGCGGAGCGAACGTCAGCTTCGACCGCGGCGGCAGCTGGTCGACGCAAGCGAACCAGCCGACGGCGCAGATGTACCGCGTGTCGGTCGACAACGCGTTTCCCTACCGGCTGCTGGGCGGCCAGCAGGACAACTCGGCCGTCCGCATCCGCTCGCGCTCGCTCACCGGATCGAGCATCACGCGGCGCGACTGGGACCCGACCGCCGGCGGCGAGAGCGGCCACATCGTCGCCAAGCCCGACGACCCCGACGTGGTCTACGGCGGGAGCTACGGCGGCTACCTCACGCGCCGCAACCACCGCACCGGCGAACGCCGCACCGTCACGGTCTGGCCCGACAACCCGATGGGCGCCGGCGCCGAGGGCATGAAGTACCGCTTCCAGTGGAACTTCCCGCTGTTCTTCTCCGCCCATGACCCCGAGCTGCTCTACGCCGCGGCGAACGTGCTCTTCCGCACGCGCGACGGCGGTGCGAGCTGGGAGCAGGTGAGCCCCGACCTCACGCGCAACGACCCGAGCAAGCTCGTCAGCTCCGGGGGCCCGATCACGCAGGACAACACGGGCGTCGAGTACTACTGCACGATCTTCGCGGCCTTCGAGTCGCCGCACGAGCGCGGCGTGATCTGGTGCGGCTCCGACGACGGGCGCGTGCACGTCACGCGCGACGACGGCGCGAACTGGGCCGACGTCACGCCCGAGGGCCTGCCGGAGTGGACCCAGGTCAACAGCCTCGAACCCCACCCCTTCGAGCCGGGCGGCGCGTACCTGGCCGGCACGCGCTACAAGCTCGACGACTTCGAGCCCTATCTCTTCCGCACGACCGACTACGGCGCCACCTGGGAGCGCATCGACGGAGGCGGCATCGACCGCATGCACTTCACGCGCGTCCTGCGCGCGGATCCCGTGCGGCGCGGGCTGCTCTACGCCGGCACCGAGCTGGGCGCGTACGTCTCGTTCGACGACGGCGCCAGCTGGTCGTCGCTGCAGCTCGACCTGCCGATCAGTCCGATCACCGACATGGCGGTGAAGGAGGGCGACCTGGTCGTCGCGACCCAGGGCCGCGGCTACTGGATCCTCGACGACCTCTCGCCCCTGCGGCAGCTCGACCTCGAGGCCGAGCCCGGCGCGGTGACGCTCTTCGAGCCGCGCCCGAGCCACCGCCTCGCCATGCGCCGCACGGACAGCCCGCGCGACGCCGGCACGAACGCTTACCCGGGGGTGCTCTTCTCCTACGTGCTGCCCGACGACCTCGACCCCGAGGCGACGCTCGAGCTCTCGATCCTCGAGGCGGACGGCACGCCGATCCGCACCTTCGAGCCGCGCACGCCCGAGGGCGAGGAAGCCGACCCGTTGCCCCCGCACCTGACCGGCGACGCGCGCCAGCTGCCGACCGAGAAGGGCCTCAACCGCTTCGCCTGGGACCTGCGCTATCCCGGCGCGGAGACGTTCGAGGGAGCGGTGTACTGGAACGGCGGCACCGACGGCCCCCGCGCCGTGCCCGGCGACTACCGGGCGCGCCTCACCGTCGGCGACGGCGACACCGCCGTCGTCCGCGAGGTCGCCTTCACGCTCCTGCCCGACCCGCGCACGAGCGCCACGCCCGACGACTTCCGCGCGCAGTTCGACTTCCTCTCCCGAGTACGCGACGACCTGACCCGCACGCACCGCGCCATCCGCCGCCTGCGCGCCGCACGGGGCCAGATCGAGGCCGTGAAGGAGCGCTTCGGCGACGAACACACCGAGCTGACCGAGGCGGCCGACGCGCTGCTCGACGACCTCAAGACGGTCGAGGAGACGCTCTATCAGACCAAGGCCAAGAGCCCCCAGGACCCGCTCAACTTCCCGATCCGCCTCGGCGACAAGCTCGCTGGCCTGGTCGGCGTCGCCGGCAGCGGCGACTTCGCCCCGACGCGCCAGGCGCGCGAGGTACACGCGTTCCTGATGGAGGGCATCGAGGCGGAGCTCGCGAAGCTCGACGGATTGCTCGGTCCGCGCCTCGACGCCTTCAACGCCAGCGTGCAGGCGGCGGCGGTACCGGCGGTGGTGGTGGAGGAGCTCGAAGGGGCGGACGACTAGGCGCCAGCGCTGTGAACGACCGAGCGGTGCCCGGAGACTCCGTGGCGTCGTGTTCAGAGACTCGGCGGAACCGGAGGCCGAACGTTCTCGGTGGCCTGGAGCGGGGCCGCGAGTTGCGCAGCAGCAGCTCGTGGCCCCGTTGCGTGGACGCGAAGGTGAGCGGAGGTAAGAGCTGGGGGACTGGAGCTCGGCAAGGCCTACGCGTTCCCGTCCTCGGACGATCCAGCGAGCTCGCCGATGAGCCGCTCGAGACGGGCGCGTAGAGTGGTCTGATCCCCCGGGACCTCCGCCAGTGCGTCGAGCGCTGAACGCGCGAGCTCGAGCGCCTCGGACGTCGCCCCGTCCGCGGCCAGCGCGCGCGCCAGGTCGTGCTGCGCCTCGAGCGTGAACGGGTCGACGTCGCCCACGGACGCGACCAGCAGGCGCACGGCGTCGCGGTGGATCGCCACCGCCTCCGCGCTCGCGCCGCGTACGGTTGCCGCGTTGCCGAGCAGCCTCATCGCAAGGCCACGCCCGTAGTGCTCGGGCAGCACCTCGGCGTAGCCCAGGAGGACCTCGTCGAGGATCTCCTCGGCGCGGTCGTAGTCGCCCCGGGCGAGCTCGTTGCGCGCGATCTTCTCGCGTAGCCAGAACGTCTGGCGTGAGCGCTCGCCGTGGATCTCCAGGTAGGGCTGAAGCGTGGCGAGAAGGAGCTCCGACTCGCGCTCGAGATCGCCGGACTTTCCCAGGGTTGCCGCCAGGTTGATGCGCGATTGGAGCGTGTCGGCGTGGTCCGCGCCCAGGCGACGTTCGAGCGCGTTGGTCGCGGCTTCCCACAGCTCCGCGGCTTGGGCGAAGTCGGACCGTCGATAGGCGATCGCGGCGAGCGAGCCATAGGAGCCTGCGATCTTGGGATGGTCGGGGTCGAGCGTGGCCTCGCGCGTCGCGAGCAGCTCGCGGTGGAGTCGCTCGCTTTCCTCCAGCTGACCCGACCGGATCAGGAGGTTCGCGAGGTTGTTCATGACGTTCGACGTGAGCGGGTGGTCGGGCGGAAGCAGCTCCCGGCGCAGCTCGAGTGCGCGGCGGTAGGCGGCCTCCGCTTCCTTCAGGCGTCCCGTCGTCTCGAGGATCGTCCCGAGGCTGTTGAGCGAGTTGGCCACCGCCTTCGACCGCGGGCCGTCGAGGCGCTCGCGCATCGCGAGGGAGCGCTCGATGTACGCGAGCGACTCGTCGTACTGACTGCGGCGTTCCAGGAGCGCGCCGAGGTTGTTCAGCGCGGCCGCGACGTCGGCGTGGTCTCCGCCGTGGAGCTGCTCGTGGAGATCGAGTGACGTCCGATACAGGGCCTCGGCGTCCTCGTACCGGCCGAGCTGCTCGCGCGCCTGACCGAGTTCGTTGGTGAGCCGCGCGAGGTCCAGGTGCACCGGCCCGAGCTCGGGGCGCAGCGTCTCCAGGGCCCGCTCGAACTGCACCGCCGCCCGCGCCGGCTCGCCCTGCGACAGGAAACCCTTGCCCAGGGTCCGGCGGACGGCGGCGCGGCTCAGCGGATCGCTCTCGAACGCCTCGTCGATCTGCGCCTCGGCCGCGACCAGCGCCTCGTAGATCGTCGTCGACCGCGCGTTGTCGGGATCCTCGAGGTTGGCGCGGCTCAGCAGGTCGTCGAGGAACTCCGAGACCGCCTCGGCGATCCGGCGCCGGTCGTCGGCCTCCTCGCGCAGCTCGACCTGCCGCAGGGCGAACAGGCTGACGACGGCCAAGGCGATCAGGAGCGACGCGCCCGCGACCGCGGTCCCGGCGACCAAGGCCCGGTGCCGCCGCGCGAACTTCGCCGCGCGCGCAGCGGCTGACGGCGGCCGCGCTTCGATCGGAAGATGGCGCAGGTGTCGGTCCACGTCCGCGGCGAGCGCGGCGGCGGTCGGGTAGCGGTGGGCGGGGTCCTTCTCGAGCGCCTTGCCCACGACCACTTCGAGGTCGCCCGACAGGTGCGCGGCCAGCTCGCCCAGCCGCGGCGGATCCTCGCGTCGAATCCGCTCGACGATGGCGGGGACCGATTCGCCGTGCACGTCGTGTGGCAGGCGACCGGAGAGCAGCTGGAACAGCACGACCCCTAGGGAATACACGTCCGATCGCCCGTCCACCGACGGTACACCGTCCAGCTGCTCGGGACTCATGTAGGCGATCGTTCCGACCAGGCGTGGGGTCTGGGTCTCGAGCGTCTGCAGCCAGGGACGCCCGACCGCGCTCGCCACGCCGAAGTCCAAGACCTTGGGCGCGCCGATCCGCTCGTCGCCATCCCAGCCGTCGACCACCACGATGTTGGCCGGCTTGAGGTCGCGGTGGACGATGCCGTGCTCGTGGGCGTGCTGGACCGCGGCGCAAACGCGCCGGAAGAGCTCCAGCCGCTCGTCGATCGCGAGGCGCCGCTCGTCGACGTGCGCCAGGAGCGTGCGGCCGACCAGGAGCTCCATCACGAGGTAGGGCACCGGCGCGCTACCGTCGCCGGCGTCGTGCACCCCGGCGTCGTAGAGCTGCGCGATGCCGGCGTGGTGCAGCGAGCCGAGCAGCCGCGCCTCGCGCTCGAACCTGCGCTCCGCGCGCGGGGCGAGGCCGCCCCGCATGACCTTGAGCGCCACGCGGCGCCGCGTCCGGTCCTGCACGGCCTCGAACACCGTGCCCATTCCTCCCTCGCCAAGCTGACCGAGCAGCTCGTACGCGCCGACCCGCATCCCCGCCTCGACGCGCGCCGGTCGAGCCGCCGCCGAAGCGGTGCCCGAACGCCTCGCGAGCTCGTCGCGCAGGAGCTCGAGCTCCCACCGCAGCCGCGGCCAGAGCGATCGGGAGTCCTCCGGAAGGAACGCCTCTACGTCGGGCAGCTCGCCGGTGCGCGCGCGCTCCTCGTAGGCCAGGCACAGGCGGTCGATCTCGCGCTCCTCCGCGAGCGATAGGCGTTCGCTGGACTCCGGTCGGACCATGGCGGCGCCTCGCCGGGTCAGGCCCCGGCCTGCTGCCAGGTCTGCCGGATCAACGCCAAGCGGCGCTCGACCGTGCGCAGGGCACACCCGAGCTCGGCGGCGATCTCGGCGTTCTCGTATCCCTCGAGGCGCCGAATCGCGATCGTGCGCAGGTCGTCTCCAGAGAGCAGGCCGAGGAGCCGTTCCGATTCCTCGGCGAGCTCGGCCGCGAAGGCCGGCGTCGGCTCCCGGCCGAGGACGTCGACCAGCTCGAGCGGCGCCGAGGCCCGGTCGCCGCCGCGCTTCTGCGCGTGCTCGCCCTTCATGCGGTCGCGGGCCTTGCGGGCGGTCATCACCGCCAGCAGCGCCCACAGACCGTCGCGGTCGCCGAGCTCGGGGAAGCGCCCGCGGCGGACGCCCTCGCACAGGCTGTGGAAGGCCGAGAGCGCGACGTCCTCCTCGTCGAAGGCGCGCTTCGACTCGCGCGGGAGCTGGCGCTCGGCGAGGGCGACGAGCTTGCGGAAGTACCGCGACCACAGCTCCGTCGCCGAGACGTCGTCGCCCTCTCGCAGACGCTCGAGCCAGAGCGTGACGGTGGCCTCGACGGGGATGCCGCGGGAGGGATCTTCGGACGAGGCGGGGTTCGGCATGGGCAGCGCGCGGATCGGGCGACCTCCGCGCCGCACGATCCTACCGCCCGCGCGTCGGGGGGACCGCCGTCGACCGGCGATCCCCCTCCTTGCGTTCGCGATCACGCGTCGCTCCTCACGGCAGAATCACCTCGTGCGCGTTGGAGATCGCGTACACGCCGTTGGCGGCCCCCGGCCCGAAGGCGACGCCTTGGGTGTACAGGCTCTGGCCGGTCAGCCCCGCGGGCACGGCGAAGTCGACTCCGAAGCCGGCCTCGCCCAGCTTCAGCCCACCGATCACCGGCAGGGCGCCGAGGGAGTCGAACACGATCACGAACTGCGGCGAGAAGGGGTTGAGGTCGAGCCCCGGAACCGCCGCGGGCGGAAGCGCCACCCCGGTCGGCGCAAACTCAGCCAAGAGCATGTACGTCGAGTCGGCAAACATCCCCGCCGGAGAGTCCAGGTGGACGGTCACGACCGATCCCGGCAGGGGCGCCTTGATGGCCTCGACGGGGTTGCCGCCCCCGTCGATAAGCGTGGCGAGCGCCAGGTCCTCATTCGTGCCCACGTAGGGCTGCTCCAGGACCTCGTCGGCGCCCATGTCGACCGCGCCGTCGATCAGCCGCGGATCGCCGTCGATGTCGGTGGTCGGCGCCGGAGCCCCAGGAGCTCCGGCGTCGCGGCAGGGCGAGCCGAGCGACAGGTGGAAATCGCCGGGGACGGCCTGGACGAACAGCGGATCGGTGTCCAGGTTGCCCGCGCCGGGGAAGCCGCCCTCGACGAGGCAGTGAGCGACGTCGATCGCGGCGCCGAGGCCGTCGATCGAGCCGGGCGTGTTGCTCCAGAAGATCGAGGAGCGGATGGTCAGCGCCGCCTGCGTGGCGACCGCTCCGCCGGTCACGCCGGCCTGGTTGCCGACGAACGTGCAGTGGTCGATCTCCTCGGACGGGTCCAGCGAGAAGATCGCGCCGCCGACGCCGCCCGCGACGTTGTCGAGGAACACGCAGTTCTCGACCCGCGTGTTGCCGAGCAGGCGCAGCGCGCCGGCGCTGTCCCCGCACTCATTGCCGACGAACTTGCAGCGGCGCACCAGGCCGGGCCCGGTGCTCCCGAGGGCGGCCGCGCCTCCCTCGATGACGCCGAGCAGGCTCTGGTTGCCCTCGAACTCGCAGTCCTCGACCACGAGGCTGTTCAGATCGCTCGCCTGCAGCGCGCCGGGCGCGCTGCTCGAGACGTTGCCCGCGAAGCGGGTGTTCCTGACGACGAGGTCCATCGACGCCCCGCTCACGCGTACCGCGACCGGCCCGGCGGCGCTCTTGTCCTCGACGACGCAGTCCTCGATCCGGACGCTTTCGGATTGGTTCAGGGTGATCGCGCCGACGTTCGCGCGGAAGGTGCTGCTCGTGATCGCGACGGACGCCGCTCCGCCGGGGCCGTCATCGACGACGGTCTGCCCGGTGTTGTCCTCGAAGGTGCAGGCGTCGATCGTCAGCGAGCCGCCGTTCTGCACCTCGATCCCGCCGAACGAGTTGGCGCGGAAGGTACACGCGGTCAGCGTCAGCTCCCGGGGCGTCGCGAGCAGGATCGGGAGGTCCTCGTTCTCGACGAGCTCCGTGCCGATGAAGGTCGCGCCGGCGTTGTCGACGATCCGGATCGTCGCCGAGTCGCCCGAGACCGGGCGCACGTTCCGGTCGAAGACGCAGTCGACGATCGTCGGCGTGGCGTTGCCGGACACGTCGAGCGCGCCGCCGCGAGCGGTGGACGCCAGGCCGCGGAAGAAGGTCAGCCCCTCGATGACGAGGTCGGCGCCTTCCCCGTTCTGAACGGCCAGGATGTTCCCGACGAGACCGCCGTCCAGCACGGTCTGCGCCGCGCCGCTCTCGCCCTTCAGGGTCAGCTCCTTTCCGAGCGTGTCGAGGCCGTTGACCAGGTACTGGCCCGCCTCGATCAGCACCACGTCCCCGGGGGCCGCGGCATCGATCCCGGCCTGGACCGTCGGCTGGTCGCTCGGAACGCGGATCGTGGACTGGGCCTCCACCGAGGCGGCGAGAAGGAGAAGAGCCACCCCCGCGAGGGGCAGCAGACACTGGCGGCGAGAATCGACGGGCTTCATGGCTCGGTTCGGGGGCTGGAGGTGAGGGGGCCGGACGGGCGCCGCGGCGTCCTACCGGGTTTCACTCTCTCGATGGACGGGCGTCTCGCTCACCCGCCACCCGATCGCGAGAATCCGTCCAGCTCGCAGCCCGCGCTGCGCGGCCGCCCGCAGAGCGCGACCTCACCGCGTTCCCGTGCAGCGCCAGCTCGGCCGGGATGGGGGGCGTCGAAGAGGGCGCCAGAGGCAGCCCCCCTCATTCCATCGACGTGCCGGCGTCGCCGGTCAGCATCGAGTCGACGACCGGTCCGTGGCCGCGGCCGGAGCGCTCGAAGGCGGGTTAGAACCGGGCGACCTGATCGTCGTCGCCTGAGGCCGGTGGGTCCCCGTCCAGCGCAGCGAGGCGCAGCTCCTCGCCGTGTTCGAACCGCAGCAGCTCGACGCCGCGGAGCGTGTCGACGCCGTCGCGGCCCGCGACCCGATCCCGGACCGTCGTCGTCCCGCCTGCGGTCTCGACCTCGTAGTCGGCGCGGGGGCCGGCGTAGAGCGCGACGTCCTCCCCCTCTCCGCCGTCGAGGACGTCGTCGCCTGCGCCGCCCGACAGCGAGTTGTCGCCCGCGTTGCCCGTCAGCGCGTTGTCGTGCTCGTTGCCGACGAGCGCCGCGTCGTTCGAGCCGGCGAGCCTCGCGCTCCGCAGGTGCTGTGCCTTGTACGTGTAGGCCACCTCCGGGTCGAAGGTCATCGAGAAGGTCCCCTCGAAGTCCTGCGGCAGGGTCGGCGTGTAGGTCAGGTGCGGCGGCAGGAACTTCTCCATCAGCGCGAAGCCCGCGGGGTCCTGTGCGCGCATCGCCGCCCGGCTCCCCGCGAAGTACCGTCCGAAGTGCGACTGACCCTCGGGGACGTCGCCCGGCTCGATGGGGTGTGCCTCGTAGAGGGTCGGGTGGACCGTCCACAGGTCGTAGTAGTTGTCGATCAGGGCGCCGACGTACTCGTTGGCGTGGTTCTCCGGCTCGTCGTCCGGCCAACCCTGCCAGCCGCTCTCCTCCGCGGCGTCGTTGGCCGCCTGCATCTCCGCGACCATCGCCGGCCGCGTCGGCACGACGCCGTAGTCGTGGATCAGGTGCCAGATCTCCTCGTAGGCGGCGTCGCGCGTGGCGTGCGCCATGTAGTCGGCGTCGCCCGGCGCGGGGCACTCGTTGGCGCGCAGGTCCTGCATCGAGAGGTCGGTGCCGCCGAAGAGCGCCCAGCCGGCGTCCTCGAGATCCTCCTCGGTGTTGAAGAAGACCATGGTCGCCTTGCGGTCCGCCATGGCGTTGGCGATGTCGCGCTTGTCGTCGCCATGCGCGGAGCCCGGGTGGTCGGTCAGCAGGAACTCGAGCACGTCGCGCCCGTGACGGATCTGGTCGTCGGTCCAGGCGTCCGCGGCGAGGATGTGGATCGGCTTCCCGTTCGGGGCGAGGATCCGCGTGTACTTGACGAAGTGCTTGTGGAACAGCTTCGGCACCTCGTCGGGCAGCGGCACGATCCCGCCGGGGACGCCCGAGACGTCGATGTCGGGGAGCGTCACCTGCGCGCCGACGGGTAGCGCCAGCGCGCTGGCCATGAGGAGACTCCGTGCGCGATTCATCTCGCGACCTCCGCGTTTCCGAGTGGCGAGGGGTCGCGAGGCTTGTGGCCGAGCGTCCTACCCCTCCAGCGTCTCGTCGGGCGGTAGCGACGAACCGGCCCCGCGGCTCCGACGCCAGGATGCTACCACATGGAGCGCGACGTCGCGTCTCGACCGGCGTCGCGCTCCGGGGAGGAGATCAGCGGCGCCGCCACTCGGGCAGGCGCCCCGGCGTGTCACCCACGCCGGCCGCTTCGAGCTGCTGCTCGATCCCCGGTAGCTCTGCGGTCGTGATCGCGCGCAGCCGCTCCAGGAGCGGCGCAAAGGCGTCGGCTGCGAAGTTGTACGCGTCACGCTCGGTCTGGGTCGGCGCCGATGAGGTGTAGAGCTGCGAGCCCGCCACGTTCTCGATGCGCGCCGAGATCGACCTCGGCGACGGCTTGTTGCGGGAGCTGAGCGAGCGATCGCCCGAGAGCGTTGCGCGCAGCTGCAGCAGCTCTTGATCGAGCCGCTCGATCTCGCCGAGCAACGCCAGGTCGACCGCGCCGCGCCGGATCGCGACGCGACAGTGATCGACGCGGGACAGCAGCTCGTTGAGGACGCGATCCGAGGCACGCACCGCGCGCCGCAGGTCGACGACCGCGCGCTGGAACGCCAGCACTTCGACCCGATCGTCGGCCGGCAGAGTCGCCAGGTTGAGCGCCTCGACCTCGAACGAGACCGGGCCGGCTAGCGCCTGGACCGAGCCCGCGACCTCGCGCTCGACCGTCGCCGAGTAGCTGCCGCTGAGGACCAGCGGTCCCGCGTCCGAACGGTTCCAAGGCTCGTCCTCGTCTCCCTCCTTCAGCTCGATACGCGTCGCGGCCGGATAGCGCAGGTCCCACGCGATGCGGTGCAGTCCCCGCTTGCGCGGCGCGTCGATGCGCCGCACGAAGGCGCCTTCGGAGTCCCGGATCGTGACCCAGACCGCGGGGTCGTTCTCGCGACCCTCGGTCCGCATGTCCTCGTCGCTCGGGAACGGGTAGGCCTCGCCATCGGCCTCGCGCGCATCGGTCTGTGCCTTCTCGCGCCGCTCCTTGCTGGTCTGCAGGTCCGACTTCAGGTGCAGCGTGAGCAGCGCACCGAACGGCGGGTTCGGCGCCGTGAAGTAGGTCGAGCCCTGCGAGCCGCGGCCGCTGCGGAGGCCGAGCCGGCTGCGCTCGATGTAGAGCGGCGCCTTGCGCACGGCGAAGAGGTGCGCCTCCGCGTCGACGACCTGCTGCGCGAGCTCGCGCAGGGGCGCGTAGTCGTCGAGCACGTAGAACCCGCGGCCGAACGTGCCGAGGATCAGGTCGTCGTGGTCGCGCTGGACCTCGATGTCGCGCACCGCGATGGTCGGAAGCCCGGCCTTCATCGCGTGCCAGCTCGTCCCGCGGTCGAGCGATGCGTAGAGGCCGTATTCGGTGCCGCAGAACAAGAGGTCCTCGCGCTCGTGGTCCTCGGCCAGCGACCAGACGACGTCGCGCTCGGGCAGCGTCTCCGCCAGCGAGCTCCAGCTCTCCCCGTAGTCTTCGCTGACCAAAAGGTACGGCGTGAAGTCGCCGTGCTTGTGGTTGCTGAAGCCGGCGTAGATGCGGCCGGGAGCGTGGTGTGAGGCCTCCAGCCGACTGACGTAGGTGCGCTCGGGCACGCCGTAGAAGCGCTCGATCTTGCGCCAGCTCTCGCCGCCGTCGCGGCTGACGTGCACGAGGCCGTCGTCGGTGCCGACGTACAGCACGTTCTCGTCCAGCGGCGATTCGCTGAGCGAGACGGAGTTGCCGTAGACCGACGTCGAGTTGTTCTTCGCGACGGCGTCGACCTCCTGCACGCGGCCCATCACCTCGAGCTGGTCGCGGTCGATTCCACGGGTCAGGTCGCCGCTGATCGCCTGCCACGAGTCGCCCCGGTCGTCGCTGCGGAACAGCCGGTCGGCTGCGAAATAGAGCCGCGTCGGGCTGTGGGAGCTCAGCAGCAGCGGCGAGTCCCAGTTCCAAACGATCGGCGCCTCGCCGGGCGCCTGGCGCGGCTTGATATCGGTGATCTCGCCGCTCTTGCGGTCGTGGCGCACGAGGCCGCCATACTGCCACTGCGTGTAGACGAGGTCGGGGTTCGTCGGGTCGATCTGCGCCTCGTAGCCATCCCCGCCGACGGTCACGAACCAGTCCTCGCTCGCGATGCCCGCGCGATGGGTCGTTCGCGACGGGCCGCCCATCGAGTTGTTGTCCTGCGTGCCGCCGTAGATGTTGTAGAAGGGCTCGGCACGGTCGGCGCTGACGCGATAGAACTGCGCGAGCGAGAGGTTCTCCTTGAAGTCCCAGTGCGTGCCGCCGTCCCAGGTCTCGTAGAGGCCGCCGTCTCCGCCGATGACGAGGTGGTCCACGTCGCGCGGGTCGATCCACAGGGCGTGGTCGTCGACGTGGCGGTCGCGGTTGCCGACGCGGTGCCAGGTCTTGCCGCCGTCACGCGAGCGGGTGGTGTAGGTGTCGAGGCAATAGAGCGTGTCGACGTCGTGCGGGTCGCAGACGAGCTCGTTGTAGTACTGCGGGCTACGCGCCACCTTGTCGCTCATGCGCTCCCAGCTCTCGCCGCGGTCGAGCGAGCGAAACGTGCCGCCCTTGTCGCGCTGCGCCTCGATGATCGCGTACAGGACGTCGGGGTTGGCCGGCGAGATGGCCAGGCCGATGCGGCCCATGTCGACCTTCGGAAGACCGCTCTCGATCTCGCGCCAGGTCTCGCCGCCGTCGGTCGTCTTGTAGAGCCCCGACTCCGGCCCTCCGTTGATCAGGGTCCAGACGTGCCGCCGGCGCTGATAGGCGGTTGCGTACGCGACGTCCGGGTCGCGCGGGTCGAGGTGCACCTCGTTCGCGCCGGTGTCGTCGCTGATGAACAGCGACCGCTCCCAGGTCGCGCCGCCGTCGGTCGTCTTGTAGACGCCGCGCTCGCCGCCGCTGCGCCACAACGGGCCCTGCGCGGCAACCCACACGACGTTTGAGTCGCGCGGATCGATCGCGATGCGGCCGATGTGCTCGCTGTCGGCGAGCCCGACGTTCTCCCACGTGCCTCCGCCGTCGCGTGACCGGTAGACGCCGTCGCCCCACGAGACGCTGCGCTGGCTGTTGTTCTCGCCGGTGCCGACCCAGACCACGTGCCGGTTGCCGGGATCGAGCGTGAGGCAGCCGATCGAGTAGGAGCTCTCGCCGTCGAAGATCGGCTCGAACGTCGTGCCATTGTTGACGGTCCGCCAGACGCCGCCGGACGCCGCCGCGACGAACCAGCGCGACTCGATCTCCGGGTCGACGGCGATGTCGACGATGCGCCCCGAGCACATCGCCGGGCCGATGCCGCGGAGCTCCAGCGCGCCGAGCGCCGCGGCGAGCTGATCTTGATCGGATTCCGCCTGCGCAAGCACAGGTCCAACGCAAAGCAGGGGGAGCAGGAGAGTCTTCATGGTTGGCCGTTAGCATTGCACAGCGGCCCCCTGGGGGCTGTTAGAAAGTGGTCGTCCCGCGGACGGCTGCGCGACCGTGGGGCCATGGGGCACGTCGTTGCTCGGTCCTGCGGCGGCAGCAGAGACGGCGCCGCTACGACGCCACCCCGACCCTCTGGTAGCCTCCTTCGCCATGACCTCACTCACGATCCGCGCCGCGCTCGGGGCGGCGCTGCTGACGACTGGCGTCGACGCCGCCTCGGTCCAGGAGCCCGAGCCCGCGGAGAGCCAGCTCCTGAGTCTGCTGGTCGCCCAGACGGACGATCCAGACGTCCGCTTTCTGTGCCTGATCTTCCTGAGTCTGGACGACCACCGCGAGCTTGCCGCCGAGGTTCCGCAGCCGCTCTACGTGGCGGCGCTCGTCAGCAAGCTGTCCAGCCAGTCGAGTTTCGACGAGGACCTCCGGGCCGAGCTCGTGAGCTTGTGCACGGCGTGGGAGAAGGCCGAGCGGGGCAACGGCTTCCCGATGCTCATCCGTGCCAATGCGGCCCTGCAAGACGGTGAGCTCGATGAGGGCCTGCTCCTGCTGGAGCAGGCTTCGCTGCGCACGTACGTCGACGACTGGAACGCGAGGTCGCTCGCCGCGCGTTGGACGACGCTGAACGAGCACGGCATCGAGGACGTCGCCTGCTTCCCGGCGATCCTGCAACGGAACCTCGGGCTGACCAACCAGCTCATCGATGCCGCGCTGGTGCTCTCCCTCCACGGGGACGAGTGCCGTCACCGCGGACGCCTGGCCGAGGCCCAGCGCTGCGACGGCATCCTCGAGCGTCTTGGCTCCAAGTACGAGTCTCGCTGCACGGACTGGGTGGCGGGGCTGACGGCGGAGTTCGTCTCTGGACTGGCCGCCTGGGGAGCGCTCGAGACGTCGCTCATGAGAGGCGACGCCGAGGCGGCGAAGAGAGCCGCGGCGTTGGGCGACGCCAGCCTGCAGCGGACGGAGGTGTACGAGCTTGCAAAGGAGCGAGCCGAGGCCGTGGACCCGCTGTACAAGGCTGCGGCGGAGCTGGACTTCGGCATTGGAGAGTTCCTGGGTGGTCTCTGGGGAGGGCTCGTCCGCGCGGCGTCCGAGGAGGAAGAGGCCGCAGATCGACAGCTTGACCAGCGTGCGAAGTCGGGCCTCGCGCGACTCCTCAAGCGTGCTTCGCGGGATCAGCTCGCTCTCGAGTCGCGACTGCGTGCGAACGAAGCGGAGGTGCGCGCCCACTTCGAGGCGCTCGTGCGAGACGGGGAGCTAGGCCTCTTCCTGTCCTATCTGACCGAGGAAGAACACGCCGAGGTGTCGCAACTTCGGTCGATGCAGAGGCACCTGTACGAGCTCCGCGAGGAGTTCTACCCCTCGGTCTACGGGGAGGAGCACCGGCAAGGGCTCGTCGAGCGGATCCTGTCCGACCCGGAGGAGCTGCCCGTCGAGCAGCAAGACCTGGCGTCGTACCTGCGCGGAGTGGCGATACGCGCCCTGATCCACCACGGCGACCGGGATGCGCGCCCGCTGCTTCGCTCCGGCTTCGACGAGTTGGACGGCCTCCGTGCGGCGGACGTTGCCCTGGTCCTGTCCTGCCTCGGTGCGGGGGACGCGAGCCTCGCCGAGCCGCTGCTCGAGTGGGTCGGTATCTTCTCGCTCGCGGGCTACCGCGGCGTGGCGTGTCTCGGGAAGCGCGAGCTCGTGAAGCCTCTGCTCGAGACCCTCGGCGAATACCCCGACGTCGACGAGGGCATCGCCGCGGCCTTCGCCTTGGCGGACCTTACGGGTGAAGACTTCGGCCTCGACTTCGATCGCTGGCGGCGCTGGGCAGACGAGCACCTCGGAGACTGAGTCGAGGTCGATGCGCGCGGTGGCCTGAATCCGGTGGCGCCTGGGACATACCCGCGTGCCGGCTCGGCGGAACAGCGGGGCCGACTGCGCGCGCAACTTCGGGAGTAGGATGGCGAGGCGGGGCTCGCAGCGCGGGTCGCGCCGCGCCCAACGCCCAGGCAACCAGGAGCAAGCTCATGGCCCGTTTCCGGACGTCCGAAGCAGCGCACCGCCGACGCACCGCCGCCGCCGCAGGTGTCTTCGCCCTCTTCTCCTGCGGCGTCGCTCACGCCCAGGTCGGCCCCTGGCGCTCGCACTGGCTCGGCAGCTCGGCGAGCTCGGCCAGCGCGACGGAGATGGCCGACCTCGATGCGGATGGGGACCTGGATCTGCTCTTCTCGGCGGCCGGCGAGCGGCGCGTCGGCTGGTACGAGAACCTCGCGGGAGACGGCACGCTCTGGATGGAGCGCGCCGTTGCACAGGGGCTCGGCTGGGTGCAAGCCGCACGTGCGGCGGACTTCGACGGCGACGGAGACCTGGAAGCGATCGCTATCGCCCAGGACACGGGCGAGGTCACCTGGCACGAGAACCGCTTCGGCGACGGCCTGGTGTGGGAGACGCACCTCGTGACGGTCGCCATGCTGAACGGACAGGACGTCTATCCCGCGGACGTCGACGGCGACGGCGACGTGGACATCCTCGCCTGTGGTGGGGCGTTCTTCCCTGCCGAGGGCAAGGTCGCTTGGTTCGAGAACCAGGGGCCTGGGGCGGGAGCGTGGGCCGAGCACGTGATCACGACGAACCTCGCCTTCGCCGCTTCCGTGCGCGCGGACGACCTGGACGGGGACGGCGACCGCGACGTCGTCGTGGGGGCGAGGGGGGACAACCGGGTCACGTGGTACGACAACCTCGCGGGCGACGGGCAGACGTGGGCCCAGGGGGTGGTCGCGGACGGCGTCGACGCCGCGGGAGTGCACCTCGTCGACGTGGATGGAGACGGATTCCCCGACGTGCTCTCCGCCTCCGACAGCGACGACCGCATCGCGTGGCACGAGAACGTGAACGGCGACGCGTCGCTGTGGGTGAGCCACGTCATCGCGACCGACGCCGAGGGAGCGGAGTCGGTCTTCGCCGCAGACGTGGACGGCGACCTGCACGTCGACGTCCTCGCCGCGTCCTTCAGCGACGACACCGTCGCTTGGTACCGCAACGTGGCCGGGGACGGCTCGGCCTGGACCGAGCACCCGATCGCCCTGGACGCGGACGGGGTCGTGGCCGTCTGCGCGGGCGACGTGGATCAGGACGGCGATCCGGACGTGGTCTCAGCCGACCTGCTCAGCGCACGGATCCGCTACTACCCGAATCGCTCGCACTTCGCGACGCCGTGGCCGGTCAAGACGGTGTCGACTCCGGCCGACGGCGTGCAGGCCCTCCACGTTGTCGATCTGGATGGGGACGGCGACCTGGACGCTCTTTCGGGCTCGTTCGAGGCGCGCAGCGTCGCCTGGTACGAGAACGTCTCGGGGGACGGCTCCGTCTCGGTCGCGCGCCCCGTCCGGGCGCCGGGCTTCACCGCGAGCGCCCTCGACACCGGCGACGTGAACGGCGACGGCGAGCTCGACATCCTTGCCGCGGGTGGAGATGAGGTCCTCTGGTTCGAGCGCAGGGCGGGGGACGCGTGGATCGAACACACGGTGACGTCGTCGACCCAGTACGCCAGCGCGGTCCAGGGCGCCGATCTCGACGGGGACGGCGACCTCGACGTGTCGGCGGGCGCCTGGTTCAGCGACCCCGAGGTCGTTTGGTTCGAGAACGTCGGAGGAGGCGGGCTGGCGTGGCAGCTGCGCCCGATCGGCGGTTCCTTCCAATTCCGCCCTTCCGACATCGACGTCGGCGACATCGACCACGACGGCGACCTGGACGTGATCGCCGGCTTCTGGTCGTTCACGAACCCCGACCGCGTCATCTGGTACGAGAACGTCGACGGCGTCGCGACCAGCTGGGCGGCAACCACGGTGCCCGGCGTCATCGGCCAGCAGCTCGACGACGTGCGCAGCGTTCACCTGGCCGACGTCAACGCGGACGGCCGGCTCGATTTCCTGACCGCGTCCTCGGGCGACGAACAGGTCGCCTGGTACGAGAACGAGCTCGGCGACGGCTCCTCCTGGCTCTACCACAGCATCCTCGTGGGCGTCGACGCCTGGTCGGTCCATGCGGCCGACATGGACGGCGACGGCGACCTCGACGCGCTGTCGTCCGGTCGCCTCGACGGACGCGTCGCCTGGCACGAGAATCAGGACGGCGCCGGTACGCTGTGGACGGAGCACGTTCTCTCCGGCTTTGCCGACCTGGCCCGCGGCGTGCACGCCGCCGACGCCGACGGCGATGGCGACCCGGACGTCTACAGCGCCGAGGGCAACGAAGTCGTGCTCTACGAGAACCTAGCGCTCGCCGCGGTCCAAACCCCACGCCCGGGCTCTCCCCCCAACCCGAACGCCTTCCTGCCCGGCGCGACGTCTCCCGCGCCGGGGACGGTCTGGGACCCGGCGATCGACCACACGAGCTTCGCGCCCTCCGCGCAGCTCGACTTCGCCTACGTGTCGCCGACCGCGCTGAACGTCCCGACCTCTCTGGGGACCGTCCTGTGCAGCCCGCCGGCTGCGAGCGCCATCCAGGTGGTGCCTTGGGGACAGCCCTTCGCGTTTGAGATTCCGGATCACTTCATCCTCATCGGGACGAGCTTCTGCGCCCAAGGCGGCTCGATCGGAGCCCTCGCTTCGCCGCTGCTGACCAACGCGCTGGACGTCACCATCGGGACCTATTGACGGCGGCGCCAACGCGTCGGCGTTGGCCGAGTCCTCGGCCGAGCCGATGTCGAGCGGCGAACGACGATCCGGCACCGCAGCGCAGATCGTCCTGGAGCTACGCGAGGCGGAGGCCGCGCGGTGCTCAGGGCAAGCGTGGAATCCGTCGGTAGACAGTCGCTCCGCTACAGTCCCAGGAAGGCATCCACCGCGTTCGTGAACCGCAGGGGCAGCGTCAGGTCGACGTGGACGGCCTGGGTGAAGATCGTCAAGCCGCAGAAGAGAGGGTCGCCGGGGAGCGGAACCGACCAGCTCGGTACCGGCCCGGGCAAGAGCGGCAGGCCCAGGAGCTCCGGTCCGAACGGGTCCACGAGGATCACGTCCGAGCCGAACGGGATTGCGGCGGGTGCCGGGAAGGCGGCGACCGCTCCCAACGCGTGGCCCGTCGACGTGAGGTCCACCTGGAGGTGCAGAGTCCCACCGAGGGGCTCGACCGTCGCGGAGTAGCTGTCCGGGTTCGTCCCCGCCGTGCGCGAAAGGCCGCCCGCGGCCGGGCCGCTGCCGGAGCTCACCAGCAGGTTCTGACCGATCACGTCGTTGTCGCCGTTCTCGTCGCCGTGCCAGATGGCGAAGGCGTCGCCGAAGGGCCCCGCGGAAACCGCCAGGTCGTCCTTGGACGACGGGGTCGTCGCGATCGCCACCGGCGCGTGCTGCGGGACCCCGGCCGGGTCGACGCGCACGCCGCGGGTTTCGTCCTGCCCGAACCCCGGACCGCCGAGCCAGAGCGCGGTCGCGCCGTCGTCGCGCGCGAGGGCGCGGATCTGCCCCAGGTCGTCGGAGCCGAGAGGCACGTACGAGATCCCGTTCGGACCCCAGAGCCGCGCTCCCGTTCCGTCGAGCTTCTGGCCCCACACGCCGTCCATCGACTGGCTGATCGTCTGCTCGATCCAGAACACGTAGGCCTCGTCGGTCGCCTGGTGATAGGCGAGGCTCGGGTTCACGCGCGCCTGGGTGGCGTCGGTCGACACCGGCACGCCCGTGCCGGGTGTGCCGAACGACTGGCTGCCGTCCGAGCGCACGTGCTGCGCGTAGCACTGCAGCGGGCTGACGCCGTACCAGGCGAACAGCGCACCGCCCGCCCCGTCGGCCACCAAGCCGGGGAAGTTCCCGATCTGGATCGAGCCGGACGTGAACACGTCGACTCCCGCGCCCCACTCCGGAGCTCCGGAAGCATCCAGCTTCTGCGCTCGAATGTGCCGCGGCCCGAAGAAGCCGCCGCTCTGGAATACCCAGGAGAAGACGACCGAGCCGTCGGGGTTGGCGCCGATCCCGCTCATCGACGCGGTGTCGCCGCCCGCCACCGGGACCGTGACACCGCCACCCCACTGCGGAGCACCTCCGGCGTCGAGCTTCTGCAGCCGGGTCGTGCTGCCCTCCGTCCAGCCGACGACGCAGCCACCGTCGGGCGTGGCGGTCACCTCGGGCGCGGCGACAAACGCGGTCGTGCTCGTGACCTGCACTCCGTTCGCGCCCCAGGCCAGCGCGCCGTCCTCGAGCACACGCGCGACGGTGATCTGGTCGCCGGTGAAGCGGTCGTCGCGAAACGCGAGGAAGGCATCGCCGTTCGGACCGGCGGCGAGGCCGTAGTCCTGCGTGGAGGAGTACCCACGGTCGGCGACGAGGATGCCGCCGGCCGTCCAGAGCGGCTTGCCCTGCGGATCGATGCGCTGGATCTTCACGTCGTACCCGAACGCCGGCGAGCCGGCGGGGTCGGAGTCGTAGAAGCTGACGAAGGTCGTGCCGTCGGGCGCGGGCGCGGCCTTGGGCTGCACCTCTTCGCCTGCTCCGTCGGAGAGCGTGTTGTAGAGGGCGGGGTCCTTGGACCACTGTGCGGCGGTCGGGTCGGAGAGCGTGAGGCCGACCACTGCCGCGACCAGGAGCCCGTGGATGCGGGAGCGAGGGGGGAGGTGCTTGGAAAGGGCGCTGGGTGACATGATTGCGCTCGAGGATACCCCGTAGTGGCCAAAGCTCAGGGCCGAACCGGGAGTCGCAGCGCGACCAGCGAGTTGGAGTGCCGCGGTGTTGGTCGGCCGACTGCGACGACGCCTCGTTCCTCGCGATGACCCTAGCCGGGCCCGGGGCGCTCGTGGCGACCGTCGCGTGTCGGTCGCGCGAGGGATCCCCTGGTGCGACCTCCACCGGCAGGTGTGGGCGAGCCTCGACGCGGCCCTCGGGAGCGAGGGCTGAAGGCGTCTGTTAGCATCGGCTCTCCCAATCCTGTCCCTTGCCACCGATTCCCCCAACCTGGAGCCCATCTGTGAGACTCTCCGCCACCCGCCTGCTCATCGCGTTCGGGGTCAGCGCCGCGACCTCGGCGAGCGCCGCCGCACAAACCCCGTTCACCTTCGACATCGACCAGGCCCAGTCGAGCTGGACCTTCGGCGGGACGACCTCCCTGGGTCCGATCCAGGGCACCCCGGACACGTTCCAGGTGGCGGGGACCGCGCAGATCCTGCTCACCGGCGGCGGCTCGCCCGTCGGCACCGTCACCTTCCTGAGCACCGAGGCGACCACCGTCCCCGACATCAGCGCGATCATCCCGAACCCGCTGCCCTTCCTGCCGCCGCTGGCGACGATCGACGTGGTCGGCGCCGTGCTGTCGATCGCGTCCGATACCGGAACCGTCGACGGGTCCGGGTTCTTTGGCGTGACCATCACGCCGACCTTCACCGCGGGCACGGCCTTCGTCGACAACCCGATCACCGGCACCACGATGATCGACCTGACCGGCACGCAGGGGACCGCAACGCCCGTCGTCGCGCAGATCCACAGCCTCGGCGGCGGGTTCACGATCGACTCCGGCACGATCAGCGACACCTTCGACCTCTCCGACCCGGGGAGCGGCATCACCGGCTCGCTGGACATCTCCGGGAGCGTCGAGGCCGACTACGTCTGCCCGCCGGCGCTCAGCGCCAGCCCCAGCAGCATCTCCGTCGCGGCCGGCGGATCCCAGAGCTTCGAGCTGTCCACCTGCGTCGAGTTCACCAACTCGTTCTACATCCTGCTCGGCTCGGCCAGCGGAACCGCGCCCGGCTTCCCGACCGCCGCGGGCAACCTGCCGCTGAACCCCGACGCGTACTTCAACCTGACCCTGAACAAGCCGAACCAGCCGCCGCTCACGAACACGTTCGGCCTGCTCGACGCGTCGGGCGTCGCCTCGGCGAGCTTCGACCTGCCCCCCGGGATCCCCGGCCTGGTCGGTCTCAACCTGAACCACGCCTTCCTCGCGCTGGATGCGTCGTTCACGCCGATCTTCATCAGCAACGCGGTCCCGCTGAGTCTCGGCGCCTGATTCGAGCGCGGTGAGCCTGTTCGACGCGCGCCGCAGGCGGGAGACCCCCCGCGGCGCCCGTCTTTGCGTCAAAGGTACACCGTCAGCCCCCGC
>JBCCGI010000069.1:0-41973 GCA_039029355.1 Planctomycetota bacterium
CCCCCCCGCACCCCGCGCTGCGTGGCGTGGCCGTGGCGGCCCCCGTGGCGGGGGGGGGGGGGGTCGCCGCCGCCGCCGGGGGCGACCAGAAGGAGCGCGAGGCCGCTGCAACGGCGGAGGGTGGTGAGGAGCGACACGCCCGGGATTCTAAGTGCGCACGACCCAAAATCCACGCGGACCCCACGGCGGCGCCGCGCGCGCCGCAGCTATACTCCCGCCGTGACGACCGGACGCTCTCCGGGAGCGACCGTGCTCCTCTTCGGCCTGCCGCTGGCGGTGTTCCTGGCCCTCGCCGTGAGCTCGGCCTGGGTCTGCGACGACGCCTTCATCGCCTTTCGCTACGGGCGCAACTTCGCCGAGGGGCTCGGGCTGCGCTTCAACCTCGGCGTCGAGCCGCCGGTCGAGGGCTACACGCAGCTCGGCTGGGTGCTGTGGCTGGCGCTGGTCGAGAAGCTCGGGCGGGATCCGACGGTCTGGGCGCCGGGGGGCAGTATTGCGGCGGGAGCGGTGCTGCTGCTCTGGCTGCTCGCCTACGGGCGACGGCGGCTGGAGCTGGGCGCCGTCGCGACGCTCGCCGCCGGGCTCTTCTTCGCCACCGCGCCGTCGGTCGTCGTCTGGTCGAGCGGAGGCCTCGGCACGATGCCCTTCGCGCTCGCGATCTTCGCCGCCGCCGAGCGGCTGCTCGGCGACCCCGAGCGGCCCCGCGTGTGGCAGGCGGCCGTGGCGCTCTTGTTCGTGGTGCTGCTGCGCGCCGACGGCGTGTATTGGGTCGCGCTGATCCTGGGTTACGCGCTGCTTCGTTCGCGCGCGGTGCCGGTCGAGGCGCGTTCCGCACTCGTGCGCGGCGCGTTCGCGTGCGGCGGCGTGGTGGCCGTCGCGGTCGGCGCCCAGCTCGCCTTCCGCCTGGGCTACTACGGCGACTGGCTGCCCAACACCGTGCGCGCGAAGGTCGGGATGAGCGTCGACCTGCTGCGCCGCGGCGCGTGCTACCTCGTGTCGTACTGGCTGACGATCCCCGCCGTGGCGCTGGCGTTCGTGCTGGGCGCGAGCTTCTGCGGGCGGCGTGTGGAGCACTGGCTGCGGGTGTCGGCCGTGTTGATCGCGGGCACGTTCCTCTACGGCGTGCTGGTCGGCGGCGACTTCATGGCGATGGGGCGCTTCTTCGTGCCGGCGGCGCCGTTCCTCGCACTCGTCGTGGGGCGGCTGGCGCAGCTTGCGGCGGCGCGCTTCGGCGGCGTAGCGGCAGGGGCGCTCGGCGTGGTGCTCCTCGGGCTCTCGGTGCCGGTGCTGGGCGACGTCCACCTGGCTCCGCGCGCCGCGCGCGAGGCCTGCGCCTTCCGCTGGCAGATCATCTACCAGACCGAGTACGAGTTCTGGCGCGGTATGGACGAGCGCGCGCAGCAGTGGTCGGACCTCGGCCGGGCGCTGGGCGAGCACGCCGACCCCGACGCCTCGATCGTGCGCGTCGCCATCGGCGCGGTGGGGTATTACTCGCGGCTCTTCGTCTACGACCGCGCCGGGCTCGTCAACCGCGAGGTGGTGCGCGACATCGAGATCGCCGACCCGCTGAAGTTCCCCTCGCACGACCGCGTCGCCAAGATCCCGTACTTCGCGAGCTACAAGCCGACCTACGCCCACGCGGTGATCGTCTACGGTCCCAATCCGGTGCGGCCCTGGCCGCGGGCGTCGCGCTCGGAGGTGATCCCGATCGCCGCCGCCGACGGCTACCTGGCCGACGGCTTCGTCACGCTGAGCTTCTACTGAGCGGCGATCAGGCGTCCTCGGCGGCGCCTTCGTCCTCTTCGCGCAGCCAGGCCTCGGCCTGCTCGGGCTCGGGGAAGAAGCGATACTCCAACCCGCGCTGCCGGGCGGCTTCCTCGAGCGGCTGCGAGGTCCGCAGGCTCTCCTCGGCGACGCACGCGATGCGCTGGATGCGCAGCTGCGTCAGCTCCTTGGCCAGCTCGTCGACGACCCGCAGGCGTCCGTGGAACGAGACGGTCGAGCGCGCGCGGCGCTCGTCGAGCAGCACCCGCCGGCAGTCGCGCGCGTCGCAGAGGTTTGCGACCCGCCGCCCGTAGGCGAGGAGGTCGTCCTCGTTGGCCAGGTGGCCGGTGGTCGAGACGTGCAGGAAGGCGCTGGTGTGCTGGGTCGCGATCTGAAAGCCCATGGCGGTTCTCTACGGTCCCGAGGAGGTGCTGTGGGCGGGACCCGACCTCTCTCCTAGGCCGTGGCTCGCCGCGGGTCCTGCCTTCCCTTCCGAACAGCCCGGGCGGCCGCTCGGGAGGAGGCCGCAAACTGGCGGTAAGGCCTTGCAAGGCAGCCGCTTATGGTAACAGACCGACGGCGGTCGGCGCGCGCTCCGAGACCGCTTCGGCGGGCTGGTTTTACAGGAATCTGCAATCTGGGCCGCCCACGGCGGGGGACAAGCGGCCGCCGGGCGGCGTTGTGCCCCTATCATGGGCACCGGTGGGGGAGCACCGGGCGCTGCGCTACGGCGCCCCAGGCGCCCGGCTCGGGACTACGTTGGAAACCTTTTCCCGAGGAGGCACAGAGATGCCGATCCGCGACTCCCTCTTACCGGAGCTCGACCACGAGCTCGCCACCACCCGCACGCTGCTCGAAGCCGTCCCCGAGGCGCAGACCTCCTTCCGCCCCCACGCCAAGTCGTGGACGCTCGGCGAGCTCTCGCTGCACGTCGCCAACGTGCTGACCTGGCTGACGATCACGCTCGAGACGGCCGAGATCGAGCTCAACGACCCGGAGTTCGTCCCGCCCACCTTCGAGTCCGCCGCGGCGACGCTCGCGGTCTTCGACGCCAACGCCGAGGCCGCGCGCGCGGCGCTGGTGGCGGCCTCGGACGAGCAGCTCTTCCAGCCGTGGACGCTGCGCCGCGGCGGACAGGCGATGTTCACGATGCCGCGCGTCAGCTGCGTGCGGAGCTTCGTGCTCAACCACCTGATCCACCACCGCGGTCAGCTGACCGTGTACCTGCGGATGTGCGACGTGCCGCTGCCGCCGGTGTACGGGCCGACGGCCGACGTGACCGGTGACATGCTCGCGGACGAGGGGCACTAGACGCCGCCTCGGGGATTCCCAGCGGCGGGCGGCGCGGCCGCCGCAGCGGACGTTCCCGGACACGGGCGTGTCGTCCGACCCGACGGTGACCGCCGACCCGAAGGGACAGGCGGTCGCGATCGGTCTGGACAGCGCGCTCGATACCGGGCGAGGTGATCGACTCGGTGATCGGCAACAGCACGCTCTACCAGGAGCAGGCCGGGCTCGCGCTCGGGCCGATGACGCGTGAACAGCTGGAGGGCGCGGGCCTACGCGTAGATCGTGTCGCTGGTCGCGGGTTCCTGAGCCCCGCAGGCCGGCGCGGATCGCGGCGGGTCGCCGCGCAGCCGTACGGCCCAGCTGGCGGCGGACGCGATCCTGGTCGGCGCTCGTTATGCTGCGCGTCGATGGACCCCCACGAAGAGCCGCCCGCGCGCCTGCGCCGGGCCGAGGCGGTGCTCGCCCGCCGCACCGCGCGCATCGTGCTCGTGCTCGAGCAGCCGTGGAACGACGACAACGTGCACGCGGTGCTGCGCACGGCGGAGAGCTTCGGCGTGCAGCACGTGTGGGCGGTGCGCCACGCGCACGGGCGGCGGCGCGTACGGCGCGCCGTGACGCGGGGGAGTCATGATTGGCTCACGGTGCGCACGTTTGAGAGCACCGAGGAGCTGCTGGCGGGGCTGCGCGCCGAGGGCTGCACGATCTGGGCCTCGGATCTGTCACCGGAGGCCGAGCCTGTCGATTCGCCGGCCATGCTGAGCCCGGTGCCGCAGCGGCTGGCGCTGGTCATCGGTCGTGAGGTCGGTGGGGTGGGGGAGACGCTGCTACGCGCCGCGGACCGGCGCCTGTATCTGCCGATGCGGGGCTTCACCGAGTCGTTTAACCTCTCGGTGGCCACGGCACTCTTCCTGCAGCGGCTGTTCGACGCGGAGCCGGGGTTGGTCGGAGCGATGGAGGGCGACGAGCGCAGACAGCTGCGCAAGCTGTGGTACGCGCGCCTGGGCGGCAGCGATGAGCGCAAGCGCGAGCGCTATCTGGAGCACCTGGAAGATCCGCCCCCGCCGCTCGAAGACCCACGCCCGCGGGATGAACACCGGCGCCCGCGCATCAAGAAGCGGCTGCTGCGCGAGCGCGACGAAGAGCGCTAGGAGCCCCGCGTGTAGTCCGAAGACGTCGGCTTTGGCCTTCGACTCAAGCGATGGCCTACAGGCGACGCCACCGGACCCGAGAATCGCCCCCGGGCGCTTGCGTCCGCGCTCTTGGCGGGACCATGTTGGCAACGACCCAGAGGCGCGGGTAGAGCTCAGCCCCCGCTTCGCAAGGCTCGCACCATGCCAGGGAGAGAGGCCGTGATGGAACGAGGCGCGACGGGAGAGCAGCCGGCTCGGTCGGCGGGCTCAATCAGGTCGGTGCGGATCGCCGGTGTCCTGGTCGCTGCCGTCGTCTTGGGGGGAGCCGTCCTCTACCGGTCGACGCGCCCGGCCGTCTCCGAGTCCGGCTCGTCGGCCTCGGCCGACGTTGGGCGCGAGCCGGGTCCCGTTCTTCTCGCCGCTCCGAACGGCGAAGAGGCGTGGCGCGAAGCGGTGGGCGCGCGCGTTCGGATCGTCGACAGCGACGGCGTGGGAGTGCCGGCCACCGTCACGGTGCTGTACGCGGACTGGTCGCGCGAGGTGCGAACGACCGCGGACGGCACGCTCGTGCTCGGGGCGGGTCGCCGCGCGGCGATGAAGGTCGAAGCGGACGGCCATGTGCCGGCCGGGCTCCTCTTCGGGGGGGCGGACCAGACGATCGCGCTCGACCCGGCCGCGTCGCTCGAGATCGCGTTTGCGCGCCGTGACGGAGGCGGCGTGGGGGGCATCGAGGTGGAGCTGCGGCCGGGCCACCGGGGCGGCTCTTTCGTCTACCAGGAGCTCTTCGAGGGCGCCGAGCGGAGAGGCTCCCTCGACGCGGTCTTCGACGACCTCGCGGCCTTCGAGTCCTTCCCACTGCCCCCGCGCAACGCGCAGGTGAGCGGCGACGACGGCGTGGCTCGCTGGGCTGGGCTCGTCCCCGGGCGCTACCGCTACCACCTCCCCGAGCCCGGCCCGGTGCAGCTCTCGCCCCCGCACGAGGCGGACGCGGTGACCTGGCGGGACGGCGACCGGAGCCCGCTGCCTCCCCGGGCGCCGGCCGGACTCTCGGGCGAGTTTGACGTCGAGCTCGGGGCGAACGGGCTCTCGGTGCTCGTTGCGCCCGCGTGCTCCCTGGCCGGTCGCGTGCTCCGCTCGGACGGAGAGCCGGTGCCCGACGCGACGATCGAGCTCTACTCCTCCAAACGCTACGTCCGCGCCGAGCAGAGGGTGGTGTCCGACCGCGTCGAACGACTCGGCAGCACCGACGCGGACGGCTTCTTCAGCCTGCTGAACCTCAGCGCAGGCGCGAAGCGGCTCGAGGTCCGCTTCTCCTTCCCGGAAGGCCAGTGGCGGCACTGGGGGCTCCTCTCCCGCGAGCTGTCGCTCGCCCCGGGCGAAGGCCGCGACCTCGGCGATCTGATCCCCCAGGGGCCGCCGATCCGCGGAGCCATCTCCTTTGTGAACGGCACCGAACCGATCGCCTGGGAAGCGGTGGCGGAGCCGAGCACCGTGACCGCGGACATCGACGCCCTCCCGGTCGTCGGGCGACCGATGACGGGCTTTCACACGACCCAGGAGATCGAGCTGCGCGTCGGCCAGGAGTTCGTACTGCACGGCCTCGCGTGGGAGCACTACAAGCTGCGCCTGCGAGCCGCCGACGTCGCGCTGCGCGAGCCGTGGTCGCACGAGCGCCGGACGATCCTGGACTTTCCCTTCGATCCCGCCGACGGCTTCTTAGCCGTGCAGCTCCCCGTCCATCGACCGGCCGAGATTCAACTGACCGCGGCCCTCCCAAGCGGCTTCCGCCGCGGCCAGGTCGACGGCTTCCTGATCGGCGAGCACGTGGTTCACAAGTTCCGCTTCGAGCTCGGCCCGCGCATCGTCGTCGGCGGTGTGGAGCAGCCTCTACCCGAGGCGCTGAGCACGACTCTGCGCGTCGCCCCCGGTGGCTATCGGCTCGTCGTCACGCAGCCACAGCACGACGATCCGACGGACGGCGGCTGGTACGCCGAGTCGCACGTCACCGTGACCGCGGGCGAATCGGCTCAGACCTTCGACGTGAAGCTCGAGCCCGGCGCCCGGGTTGCCGGCGTACTGCGAGGAGCCGACGCAGCGGGCCGGAGCCTCGCCTTCACCTTCCCGCACCTGGAAGCGCGTCAGGCCTGGATCTTCCAAACCGCAACCGAGAACGACGGCAGCTTCACCGCCAAGGGGCTGCCGTTTGCAACCACCCTCGTTGAACGCAGAACTCGCACGACCTTCTCGACCTCCGTTTCGTTCGTGAAACTCAACCAGGGAGACTAGCGTGCAAGTGAAGCGCACTCCGTTTGCCATCTCGGCTCTGATCCTCGCCCCCGCCACCCTCCTCGCCGGCGGGACCGAGGGTGCTCATTGGCACTTCACCCAGAAGCCCACCGATGCCCCGGCCGAAGAGGACGAGGATGACGTGGGCTTCTTCGAACCCGGCTCGGGCTCCGCCGAGGCGAAGTCCTACCTGGACTTCAAGGTCCGGGCCGACGTCGAGGGAACCGAGAAGAAGTGGTCGGCCGGCGTCCCGGGCTCGATCCTCCTCAGCCAGTTCCAAACCGACCTGGACGTCGAAACCGAGTGGTGCGGCCGGGAGGTGGGCCACTTCCACCCGGACGAGAAGCACCCGATCGGATGGGCCGAGTTCGAATACGAGTGCGAGTGGAGCGGCGAGCTCCACGTCGAAGACTGGCCGTCCTCGTTCGCGTTCTCGAGCACCGGCGTGCTCTCGTCGACGCTCCTGGAACAGGACGTCGAGGTCGGCCGCACCGACTACGGCCACTTCACGCAGGACTCTTCGTTCCTCGCCTCCGCCAAGTTCGGCAGCGGGGGGCTATCCGGCAGCGTCGGCGTCAAGGCCTCGTCGGGCAGCTTCGGAGGGGCCTTCGTGCCGATCCACGTCCTCTACGAGAAGCAGACGGAGAAGGGGGCCTCGAACGTCGAGTGCCAGAACGACTACTTCGTCCGCGCGGACGTGGACAACCGCGGGCATGCCGAGGCGGGGGTGGGGTGGTTCGTGCCCGGGGAGCTGTGCTTCGACGTGAGCGGGGGCGTGGCTTGGGGGAACACGTGCCAGCTGGTGTGCGAGGACGACGGGTAGGCGCGCTTGCCCGAACTCCCAAGGCGCACCGGTTTGTCAGCAGCAACCTGTTGGCGGGTTGCAACTCTCAGTTCTTGCCCATCCTGCCGGGAGCGATAGGGCTCGTTGGAAGTGCGGCGACTCTTGTTGGCTGGACAGCAGCCGAAGCGAAGGCCATCCGAGCCGGTTCCCGCGTCCCGCTGCCGTCGGAGGGGCGGCGGTGTGCCTCGGCGTGTTGAAGCTTGGCGTGGGCGCACGCACGACCCGTGTCAGCACGACGCTTGAGGGTCGGGACGCGACGCTTGGCGCGGTGCTCATGAGCAGAAGAGGCCTCGGTTGGGTGCCATGGCATGCAGGCAGCTTCCGAGGGCCGTACTGCTTCGTCCGAGCAGGTTCGCCGTGACGAGCGATCGGAGCCTTGAGCAGGGATGGTGGAGACGAAGGGACTTGAACCCTCGACCTCTGCGTTGCGAACGCAGCGCTCTACCAACTGAGCTACGTCCCCACTCGAAGGGCGGGGATTCTAGCGGGCCGGTGCTGGGGAGGGAAGAGCCCGGCGGGCTCCCGAGCCAGATTGCTGCCCCGCTCGGACTGTAGGGGCCCGGCTCCCGCCCCTCCTAGGCCGGCAGCAGGTCCCGGAACACGAACCGCCCCTGGTCCTCGACCTCGCCCAGGCGCACCGGGATGCGCTCCCGCAGCACCGGCCCCTCCACCACGAACGTGTGGAACTCGCCGTTCTCGCCGCACGGATCGACCGTGGGGGGCAGATCGCGCAGGAACTCGGCGTCGTAGGCGCGGCCGACGAACGAGGCGGGGAGGGCCTCGGTGTCGATGCAGGTGACGAAGGCGCGGTAGCCCAGGCCGCAGAAGGTCCGGGCGAGCTCGGCGGTCGACCGGCCCCACAGGGGGTACACCGCCGCCATCCCCAAGGTCGCCAGGTTGTGATCGCGGTAGGACCGCAGGTCCTCGAGGAAGATGTCGCCGTGCAGCACGTGCCGCACGCCCCGGTCGCGGTAGGGGGTGAGGGCGCTGTACATCGCCTGCTCGTACGAGCTGTAGGTGACGTCGGGCGTGATGCGCACCTCGTGGAGCGGGAAGCCCAGGGCCTCGGCGTGGGCCTGGAGCAGCTCGCGGCGCACGCCGTGCATGCTGATGCGCTCGTAGCCGCCGGTGACGGTCGTGAGCAGAGCCTCGACCTCGAAGGCGCCCTGGGAGAGGAGCTCGTGGAGCGCGAGCGTCGAGTCCTTGCCGGCGCTGGTGGAGACGAGGATGCGTTGGGCCATCGCCGGCCCAGGTCAACCGCCCGCGGGCGGAGGCGCAAGGTGCTTGCGGGCGAGGAGTCCGTGGCGGAGCGCGAATTCGGCGCCCGATTGCCTTCTGGGCGCGCACGGGCGGCGGTTTCCGCTCGGGTCCGGCGGCGGCCCCGATTAAACTCTCTCCCCCGTTTTCTGCCGCAGGAGAGCCCGTATGCCCAGCCTCAACAGCTTTGGAACCCACGCCACCCTGTCCGTTTCCGGCAAGGACTACCGCATCGCGCGGCTGCCCGCGTTGGAGGAGCAGGGCTTCGACCTCGGGCGTCTGCCCTATGCGCTCAAGATCCTGCTGGAGAACCTGCTGCGGCGCGAGGACGGCGAGTCGGTGACGAAGGACGACATCGAGGCCCTGGCGCGCTGGCAGCCGAACTCGGGCGTGGCGCGCGAGATCGCGTACATGCCCGGTCGGGTGCTGCTGCAGGACTTCACCGGGGTGCCGGCGGTGGTGGACCTGGCGGCGATGCGCGACGCGATGGTCGCGATGGGCGGCGACCCGACGCGGATCAACCCGCTGCAGCCGGCCGAGCTGGTGATCGACCACTCGGTGCAGGTCGACGACTTCGGCGGGCCCGACGCGCTGCGGAACAACGCCGACAAGGAGTTCGAGCGCAACCGCGAGCGCTACCTCTTCCTGCGCTGGGGGCAGGGGGCCTTCCGCAACTTCAAGGTCGTGCCGCCGGCGACGGGCATCGTGCACCAGGTGAACCTGGAGTACCTCGGCCGCGGCGTGATGGCCGGCGAGCGCGATGGCGAGACCTGGGCCTACCCCGACACCGTGGTGGGGACCGATTCGCACACCACGATGATCAACGGCCTCGGCGTGCTGGGCTGGGGCGTCGGCGGGATCGAGGCCGAGGCGGCCATGCTCGGCCAGCCGGTCTCGATGCTGATCCCCGAGGTGGTCGGCTTCCGCCTGCGCGGCGCGCTGCCCGAGGGCGTCACCGCGACCGACCTGGTGTTGACCGTGACGCAGCAGCTGCGCGCGCACGGCGTGGTCGGCAAGTTCGTCGAGTTCTTCGGGCCGGGCCTGGCGAACCTCTCCCTGGCCGACCGGGCGACGATCGCCAACATGGCGCCGGAGTACGGCGCGACCTGCGGCCTGTTCCCGATGGACGCCGAGACGATCGAGTACATGCGCTTCACCGGCCGCAGCGCCGAGCAGGTGGCGCTGGCCGAGGCGTACATGAAGGAGGTCGGGCTGTTCCACGACGAGAGCACGCCCGAGGCGACCTACTCGGACGTCCTGGAGCTCGAGCTCGGCACCGTCGAGGCGAGCCTCGCCGGCCCGAAGCGTCCGCAGGACCGGCTGGTGCTGGCGGACGTGGCGCCGTCCTTCGCCGACACGCTCAGCGCCCACCAGGCCTCGCGCGGCGGCTCGGGTGGGGGCGGCACCGCGACCGCGACCGGCGTCGAGATCGACCTGGAGACCGGCACCGCCACGCTCGACAGCGGCGCGGTGGTGATCGCGGCGATCACCAGCTGCACGAACACGTCCAACCCCAGCGTCCTGATCGCCGCCGGCCTGGTGGCGAAGAAGGCCAACGAGCTCGGCATCCAGGCCAAGCCGTGGGTGAAGACCAGCCTCGCGCCGGGCTCGAAGGTCGTGACCGACTACCTGGTGCAGTCGGGGCTCCTGACCGAGCTGCAGCGGCAGGGCTTCTACGTCGTCGGCTACGGCTGCACGACCTGCATCGGCAACTCCGGCCCGCTGCCGCCGGCGGTGGCGAAGGGCATCGAGGAGGGCGACCTGTGCGTCGCGTCGGTGCTGTCGGGCAACCGCAACTTCGAGGGCCGCGTGCACGCGATGGTGCGCGCCAACTACCTCGCCTCGCCGCCGCTGGTCGTCGCGTACGCGCTCGCCGGTCGGGTCGACTTCAACCCGCACACCGAGCCGCTCGGCGAGGACAGGAACGGCAACCCGGTCTTCCTGAAGGACGTCTGGCCGACCACCGAGGAGGTGACGCGCACCGTCCGCGAGGCGGTGACGTCCGAGCAGTTCCAGGAGCGCTACGCCGACGTCTACCGCGGCCCTGACGAGTGGGCGGCGCTCGACGTGCCGACCGGCGACACCTACGCCTGGGACGAGGCCTCGACCTACGTCAAGTCGCCGCCGTTCTTCGCCGGGATGCCGGCCGAGCCCGGGCAGCTCTTCGACCTGAAGGGCGCGCGCGTGCTCGTCAAGGTCGGCGACAGCATCACGACCGACCACATCTCGCCCGCGGGCGCGATCAAGTCCGACAGCCCGGCGGGCAAGTACCTGCAGGGCGAAGGCGTCGCGCCGGTCGACTTCAACAGCTACGGCGCGCGCCGCGGCAACCACGAGGTCATGATGCGCGGCACCTTCGCAAACGTGCGCCTGCGCAACCACCTGACGCCGGACATCGAGGGCAGCTCGACGCTGCACCTGCCCGCGGGTGAGCAGATGTCGATCTACGACGCCGCGATGAAGTACCGCGAGGAGTGCGTGCCCTCGATCGTGATCGCGGGCAAGGAGTACGGCACCGGCTCGTCCCGCGACTGGGCCGCCAAGGGGCCCGCGCTTTTGGGCGTGCGCGCCGCGATCGCGGAGAGCTACGAGCGCATCCACCGCTCGAACCTGGTGGGCATGGGCATCGTGCCGCTCGAGTTCCCGGCTGGCGCCTCGGCCGAGAGCCTCGGCCTCACCGGCCGCGAGAGCTACGACATCGAGGGCATCGCCGGCCTGGACGATGGCGCCTTCGAGTCCGGCCGCACCGTCCGCGTGCGCGCCACGCCCGAGGGCGGCGCGCCGATCGAGTTCGAGGCCAAGGTCCGCATCGATACCCCCGAGGAGCTCGCATACGTGCGCCACGGCGGCATCCTGCAGTACGTGCTCCGCCGCCTGCGCGACGAGTAGCCGGGCGAGAATCCTGGCGAGGCCCAGGGGGCCGGTCTGCTAGATTGCGCCCGCCGGGGAGCGTCCCCGGCGGGAGGGCGCTTGCCCTCCGGCTTTCCATCCCCTGCTTTTTTGATGCCGGAAGGTCGTCGCCGCATGGTCCGGCCCTTCCGCAATCCAAGGATCGAGCCCAGCTTGAACATCTACGTCGGCAACCTCCCCTTCAGCGCGGACGACGCGCAGCTCAAGCAGCTGTTTGGAGCCCACGGCGAGGTCAAGAGCGTCGCCATCGTCACCGACGTCCGGACCGGACGCTCGCGCGGCTTCGGCTTCCTCGAGATGGCGACCGAGGAGGGCGGACTCGCCGCCATCTCCGCGCTGAACGGCACCGAGCTGGGCGGGCGCCCGCTGCGGGTGAACGAGGCCAAGTCGCACGAGAAGAAGCCGAGCGGCGACTTCGGCGGCGGCGGCGGCGGCGGCCGTCGGCGCGGCTAGGCGCGCCTTTTCCGCCCGCGCCGCTACGCGCACGAGACGCCGTGCCCGTAAGGCGAGCGGCGCAGCCGGGAACGCAGCCGGGCCCACGCTCCACCGGGGAACGCGGGCCCGACCGAGGTACGCCTCGAAATCGCGGAACGGCGCGCGGCTAGGCCGAGCTGGCCCAGGCCCGCGATCCCGCGACGAGCTCGCTAGGGGCAGCTCGCGAGCGGCGCGGCTCCGCTCTTGAAGTCCTGGCAGCACTCGGTGGGAGCGCCCTCGAAGGTGACCCAACCGTGGAGCAGCAGGTCCTTGCCGAAGCGCATGTACTCGCCGTCCGAGTCGGCCTTCGGTGAGAGCGGCAGCACCTCGCCGGTCGCCAGCCACGTGAACGTGCCCGAGCCGCCGCCGGTCGTGTCGTCGACGACGACCTTCTTGCCGTCGCACGTGGCGCCGGTCCAGGTGAAGTCGAGCAGCACGTAGCTCACCAGGGTCGGATCCCACGCGGGCGCGAGGCCCAGGCCGCCGTAGGCGACGCCGAACAGGTGCAGCTCCTGCGTGCTCGGGTCGTAGCAGAGCTGGACGTCGGTGCCCGGCCACTCGTACGAGAAGGTGTAGAGGTTGTCGCTGTGGTCGCCGAAGAGGCCGTCGAGCCGGAAGCCGTAATCGCCCAGCGGTCCGCCCGAATCGAGCGGCTTGTTCAGCATGCGCCAGCAGCCGCCGTCGCAGGGCTCGTCGGGCTCCTCACACACGTCGTCGTCGCAGTCGTTCGGGATGCCGTCGCCGTCGGAGTCCAGCTCGAGGCCGTCGATCACGCCGTCGCCGTCGCAGTCGGTGTCGCACTCGTCCGGGACGCCGTTGCCGTCCCAGTCGGTCGAGGTGCCGGCCTCGATGTCGCACGGATCCGAGACGCCGTTGCCGTTGCAGTCGCAGGCGTCGGAGACCTCGACCTTGGCCAGGTTCGAGATCTCAAGCGGGCCGCCGGTCGGCGACATGGAGGCCGCCTGCACGTAGAACGCGCCGGGCGGAAAGTCGCAGGGCAGCTCGGGCTTCAGCACGATGCACCCGTCGGCCGGGAAGGGCGGCAGGTCGATGATGACCGGCGGGGGATCCAGCGCCACACCGAAGGTGCCGACGCCGGGAAACTCGGTGGTGCCGGGCGTCTGCGAGACCAGTAGGCAGCCCACGTCGCCGGGGCAGCCCAAGAGCTTGAGCTCGAGCGCCTCGCCCGGACACACGACGGTGAGCTCGGGCGTGATGGCCAGGTCCTGGTCGGCGAGGACCGCGTTGGCGAGGGCGCAGAGGGCGACGAGCGTTGCCGGCGCCGCGACGGAGGGGGTGCGCATTGAGGGGTCTCCTGGGTGCGTGGCCCATAGGGGGGGCGTCCCGCGGAGCGGCGGGAGGGAAAGGCAAGGCGAACCCTACCCACGTCCCCGGACCCGGGTCGGGCGGAGCGGCCGGCCGGCGCGCTTTTCCCGGAAGGCCTTTCCGCGGGCGTCCGGAGCGGACTCAGCGCGCGTCGGCGGCGGGCACGTCCACAGCTTTGAGCCGCAGCGCAAGCGTCGCGACCGCGCCGTCGTCGACCGGCACCACGAGCTCCGCGCCCAGGCACTCGCCGTCGTCGCCCTTTAGCTCCACCCGCAGCTTCCCGGCCGGGAGGGAGAGCACCGGCAGGGTTTGCGTCACGTCGTCGTGGGGGAGCCACTCAGCGCCGGTCACGCGCGGGCGCTCGAAGATGATCTTGCCGCCGACCGTCTGCACCCGTCCGACGGGCGGGTCCAGGCGGAAGCGCGCACCCGCCTCCTTCGCGCTCTTGCTGGCCGAGCTCGCGCGGCTCCAGTCGAGCACCATCGTCCGGTCGGGCTGGAAAGCCCGAAGCACGAAACCGTCCGGCAGCGGGTGGTCGGGCTCCAGCTGCACCAAGCGGCGGGGCAGCTGCAGCTCGACCTCGGCCTTCAGCACCAGCTCGTCGCCCCAGCCGTCGAGTCGCACGCTCGCGCTCCAGGGCCGGCTGCAGAAGGGCGTCCATGCGTTCACGAAGACCTCGGGGCCGATCGGTAGCGGGTCGAGCACGACCTCGCCGTACGCATCGGTGGTCCCGTAGGCGCCCGCGAAGCCGCTGGACGGGCCCTGCGGCGTCCCGGCACTGCGCGCGCCGGTCACCAGCACGCCGGCCGCGGGCGTGCCGTTCACGTCGAGCACGCGCACACGCAGCGATCGGCCGCGGTAGAGCGGCACGTCGAGCGTCTCCAAGTCGTCGACCGCGAGCGCGTCCGCGAGGAACGGCACATGGCCGTTGGCCGCCACCCAGAGGTCGGCGGGCGACTCGTCGATCAGGCTGAGCGTGAACGTACACGAGTCCCGGTTCAGCGGGTGGGCCCAGCGAACGTTGCGCGTGCCGGCGTGCTGGATCAGCTCGGCCGTCGCCCCGCAGATCGGCTCGCCGGTGTCGATCTCCGCCGGACGCACCCGCAGGCTGCGGTTCGCCTCCGCGTCGAGCTCGCACTCGAGCGCCGTGCCGGTGGTCGCCGTGAAGTTCGCGCCGGTCTCCTCGTCCAGGCGCACGCGCAGGTCGTAGGAGCCGGGGTGCAGCCCGCCGAAGCGGAAGGAGCCGTCGGCGCCGGTCTCCTGCGCGGCCGGCGTCGCCCCGGCGCGGAAGCCGAGCGGGATCTCGCGGTTCGGGAAGTCGCCGTCCGGGCTGCCGTGGTTGGCGAAGGGGAAGATGCGCACGGTGGCCGCCGCCAGCGGTTTGCCGTGGGCATCGACGACGCTGCCGTGCACGAAGGCCTCCGGCGCCAGCGTCACGACGTACTCGTCGAGCTCCGCGGCGACGAACGGGCCGTGGAGCTGTGAGCCGTGGCCGGCGGCGACGGCCGTCAGCCCCAGGACGCGGTTGGCCTCGAGCCAGTCGAAGCGCGCCCTGCCCTCGTCGTCGGTCGTCCCCAGGCGGTACGTGAAGCCCGAGCCCATGAGCTTGAGGCTGGTCCGGGGTACCGCGCGGCCGTCCGCATCCTCGACCCGGACCCGCAGGTCGTGCGCGCGGTGGACCCGCAGCGTGATCTCGGAGAGTCCGTCGAGGTAGGTCTCGGGCTCGCGCTCGCGCTCTAGTCTCCACGTCATGACCGCGAAGCCCTTGATCCTCTCCGGCCGGCCGCTGATTCCGACGAGCTTCAGCTCTTCCGATCGGACGATCAGGACCGCGTCGACCGGAACGCCGTGCAGTACGAAGCGACCCTGCTCGTCGCTGTGGACCGCAAGCGGGCTGCCGTCCGCCGCGAGCACCGGCTCGCCCGCTCCGGTTAGGGGGTCGAGGAAGTACGGGTAGGTCCCGCGCACCGCCTCGACCAGTACGCCGGGGACCGTGGCCCCCTCGTCGGCGATCACGCGGCCGAGCGCGGTGCAGGTGGACGGGACGCGCACGGTCAGCTCGGACGCGAAGCTCTCCGGAGTCAGGTCCACGCGCCCGTGGGCGGTGTCGGCGGTCGCGTCGATCCTGAGCACGAGCCCGTCTCCGGGCCGCGCCGCGAGCTGTACGCGCCCCTCGGCGTCCGTGCGCCCGGACCACAGCGGGACGCCCGCGCTCGACAGCCGCACGGCGGCGCCTTCGACCGGCGCGAGCGATGGCTCCGCGAGCAGCTGGAGCGCGAGCGGCGCGTCGGCGACCGGCGCCACGGCGCGCGTCGACGGAGCGGCGGCGGCGCGCGCGAGCTCCGGGCGGGGAGCGGCCGCCACCACCTCGGGCTGCGCCACCTCGAGCCGCGCGCGGTCGCGCAGCAAGAGCCCCGCGCCGGCGAGGAACACCGTCGCGGCTCCCGTGAAGAGCGCGATCCCCAGCCAGGCGGGGTACGCGCTCGCCCCGGCCGCGCGCGACCGGCGCCGGCGGAACAGGCCGAAGAGCCCCGCGAGCCAGTCGCGGCTCCCGCGGTGCTCCCGCTCGACGCGCGAGCGCAGCATCGCGATCCCGCGCTTGATGCGCGTGCGGACCGTCTCCACCGGCAGCGCGAGCCGTTCGGCGATGTCGACCGCCGACAGCTCCTCGCCGTAGCGCAACCGCAGCGTGCCGCGGTAGGGCTCGGGCAACCCCTCCAGGGTCAGCAGCAGCCGCGCCGCGATCTCGCGCCGCGAGAGCTCCTCGGGCACCGACGGCTCGCGCTCGTCACCGCCCGCGACGACGCCGAGCTCGCCCAGGCTCCGCACCGGATCCAGGAGCGCCCGCCTCCGGCTCTGCGAGTGCTCGTTGCGCATCACCGTGGCGAGCCACGACCGCAGCGTCTTCGACCGCCGCGGCGGGAAGCGCAGCGCCTTCATCAGCGTGTCCTGCACCAGGTCCTCCGGCGCGTCGTCGCCGATCGACAGCCGCTGGGCGAGCCGGCGGAGGAACGGCTCGTGCTCTAGGACCTCCTCGATCGAGACGGGCACGCCCTCCTCGGGATGCCGGTCCGGGGGGTGGCGCTTCATCGCGTCCATCGATAGCACGTGTGGGGCGCGGGCGACAGGCTCGCCCACGGGTGCGCCCGCTTGCCCTGAGGGGGCATAAGTCGCTGCCTTGACGAGCCTTGCGGCTCGGGGGCGGGGAATCCTGCGAGTCGCCGAACCAACTTCCCGTCCCCGCGCGTGCCCCGCATCGCAGGCCGGGTGCAGCCCGCGGCGATCCGGCGGCGCTCAGCTCCAGCGCGCCAGGTCGAGCACGTTCCGGCCGAACAGCACCAGCTCGCGGCGGAGCGCGGCGCGCCCCTCCTCGGTGTCGTCGTACTGCACGAAGCGCAGCTGGCGCAGGTTGAAGGGCAAGTCCTCCTCGCGCTCGACCAGCAGGATCGGAGAGCGGCGGATGCCGTGGCACAGCCCCAGCTCGTAGATCACGTTTGGGTTCTTGCCGCTCGCAACGACGATCAGGACCTCGGCCGTGCGCAGCCGGCGCCAGACCTGCGGCAGGATAGCACCGGTCTCGCCGATGTCGTCGCCCTTCTCGGGGGCGAGGCCGAGGCCAAGTAGCGCCGGTGCGATGGCCTCGTCGTAGAGGCGGTCGAAGGCCGGCTGGTGGGGGAGGAGGACGAAGGCTGTGCCTCGCTCGATAGCGACCTCCGAGCCGGGGAGGACGGTCTCCACGATGCGGGCTTCGAAGCGGGCGGCTGAGGTCGCCTCGACTTCGTTGGGCGAGCCGGCCGGAAGGCCGCGCTCCTCGCGAATGCTCTCGACGTCGACGCCGGTCATGGCGCTAACGGCCTGGAGGATCGTGTCCTCCTGGACCTGGGCGAACTGCTCCTGGCGCGCCGCGCGCCGCGAAGTGTGCAGCACCTGCTCGCGCTGCTTCCTTCGACGATAGGTCTCGTCGCGGAGGCGAGCGGCATGCTCGGTTCGCCCTTCGTCGACGGCCTCCTCCTTGGCGCGGTCCAGGGCCTCGATCTCCGCGTCGAGCTCCTGCAGTCGGCGTGGCTTGTCTCGCGCGATGCGGCGATGCACGCCCGCCTCGTCGAGCACATCGACGGCCTTGGCCGGGTACGGGCGCTCCGGCAGGTAGAGGCCCGATAGGCGGATAGCGAGTTCGATGGCCTCACGGCGGAAGCTCACGCGGTGGTACTCCTCGTACCGACCGACGACCGCGCGGAGAATCGAGCGCGTCTCGCCGGGGGTGGCCGCCGCCACCTGGACGGGCTGGAATGCATGGGCCAGGGGGGAGCCTGAGCGGAGCGCATCGGCGTACTCGCCCGGCGATGCCGTCGCGATGCAGCGAACCGCGCTTTGCGAAAGCGCGCCGCGGATCGCCTCGGCCGCGTGGGCGGCCGCGCCCGCGGGCGGGCCGGTCACCAGGTTGCGCAGCCCTTCGATGTAGAGCAGGACGTTGGTCGCTACGTGCAGCTCCCGGCGCAGGGCCTGACCGAATTCGCGCGCGGCATTGGACGATTGCACGTCCGCGGTGAAGAGCTCCGGGTTCACCGCCACCACGCGGTGCCCCCGGAGCCAGTCTGGGGTCTCGCCGGACACGATGCCCTGCGCCAGTCCGACCGCGATCGAGTGCTTCCCGACGCCCGGCTCCCCCACGAGGAGCGGGTTGGGCACTGTCTGCCGGGCGAGGATCTGCGTCAGCCGCGCCACGTGCCGCTCGCGGATCGCGACCCGCGCGAGGTCGCCGGAGATCAACAGCTGGCCCAGGTCGCGCCCGATCGAGTCCAGCGCGGGAGTCGGCTCGGGCGGCGTGGCCGGGCCGGGCCCGAGGAAGTCGAGGAGCTCTCTAAGCGCGTCGGCGAGCTCGACGCCAAGGTGCCCCAACACCTGCGCGGCTGTGCCGTCGGCCACCTTGATCAGCCCGAGCAACAGGTGCTCGGGCCCGACGGACTTGTGACCGAGGTCGTCCGCCTCCTCCTGGGCGAGCCTCATCGCTCTCCTCGCCTGCGGCGTCAGCGGGAGCTGGCCGCTCGCCGCCTGCGACGAGCCCGGATCGATGACCTTCTCGACCTCGCTGCGGATCTCGTTCCGGTCGATGCCGATGTTGCGCAGCACGTTGGCTGCGACCCCGCCTCCCTCCCGGAGCAGGCCGAGCAGGATGTGCTCGGTGCCCAGGTACTCGTGGTTGAAGCCCTGGGCTTCCAGGCGGGCAAGGTCCATGACCCTCTTGGTGCCGTCGGTGAAGCGATCGAACATGGGAACCGACCCTCGACGATGGCGCCCGGATCAGAACGCCCTCAGCCGCTCCAGCTCGCGCACGATGTGCCCGGTCAGGATCCGGTGCCCGTTCTCGTTCGCGTGCGCGTCCGAGTCCGAGTTGCGGATGCCCGTCGCCGTCTCCTCGTCGGTGAAGGCGATCGAGCCGTAGGGGATGCCGCTCTCCGCGCAGAACTCGCGCAGCATGTCCTGCGTGTAGTAGTCGAGCACGAAGAACGGTACGCCGCGCTCCTCGCACAGCGCGCGGATGCGCGTGAGCGCCTGGCGGCACGCCTCCCACCCCGCCTCGACGTCGAGGCCGAGCTCGACCGCGTGCTCGGTCGAGCCGGTCTGGCTCACCGGGTGGCTCTGGATGTAGTGGTACTGGAGCAGCGCGGCGGTGTAGGGCAGGTAGCGGCCGAGCTTCGCGAGGCGCGTGCTCATACGGAGGATGCGCTTGGCGTCCTCGGAGACGTTCGGGTCTTCGAGCGGGTCGCGCGCCTGGCCCTCGAGGATGCCGCGCGTCAGCACGATGTCGTTGTCGACGAACACGAGCACGACCACGTCGGGCTCGTAGAGGAAGCCGACCTCCTCGAGCGCGGCGAGCTCCTGGGTCGTGTCGTACATCATGTGCCCCAGGTTGACCGTCTCCCAGGCCGCGTCGGTCTTGGCGCGGAGCTCGGGCTCGACCAGCGCGACGAAGGTGTCCTCGTCGCTGACGCCCCAGCCGAAGACCACCGAGTCGCCGAGGAACAGCATGCGCTTCGTCGCCTCGGCCTTCGCGCCGTCGCGCGCCGGGCCGCGGCAGCCGCGCGAGTCGGTGCTGACGTCGAAGCCGCGCAGGGCGGCGCTCTTCGCGGGCAGGTGGCGGTAGATGCGCGGGGTGTCGAGGACGAGCTCCAGCAGCTCCTCGCGGTACTGGTTGCCGTTGAAGCCGTCGCTGATGCCGTGGGGATCGAGGGCGTAGATCAAGCCCTCGGCCGCGCCGACGGCGAGGGGCAGGGCGACGAGCGCCACGGCGAGCTTGGTGAGGAGCTTGCGCACGCCGGGATCCTACACGTCGAAGCTCGCGTGGAACCAGCGCGGACGGCTGTAGTCCCAGTTCTTCTCGGCCATCGCGGCGACCAGCACCGGATACATGCCCTCGAGGGCGGCGCGCACCTCGGGGTCCAGGCCGATGCGGGCGCAGTAGTCGTCGAGCGCGGCGAGCTCGGTGGGCCGCAGGCCTTCCTCGCCCAGCGCCAGGCGCCAGGCCTCGCCGGCGGAGGTGCGGCGCTCCTGCTTGCGCTCGTGCACGATGAGGTGCAGCAGGTCGAAGTAGGGCAGGTCCGAGGCCTCGCTAGAGCCCCAGTCGAGGTAGCCGGCGACCTCGCCGCCGCTGCCGATGACGACGTGCTTGCTGCGCAGGTCGGCGTGGTAGAGCACGCGCGGCAGGCGCCGGCCGGCGAGGCGCTCGCGCGTCTCGTCCCGCATGCGGTCGAGCGCGCGCTGGGTCGCGTCGCGCGCCGCGTGGCGGCGGACGAGGTCGAACTTGGCGTCGATCAGCTCGGCGAGCGCGGCCTCGTCGAGCTCGGCGTCCTCCTCGACCACGAGCTGCGCCAGGTGGCGCGCCGCGTCGCCGAAGGTGCGCGCGAGCCGCTCGTGGTCGCCGACCGCCTGGGGGGCCGTCATGCCGACGACGCGCCGCTCGCAGAAGACCGGCAGGCCCTCCAGGGCCTGGCCGAACAGCGGCTCGGGCACCGGCACGCCGGGGAAGCGCGCGCGCAGCTCGCCGATTCGGCGGAAGTGGCGGCGCGCTTGGCGCTCCTGGTAGCGCTGGTGGGGGATGTGCAGCGTCCAGCGGCCGCGCGTCTCCTGTTCGGGTGCTCCGGGCGCGCGCGTCTGGATCACCGAGGTGTTGCCGCGCGACGAGATCCAGCAGAGGATCTCCGGGCGCGGCTCGCCCAGCCGCTCGGCCAGCGCGTCGAGCACGCGGTCGACCCGCCGCCGCGCGCCCGCGCTGCGCGCGGCGAGCAGCGCGAACGACGGCGTGGCGAGCGGCAGCAGCCCGAGCCGATAGCCCAGCACCTTGGCGCGGTTCTCGCGCTCCTTGGGGCCGATGAAGAGCCGCGGGCGCTGGGCGCGCGGGCCGTCGAGGCCCGCGATCAGCGCGAAGTCGAGCGCGTGCGGGTAGAGCGCGAACGAGCGCACCTCCTGCACGCCGCCGGCGGTGAGCACGCGGCGGTAGCCGGCGAGCGAGCGCTCGGGCCGGCGCGGATCGAGCGCGGCGCGCAGGTACTCGAGCGGGCCGGGGACGTGGAACGCGCCGCGCGTGCCGCTCCAGCGCTTGTAGGCGAAGCGGTTGTCGGCGACGAGCACCAGCTCGCCGCTTCCGACGCGGCGCGCCTCGGCGATCAGCCGGTCGTCGGCCCGCCCCTCGACCACGACGAGGTCGAAGGCGTCGCTGCGGAAGGGCAGCGACCGCGGCTCGCACCGTACCGCGTGCGCGCTCGGCGCGGGAGGCGGCGCCCCGTCGCGCGTGCGGTGCGCGCCGAGCCGCAGCGCCGTCTCGTCGCCGTCGGCGACGCACACCGCGAAGCCCGCGCGCGCGAGCGCGACCGGCGTGCCCGACAGCGGCTCGCCCACGAACAGCGCCCGCCCCGCGCCCGCGTACAAGAGGCCGAGCCACGACCCGCGCGCCTCGCGCAGCACCTGCATGAAGCGGTCGGTCGCGCTTGCGGGCAGGTCGAGGAGCAGCTCCTCGAGCGCCTCCTTCCACGGCGTGCCGGCGTCCAGCCGCGCCAGCGCGGCTCCCAGGGGATCGGCGAACGTCACGTCGCGTCGACGAGCTCGCCGCGGAAGCCCGGCAGGAAGCGGCCCGCCACCGCGCCGACCCACAGCGCGATCGCCGGCGTCAACTGCCACGACACGCGCGACGCCGCCGTGGCGAGGTGCCACTCGATGTCGTGCGGTGTGCCGAGGAACACCAGCAGGATGCCGACGAACGCCGCGATCAGCGCCAGGCCCGGCAGCGCCAGCGCGTCGGTGCGCAGGCGGCGCGCGAGGAGGCAGCCGAGCACCGCGAAGAGCGCCGGCGTGTGGCCGGCCCACGCCATCTGCGAGAACATGCGCTCCCAGCTCCAGGCCAGGGTCGGCCCCAGCCGCTCGCGCCACTGGGTCGCGAGCAGCGTCGGGAACGAGTCCTCGCGCATGTCGCCCACGCTGATGTCGTTCTCGAAGCCGAACGACGCGTTGACGAGCCAGGTCTGCGCGACGATGAAGAGCGGCAGCAGCAGCCACGCGCGCCGCGCCCGCGGCCGCAGCGCCGGCGCGGTCTCGGCCTCGACGTCGCGGCGGCGCAGGAGGTGCGTCGCGACCAGCCCGCACCCGATCGCCGCCGCGAGCAGCAGCCCCTCGCCCTTGGCGTACATCATCAGCGCCGCGCCGACGCAGGCCAGCCGCCACCAGCCCTGCTCGCCCTCGGCGCGCCAGCGCATCCAGGCGTCGAACAGCACGACCGTGCCGAGGGCGATCGCCATGTCGGAGTGCGCCGTGCGGCCCTGGCGGGCGGTCTCGGTCGCCTGCATGACGAGGAACAGCAGCGCGACCGCGGCCGCCGGGCGCACCACCTGGCGCAGCGCCGCGGCGAGGGCCGGCACGAAGGCCAGCGCGAACAGCTGGATCGGCACGCGGTTCACCACGTGCGTGATCTCGCCCCGGTGCGCGAAGGTCCAGAGGTGCAGCAGCGGGTTCAGCAGCGGGTAGTCGCGGTGGTAGACGAAGTGCTCGTTGCGAAGCGCCTCCTCGAAGGCCGGCGTGAAGCCGCCGGAGTGGAAGATCACCTTGGCCTTCAGCGCCCAGACGTGAGCCTCGTCGTCCTCGAAGATCGGGAAGAGGTTGCCGTCGAGCATGCGCTGCAGCGCGAGCACGCACAGGAACAACACGGCGCCGCGGAAGAACCACGTCTCCCAGGCCGGGGCGGCGGGCAGCGGCGCGGGCGGCACCGGTGCGACCGAGCGCCCGAGCCACCACGCGAGCGCGGCCAGCGCCAGCACGGCCAGGCTCGGCACCAGCCCCGAGTCGACCCGCAGCGGCGTCCAGAGCCACACGAAGGTGACCAGCGCGGTCGCCATCGCGCCCAGCATCCAGCTCCACGCCAGCCACCCCAGCCGGTCCGTGCGCGGCGTGAAGCCCAAGAGCCGCGCGAGCGCGATCCCGAGCAGCGCCGGCGGCGCGAGCAGCGCGAGGAGGCCGAGCATCAGTCGCGCTCCTCGGCGCCGGGCCCCGCCTGCGGGCGGAAGCGCCACAGCCGGAAGCGCTGCCCCTCGCCCAGAAGATCGAACCAGCCCGCGAGGTCGACGTCGCGGAAGCCCTCGTACGCGACCAGGTGCACCGTCTCGTCGAAGCCCGAGCGCGACGGATCCCAGTCGTCGGGAATGCTCACCAGGCTGAGGAAGCGCCGCGGGTAGAGCAGCACCTCGCAGTGGTTGTAGGCGTTGTGCGTCGCGGCCGACTGGGCGTCGCCGAGGAAGTAGACGAACGCGCTCTCCGGCGTGAGCTCGCGCAACGCGGGGAAGATCTCCGCGTCGGCCTCGACGCCGAGCCGTGCCGCGGCGTGCTCGAAGGCCCAGGCCGCGCGCTGGTCCAGCGTGGCCGAGGCCGAGCCGAACGACGTGTGCAGGGACTCGCGCACCAGGCTCCAGGCGGAGACCGAGCCCAGGCCCGCGAGCGCGACGCCCAGCGCGAGGGACAGGTGCTGGGGCTTCATCGCTCGAGCACCAAGAGCGGCCACCACGGGTGCGGCACGAGGCGCGTCTCGAAGCGCGCTTCGAGCAGCCGTTCGACCGCGATCAGGTACGGCTCGTAGCGCACGACGGCGCCGAGGTCCGGCGGCTCCTCGTAGACGTGACGGTAGCTGAGATCGAGCGCGACCGGCTGGGCCGGGAGCACGCGCCGGATCTCGCCCTCGAGGAACGCGGCGAACTGCTCGGGCGTGGCGCCGGCGGCCTCGTGCTCGGCCAGCGGCAGCGACAGGTCGAAGTCGTAGACGCCCGGCAGGAACGCCGCGGTGCGCGGCACGTTGGGGTTGAGGACGATCAGCACGCCGCTCTCGCCGAGGTGCTCGCGCACGACCTCGACCCGCTCGGGCAGCGGGAACATGCGGTTCCACGCGGCCAGCTCGCCGCGGCCGGCGACGCCCTGCAGGAACACCAACCCGGCGCCCAGCGCCCAGCCGCGGACGCCCGCGGGCAGCGGCGCGTGCGCGCACAGCGCGGCCAGGAACACCGTGCTGCCGAGGAAGTAGGCGCCGCGCTCGGGGATGCTCAGCCACAGCAGCACGACGGTCGGCACGACGACGAGCGCGAGGAAGGCCGGGCGCGCCGCTCCGCGCGGGCGTCCCGTCGCCACGGTCCACGCCGCGACCGGCAGCAGCGCCTGCAGAGCCAGCACCCACCCGCCGGCGAGCGCGTCGAGCGCGAAGCGCTCGGTGAACTGCTCGAGGAAGCGCGTCGGCGCCTTGTCCTCGGCGAACAGCGTGAAGCCGGCGCCGAAGAGCAGGTTGGCGAGCGCCGCCGAGAGCGCGAGCGCCGGCACCAGCGCGAGCGCGGTCCACGCCGCCCCGGGCAGCAGCGGGCGGCGCTCCTCCAGCGAACCCTTGCGCAGCTCGCCGAGCCGCGCAAGCAGCAGCCAACCCGGCGCGAGCAGCAGGCCGGTCATGTGCGTGAGGTAGAGCAGCGGAAACGCCGCCGCCGCCGCCGCCCGCGCGAGCGCCGGGCGGCTCCACGGACCGAGCACGCAGACCAGCGCCGCGACGCCGACCGCGCCGACGTGGAGCCCGTGCGTTTCGATCGCCGTCGCGAAGAACCACTGCGCCGGCGCCAGCGCGAACAGCGCCGCGCCGAAGAGCGCCCCCCGGGCCTCGGCCCCGCTCGCGCGCGCGAGGACGTACACCGCGCCGACGCCGAAGGCGGCACCGAGCGACGAGAGCCAGCGCAGCGCGGCCAGCGGGTCGTCGCTCCCGACGACGGCGCCCATCCAGCCCGCGAGCGTGTCGTACAGCGCGCTGTTGGAGTGCCCCTCCAGGCCGGTGGCGAAGGCGTTGATGAGGAAGGCCCCGTCGTGCCCGTACACGCGCTCCTGCGCCGTCGCCGCGTACAGCGCGAGCGCACCCGCGAACGCCGCGAACGCCGCGAGCGCGTCGCGCGGCGTCAGGCAGTGCGGCGCCAGTGCTTCTTCCTCCCGCATTCGCACGGTATGTTGCCGATTCGGACCGGGACGCGCAGGGGGAATCGAATGGAAGGCACCGCGACGCACGGACAGCCCGGGAAGCGGGAGCTCGAAGCCCCGCCCGGCGTCCTGGCGGCGCTCGGCGGCCTGGCCCTGGTCCTGCTCGGCGTGGCGATCGTCTGGCGGGACATCGCCGCCTTCCCGTTCACCGGCGAGGACTACCAGGTGCTGTACCGGCTCGGCCAGGGCGAGTCGGCCTACCCGCACGTCTTCCGCCCGCTGCCCGGCCTGTGGCTCGATGCGCTGCACGACGCCTTCGGAGCGGTGAGCGCGCGCCCCTTCCACGTGGCGTCGATCGGGCTCCACGCGGCGAACGCGGCGCTGCTGTACCTCGCCGCTGCGGCGCTGCTCGGCCGGCGCGCGCCGGCCCTGGTCGCGGCCCTGGCCTTCGGGGTCGGCGCCGCCGCCTGCGACGCGGTGGCCTGGATCGCGGCGGTCAACCGGCCGGTGTCCGCCTTCGGGGCACTGCTGGCCTGGAACGGGCTGGCGCGCTGGCGCGGCGGGTCGGCGGCGGCGCCGCTCCTGATCGCCGGCGGGTTCGCGTGGCAGTACTTCGCGAACGAGGAGGTCTACGGCACCGCGTTGCTGGTGATGGGCTGGCTCGCGTGGGAGGGCCTGCGCGGCGGGGGCGCGGGCGCGGGCCGGGACAGCGCGGCGCGTTCGCCGCGCACGGCGTTGGCCTTCGCCGCCGCGGTCGGCGCGCTGCTGCTCGCGCACTACCTCTTCCTGCAGCGCGTGCCCGGCGGGGCGGACAACGTGCTCGCGGCCGGGCTTGCGGGAGCTCCGTGGAGCGCCCTGCAGCGCGCCGCGGACGTGCTGGGCGGCTACGGGATCCCGGGCGTGCCCGCGCCGCTCGCCGGATGGGTCGCGCCGGTCTTCGCGCTGCCGCTCCTCTTCACCGGAGCGCGCGACGCGGCGGGCTTCGCGCTGCTCGCCTGGGCGACCTCGTTCGTGCCCTTCGCGCTGGACGACCCGGTCGAGTACCGCGCGTACCCCACGCTGGCGCCGACGGCGCTCCTGTTCGCCGGGCTCGCGGGCGGCACCGGACGCGCGCTGGCGCGCCGCTTCGGCGACCGCGCCGAGCTGGCGGTGTGCGTCGCCGCGGCGGTCCTGGTCGCGTTCGGGTCGATCGGCCCGCGCCGCGCGCGCCTGGCCGAGTGGGGGCGCGGCGGGCGTGAGATGGCCGCCTGTGCGGAGGCGGTGCGCGAGCGCGCCGCGCGGGCGCCGGGCGAGCTGCCGGTGCTGGTCAACCTAGAGACCTCGACCGTGGGCGTCTTCCTGTACCACTATGGGCTCGACGACGTGTCGGTGCTCTCCGCGGTCGAGTTCCTCGACGGCGTCACCGGCTACGTGCCGCCCGGCGAGCTGCCGCCGCCGCCGTGGTTCGGGCGGCGGGTGGACGGCTCCTACGGCGAGATCGAACCGGCGACGTACTTCGCGACGCGCCCGGTCCTGGCGGAGGTGCTGCTGGTGGGCGAGCTCGTGCCCGCCGGGTCGCTCGACGAGGCCCTGGAACGCCTCGCCGACCCCGCCGTCGATCTGTCGCGCCAGGCCGTGGCCGAATGCGACGTCGCGGCCCTCGGTCCGCGCTCGGCGGCGGGGCAGGTGATCGAGCTGGAGCCCCTCGTCGGCGACCCCGTCGCGATCACCGCGCGGAAAGTCGTGGGTGTGCGGGCCGAGGAGCCGACCGTGCTGGCGATCCTCGACACCTGGCAGTACTCGCACATGATGCGGATCTCGGCCGACCAGCTGCTCTTTTCCGACGTCGTAGAGGGTCGCGTCCTGCGCCTCGAGGCCCACATCGATGGCGCGGCCGAGCCCGTGGCCGGCTTCCCGCTGAACGCCTACGGCTTCGGCGTGCCGATCCCCGCCGGCGACCACACGGTCGAGCTGCGCTGGCGCCGGGCCACGCCCGCCGAGCTGCGCTAGCCCGACGTTAGAACGTCCGAAGCACTTGCTATCCGCGCCCGCAAACGGACTCTAGTCCCCGTGCCCCGTGCCTCCGAACCCCGCGGCCTGCGCGTGGCCGCGCTGCAGCTCGACCTCGTTCGCGGCGACGTCGCGGCCAACCTGGCCCGCGTCGAGGCCGGGCTCTTCGAGGCCTCTGCGGCCGGCGTGCGGCTCCTGTGTCTGCCGGAGATGTGGGCGACGTCGTTCGTCGAGACCCTCGGGGCCGCGCCGGCCGACTGGTGGGGGCCGACGTCCGAGGCGTTGACGCGGATCGCCGACCTCTCCGGGGAGCTCGGCATCGCGGTCGCCGGCTCGGCCTTCGCGCCCGCGGATCCCGCGCGCGAGCCGCGGCCGGGCGAGCGGCTCCGCAACCGCCTGCACGTCTACGACGAGGGCGAGTTGGTCTTCGCCTACGACAAGGTGCACCTGTTCTCGCCTACCGGCGAGCGCGAGAGCTTCGTTGCCGGCGACCACCCGCCCGCGACCATTCCGCTGGCCGGGGTGCGGGTCTCCGGCGCGGTCTGCTACGACCTGCGCTTCGCCCCGCTGCTGCGGGTGCCGTACGTCGACGGGGCCGAGCTGCTGCTGGTGCCGGCCCAGTGGCCCGAGACGCGCGCCGCGCACTGGCGCGCGCTGGTCGTCGGGCGCGCCGTCGAAGCCCAGTGCTTCGTGCTCGCCGTCAACCGCGTCGGGTGCGAGACGGTGGGGCGGCGCGAGCTCGAGCTGCGCTTCCCCGGCAACTCGCTGGTCGTCGGGCCCGCCGGCGAGGTGCTGGCCGAGGGCCGCGGCGAACAGGGGCTGATCGTCGCCGACCTCGACCTGGAGCGCGTCGAGCGCCTGCGGCGCGAGGTGCCGGTGCGCCGCGACCAGCGCCCGGAGGTCTACGACCGCGCGCCGGCGCCGCTCGCGTCGGACGACGACGGCGACGAGGAGCCCGAGCCCCAGGAAGCGGACGAGCCGGACGGACCGAAGCGCGCGTCCGAGCCCGGCGCGTCGAACGGCGTGCTGACCGAAGGCCACCCCGGGGCGACCCGCTAGCCGGCCACCGCGGTAGGGTGGGCGGATGGTCCCGCCCGTCTCCGTCCTGCTCCTCTGCGTTCCCCTGGCCGGATCGCAGTCCGTACGGATCGCCCTGCCCGACGGCCTGCCGGCTTCGTTCTCCGTCGCCGTGCCGATCGAGGGCGCTCCCGCACCGCTGGCCTTCGAGAAGGTCTCGGTCCGGGCCGAGGGCTTCCGGCTGTTCGAGCGCCGCGCGGACGGCGCGCTGGTCGAGCTCGATCCGCCGCCGGTCGCGACCTACCGCGGCTCGACGCCGGGCGGAGCGAGCGCATCGGCGACGCTCGCGGACGGCGCGCTGACGGCGCTGATCACGCTGGCGGGCGGCGAGCGCTACGCGATCGAGCCGGCTCCGGGCGGCGCGCCGGGAGCGCACGTCCTGCGGCCCGCGCCGCCGACGGTGCTCGGGCCGGACGTGTGTAGGGCTCTCGTGGCTCCGGGCGCGAGCGCGTCGGCCGCGCCCGCGGACGGCGGCGGCTGCCTCACGGTGGCCGAGGTGGCCTTCGACGCGGACTTCGAGTTCTACCAGCTGCAGGGTGCCTCCAGCGCCGCGGTCAGCCAGGCGATTGAGGGCGCGCTGAACGCGGCCAACGTGATCTACGCCCGCGACGTGCTGATCGAGCACCGGATCAGCACGACGATCGTGCAGGCGGCCGAGCCCGACCCGTACTCCGCCAGCGACCCGGGGCAGCTGCTCGATCAGTTCCGCAACCACTGGGTCGCGACCCAGGCCGCGGTCCCGCGCGACCTCGCGCACCTGATCACCGGGCGCGAGATGAGCGGCTCGATCATCGGGCTCGCGTACCTGGCGGTCGTGTGCGATCCGCTCTTCGGCTACGGCCTCTCGCAGTTCAACTTCGACCCGGCGACGCACGCGGACCTGCTCGCGCACGAGCTGGGGCACAACTGGAGCGCGCCGCACTGCCTCGACGAGCCGGGTACCAGCGTGATGTGCGGCGGCGGCACGGTCGGGATCGGGCCGGTCACCGAGCAGCTGATCCTGAACTACAAGGCGACGCTCCCGTGCCTGGAGCCCGGCGACGGCCTCGCGGTCGCGGTCCCGGCGCACGCGCGCGACGACTACGCCGAGCTCGACGCGGTCGGCGCTGCGGGCACGGTCGACGTGCTCGCCAACGACTACGACGGCAACTGCGACGAGGTGTGGATCGCGTCGTTCGACCCGCTCAGCGGCCTGGGCGGGACCGTGCAGCTGTCGCCGGGAACCGGGCCGGGGGGGAGGGACGAGCTCCTGTACGCGCCGCCTGCCGGCGGCATCCACGGCGTCGATACCTTTGGCTACGTTGCCGACGACCTCGCCGGCGGTCTGGATGCGGGCACGGTCTGGGTGACCGATCCGAACCCGGATCTGGTGGGGCACTACAAGCTCGACGAGACCGGCGGGCTCTTCGCGTTCGACGCGTCGGGCCTGGGCCACGTCGGGGCGTACGCCCCGGGAGTCGAGCTGGGGCTCCCCGGCGCCGACGCCGGGACGGGCACCGCGATGCGGCTCGACGACCCGGCCGACTTCGTCACGGTGGCGAACTTCGAGCCCTACGCGACGCTCAACCGCAGGCTGACGGTCGCCGCCTGGGTGCGGCCCGACGCGCTGGCCGGCGTGCAGCGCGTGTTCGCCAATGCGGGGAGCTGGGCCTTCGGGCTCTCGGGCTCGTCGCTGCGCTTCACGACCGCACAGCTCCAGGACTACTCGCTGGGCGCGGCGCTCGTGCCCGGCGAGTGGACCCACGTCGCGGCGGTGTTCGACGCGGACTTCGACGTCGCGTTTTACCGCAACGGCCTGCGCATCGGGACGGTCGCGGGAGCGATGCCGTCCGGCGCCGCGCAGTCGGCCTGGTACGTCGGTTCGCTCGACGGCGGGGCCGAGGCCTTCGCCGGCTCGATCGACGACGTGCAGGTCTACGCGGGCGCGCTTACGGACACGCAGGTGCGCTGCCTCTACGAGAGCGCGGCCGGCACGCCCGGCTTCGACGCGGATCCGCCCTTCCTCTCGGTGAGCGCGGGCGGCGAGCAGGCACTGTCGCTCTGCTCGATCGGCGCGGGCGACGGCGGCGACCTCTACTTCGTGCTCGGCACGCTCAGCGGCACCGCACCGGGCTTTGGCTTCGGCGGCTTCTCCGTGCCGCTGAACCCCGACGCCTACTTCAACCTCACGCTCAACGCGCCGAACCAGCCGCCGCTGGCGGACTCGTTCGCCAACCTGAACCCGTCGGGGCACGCGACGGTGACGTTCGGGCTGGAGCCGGGTGCGGCGCCGTCGGCCGCGCTGCAGACCGTGCACCACGCCTGGGCGCTGATCGACCTCTCGACCCTCGCGGTCGAGTGGGTGAGCGCGGCGCAGGCGCTGCTGTTCTTGCCCTAGGGCTTAGGACTCGAGCGAGAAGAGCCGCGTCAGGAACTTGGAGCGCGACCGCCGCGGAGCGTGGTCGGCGCAGTCCCCCTTGCGGTTGATCTCCTCGTGATCTCCGGGGAGCTGCTGCTCGTCTAGATAGTCGTCCTTCTGCTTGCCCTCCATGTTGGACGGCAGGTAGCAGCCGGCTTGCTTGGCCTCGTAGGGCGCCGCGCGGAAGTGGCGGCAGGTGTCGCAGCTCTTCGAGTCGATCATGTTTTGCAGGTAGGGGCCCGGAATTCTGCCGGCGGAGCGCAAACCCGGCAAGGGCCGGGGATGCGCTCCGCCGTGCGAGGACGCGCCCCAGGGGCGGGAATCGGCGCTCGACCTAGCCGACCTTGACGTCGATCGTGCGTCTCCGGGGGCCGGTCTTCGGCAGGGTCACCCGCAGCAGCCCCGCGGTGAGCTCGGCCGAGATCGCCTCGGCGTCCAGGCCTTCGGGGACGAGGAAGGAGCGCTCAAAGACGGTCTCCGCCGCGGAGCCGTACTCCAGCCGGAAGCCGTCCGGGCCGGTCCAGGCCGGGCGCTTGGCGCGGATGCGGAGGGTCTCCGCCTCCAGCTGGACGTCGACGTCGCCCTCGGCGACGCCCGGCAGCTCGAGGGTCAGGAGGAAGGCCGCGTCGGTCTCGTGGATGTCGGCCCGCGGTCGGCGGGTGCGTACGGCGGTGGGGGCGGTCGGGCGGGTGGTGCAGGTCATTTGCTTCGAGGTCATGTTCGTCGGTCCTTTCGGGCGTGGCTCGGGGGCTAGCGGGTCTGGATGTCGATGCGGCGCGGGCGCTCCTCCGCGGGGCGGGGGAGGGTCAGGGCGAGGACGCCGCGCTCATAGCGCGCCTCCATGCCCTCGGAGGACGGCCGGAAAGGCAGCCGGAGCTGGAAGTTCAGCGGCTCGCCGGAGAGCTCGCCTTGGAGCTCGCGCGCCCCCTCGGGGGCGCCGTCGAGCCGCTTGCCCTGCACGTGGAGGCGGTCCTCCTCGACCGCGACTTCGAGCGAGGCGGGGTCGAGCCCGGGCACGGCGAGCCGCAGGAAGAGCCCGGAGTCCCCGGTCCAGGCCTGCAGCCCCATCCGCGGTCCGAGCGGGCCGCGGAACGAGCCCTGGCGACCGAGGCTCTCCAGGAGCGAGAAGGGAGAGAGCGTTGAGAAGGGGAAGAACGGTGAGCTGACGCGGACCATCGGGTTTCCTTGTTCTGGGCGGCCTGTCGTCGGCCGCGACGACGCCCTAGAGGCAAGGAGGGTGCCAAGGCCCGAATCGGCCTCCTGGGGCCGTGAGAGGGAGAACGCACTCTCTCTCGATGGCCGATATGGCAGTGTCGCTGCCGAAATGGCCGGTTGGGATGCCTCGGGCACGCCGGTCCCCGCTTGCTGGAGGGGGCCCGGGCGGTTCGCCGGGGCGGGAGAGATGAGGCGCCGGCGGCTTTCCGGGCGGGTTGCCCGCGGCTCGGGCGCGCGGGGCGGCCCCAAATGGCAACCGGCGGGCGCCTCACGGCGGCCGCCGGTCCAGTCTCTCATCTCTCAGGAGTGATCCCAGTGAAGCGGAGCGGCCAACGCGGGCCTCCCGACGCCTCTCTGCTCCGTCCTATCGGCCGGTCCGGCCGACGACTTGAGGCCACTACGTACGGTCCGCCCGCCGCGGGACTTGGGGCATCCGCCCCGCTATACTGTTTCGCCGCATTTCGCGGCCCGAAGCGCTATCCGCCCCCCCCCCCAATGAAGACCGGCGGCCGGCGTCACGCGGAACCGCACCCCCTGGCTCCCACTCCCCGTTAGAACCGGCCTCGACCGCCCATCCGGAGCACTCGTCCGGAGGAGACCTCGCTTGAGAGACGTCGTCATCGTCAGTTCCTGCCGCACGCCCATCGGCAAGTTCCAGGGCGGCCTCGCGGGCTTCAAGGCCACCGAGCTCGGCGCCTTCGCTGTGGCCGAGGCCATCCGCCGGGCCGGCATTCCGGCGGACGCCGTCGACGAGGTGATCCTCGGCAACGTGCTCGGCGCCGGCCTCGGCCAGAACCCCGCGCGCCAGGCGGCGATCGGTGGCGGCGTCCCCGAGAGCGTGGGCGCCTTCACCGTCAACAAGGTGTGCGGCTCCGGCCTGAAGACCGTGATGCTGGCGGCCCAGGCCATCCGCGCCGGGGATGCCGACACGGTCGTCTGCGGCGGGATGGAGAGCATGACCAACGCTCCCTACCTGCTGCCCCAGGCGCGCGCCGGCGTGCGCCTCGGCCACGGCGAGCTGATCGACGCGATGGTCCACGACGGCCTGTGGGACATCTACAACGACTTCCACATGGGCATCACCGGCGAGATGGTGGCCGAGAAGTACGACGTCACCCGCGGGGCGCAGGACGCCTTCGCGGCCGAGAGCCACCGCCGCGCCGGCGAGGCGACCGAGGCCGGTCGCTTCGAGGACGAGAAGTTCACCGTGCAGGTGCCGCAGCGGAAGAAGGACCCGATCGACTTCCGCACCGACGAGACGATCCGCGCCGGCATGACCGCCGACTCGATCTCCGGCATGCGCCCGGCCTTCAAGAAGGACGGCACCGTCACCGCGGCCAACGCTTCGGCGATCAACGACGGCGCGTCGGCGCTGGTCGTGATGAGCGCCGAGAAGGCCGCCGAGCTCGGCGCCACCCCGATCGCGAAGATCACCGGCTACGCCACCGGTGGCCTCAAGCCCGAGTGGGTGATGATGGCTCCCGAGGTGTCGATCCGGAAGCTCTCCGAGAAGCTCGGCCGCGCGCCCGGCGACTTCGAGCTGCACGAGATCAACGAGGCCTTCAGCGCCGCGGCCTGCGCGCTGGTCGGCGTGCTCGACCTCGACTCCGAAAAGGTCAACGTCAACGGCGGCGCCGTTGCTCTCGGCCACCCGATCGGCGCCTCGGGCGCGCGCATTCTCACCACGCTGCTCTCGGCGATGAAGCAGCGCGACGTTGCGACCGGCATGGCTTCGCTGTGCCTCGGCGGTGGCAATGCGGTCTCGCTCGCGGTGGAGCGCGTTTCGTGAGCGGCGCCTTCAACAAGGTCGCCGTCATCGGCGCGGGCACGATGGGCAACGGCATCGCCCAGACCTTCGCCAGCTACGGCACCGAGGTGCAGCTGATCGACGTCGACGCCGCCGCCTGCGAGCGCGGCATGGGCGCGATCGAGAAGAGCCTCGGCCGCTTCGTCAAGAAGGAGAAGATCAGCGCCGACGACGCCCAGGCGATCCTCGGCCGCATCCAGCCCGGAGCGGCGCTGGCCGAGATCAGCGGCGCGGCGCTCGTCGTCGAGGCCGTGGTCGAGCGCGCCGAGGTCAAGCGCGCGGTGTTCGAGGAGCTCGACCGCGTGACGCCGGCGGACACGATCCTGTCGACCAACACGTCGTCGATCTCGATCACCGAGATCGCCGCTGCGACCGGTCGCGCCGACCGCGTGATCGGCATGCACTTCATGAACCCTGTGCCGCTGATGACTCTGGTCGAGATCATCCGCGGGCAGGAGACGTCCGACGAGACGACCGCCCGGGTCGCCGCCGCCAGCGAGGCGATCGGCAAGACCCCGGTCGAGGCCAACGACTACCCCGGCTTCGTCTCGAACCGGGTGCTGATGCCGATGATCAACGAGGCGGTGTTCTGCCTCATGGAAGGCGTCGCCACCAAGGAGGCCATCGACACCGTGATGAAGCTCGGCATGAACCACCCGATGGGGCCGCTCACGCTTGCGGACCTGATCGGGCTGGACGTGTGCCTGGACATCATGGAGGTCTTGCACTCCGGGCTGGGGGATTCCAAGTACCGACCGTGTCCTCTCCTGCGGCGCATGGTCGCCGCGGGCCGCTTCGGGCGGAAGGTGGGCAAGGGCTTCTACGACTACGACTGAGCACCACGCATGGACTTTCAGCTCGACGAAGACCTGACGATGCTGCGCGACATGGCGCGCGACTTTGCGGACGCGGAGCTCGTCCCGCGAGCCACGCGCCACGACCGGCAAGAGAAGCTCGACCCCGAGATCCTGCCCAAGCTGGGCGAGCTCGGGCTGCTGGGCCTGACCGTACCCGAGGAGCACGGCGGGGCCGGGATGGGCAACCTCGCGCTCTGCGTGGTGCTCGAGGAGCTGAACCGCGGCTGCGCGGCGACCGGCGTGACCGTGTCGGTGCACAACAGCCTGGTCGGCGCGCCGATCCGCCGCTTTGGGACCGACGAGCAGAAGGCCCAGTGGCTGCCGAAGATCGCCTCTGGCGAGACCATCGGCGCCTACTGCCTGACCGAGGCCAACGCGGGCTCAGACGCCGCCTCGCTGGTCACCAGCGCCACGCCGGACGGCGACGAGTGGGTGCTCGACGGCACCAAGCTGTGGGTCACCAACGGCGGCTTCGCCGGGCTCTTCATCGTCTACGCGCGCACCGATCCCGAGGCGTCGCGCGCGCGCGGCATCTCGGCCTTCCTGGTGCCCGCGGACACGCCCGGCCTCAGCGTCGGCAAGCACGAGAAGAAGTCCGGCATCCGCGGCTCGTCGACGACCGAGGTCGTGCTGGACAAGTGCCGCATCCCCAAGGGCAACCTGCTCGGCGAGGAGAACAAGGGCTTCCACCTCGCGATGGACACCCTCGACGGCGGTCGCATCGGCATCGCCTCGCAGGCGGTCGGGATCGGGCGCGCGTGCCTCGAGGCGTCGGTCAAGTACTCGAACGAGCGCGAGCAGTTCGGCAAGACGATCGGCTCGTTCCAGGCGATCCAGTGGAAGCTGGCCGACATGTCGTCGCGGCTCGACGCGGCGCGCCTCAAGACGCACAAGGCGGCCTGGCTCCGCGACCGCGGCGACGTCTGCACGCAGGCGTCGGCCGAGGCCAAGCTGCTGGCCTCCGCGGCGGCGAACTTCGCCGCCGACGAGTGCGTGCAGATCCACGGCGGCGCCGGCTACACCGACGACTTCCACGTCGAGCGCCTCTTCCGCGATGCGCGCATCACCGAGATCTACGAGGGCGCGACCGACATCCAGCGCCTCGTGATCGCGCGCAACCTCCTGACGGTCGGCTAGCGCGTGGCGCAGCGGGCCGCCGACATCGCCGAGGGCATCTGCCGTGGGCACAAGCACGCCCTGGCGCGGATGATCTCGTGGGCGGAGAACGGCGACCCGCGCTTCCCCGAGGCGCTGGCGTCGATCTACCCGCGCATCGGGCGGGCCTGGCGCATCGGCGTTACCGGTCCGCCGGGCGCCGGCAAGAGCACGCTGACCAACCGGCTCGCCATGGCGCTCCGCGCCGCGGACAAGACGGTCGGCATCCTGGCGATCGATCCGACCTCGCCCTTCTCCGGAGGGGCGCTGCTGGGCGACCGCATCCGCATGGAGGAGCGCACCGCGGACCCCGGCGTGTTCATCCGCTCGATGGCCAGCCGCGGGAGCCACGGCGGCCTCGCGCGCGCCGCGGTCGACGCGTGCGACGCGATGGACGCCTTCGGGATCGACTTCGTGATCGTCGAGACCGTCGGCGTGGGCCAGGCGGAGTACGACGTGATCGGCGCGGTCGACACGGTGCTGGTCGTGCTGTGCCCGGGCGCGGGCGACGGCATCCAGGCGATGAAGGCCGGCATCCTCGAGGTCGCCGACGTGCTGGTCGTGAACAAGTCCGACCTCGACGGCGCCGACCGGCTCATGATGGATCTGACCGAAACCGTGCACACGCGCGAGATCCGGCGCGAGGGCCGCGAGGTGCAGTGGGAGGTTCCCGTTGTTGCGACTCAGGCGGCGAGCGGAGACGGCGTCGAGCGGCTGATCGAGCACGTCGGCGGCCACCGCCGCCACCTCGCGGAGGGCGACCTGGACCAGGTACGCCGCGCGAAGCGCGTCCAGCACGTGCGCCGCGTGGTCGACGAGCGCCTGGACGAGGAGCTCTGGGGGCCGCGTGGCTACGCCGAACGGGCGGAATCCGGGCTCCGGTCGAACGCGACCCCGTACGATGTAGCGGAGGAGATTCTCTCCAGCGTTCTCGGCTCCGGCCTCGGAAAAACAGCGGAACAGCGATGAGCGAAACGCGCGTTGCCAATCACTCGAAGACCGTCGCGGACGGGAGGCGTCTCTGGGAAGAGGCGCTCCGCGAGGCGCGTCTGCGCGAGGGGAACTTCACGACCATCTCCGGAGCTCCGGTCAAACCGGCCTACGGCCCGGGGGACGTCGACGTCGACTACGAGGCCGACCTGGGATGGCCCGGGCAGTTCCCGTACACGCGCGGCGTGCACCCGTCGATGTACCGCGGCCGGCTCTGGACCATGCGGCAGTTCGCCGGGTTCGGCACGTCGGCCCAGACGAACGAGCGCTTCAAGTTCCTGCTCGACCACGGGCAGACCGGCCTCTCGGTGGCCTTCGACTTCCCGACGCTGATGGGGCACGACTCCGACGCCGAGCTCTCGCTGGGCGAGGTCGGCCAGGTCGGCGTGGCGGTGTCGTCGCTGGCCGACATGGAGACGCTGATGGACGGCATCCCGATGGACCGGGTGTCGACCTCGATGACGATCAACGGCCCCGCGCCGATCATGCTGGCGTTCTACATCGCCTGCGGCGAGAACCAGGGCGTCGACCCGAAGCTGCTGCGCGGCACGGTCCAGAACGACATCCTCAAGGAGTACCAGGCCCAGCACGCCTGGCTGGTGCCGGCCGAGCCGGCGCTGCGGATGATCACCGACGTGATGTCCTACTGCGCCGATCGCGTGCCGCAGTGGAACACGATCTCGATCTCGGGCTACCACATCCGCGAGGCGGGCTCGACCGCGGCCCAGGAGCTGGCCTTCACCCTGGCCAACGGCTTCGAGTACGTGAAGCGCGGCCTCGCCGCCGGGATGGACGTCGACACGTTTGCCCCGCGGCTCTCGTTCTTCTTCGACAGCCACCTCGACTTCTTCGAGGAGATCTGCAAGTTCCGCGCGGCGCGGCGCATCTGGGCGCGGCACCTGCGCGACGAGTTCGGCGCCGAGGATCCGCGCTCGTGGATGATCCGCTTCCACACGCAGACCGCGGGCGTGTCGCTGACGGCGCAGCAGCCCGAGAACAACATCGTGCGGACGACCCTGGAGGCGCTCGCGGGCGTGCTCGGCGGGACGCAGTCGCTCCACACGAACTCGATGGACGAGACGCTGTCGCTCCCGACCGAGAAGGCGGTCAAGATCGCGCTGCGCACGCAGCAGATCATCGCCGAGGAGAGCGAGGTCGCGCACGTCGCCGACCCGCTGGGTGGCTCGTACTTCATCGAGGCGCAGACCAAGCGCCTCGAGGACGAGGCCGAGAACTACTTCCAGGAGATCGAGAAGCGCGGCGGCATGGTCGCCTGCACCGAGGCCGGCTACGTCCAGCGCGAGATCCACCGCGCGGCCGTCGCCTACCAGCGCGCGCTCGAGACCGGCACCAAGCGCGTGGTCGGCGTCAACTGCTACACCGAGGACCTCGACGCCGAGCCCGAGATCGACCTGCACCGCATCGACCCCGCGGTCGAGCGCGAGCAGCATGATCGCCTCGAGGCCCTCCGCAAGCGACGCGACTCGGACAAGGTGCGCTCCGAGCTGGACGACGTGCGCGAGGCCTGCCGCAGCGGGGGCAACCTGCTGGAGCGCTTCGTGTCCGCGGCCCACGCCTACTGCACGCTGGGGGAGATCGCCGGCGTCCTGCGCGAAGAGTTCGGCGAGTACCACGAGCCCAAGATCCTGTAGCCGCCATGCCCGAACGGAAGATCCGCGTCCTGATCGCCAAGCCGGGCCTCGACGGCCACGACCGCGGCGCGAAGACCGTCGCCACGGTCCTGCGCGACCACGGTATGGAGGTGATCTACACCGGCCTGCACCAGACGCCTTCGCAGATCGCCGAGGCGGCGGCGCAGGAGGACGTTGACGTGGTGGGCCTCTCGATCCTCTCGGGTGCCCACATGTCGCTCTTCCCGCGCGTGCGCGCCGAGCTGGCCGAGCGCGGGCTGAAGCACGTGCTCCTCACCGGCGGCGGGATCATCCCGCGCGAGGACATGGAGGCCCTGGAGGGCGACGGCTTCGCCAAGCTCTTCGGGCCCGGCACCAAGACCGACGACATCGCGCAGTGGATCCAAGAGACCATGCGCGCGCGGTGGACGGAGGAGGAGGTCGAGGCGTGACCGACGACGCCAAGGAGATCCTGAACATCGAGGAGGCGGCCCGGCTCCTCGGCGTCAGCGTCAAGACCTTCAACAAGGTTCTTCACTCGCAGAGCATCCCCGCCCGAAAGATCGGACGGGAGTGGAAGTTTTCGCGCCGCGCGCTGATCGACTGGGTCGGCACGGGGTGCAGCACCGACTTCTACCGTGAAGCCGACCGCAACGGCGAGACCGGCAAGGACAAGCACACCAGTCGCCGCACCTCCGGTTGGCGACTCGAAATGGACTGAACTGGCGATGACCATCGGCACGCAAACGCGCTACGCGCTCCCCGAAATCAAGCACTCCTTCGACCTGACCGAGGATCAGACGATGATCCGCGAGATGGTCCGGGAGTTCGCCCTGGCCGAGGTCGCGCCCATCGCGGCCGAGATCGACGAGAACCACCGCTTCCCGACCGATACGTGGAGCAAGATCGTCGAGCTGGGGCTCCCCGGCATCCCGTTCCCCGAGGACGTCGGCGGCTCGAACGGCGGCACGCTGGCGTACATCCTCGCGGTCGAGGAGGTCAGCCGCATCTGCGGTTCGACCGGGCTGACGCTCGCGGCGCACGTGTCGCTTGGCACCTACCCGATCTGGGCCTGGGGCGGCGACAAGCTCACCGAGCTATACGTGCCCAAGCTGATCGCGGGCGAGTACATGGGCGCCTACGGGCTGACCGAGCCGAACGCCGGCTCGGACTCCGGCGGCACCCAGACGACCGCGGTGCTCGACGGCGACGAGTACGTGCTGAACGGGCGCAAGTGCTTCTGCACCAACGCGAACCACTCGGGCGTGTTCATCGTCACCGCGGTCACCGACAAGTCGCTCGGCCCGAAGGGCATCAGCGCCTTCGTGGTGCCGATTGAGACCGCGGGCTTCTCGCTCGAGAAGGGCGAGGAGAAGCTCGGCATGCGCGGCTCCGACTGGGCCTCGCTGGTGTTCGAGGACGCGCGCATTCCGCGCGATCACATCCTCGGCCCCGAGGGCGAGGGCTTCCGCACCTTCATGAAGACCCTCGAGGGCGGCCGCATCTCGATCGGCTCGCTCGCGCTGGGCATCGCCCAGGGCGCCTTCGACGTCGCGGTCAAGCATGCCAAGGAGCGCGAGGCCTTCGGCAAGACGCTCGCCGACCAGCAGGCGGTGCAGTTCAAGCTCGCCAACATGGAGGTCGAGATCAGCGCCGCGCGCCACCTGGTCTACCACGCCGCGCGCCTGAAGGACTCCGGCGTCGCGTACGGCAAGGAGGCCTCGATCGCCAAGCTCTACGCCTCGGAGGTCTCGATGCGCGCCACCTACGACGCGATCCAGATCCTCGGCGGCTACGGCTACAGCCGCGAGTATCCCGCCGAGCGCATGTGGCGCGACGCGAAGCTCTGCACGATCGGCGAGGGGACGAGCGAGGTGCAGCGCCTCATCATCGCCCGCAACGTCCTGCGGTGAGCTACGCACGGCCTGCGTCGCGCGAGCCCGTCCCCTGGGCGCCGCGCCGCGTGCGCGCGGGCGAGTGGACCATCACCGCGCTGTCCGACGGCTTCCTGCGGCTCGACGGCGGAGCGATGTGGGGCGTCGTCCCCGCGCCGCTCTGGCGCGAGATGACGCCGCCGGCGGAGGACAACTCGATCCTCCTCGCGCTCCGCCCGTTCCTGGCCGAGCGCGGCGGCGACAAGGTCGTCATCGAGGTCGGCGTAGGCGCGCGCTGGGAGGAGAAGTGGCGGCGGATCTACCACATCGACCGCTCGGCCGAGGTCGGCACGCTCGAGAGCACACTCGTCGCCTGCGGCGTGGCTCCTGAGGAGGTGACGCACGTCGTGGCCTCGCACTGCCACTTCGACCACATCGGCGCCCAAGTCGTCGAGCGCGACGGCGCGCTGGCGCCGCTCTTCCCGAACGCCCGCCACCATGCGCCGCGCGTCGAGGTCGAGATCGCCAAGCACCCCGACCACGTGCGCCGCGCCTCGTACCGGCCCGACGACGTCGTGCCGATCGAGGAGGCCGGCCTGCTGGAGCCCTTCGACGCCGCGCCCGAGGGCCTCGAATTGCTGCCCGGCCTGCGCGTCTACGACTCTGGCGGCCACTCCGACGGGGTCTGCGTCGTGACGGTCAACGAGGGGGGCGAGGGCGACACGGCCATCTTCTGGGCCGACGTCGTCCCGACCACGCACCACATTCAGCCGCCGTACATCATGGCGTACGACATCGACGTGACGCGTTCCTTCGAGAACCGCGCGCGCTGGCTCGCGCGCGCCGCGGAGGAGCGCTGGATCGGGCTCTTCTACCACGACGCCGACGAGGCCTTCGGCCGCGTCGAGGCGGACGGCCGGCGCTATCGCTTCGCTCCGGTCGCCTCCGAGGGGGAGTAGCGTGCGCATCGTCTCTCTCTGCCCGAGCCTGACCGAGCTCGTCTTCGACCTCGGCCGCGGCGAGGAGCTCGTCGGCCGCACGCGCTTCTGCATCCACCCCGCCGACCGCGTCGGCGCGGTCGAGGACGTCGGCGGCACCAAGGACCCCGACGTGGAGCGCATCGCCGCGCTCGCCCCCGACGTCGTGCTGCTCAACGAAGAGGAGAACCGCGTCGAGGACGCCGACGCGCTCCGCGAGGCCGGCGTGAGCTGCCACATCAGCTTCCCGCGCACCGTCCAGGATACCGCCGACATGGTGCGCTCGATCGGCGCCACCCTGAGCGCGGCCGAGCCCGCCGACCGCATCGCGCTCGACATCGAGCAGCGCGCGCAGCGCGTCCGCGCCGCCGCGGCCGAGGCTCCCCCGGTGCGCTGGACCTACCTGATTTGGCGCAAGCCCTGGATGGCGGTGAACGGCGACACCTTCGCCCACGCGCTGCTCGCCCTCGCCGGCGGCGAGAACGTCTTCGCCGACGCGCCGATCCGCTATCCCGAGGTCACCGCGGGCGAGCTGGCCGAGCGCGACCCCGAGCTGGTGCTGCTCGGCAGCGAGCCGTTTCCCTTCGAAGCCCGCCACGCGGACGAGCTGGCCGAGGCCACCGGCCTGCCACGCGAGCGCTTCGTGCTGGCGGACGGTGAGTATCTCTCCTGGCACGGCTCGCGCACGCCCGACGGCATCGACTACGCGGCGGCGGCGCTGCGCGGGCGCCGAGTGTCCTGAGTCAGAAGTTCGTCGTCACATTCCGTTCCCTGTCGGTTCCTGGCAAGGCGCGACGACGACTGCGTATCCAGGGCGCTACGCCGAGGAGGAGACGCACCTTGAGCCGCGGGTCGACGACCGCCATCGGGTCCTCGCCCATCTTGCAGGTGCCGACCGGGTGATAAATCGTGTTGCCGTGTTTCAGGCCGTATTCCTTCGCCGTCTCCGCTGAATCCACTTCGGGCCCCGGGGCGATCTCGCCTTCGCTGAAGCTCGCGAGCGCAGGCGATTCGAGAATACGCCGGGTGTGCCGCAACCCCGATAGCAGCACCTGCACGTCGTTCTCGTCGGTCAGGTAGTTCGGCACGATGGCGGGCCGTTCCAGCGGGTCGGCGCTTTTGGCCATGATCGTGCCGCGGCTGTCGGGCCGAACGGGACAGACCGCCACGGTCATGCCGGGATGCTCGTCGAAGGTCTTGAGTTCGACCGCGCTGTAGCTCGCCGGCGTGAACAGCAATTGCAG
>JBCCGI010000070.1:0-41961 GCA_039029355.1 Planctomycetota bacterium
CGGTGTTCCTTGCCGGCCTGGTGCTGCTGCGCCAGGCCCTCCACGGCGGCTCGACCGCGGGCGCGCCCGGGCAGGTCGAGGCCGCGGCGGGGTCGTCGGGCCCCGTCGGAGAGCGCCCCGCGCCGCCGCCCGCACCCCCGATACCGGAGGCCGAGCGCGAGCAGCGGACGCGCCGCGTCGACGCCATCGTTGCCCGCTGGGTGGCCGAGGCCGAGCGCCGCAGCAAGGGCAAGGTGAACGCCGGCAATGTGTCGGTCGCGGTGCACGCGGTCGAGGTCGGCGGCGCGCGGCGCGGCGAGCTGGTCGCGCGCCTCTCCGACCGCGCCCTGCGCCCCGCTTCGAACATGAAGCTCGTGACCACCGCGGTGGCGCTCACGCTGCTCGGCCCCGACTGGCACTTCGAGACGCGCCTGGATTCCGCGGCGCCGATCGAGGGCGGCGTGCTGCGCGGCGATGCGGTCGTGCGCGCCGGCGGCGACCCGCTGACCGACGACGACGGGACCGGCGTCGTCGAGGCGCGGCTCGACGCCCTGGTCGACGGCCTGCGCGCGCGCGGCGTGACGCGTATCGAGGGTGCCGTGCTGCTCGACGAGGGGAGCTTCGCGCGGCCGGCGCCGCCGCCGGGCTGGCCGGACTCCTCGCAGCACTGGACCGACTACTGCGCGCTCTCGGGCGGCTTTACGGTGAACGGCGGCGTGCTGCGCGCGACGCTCGCGCGCGGGTCCGGAAGCGCGCTCGACGTCCGCGTCCACCCCGCACCCTACGGCCTGCGCTCGAACTACGGCGTGCGCGTGGGCTCGAAGAACGACGTGCGCGTCGGCGCCACGGTCAGCGCGTGCACCGTCAAGGGCGAGCTGCCGTCGGCGGCCGTGGACGGATGGCAGGCGTCGTTCTCGCACCCCGATCCGGTCGACCTCTTCGAGAGCGTCCTGCGCGACCGCTTCGCGCGCGCCGGCATCGAGGTGGCCGGCGGCTTCGCGCGGCGGCGCGGGCCGCCGCCGGAGAGCTCCGCGGTGCTGGCGACGATGCGCTCGCCGCTCGCGGACGTGCTGGTGCCGATCAACACGCACTCGGTCAACGGCGTCGCCGACCAGGTCTTCCTCGCCACCGGCGCGGCCGTCGTCGGCGATGGGAGCCGCCAAGGCGGCATGGCGGCGACGGCGCGCGCGCTGGAGCGCCTCGGCGTGCCGGCCGGCGGGCTGGAGCAGGTCGACGGCTCGGGGCTCTCGCGCGACAACCGCGCCAGCGCGCGCCAGATCGTGGCGCTGATGGAGGCGGTCCACGGCATGCAGCCGGCGGTGCGCGAGGCCTTCTTCCGCTCGCTGCCGGTCGCGGGCGAGACCGGGACGCTGTCCAAGCGAATGCGCGGCTCCCCGGCCCAGGGGCGGGTGTTCGCCAAGACCGGCTGGATCTCCGGCGCGAGCGCGCTGTCCGGCCTGGAGCGCACGCCCTCGGGCCGCCAGGTGCTGTTCTCGATCCTGGTGGAGTACCCCCGGCACGTCAGCGGCATGAACACGCACGCCTTCAAGCCGATGCAGGACGAGCTGGTGCTGGCGCTCTTCGAGGAGGCGCCGTGAGCCCGGACTACCTGCGCGTCGCCGAGGACGCCGCGCGCGAGGCCGGCGAGGTGCTGCTGGGCTACCTCGGCCGGATCTCGGCGGAGAGCATCGGGCGCAAGAGCTCGTTCCGCGACCTCGTGACCGAGGCCGACGTCGAGAGCGAGCGCCTGCTGGTCGCGCGCCTACGGGAGGCCTTCCCGGACCACGCCATCGAGGCCGAGGAGGAGGTCCGCGACGCGGCCGACGACCGCCCGCGGTGGTTCCTCGACCCGCTGGACGGCACGATCAACTTCGTGCACCAGCTGCCGTGCTTCGCGGTGTCGATGGGCCTTTTCGTCGACGGACGGCCCGAAGCCGCCGTCGTGCACGCACCGCGCCTTGGCGAGACCTTCACCGCGCGGCGTGGCGGAGGCGCCTACCTGAACGGCGAGGCGATCCGCGTTTCCGCCGCGACGGAGCTCTCCGAGTCGATCCTGGCCACCGGCTTCCCGTACCGCCGCGGCGAGCTCGAGCACGACAACCTCGCCAACTTCAACCGCTTCTTCTACGACGCGCGCGGCATGCGCCGGCTGGGCTCGGCCGCGATCGACCTGGCCTACACCGCGGCGGGGCGCTTCGACGGCTTCTGGGAGCTGCACCTGTCGCCCCACGACGTGGCGGCGGGAGCGCTGCTCGTCCGCGAGGCCGGCGGCCTGGTCACCGATGGCGACGGCGGGGAAAACTGGCTGCGCGGGGACAGCCTGGTGGCGGGCCCCGAGCCGATCCACCGCGCGCTGGTGCAGCGCGTCGAGCATTAACCGGCGCGTCAAAAAAGGGGCCACCGAAACCCGCTTTTCGCGCCGTGAACGGGCGCCCCGCGAGGGGGATCGAGGCGCTCCACTAGGCCGTCCCGCAATGGTACGATGCCAGGCCGCGCCGCCTCCGTCCAAGTCCTCCCCAACCCCCTCCGAGACCCTCCCCGAGTCCCATGCCTCCCCGCCCCGAGACCGGTCCCAAGAGCCTGGATGAGGGCTGGATCCGGGTCCGCGGAGCGCGCCAGAACAACCTGGAGGGCATCGACGTCGACCTGCCGCGCAACCGGCTGGTGGCGATCACGGGGGTCAGCGGGTCGGGCAAGAGCTCGCTCGCCTTCGACACCCTCTTCCGAGAGGGCCAGCGGCGCTTCCTGGAGACCCTGTCGGCCTACGCGCGCCAGTTCCTCGGCCGGATGGAAAAGCCCGACGTCGACCACGTCGAGGGCCTCTCGCCCGCGATCGCGGTCGACCAGAAGGCCATCCAGCGCGGTCCGCGCTCGACCGTGGGCACGATCACCGAGGTCGTGGACCACCTGCGGGTGCTCTTCGCCCGGGCCGGCACCGCGCGCTGCCCCGAGCACGGCGAGCCGCTCTCCAGCCAGACCACCGAGGCGATCGTGCGCCAGGTCGCCGAGCGCTTCGACGGCCAGGCGATCCACGTCCTCGCGCCCTACATCCGCGACCGCAAGGGCCACCACCGCCCGGCCTTCGACGAGCTCCTGCGCAAGGGCTTCATCCGCGCGCGGGTCGACGGCGAGGTGCTGCGGATCGAGGAGGCCGGCGAGCTCGAGCGCTACAAGCGCCACACCATCGAGGCGGTCGTCGACCGGCTCAAGCTCAAGGACAAGGAGGCCAGCCTCGGCCGCCTGCGCGAGGCGATCGACGGCGCCCTGGAGCTCTCCAAGGGCGACGTGATCGTGCTCGGCGACGGCGACGAGAAGGCCTACTCGCTGCTGCGCACCTGCCGGCGCTGCGGGCGCGAGGCGCCGCCGCTCGAGCCGCGCACCTTCTCCTTCAACTCACCCCACGGCTCGTGCAACGTCTGCGAGGGCCTGGGCGTGCTGCGCCAGCCGTCGGAGCGCAAGGTCGTGCGCGACGCGGGGCTCTCGATCCGCGAGGGCGCGCTGGCGGTCACGCGCGCGAGCGGCGGCAAGCTCAACTTCCCGAGCGTGGGCTTCGGCTTCCTCGAGCAGGTGGCCGAAGCCTACGACTTCGACCTCGACACGCCCTGGAAGAAGCTCGGCAAGCGCGCCAAGCGCGTGATCCTCTACGGCACCGGCGAGCGCCGCTTCCAGGATTCGGAGACCTGGGACGGCGCGCGCTACCAGGGCCAAGTGAAGTGGAAGCGGCGCTACCGCGGCGTGATCCCGGCGCTGGAGCGCGCCTGGAAGCGCGGCGGGCGGCGCAAGCAGGTCGAGCGCTTCCTCGACCACGAGCTGTGCCCCGAGTGCGACGGCACGCGGCTCAACGAGCTAGCGCGCGCCGTGCGCGTGGGCGAGCTGGGCATCGGCGAGGTGCTGCGCCTGCCGGTGCGCGAGGTCTCCGCGGCGCTCGACGGGCTGAAGCTGACCCGCCGCGAGGCCGAGATCGCGCGCGGGCTCTTGGTCGAGATCCGCCGCCGCATCTCGTTCCTTGAGCAGGTCGGGCTCGGCTACCTGACGCTCGACCGCTCGGCCGACACGCTGTCGGGCGGCGAGGCCCAGCGCATCCGCCTGGCCGCGCAGCTCGGCGCGGGGCTCCAGGGGGTGCTCTACGTGCTCGACGAGCCGTCGATCGGGCTGCACGCGCGCGACCAGGGACGCCTCTTGGGCGCGCTCGAAGCGCTGCGCGACGCCGGCAACTCGGTCGTCGTGGTCGAGCACGACGAGGCGACGCTGCGCGCCGCCGACTGGCTGGTCGACATCGGCCCCGGCGCGGGCACCCTGGGCGGCCAGGTGCTGGCCGTCGGCCCCCCGGCCGACGTGGCGAAGGCCGACTCGCCGACCGGCGCGCTCCTGCGCGGCGAGCTGCCGATGCCCGTCCCCGAAGAGCGCCGCGCCGGCAACGGCGACGAGCTCGTCGTGCGCGGCGCGACGGGCTTCAACCTGCGCGGCATCGACGTCGCCTTCCCGCTCGGCGCGCTGGTGTGCGTGACCGGGGTCAGCGGCTCGGGCAAGTCCACGCTGGTCGACGGGACCCTCTCGCGCGCGGTCAGCCTGCACCTCGGCCGCGAGGCGCCCGCGCCGCGCGAGCACGACGGCGTCGACGGGCTGGCGGCGGTCGAGGACCTGGTCCACATCACCAGCAGCCCGATCGGGCGCACGCCGCGCTCGAACCCCGCCACGTATTCGGGCGCCTTCACCCCGATCCGCGACCTCTTCGCGAACCTGCCCGAGGCGAAGATGCGCGGCTGGAAGCCCGGGCGCTTCTCGTTCAACGTCGCGGGCGGGCGCTGCGAGCGCTGCCAGGGCGCCGGCGCGGAGTACGTCGAGCTGCAGTTCCTCGCGCCGGTCACCGTGCCGTGCCCCGAGTGCGGCGGGCATCGCTTCCAGCAGGAGACCCTGGAGGCGCGCTACCGCGAGCACTCGATCGCCGATGTCCTCGGGCTGACGATCGAGGAGGCCTACGAGCTGTTCCGCGACGTGCCCAAGATCGAGCGACCACTGCGGGCGCTGGTCGACGTCGGCCTGGGCTACCTGCGGCTCGGCCAGCCCTCGACGACGATCTCGGGCGGCGAAGCCCAGCGCGTGAAGCTGGCGAAGCACCTCCAGCAGCGGCCCCGCAAGCACACGCTCTACCTGCTCGACGAGCCGACCACCGGCCTGCATCAAAAGGATGTACAGCGGCTGGTCGGCGCGCTCCAGCGGCTGGTCGACCAGGGTCACACGGTGCTGGTGATCGAGCACAACCTCGACGTCGTGCGCGCCGCCGACCACGTGATCGACCTCGGACCCGAGGGCGGCGAGGAGGGCGGCTCGGTGATCGTCGCGGGCACCCCCGACGAGGTCGCCGCCTGCGCCGACTCGCACACCGGCCGCGCGATGGTGGCCGAGGAGAAGCAGCGCCTGGCCGTGCCCGAGGCGCCGCCGCTGGAGGTGCAGACGCGGCCGCGGCAGGACATCGAGGTGCGCGGCGCGCGCACCCACAACCTGAAGGGCGTCGACGTCGACATCCCGCGCGATCGGCTGACGGTCGTCACGGGGGTGAGCGGGTCGGGCAAGAGCTCGCTCGCGCTCGACACGATCCACGCGTCCGGCCGCCAGCGCTTCGTCGAGTCGCTCTCGACCTACGCGCGCCAGTTCCTGTCGTCGCGCGACCGGCCGCCGGCCGACCGCGTGGACGGCCTCGGACCCAGCGTAGCGGTCGAGGCGGGCACCTCGCGCGGCCACCCGCGCTCGACGGTGGCGACGACCACCGAGATCCACGACCACCTGCGCGTCCTCTGGTCGCGCGGCGGCGTGCGCCGCTGCCCCGATCACGGCGAGAAGCTCGTGCGCACCGACGCGAGCGGCGTCGCGCGGGCGATGGTCAAGGCGCTGGCCGGCAAGCGCGGCTGGATCGTCGCGCCGATCTTCGGCCCCGGCGTCCTGGAACCCGACGACCTCGACGCGGCCTTCGCCAAGGCCTCCGAGGAGTGGCGCAAGGGTGGCTATCTGCGCGTGCTCATCGACGGCGAGGAGCTGCGCCTCGACCGCGACGAGGCGCCCAAGCTAGGCCGCAAGGGCGACGACGAGCCCGGGCCGCGCGTCGACCTCGTCATCGACCGGCTGGCGTTCGACGCCAAGAGCCGCTCGCGCATCGCCGAGGCGGTGGAGGCGGCCGAGCACCTTACCGGCGGGCGCGTGAGCGCGCTGGTGAAGGGACGCGGCGGCCGGGTCGAGTTCTCCACGCGCGGCGTGTGCACCAAGTGCGGCTTCCGGTTGGAGGAAGACCTCGAGCCGCGGCACTTCTCCTTCAACACCCACGTCGGCGCGTGCATCGAGTGCGACGGGCTTGGCGAGAGGTGGCAGTGCGACGGCGAGCTCCTCATCGACCGCGCGAGCCTGGGCCTGATCGACGCTGACGGCGGCAAGACCGCCATCTCGGGCAAGCTCGGGCGCTACCTCACCAAGGGCAAGGGCTACTACGAGTACCTCCTGCGCACCGTCGCGCGCTCGCACCGCATCAACCTGGAGCGGCCCTTCGAGCGGCTCAGCGAGAAGCACCAGGCACTGCTGCTGCACGGCGTCGGCGCGCGCGAGCGCTACCGCGTCGACATCGAGAAGCAGGGCCGCACCTACGAGCTGACCGAGAGCTTCACCGCCGGTTGGCCGGGCCTGTGCGGCCACGTCGACGCCTGGCACGCCAAGTCCGAGGATCCCGAGTGGCGCTCGATCCTCGAGAGCTTCATGCGCCGCCAGCCGTGCCGCGCCTGCGACGGCGAGCGGCTCGCGCCGGGGCCCCGCGCGGTGACCGTCGGGCGCAAGCGCCTGCCCGAGGTGCTGCGGATGTCGATCGAGGACGTGATCGGCTGGCTGCAGAAGCTGCGCCTGCCCAAGGCCACCGCCGACGCGGTGGGACAGGTCGTGGACGAGCTCTCGTCGCGCGTGTCGCTGCTCGAGCGCGTCGGGCTGGCGTACCTCACGCTCGACCGGCCGATCGCGACGCTGTCGGGCGGCGAAGCGCGCCGCGTGCGGCTCTCAGCCAGCCTCGGCTCGCACCTCGTCGGGGTGTGCTACGTGCTCGACGAGCCGACGGTCGGGCTGCACCCGGCCGACGTCGACCGACTCGGCGACGCGCTCTTCGAGCTGCGCGACGGTGGCAACACGGTCATCGTGGTCGAGCACGACGAAGCGCTGATGCGGCGCGCGGACTATGTCGTCGACATGGGGCCCGGCGCGGGCCGGCTCGGCGGCGAGGTGGTCGTGGCGGGCACGCCCGACGAGGTCGCGGCGCACGCCGATTCGCTCACCGGGCAGGCCCTGTCGGGGCTGTTGCCGCTCGAACCCGTCGAGCGCAAGAAGCGCACGTCGTCGCGGCGCGACCAGATCGGCGTGCGCGGCGCCAAGCTGAACAACCTGCGCGGCGTCTCGTTCACGGCGCGCTACGGCGAGCTCACCGGCGTGTGCGGGGCCTCGGGCTCGGGCAAGAGCAGCCTGATCCTCGACTGCCTCGTGCCCGGGCTGCAGGGCGAGCGCCCGAACGGCCGCTGGAAGTCGGTCGTCGGCGCCGCCGGCGGCGGCGTGCGCGTGATGGTCGTCGACGCGAGCCCGATCGGGCGCACGCCGGCGAGCGTCCCGGCGACCGCGGTGGGGCTGATGAAGCCGCTGCGCGAGCTCTTCGCGCGCACGCCCGACGCGCGGATGCGCGGCTACGGCTCCTCGCACTTCTCCTTCAACCACAACGCCGGCCGCTGCCAGGCCTGCGATGGCCGCGGCGCGACCAAGGTCGAGATGCAGTTCCTCGCCGACCTGTGGCTGACCTGCGAGGAATGCGACGGCCGCCGCTTCCGCCCCGAGATCCTCGAGGTGCGCTACCGCGCGCGCTCGATCGCCGACGTGCTGTCGATGCCGGCCGAGGAGGCGCTGGAGCTCTTCGCCGAGGTGCCGGCGCTCTCCGGCACCCTGCAGACCCTGGTCGACGTCGGGCTCGGCTACCTCGCGCTGGGGCAGAGCTCGACCACGCTGTCGGCCGGCGAGGCGCAGCGGGTGAAGCTCGCGTCCGAGCTGCTGCGCGCCGATGAGGCGATCCGCTCGGTGGTCGTGCTCGACGAGCCCTCGACCGGCCTGCACCAGCGCGACGTGCAGCACCTGCACCGCGTGCTCGCGCGGCTCGCGGCCCGCGGCGACGCGGTGATCGTCATCGAACACCACACCGGCCTCCTGGCCGCCTGCGACCGCCTGGTCGAGCTCGGCCCCGGCGGCGGCGAGGCCGGCGGCCGCGTCGTGGCCGAGGGCACGCCGGCCGAGCTGCGCGCCGACAAGCACTCGGTGACCGGCCCGTGGCTCGCATCCGCCAAACCCGTCCGTCCTTCCAAGCGGCGCTCCAAGTCGTCCCGGTCCAAGGAGAAGGTCACCTCGTGAGCCTCCTGCCCGACAACCCGCTGATCGTCCAGAGCGACCGAACGATGATTCTCCACACCGTGCGTGCGGTGCTGGACGAGAAGGGCCGGCCCAAGAAGGACGCCGACGGGCGCCCGATGACCGAGGAGCACCCGCGCTTCGTCGAGGTGCGCGACGCTCTGGCGGGCTTCGCGGAGCTCGAGAAGAGCCCCGACTACCTGCACACGTACCGCATCACGCCGGTGTCGGTCTGGAACGCGGCGGCGCTGGGCCTGACGGCCGAGGAGATCCGCTCGCGCCTCGAGGAGTACTCCTGCGTCCCCGTGCCGGAGAACGTGCTGGTCGAGATCGAGACCTGGCTGGCGCGCTACGGGCTGCTGCGGATCGAGCGCCGCGATGAGCGCTTCGAGCTGCTCTCAGACGACGCGGACGCGCTGGAGGAGGTGCTCGCCCACAAGTCGATCAAGAGCCAGCTGGAGATCGACGGCGAGGGCCGCGTATGGCTCGACGAGGAGGGCCGCGGCTCGATCAAGCAGAGCCTGATCAAGATCGGCTTCCCGGTCGACGATCAAGGGGGGTATGTCGACGGCGACCCGCTGGAGATTCCGCTGCGCTCCCCCTCGCTCACCGGACCCGAGTTCGGCCTGCGCCCGTACCAAAGCGGCGCGGCCGAGAGCTTCTACCGCGGCGGCAGCGTCGTCGGCGGCAACGGCGTCGTGGTGCTGCCGTGCGGCGCCGGCAAGACCGTCGTCGGCATCGGCGCGATGAATCTGGTCGGCACCAAGACGCTGATCCTGACCACCAACACCGTCGCGGTGCGGCAGTGGCGTGACGAGATCCTCGACAAGACCGAGCTGACCGAAGAGCAGGTGGGGGAGTACACCGGCGACGAGAAGAACGTCTGCCCGGTCACGATCACGACCTACCAGATGCTGACCTGGCGCCGCTCGCGCACCGACTCGTTTGAGCACTTCGGCCTGTTCTCGCGCGAGAACTGGGGGCTGGTGATCTACGACGAGGTGCACCTCCTGCCGGCGCCGATCTTCCGCGTGACGGCCGAGCTGCAGGCGCGGCGGAGGCTCGGGCTGACGGCGACGCTGGTGCGCGAGGACGGCAAGGAGGACGAGGTCTTCTGCCTGATCGGCCCCAAGCGCTACGACGTGCCGTGGAAGGTGCTCGAGCAGCAGGGCTTCATCGCGGCCGCCACGTGCACCGAGGTGCGCGTGCCGCTCGAGCCTTCGCTCAAGTCGACCTACAACCTGGCCGACGCGCGCCGCAAGTTCCGGGTGGCGTCCGAGAACCCGGCCAAGTCCGCGGCGGTCAAGCGCATTATCGCCGCGCACCCGCAGGGGCGCATCCTGATCATCGGGCAGTACATCCAGCAGCTGACATCGCTCGCGCGTGAGCTGCGCGTGCCGCTGATCACCGGCAAGACGCCGACGGCGGACCGCCAGCGGCTGTACGACGCCTTCCGCACCGGCGAGGAGCGCATCCTCATGGTGTCGAAGGTCGGCAACTTCGCGATCGACCTGCCGGACGCGAACGTCGCCATCCAGATCTCGGGCACCTTCGGCTCACGCCAGGAAGAGGCCCAACGGCTGGGACGCATCCTGCGCCCCAAGTCCGACGGCTCGGCGGCCGCCTTCTACGCGGTCGTCACGCTGGGCTCGCGCGATCAGGAGTTCGCGCAGAAGCGGCAGCTGTTCCTGACCGAGCAGGGCTACTCCTACCGCATCATCGACGCATCCCAACTTGAGGCCGTGGAGTCAGGAGTCGGCGCTTGAGCAAGCCCGGACCTAAGGGAAAGGGCGCGGCGTCCCGCAACGGGGCCGCGTCCCGGAAGAAGCGCACCAAGTCGCGGGCGACACCCGCGGGCAAGAAGGCCGTGCGCGAGTCCGCCGGCGCCCGTACGCGGCCCGGACGGCTCGGCGTGGCGGAGCTCCTCGCCGCCGCCAAGCGCACCGAGCTGCGTGAGCTCTACCAGTTCTGGAGCGGCGAGAACGGCGTCCGCCTCCCCGAGCACGACGAGGAGATGCGCGAGGCCCTGCTGCAGTGGATGATCGAGCCCGAGCGCATCGCCGAGCGCACGTCCGGGCTCGGCCGCAGGATGGGCGAGGTTCTGGAGGCGCTGATCGCCGCGCCGCGCTACCGGCGCACGTGGACCGAGCTGGCGAACGTCAAGAAGCTGGCGCAGCTCAGCTCCTACGACCTCGAGGCCTGCCTGGTCGCCCTCGCGCGCCACGGCCTGGCGATGGAGGGCGAAGACACCCGCTTCGAGAGCGAGGGCGAGCGCATCGTCGCGATCCCGGTCGAGGTCGGCGACGGCATCCTGCGCCAGCGCCAGGCCGCCGACCAGGGCATCTTCCAGGTGCTCACGCTGCGCGGCCACCTCGACCGCAAGTACGCCGACGGCAAGCGCCGCATCAGCCCACAGCGCGTGCGCGAGATGTACAAGATGTACGCCCAGGAGACCGCCTGCGCGGCGCGCGTCGAGCGCCTGCCCGAGGGCGTCCAGGGCCTGATCGAGAAGGCCATCCTCGAGTTCGGCGGCGTGCTGCCGCGCCACCTGTTCGAGCGCATGGACACCGAGCTGCCGCACTGGAACGGGCGGCGCTGGCGCATGATCCTCGAGCAGTCGCTGGTGGGCACGGTGCAGGAGGTCAACCTCTCCCGCTACGGCATCCACCACGACGACGAGACGCTGGTCGTCTTCAACGAGGTCGCGCTCGCCTGGCTGCGCCGCGTCGCCGTCCCCGGCGACCCCGACCGCCCGCACGAGGAGCTGTCGCTCGGCATCGACCTCACCTCGAACATCTCGCGCTTTCTGGCCTACATCCAGGAGAACGACGTGCGCTTCACGGTGCGCGGCGAGATCTTCAAGACGACCGAGAAGAAGATCATCCAGCACCTGATCCCCAACCCCGGGCGCGAGCTGGCGCGCGAGGAGGTGCTGGGCTTCATCTTCGCCTTCTGCCGCAGCGCGGGGCTCATCGACAAGACCGGCGAGCGCACCTTCGCCGTCACCACGCGCGGCCGCGAGTGGGTGCAGATGGGCCTGCGCGAGAAGCAGGGCACGCTGCTCGACTTCGCGCTGCTCGACCGCAGCCTCGGCGGCGAGCCGTTCCACCAGCAGCGCATGCGGCAGATCTTCCTGCGCCTCCTGAAGCGGGTGGAGCCGGACGTCTGGTACGACCTGATGTACCTGCCGTTCCTGGCGCGCAACAGCTACCTCTCGAAGCTGGACGACCTCGGCGTCGAGGAGCACTTCGCCGAGCACGCGCAGGGCTCGCAGTACTCCGGCCTCGAGGACCCGCAGCGCCTCGCGTGGAACCTGGTGCGCTGGGTGCGCCAGCGGCTCTACCTGCTCGGCTTCATCGACCTCGGCTACGACAGCGCGCGGCGCCCGGTGGCGATGCGGCTGACCATCGCCGGGGCGCGCCTCTTCGGCCTGGGCGAAGAGGGGGCGGGCGACGTCTCGCCGGAATCGGTCATCGGCAACCTGGTCGTGACGCCGGACTTCGAAGTGGTGCTCTTCCCGACCGGCGACGACGCCGAGCTGGTCCACGACCTGGACCGCTTCTGCCTGCGCGAGCGCGACGGCTCGGTGATGCACTTCCGCATCACCGAGGAGGGCGTGCGACGCGCGCTGACCGACGGCATGAGCCTGACGCACATGCTGGGGTGCCTGGAGCAGCACTCGCGCACCCCCGTCCCGCAGAACGTCCACTTCTCGATCCGCGACTGGGCGACCCGCGCGGGCCTGATGACGCTCGACCACGAGCTGCGCCTCTCGTGCCCCGACTCCGACACCATGCGGCGCTTTCAGCAGGATCCCGGGGCGCGGCAGCACGTGGGCGACGTGATGGGCGAGAACTCGGTCCAGCTCAAGGGCCGCATCACGCCGCGCCGTATGCGCTCGCTGCTGCGCGAGCTCGGCTACCTCGTGGAGCTGGCCGAGGCGCGCTGATGCAGCTGCCGCCCGCGGTGGTCGCGCTCTCGCCGGGTACGCTGACCCCCGCGGAGCTCGACGCTTTCCCGGCCCGCGTCCGCGCGGTGGCGCGGGCGGGCGTGCGCGGCCTGCTGCTGCGCGAGCCGGCGCTCGACGAGCGCGACTTCCTCGGCCTCGCGCGCGAGCTGCGCGCGGTGCTCGACGAGGAGGGCGGCTGGCTCGGCGTACACGACCGCGCGCACCTGGCGCGCCTCGCCGGTGCCGATGCGGTGCACCTCGGGTTCCGCTCGCTTCCGCCCGAGCGCATCCCCGCCGCCTGGCGCGAGCACCTCGCCGTCGGCTTCTCCGGCCACGCGGCGGACGCGCCCGAGGCCTGGGAGCCCGCCGACTACCTCTTCTTCGGCCCGGTGCGCGACACGCCCTCCAAGCGCGGGCTGCAAGAGCCCACCGGCTTCGATGGCCTGTCCGCGGCCTGCGCGCGGGCCGTGGCGCCGATCTGGGCGCTGGGCGGCCTCGCGCCGGACGACGTGCGCGCGGCGCTCGCCGCGGGCGCCCGGGGCGTGGCGGTGCTGGGCGGCATCCTGGGCTCGCGCGAGCCCGCGGAGCGCGCCGCGAGCTTCGCCGCGGCCGCGCGGGAGATCGGCGCGTGACCCCGCGCCGCAACCTGATCCTGCGCCGGGCGCGGATCGGCCTCTACGTCGTGGCCGCCGCGGCGGTGCTCTATCTCTCGCTGCGCTTCGACGTGACCGGCCTGCCGACCGAGGGCTGCACCCCGGTCCGCGACATCCCGCCCGGCTCGCGCCTGGTCGTCGACCTCCACGCGAGCACGCTGTTCGAGGGCGACGCGGTGCTGTTCCGGGCCGCGGACGACGAGCTCCTGCTCGGGCTGGTCGGCGTGCTCCCGCCGACGGCGCCCGAGACGTTCGCCGAGCGTGTGGGGGCGGGCGAGCTGTGGATCGTGGCCGACAACGAGAGCTGCCCGGCGCGCGACAGCCGCGCGCTCGGCCCGATTCCGCGCGACCGCGTGGTCGGCAAGGTCTTCCTGTCGCTCTGAGCGGTACCATGCCGGCGGTGAGCTGGTCGGAGGAACGGCTGCACCGCTGGATCGAGCGGTGGACGGGGCGCCCCGGGGACGACGCCGCCCTGTTGGCGCGCATGCGCGGACCGAGCGTCGCGTGCACCGACCAGTGCATCGAGGGCGTGCACTTCGAGCCCGGGACGAGCCCCGCACGCGCCGGCGCGAAGGCGGCGGCGCGCACGCTGTCCGACCTCGCCGCGAGCGCGGCGCGCCCGCGCGGCCTGCTCGCGGCGCTACGCGCTCCGAAGGCGGCGACCGAAGCCTGGATCCGCGCCTGCCTGCGCGCGGTCGACCGCCGTGGCCGCGACTTCGGCGCGCCGCTCGTCGGGGGCGACCTGGCGCTCGCTCCGGGACCGCTGGCGCTGGCGATCACCGCCGTGGGGGAGCTCGAGCCCCGCGGCGGCGCCGCCCCGCGCCTGCCCTCGCGCGACCGCGCCCGCAGCGGGCAGGCGCTGGTGCTGACCGGACCGGTGGGGGGCAGCCGCCTCGGGCGCCACCTCCGGATCGAGCCGCGCGTCGAGCTCGGGCAGCGGCTCGCGGCGCTCGGGGCGACCGCGATGATCGACGTGTCCGACGGGCTGGCGCGCGACCTCTCGCGCCTGGCGCGGGCCTCGGGCGTGCGGATCGAGCTCGACCGCGTCCCGATCCACCGCGACGCGCACCGCGCGGCCAAGCTCGACGGGCGCGACGCCCTGTGGCACGCGCTGCACGACGGCGAGGACCACGAGCTTCTGGCGGCGCTGCCGGCGACCGCGGCGAGCAAGCTGCCCGCGACCGACGGCCAGGCGGTGGGGCGGATCGTGCGCGGCCGCGGGCTCTACATCCAGGGCGCGCGCTGGGACGGCGACGGAGGCTTTGTGCATGGCGGCTGAGGCGCGTTGGATCTCCCCCGACCCCGAGGTGACCGAGGCGGTCGGCGCGGCCCTGGGCGCGGCCCTGGAGGCCGGCGCGGTGGTGGCGCTCGACGGCGAGCTGGGCGCTGGCAAGACCTGCCTGGTGCGCGGCCTCGCGCGCGGGCTCGGGATCGAGGAGCCGGTCACGAGCCCGAGCTTCACGCTGATGCAGTTCTACGAGGGGCGCCTGCCGCTCTACCACTTCGACGCCTGGATGGCCGGGCGCGGGCTGGCGTTCCTCGAGGCCGGGGGCGCCGAGGCCTTGGACGGCGAGGGCGTGGCCGTCGTCGAGTGGGCCGGGCGCGTGGCGGACTACCTGCCGGCGACTCGGCTGGAGGTGCTCCTGGAGCACCGCGGGCCCTCCGAGCGGCTCCTGCGGGTGGCCGTGCGGGGCCCGGCGGGCGCCCGGCCGGACCTGGAGGCGGCCCTGCAGGCCGCCGCTGGGGTGCCGGGCTTGGCGGATCCCGGGTCGGCCGCCGCCGGCCCCCCCGGGAGCGGAGAAAACCGTGGTCCCGGATGAACCGGCGCCCCAGGCGCGCGTTAGGAGGCCTGCTTGTCGGGTCTGAATCGCCCCTGGGACAGCCCTCCGGATCCCCTCGTCGCGCTCCGCGACGGAGACCCGGAGCCGTTCGAGGCCTTCGTCCGCGCCTCCGCAGCGCGCTTCGTGGGCTTCTTTCGACGCCAGGGCGCCGGTCCCGAGGAAGCCGAGGACCTGACCCAGGAAGTCTTTTTGAAGCTCCACCAGAACGCCGCGCGCTACCGCCAGGAGGAACGCTTTTCGTCCTTCTGCTTCCGGGTCGCGCGCAACGTCTGGATCGACGGCCAGCGCCGGCGGGCGGCCCGCCCGCGCCCGCTGTCGCTCGACAAGCGCCTGGGCGGCCCGCAGGGGGCCCAGGCCGACCGGGCCGGGGTCCTGGGCGACACGCTGGCGGGCGAGGCGCCCGAGCCGTTCGAGGCCCTGCGCGTGCGCGAGGAGGCGGAGCGGCTCCGCAGCGCGGCGCGCGAGCTGCCCGAGCACCACCGGCTCGTGTTCGAGCTGGGGGTGGTGCAGGAGCTCTCCTACGGCGAGATCTCCTCGATCCTCGACATCCCCACCGGCACGGTGAAGTCGCGCATGTTCCACGCGGTGCGCCGCCTGCGCGAAGTGCTCGAGGGCAACCCCTCCGCGGCGGGAACCGACGAGCGCGGGTCCGCTCCTCCGAACACTCCTCCGCAGGGGGGGGCAAGGTGACCGCGCGGGTCTCCGACGAGCGCCTGCTCGAGCTGCTGCTCGAGCACGGCGCCGAGGCCGGGGCCGAGCTGGCGCGCCTGCGCGCCGAGCCCGAGACCGCCGTGCGGATCGACGGGCTCGAAGCCTGGCTGGGCTCGGCCCGCGCCGCGCTCGACGAGCCCGCGTTGGCGCCGGCCTCGGAGGAGGCGCTGGTCGAACGCGTCCTGGCCGCAACCACGCGCGAGGACCTCTCGTGGCGCGGCGATCTGCGCCTGATCGGCGGCTTCGTGCGCCAGCGGCTGCGCGAGTCGGCGCTGGTGCGCGTGGTGGCGGCGAGCCTGCTGGTGCACCTCCTGGTGGTGCCGGCGGCGGCGTGGATGCTGCTGCGCGACGAGCCGGACGAACCGCACCTGTACATTCAGTTCGAGGCGCGCGAGGAGCCGCTGTCCGAGGGCGTCGAGGAGGAGGCGCCCGGGCCCGAGATCCCCGCGCTCGACCTCGACGAGGACTACCGCGCGGCCTGGACCGCGCGGAACCGCCTGGCGCGCGCCCGCTTCCTGCTGACCCGGCCCGGGCTCCCGGCCCCCGCGGGAACCGGGGACGCGTTGGCCGATGCGGCCCTGGAAATCCGGCTGCTCGATGCGCGTAGCCGTTTCCTACATGGCGAGCCTTGGCCCCTCTGGTTGGACGAGCTGGATACGCGTGAGCTCCACGGCCCGTCCGGCGGCGCTGCGCTGGCCCTGCTCGCCGAGCTCGCGCTCGACCGCTTCGCCCGCGACGGCGAGCGCTCGTCCGGCTTCCACGCCATCCTGGGGGGACTGGCGTCCCACCTCGGGGAGTCGTCCGGCGGCGGACGGCCCGAGTCGGTCGACCGACTGCTGCGCGCCGCGCTCGACCGCGCCGCGGGCTACGGGCTCGGAACGACCGGCGTCCCGGCCGACGGCCGACCGGCTCCCGTTGATGCGGCGTGGTGCGAGCTCCTGGCCAACGCCCTCGGGGCCGAGCTCGCGGCCCACCCGATCGCCTCGGCCTGGATCGCGGCCGGACGCTAGCGAGGGGCTTCCTGCACGCGCTCGGGTGGTGGACCCACCGGCGGTGCTCTATGCTCTCCGCCCCATGCTTTCACGCGCCCTCGCCGTCGTGTTACCGCTCGCTCTTCCGCCCCTAGCCCTGGCGCAGGACGCGGAGACGCCCGCCCAGCCCCCGGCGCAGGAGCCGTCCGGAGCTGTGGCTGGTCCGGTCCTCGAGCTGACGCTCGAAGACGCGCTCCGGATCGCCCTGGAGAGGAACCTCACGCTGGAGCTGGAAGCCATCACCACCGAGATCGCCCGCTACGACTACGCGGGAAGCTGGGGCACGTTCGACCCGACCTGGACCGTCGGCGGTTCCTGGACCGACGCGACCGTCGAGCCGCAGTTCAGCTTCGAGGGGAGCGCGAACGAGTCCACCACCGCGAGCTTCAACACCGGGCTCTCGGTTCCGTTCACCACCGGCGGCGTGCTGGACCTGACCTTCCAGCACGACAACGAAGATACGAACAACCAGGTCGCGGTCAACGCGACCTCGAGCACCGACGTCCTCACCGTCGCCCTGACCCAGCCGCTTCTGCGCGGCGCGTGGAAGCGCTTCGCGACGACCGACCAGCGCGAGTCCGAGCTCGGCCTGTGGCGGCAGGAGGCGCGCAACGAGGAGATCCGCCAGGGCGTGTTGCGCGACGTCGCCAACGCTTACTGGGATCTGGTCGGCGCCGCCGAGCAGCTCGGCGTGCGCGAGGTGGCGCTCTCCACCGCGCAGCAGCAGCTCGACCAGGACCAGCGCCGGCTCGAAGTCGGTGTGGGGACCGAGGTCAACGTGCTCCAGTCCGAGACCAACGTCGCGCAGCTCGAGGAGCAGCGGCTGCTGGCTGAGTCGAACCTGCGCGCCGCCGAGGACGGGCTGCGCGCGCTGCTCTTCCAGCGCACCGAGAACGACCTCGCCACCGAGGCGGCCAGCTGGGACTGGCCGATCGTGTCGCTCACGCCGCTGCCCGGGGTGGAAGCAGGGCGGGTGCCGGACTGGCTGGCGAGCCTCGAGCTCGCGGTCCGCGACCGGCCCGAGCTGGCCCAGCAGCGCTTCGAGATCGAGGCGAGCGAGGTGCGCCTCGAGCGCGCGCGCTCGAACCGTCTGCCGGGGCTCGACTTCAACCTCAGCATGCGCTCGCGGGGCTTCGACTCGAAGACCGACGAGGCCTTCGAGGAGGCCCTCAGCATCGACTTCCCGGTGTACAGCGCGGGCCTCAACTTCAGCTTGCCGCTGCGCAACCGCACCGCGCGCTTCGCCGAGCGCTCGGCGCACGCCGGCGTCCGCGCCGCGCGCATCACGTACGACCAGATCGAGCTCACCGTGCTGTCCGAGGTGCGCAACGCCGTGCGCGACCTGATCTACGCCGGCCAGAACGTCGCCGCGGCGAGCACCAGCCGCGACTTCGCCGAGCGCCAGCTGGCGGCCGAGGAGGCGCGCTACCAGGAGGGCCTCTCGACCACCTTCCAGGTGCTCGAGTTCCAGCGCGACCTGGCCGAGGCGCTGTCCGCGCTGACCACCGCGCGCGCCGGCTACGCCAAGGCGCTCGTCGCGCTGCGCCACGCCGAAGGCGGCCTGCGCCCGCCGGTTGAGGACGACGACGCGACGCCGCTCGAGGTTTCCGAGTGAGGCGTGCGGCCTTCTTGCTCGCCGCGCTGGGCCTCGCCGCCTGCAGCGGCGGCGGCGAGGGGGGTGCCAGCAGCACGGCCGAGTTCGACCCGCGGTCCGACCCGCGCATCACGCCGCTCCTCGGCGGCTGCGCGAAGAACGACTTCTACGACCGCAACGTCGCCGACATCGTGCCGATCCTGGTCGAGAAGCTCGCGACCGGAGGGCGCGACCCGCTCAAGCGCGCCAAGGAGGAGCTCGCCTCGATCGGCGACGACGCGATCCCCGAGCTGCGGCGCTTCATCGAGCGCCACTACACCGAGTCGCACGGGGTCGCCTATCTGCAGAACGCGGTCGACGTGCTCATGCGCACCGAATCCGAGGAGGCGCGCGAGATCCTGCTGCGCTGCCTCGAGCACCCCGGCGACGCGATTCGGCTGGCGGCGATCCAGGGACTCAAGCTCCGGCACGCGCGGCCCGAGGACTTCGACCGGCTGGTCTCGCACCTCGACGTAGAGATCAACGAGCAGAAGCACCAGGTGGCGCTCTCCCTGCACGCGGCCGACCCGGCGCGGGCCGAGGAGCTCTACCTAGGGTGGATCCGCGACGGCGTGCGCACGGGCCTGCACCGCTACGTCGCGCCCGTGCTCGCGCGGTCGACCCGGCCCGAGACCGCGGCGGCCTGCGCGGTGCTCTTCGAGGGCGCCTCGCTCGACGTCGCGACGCACGTGGCCGCGCCCGCGGCGGCGGCCGGGGACGAAGCCGCGCTGGCCTTCTTCCGCGCCGAGCTCGCGCTCGACGACGCCAACGCCGGGCATCTCCAGCGCCGCACCAACGCCGCCTCGGCGGCGGGGACGGCGGGGCTGATCCCGCTTCTCGCCGAGGTGCTCGCGGACGACACGAACCCCTCGGTGCGCGGCGTCGCCGCCCAGGGGCTGGCCGGCGATGCCGAGGACGAGCTGACGGACGAGGCGCGCGCGGCGCTGCGCCTGGGGCTCGACGACCTGTCGCCGGTGGTGCGCGGCGGCTGCCTGACGCTGCTGGTGGAGCGCGGCGACGAGGTGGCGATCGACCGCGCGCTGGCGCAGCTCACCGGCGGCACGGCCGCGCTCCAGGAGGCGATGAGCGCACTCCTGCGGCGCCTGTCGGTGGACCCCGCGCTGACCGAGCGTACGCTCACGCGCCTGCTGGAGCGCGACGAGCTCGAGTCCTTCCTGCCCCTCGCCGATCGCGCGGCCACGCTCAAGAGCGTCGGCCAGATCCCGAGCGGCGAGGCCGTGCGCTTCCTGCGCGGGCTGGCGGCCGGCCACGCGGACGAGATCGTCGAGCGGCTGCGCGCGCACGAGTGGCTGATGATCCAGGCCTCGAACACCGGCGACGCCGGCCGCGTCGTGCTGCTCGAGGAGCTGGCCGGCGAGACCGACCCGGCGCGGCGGCTGGACCTCCTGTGGGCCGTCAGCGCCTCGCGCTCGGACTTCACGCGCGACTCGCTGCTCGCACTCCTGGAGTCGGGCGACCTGGCCGAGGTCGAGACGCTGTTCGTCGCGGATCGCCTGGCGCGCCTCGGCCCGGCCTCCGAGATGGCGGGCCGGCTCAAGCGCGCGGTCAACCGCGTCGAGTCCGGCGAGCTGCGCCTGGTGCTGCAGTGCCTGTTGTGGCGCTGGTACTAGCCGCCTAGTGTCCTGAGTCAGAAGTTCGTCGTCACATTCCGTTCCCTGTCGGTTCCTGGCAAGGCGCGACGACGACTGCGAATCCAGGGCTTAGAAGGCGCCGAGCTCGCGGTCCGCGAGCCGCACCGCCACCCAGCCCTCGGCGGAGAGCGCCGGCGGCTGCGCCGGTCCGGTCCAGGCCCCGCCCGGGTTGTCGTGCCCGAACACGCCGCCCTCGGCGCGGAAGACGAAGGCGGTGCGCCCGGTCTCGCCGTAGGTCCAGGGCCAGGCCCGGACGATGGCCTCGCCACGGCCGGGGACGAGCTCGAACAGGTACCCGTGGTGGCGGAGGAGCCGCCCCGACTCGACCCACTCCAGATCGTCCCGGCGCGGGTCCAGCCCCATGCGCTCGGCCAGGTCGTGCAGGTCCGCGCCCGGCTCGGCGTGCTGGACCAGCCCCTGGCCCAGGAGGCGCGTCAGGACCGCGGCATCCGACTCGTTCTCGCGCAGCGCGAAGTCGTGCAGCCGCGGCAGCGAGACGAGGACCACGACGGTCATGATCGCCAGCACGGTGACCACGCCCGCCGGCGAGATGCCGTGGGTAGTGTCGCTCCTTCCCATAGCGGTCGATCGTGCCAACGGCTTTGCTACGCTTCAAGCAGATGCGCAGGCCTTCGATGGAGCACCTCGCGGCGCCGCTCGCGGCCGCGGCGCGCGGGGTCGCGGCGCGGCTGAAGGACGCCGGGCAGCGGGCCTGGATCGTGGGTGGAGCGGTGCGCGACCTGGCGCTGGGGGGCGAGGCGACCGACGTGGACCTCACCACCGCCGCGCGACCGGAGCAGGTCGAGGCCTGCTTCGCGCGCACCGCGTCGGTCGGCCGAGCCTTCGGCACGGTGCTGGTGCTCGACTTCGAGGTCGACGTCGAGGTCACGACCTTCCGCGCCGAGTCGGGCTACTCCGACGGCCGGCACCCGGACCGGGTGAGCTACTCGGACACCGTCGAAGAGGACGCGCAGCGGCGCGACTTCACCTGCAACGCGCTGTACCTCGACCCCCTCACCGGCGAGGTCGCGGACCCCGCCGGCGGCCTGCGCGACCTGGCCGAGCGGCGGCTGCGCTGCGTCGGCGAGCCGCGCGAGCGCTTCCGCGAGGACGGGCTGCGGATCCTGCGCATGGCGCGCTTCGCTGCTCGGCTGGGGCTCGAGGTCGAGCAAGCCACCCGCGCTGCCGCCGCCGGGGCGCTCGACGCGCTGCGCGGCGTCAGCGCCGAGCGTATCTACGCCGAGCTGTGGGCGATCGCGGGCGGTCCGAACCCCGCGCGGGCCCTGGGGCTGCTGGCCGAGGCGGGGGCGCTCGAGCGCTGCCTCGCCGGCTGGGACCCCACCGGCGCGGAGGCGCGGATCGGCGCGGTCGAGCGGCTGGCGCCCGAGGCCGGCGCCCTCGTGGTCCTCGCGGCCCTATGCGGCGGCGAGGCGGCGCCGCTCGAGGCCCTGAAGGCGCCGCGGGCGGTGCTCGACGGCGTCGCGCGCCTGGCCGAGCTGCGGCGCGGGGTCGCGGAGCTCCCGGCCGAGGGCCGCGCGCCGCGTCTGCGGCTCGTGCGCGGCGCTGCCTGGGCGGGCGCCCTGATGCTGGAGCGTGCGGCGCGCGGCCCGTGGCTCGCGCGCATGGAGGAGCTGGAGCGGCTGCGGGAGAGCCTCTCCGAGGCCGAGCTGCACCCGGCGCCGCTGCTCGCCAGCGCCGACCTCGCGGCGGCCAGCGTGCCGCGCGGGCCGCGGTGGGGGAGCCTGCTGCGCGAGGCCGAGACGCGCCAGCTCGAAGGCGAGCTGCGCACGCGCGACGAGGCGCTGGCCTGGCTGGCCGCCCGCGCCGCTCAGGACGGCGGGAACACCCGGCGCAGCCCGTAGCTCAGCGGGTAGCCGAGCAGCACCACCGCGGCGACGGCCAGCCCGTGCGCGGTCCCGCGCATCACCGCCACGCCGGCGGTGAACACCAGCAGCCGGCGCAGCGCCATGCCCATCGTGCGCATCACCTCCGGGCGCGTCCACGCGCGCTGGCGGAAGGCGGCGCGCAGCAGCCCGAAGGCCCCGGCGGCGACGACCAGCGAGGCCAGGGTGATGCGGTTGTCGCGCAGGAAGGTGGAGGGCTCGGCGCTGGGCTCCGCCTCGGCGCCGGGCGGGACCAGCCCCGCGTCGCCGAGCACCGGTACGGGCAGGATCGGGAGCGCGAGCATCAGCGCGGCGGCCGCCGCGACCCAGAACGACGGGCGGCGCCCGAGCGGGCGCGCGTCCTCGGCGTCCTCCAAGCGGCCCAGGCACGAGACGACGAACACATAGCCGCCGTAGAGGAGCGGGATCGGCGCGAGCTCGAGGCCGGGCTCGCCCAGGTTCGGCCAGCGGTCGAGGGCCGCGAGGCGGCCGAAGTAGAGCCCCGCGCCGAGGTTCCCCGCGCGGCAGAGCCCGAGCAGCAGCGGCCCGAGCCAGGCGCCGCGCCCGTAGAGGTCGTACACGGCCGCGAGCACCGCGACCCCGCCCAGGATCAGCGCCGGCCCGCGCGCCGCGCCCAGCGCGATCCACGGCCCGGCGAGCAGCAGCGTGAAGCCGAGCAGCGCCGCCGCGCCCGCGGGCACGCGGCCCGAGGGAATCGGGCGGTCGGGGCGCGTCTCGCCGTCGTGTACACGGTCGGCCCAGTCGTTCAGGGCCATGCCGCCGTGGTAGACGCAGAGCGTCGCCGCGAGCAGCAGGAACGGCTCGAAGCCACCCGGCCACCAGCCCGCGCCGAGGATCATGCCCGCGGCGATGTCGGCGACGGCGGAGGGAGCCAGCGACAGGCGCAGCAGGCGCCCGAGGGTTCTCATCCGGCCGGCAGGACCCAGCGCACCAGGTCTTGGTAGGTGATGTAGATCAGGAGCGAGAGGATCAGCACCAGCCCGACCATCTGGCTGTAGACCAGCACCTTCTCGGAGACCGGCGACCCCTTGATCTTCTCGACGATCAGGAAGAACAGGTGCCCGCCGTCGAGCAGCGGGATCGGCAGCACGTTCAGGATCGCGAGGTTGATGCTGAGCATGCAGAGGAAGAAGAACAGCTTCTGCCAGCCGGCCTCCGCCCAGCTGTAGGAGATCGCTCCGATCGAGATGATGCCGCCGAAGTTCTTGGCGCTGACGTCGGCGGTCATCCAGCGCTTCAGCGTCAGGAACGCATCCTGGGCGAAGCGCCACGAGCACAGCGCACCGACCCGCACCGAGCCGGCCAGCCCGTCCGCGCGGTAGACGTAGCTCGCCTGGCGCGGGTTGACGCCGTAGAACGCCATCGGCATCTCGGCGGGCGTGATGATCAGCTCCTCGAAGGTCGGCCGGTCGCCGGTGCCGAGGCGCTCGACCTGGAGCCGCACCACCTCGTCGCGGCGCGCCGCCTCCTGGATCAGGGAGCGGACGTCGTCCCAGACGGCGACCTCGACGCCGTTCACCTGCAGGATGCGGTCGTCGTCCCGCAGCCCGGCGAGCGACGCCGGCTCGCCCTCGGTGGTCAGGATCGCGGTGGTCTCGAAGTCGGTCTTGAGCGCGATGTCGTCGGCGAGCGCCAGGGCGTCGTCGCGCGACGCGACCTCGGCCGTCAGCTCGATCTTGCGTCCGTCGCGCTCGATCGCGAACGGGACGCTCGCGGGCGCGCTCTGCTCCACGGCGGCGAGCAGCGCCACGTGCAGGTCGCCCAGGCGACGCACCTTGGTGCCGCCGACCGTGTCGACGCGGTCTCCGGTCGAGAGCGGGACGCGCTCCTCGGCGCCGTCGCGCAGCGCCGCGACCACGTGGTAGGGGGGCGTGATGCCGATACGCGGCGGCGCCAGCTCCTCGCCGTAGGTCGGCGACAGGCTCACCTGGCGCGTACCGGCGTCGTCGGCGACGGTGACCCTGACCTCGTCGCCCGCGTTCATCGCGATCAGGAACTGATCGAGCGGGCTCAGCCCGGGTACGCCGCCCTCGACCGACACCAGCCGGTCGCCGCTGCGCAGGCCGGCCTCCGCGGCAGGGGAGTCGTCCTGCACGACGAGCACTGCACGCCCCGCGTCGTCGCGCTCGAGCGACATCGTGACGTCGATGGTGCGCATGCCCATCTGCTCGCTGTAGCGCGGCTTGACCCGCACCGTGCGCTCGCGGCCGTCGGGCTCGCGGACGACCAGCTCGGTCGCGTCGGCGTCGCCGAGCGCGACGGCCGTCGGGATGTGCATGAAGTCGAAGACCTCCTGCCCGTTGACCGAGAGCACCTCGGTGCCGGGCTCCAGCCCGGCCTGCCAGGCGGGACCACCGGCGAGGGGGTCGCCGAGCACCGGCGGAGGGAACGGCACGCCGCTGTAGAGCACGAGTGGGAAGACGACCAGCCCGAAGGCGATGTTCATCAGGACGCCGCCCGAGTAGATAACGAAGCGCGCGCCCACGCTCTTGGTGCTGAGGTCGCCCGGCTCGGGCGGCAGTCCATCGAAGCGACGGTCTTCGCCCGCCATTCGCACGTAGCCGCCGATCGGGATGAGCGCGAGCTGGTAGAGCGTCTCGCCCCGGTGCCACCCGAACACGCGCGGACCCATGCCGATGCTGAACACGTCGACCTTGACGCCGTTCATCCGGGCAGCGATGAAGTGGCCCAGCTCGTGCACGAAGATCACGAGCCCGATCCCCAGGGCGACCTGGGCGATGCGGAGGATGTCGGGGAGGCTGTCCATGCGTTGGTGGGGATCCGGCGGCCTTCAGGAGGGGCTGGCCTCGGGGCGGAGGGCGCGCTGCACCTCGGCTTCGGCCAGCGCTCGGGATCGGCGGTCCGACTCCAGCAGGGCTGGGATGTCGTGGGCCAGGCCCGGGCGGCTTTCCAGCACCCTTCGGTTGATTCGAGGAATCTCCTGAAACGAGACCTCGCCGGCCAGGAAAGCGGCCACGGCCACCTCGTCGGCGGCGTTGAGGGCCGCGCCGGAATCCTCGCCCTCCGCGACGCAGCGGAAGCCCAGCTCGAGCGTCGGAAAACGCTTCAGGTCCGGCTCCTCGAAGGTCAGCTCGCGGAAGAGCACCGGGTCGAAGCCCACGAGGTCGGCCGGCTTGCGGTCGGGGTGGTGGAGGGCGTAGTGGATCGGGCCGCGCATGTCGGGCGGGCCCATCTGCGCGATGACCGAGCCGTCGCAGAACTCGACCATCGAGTGCACGATCGACTGGCGGTGCACCACCACGCCGATCCGCTCGGCCGGCAGCCCGAACAGGTGGTGCGCCTCGATGACCTCGAGCGCCTTGTTCATCAGCGTCGCCGATCCGACCGTGATGCGCGGGCCCATGTCCCAGTTCGGGTGCCGCAGCGCCATCGCGGGCGTCACGCCCTCGAGCTCCTCGGCCGCGAGGTCGCGGAACGGACCGCCGCTCGCGGTGAGGTAGATCTTGCGGACGCGTCCGACGTCCTCGCCGCGCAGGCACTGGAAGATCGCCGCGTGCTCGCTGTCGACCGGTAGCAGCGCGGCGCCGCTCTCGCGCGACAGCTCCATCAGGAGGTCGCCGGCGACGACCAGCGACTCCTTGTTCGCCAGCGCCAGCGTGCGCCCGCGCTCCAGCACGCGCGCCGAGGGCAGCACGCCGGCGGCGCCGACCATGCCGTGCATCGCGAGGTCGTACTCGAGCTCGGCGGCCAGCTCCTCGGCCGCGTCGGGGCCGCTGCGGAGCGCGATGCCGGCCGGCAGGTGCGGTCGCAGCGCCTCGGCCGCCTCGGCGTCCGCCAGCGCGACCACATCGGGCGACAGCTCGCGGGCCTGCTCCAGCAGGGTCTCCCACGACCGTCCGGCGACCAGACCGGCCACGCGGAACGCCCCGCGGTCCGCGCGCACGCAATCCAGCGTCTGTGTCCCGATCGAGCCGGTGCTCCCGAGGAGGAGGAGGGTCTTCATCCGCGCTTGTTTCGCCCCGCGCGGATGATTGCCCGAACGGAGGCCGCGCTCTAGTGTAGAAGATCGCAAGGACCTGCGGAACCGCCGGTTACGGGGGCGCGGAGGAATCAGGGTGCGAGCGAAGGAAGCGAGGCATTGCGCGCTGTGCGGCGGCGCGCTCAGCGAAGCCCAGGTCGAGGACCGCGCGCGCCTGCGCTGCGGCGAATGCGGCTTCGTGCTCTACCTCAACCCCGCGGCGGCGGCGGCGGGCGTGGTGGTGAACCCCGGCGGCGAGGTGCTCCTCGTCCGCCGGGCGATCGAGCCCTGGCGCGGCTATTGGGCGCTGCCGGCCGGCTATCAGGAGCTGGACGAGCCGCCCGAGGAGGCCCTGCGCCGCGAGGTGCGCGAGGAGGCGGGCATCGACGTCGAGGTGCTCGGCCTGCTCGACCTGCTCTTCGTCGACAAGGACCCGCGCAAGCCGGCCAACGTCGCGGTGTTCCTGTGCCGGGCCGACGCCACCCACGTGCAGCCGATGTCGTCGGACGTGTCCGACGCGGCCTGGTTCGGGCTCGACCGCCTTCCGCCGCACATCGGCTTCGACAACTACGAGCGGATCCTCCAGCGCTTGAGCGACCCGAGCCGCTACCCTCCTTCGGCCTGGAACCACCTTCAGGAGCTGTTCGGAGGACGAGCCAAGTGAGCGCAAAGGAAGGCCTGACGTATAAGGATGCTGGCGTCGACATCGACGCCCAGGACGACGCGCTCGATCTCGCCAAGGACGCGATCCGGTCGAGCTTCACGCCCGGCGTGCTGGGCGACGTCGGCCTCTTCGGGGGCCTGTTCGACCCCGCCCGCGTCGGGGCCCAGGGGCACGTCTTGGTCGCCAGCGCCGACGGCGTGGGGACCAAGCTGGAGGTCGCGCGCCGCGCGCGGATCTACGACACGGTCGGCCGCGACCTCGTGCAGCACTGCATCAACGACATCCTGGTGCAGGGCGCGAGCCCGCTGTTCTTCCTCGACTACGTCGCGATGGGCAAGCTCGAGCCCGACGTTGTGGGCGCGCTGATCCGCGGCTGTGCGGAGGCCTGCCGCGACAATGGGCTGGCGCTGCTCGGCGGCGAGACGGCCGAGATGCCCGGCGTCTACCGCGACGGCGACTTCGAGCTCGTCGGGGTGATCGTCGGCGCGGTCGAGCGCGACCGGATCCTCGACGGGTCGGCGATCCGGCCCGGGCAGGCGGTGCTGGGGCTGGCCTCCTCGGGGCTTCACACCAACGGTTTCTCGCTGGCGCGGCGGATCCTGTTCGAGCGGCTGTCCCTCGACGTCGACGACCGTCCGGACGAGCTCGAAGGAGTCAGCGTCGGCGAGGCGCTGCTCGCGCCGCACCGCTCGTATCTCGCGCTGCTGAAGCCCGATCTCGACGCGGGCCGCATCCGCGGGCTCGCACACATCACCGGGGGCGGGCTGGTCGGCAACGTGCCGCGCATCCTGCGCGGGGCCGACGTCGTGGTCGAGCGCGGCTCGTGGCCCGTGCCCGCGCTGTTTCGCTATCTGGCCGACGCCGGCGGGCTGGCCTTCGACGAGGCGCACCGCGCGCTGAACATGGGCGTCGGCATGGTCGTGATCGTCGACGAAGACGAGGCCGACGCGGTGCTCGCCGGCTGGGCCGCGCGCGGCGAGACCGCCTGGCGCATCGGATCGGTCGTCGCGGGCGCCGAGGGCGCCGACGCCCAGGGGACGCTGCGGTGGAGCTAGTCGCTCCGCTCCTCGCCGGGCTGCTGGCGCTGGCCGGTACGCCCGGCCCGGCCCAGGACTCGGACCCGAGCTGGGGCGAGATCTGGCATCGTCTGGCCGAGGTGCGCGCGCTCGAAGCGGAGAGTCCGGGCCGCGCCGCGGCCCTGGCCGAGCTGGAGGCGGTGGCCGAGGCGCGCTCGGGCAGCTGGCGGGGCGATCTTTTGGCCGTGCACGTGGATCGACTCCTGGGGAGGACGGCGGCCCTGCGGATGCCGACCGGCTCCACGGCTCCCTGGCCCTTCTCGCTGGAGGAGAGCTGGCTGGCCGCCGAGGTGCTCGAAGCCTCTCCTGCGCGCTCCCAGGCCGCCCTGAGTGCCCTGGCGGGCTCTCCTGCCCAGCTCTCGGGCCAGCGCGTGCGACTCGCCTGGGAGATCGGCGTGGAGGAGGCACGGGCCTTGCGACTGGAGGGGGCCCAGGCCATCCAGGCGGCCCTCCACGAACGCTACCTGGCCGTCTGGAGCGCCATGGATCTAGCCCTCACCGAGTCCAGACTCGGCGCTTACGAAGCCGCCGACCGGGTCCTGGCCGCCCAGATCGCCCGTGAGGGCGAAGCGGGGCGCCCGACCGTCGACCTTTGGTCCCAGCGCGGCACGCTCGCGCTAGGGAGCGGTGACGAAGAGCGCGCTCGGGACTATCTTGGTTTCGCCCGCGCCCGGGGCTCCTCCAACGCGGGGGTGGTCCTGGCGCGGCTCGATCTCGATCGTGGGAAGCTGCCCGAGGCCCGGGCGGGCTTCCGTGCCCTTCTTCTGGACCCTGAACCCAGCCCCTGGGCCCCCCGTGGGTGGGGCCTCGCCCTCCTGCCGCGCGGGAGCGGCGGCACCAGCCAAGTCGGAGACTGAACATGCGTCATCGCCAACTCGCCCTGCCCGTTCTTCTCACCCTCGCGGGAGCCGCAGGGGCAGCGGCTCCGCTGGTGTCCGAAGCGCTGCTCAGCGACAAGGACCACTCAAAGCTCGGCAAGACCGTCGCGGAGTACTGGGAGGCCCAGCAGGAAGAGCGCGGGATCAACGAGGCCTACGACGAGGTCCGCTCGGCCTTCGACAAGCTCGACAAGAAGGTCTCGAAGAAGCTCGACGGTGATTCTTTCCTCAAGTCCGTCGAGGACTGGGAGTCGGTCTTCTACCACGCCAACCAGTACTCGGATAAGGGCACCAAGAAGGGCAAGGTCGAGAACCGCGTCTACGAAGACGAACGCTTCGGCGAGTACCGCATCGCGATCCACACGCCCAAGAAGTACTCGTCCAAGAACGGCCCCTTCCCGCTGGTCGTCTGCATCCCGCCGAAGGGCAAGAAGGGCAGCGACCACCTGATGGAGGACTGGGTCGAAGCTGGTCCGCGCGATACGCACCTCATGGCGGCGTGCGACATGCCGACGAACATGGACCAGTGGAACAAGATCGGCACGCCCGATCTGCACGGCGGCATCGACACCGTGCTGCTCACGCTGAAGAGCGTGAAGGACAGCCACGCGGTCGACGTCGACCGGATCTACCTGACGGGCTTCGGCGAGGGTGTGGCGACGGCCAGCGAGATCGCCTCGCTCTACCCGCACGTCTTCGCGGGCGTGATCGGCCGCGCGGGCGACCTCGGCGACGTGTCGCCGGCGAACTTCCGCAACCTCCCGACGATGTTTGCCGGAGGCGGCGAAAAGTGCTCCGCGTTCCAGGCAGCGGCCAAGGAAGCCGGTGCGGAGAACGTGATGGTCGAGGCGAGCGCCACCGAGGCCGACATCTGGGCCTGGCTGGGCGAGGTGCAGCGCGCCGCGAACCCGGCCGAGATCACGCTCACCCCGCGCGACCTCGCCAACCGGCAGGCGTATTGGCTGAACGTCGAGGGCTTCGAGCTCGAGAACGAGCCGACGATCCACGCCCGCGTCGACACGGAGTCGAACACGATCCACATCGAGAGCACCGGCATCTCGACCGCGACGATCTACTTCAACGACGAGATCCTGGACCTCTCGCGGCCGGTGAAGGTCGTCTGCAACGGCAGCGAGAACGAGGACTTCATCCCGCGCAACCTCAAGGCGATGCTCGACATCGCCTTCCGCTCCGGCGACTCCGGCCGGGTGTACGTGAACACGCACACCTACGACCTGCCCGCCGTCGGCGACGGCGAAGGCGAGTAGGGCGGAGCCCGGCTCGCGCGTGGCCAGCGGTTCCCAGCCAACGGCGCCCGCCGGCCTCGTCCTCGGCCTCGCGGCCCTGGGCGGGGCCGGGACGATGACGGTCGAGCTGGCGGCCGTCCGCCTGCTCGCGCCCTGGTTCGGCACCAGCCTGGTCGTCTGGACCAACGTGATCGGCGTCATCCTGCTGGCGCTGGCGGTGGGCTATCTGGGCGGCGCGCGGCTCTCGGGCGGCGCCCAGCCGCTGCGCCGGCTTGGCACGGTGCTGCTGGTGGCGGGAGCCACCACCGCGCTCCTGCCCGCGGCCGTCGGCCCGGTGGCGCGCCTCTTCCTGCCGGGCAGCCTGAACCTCGACGAGGCCCTCCCGCTGGTCGTCTGGGGCAGCCTGGCGAGCTCGCTGGCGCTCTTTCTCGTCCCGGCCGCGCTGCTCGGCACCGTGGCCCCGCTCGCGGTGGAGAGCCTGCAGCGCGCGCGTGGAGGCCAGGCGGGCGACGCGGGGGGGCGGGTGCTGTGCGCTTCGACCCTCGGCAGCCTGGCGGGCGTCTTCGGGACGACCCATGTGCTGGTGCCGGGGGTGGGGCTGAGGGCGACCTTCCTGGTCGCCGCCGCGCTGCTGGCCGCGGCCGGCGGGCTGGCCCTGTGGGCGGCGCGCGGGCGCGCGCTCTTCGGCCTGGTCGTCCTCCCGGTCGGAGCCGCGCTGGTGCCACCGTCCCTGCGCCCCGAGGTGCCGGAGGGCTGGGAGCTGCTCGCCGCGCGCTAGTCGCGCTACCAGTCGCTGCGCGTCAGCGAGGACCGTCGCGCCGAGCCCTTCTTCCGCCACCTGCAGGTGAACGAGGGCTTCGATTCGTTCCAATCGGTTTGGCAGCCCGTGCTCGGCCTGCTGCCCGAGGGCTTCTACTACAACTTCTTCGCCCTGCCGCTGCACTGGAGCGAGGCCCGCGGCCCGGTGCGCGTGCTGGTCCTGGGCCTCGGCGGCGGCACCGCCTGGCGGGTGCTCGACGGCGCGGCGCCGCAGGGGGCGGAGCTGCTGCACGAGGGCGTCGAGCTGGATCCCGACGTCGTCGAGCTGGCGCGCGAGCACCTCGACCTGCCTCCCGACGGGCCGCGGCACGCCGCCCGCGGCGGGCTCGATGCGCGCGTCGCTCTCGCCGCCGGGCGTGAGCCGGTGCAGCTCGCGATCCTCGACTGCTACGCGAACCAGGTCGAGATCCCGCCGCACCTGGTGACCGTCGAGTTCCTGCGCGCGGTGCGCGACACGCTCGCACCCGACGGCTGGCTGGCCGCGAACCTCGGCGGGTTCGGGCTGGACGATCCGCTGGTGGAGGCCGTCGCGGCGACCTGTGCCGAGGCATTCGAGCACCGCGTGCTGCTGCTGCGCGTGCCGAGCTCGCGCAACTTCGTACTGATCGCCCGCCGCGACGGCGAGCTGCCGGTCGAGGGCGGCGTCCTCCGACCGATCTACGACCATCCGGTCGGCGACCTCCTGCGCCCGCTCGAGCTGCCGGGCGGGTTCCGGATCGTCGGCCCCGAAGACGGGACCGTCCTGACCGACGACTTCGCGCCGGTCGAGCGCCTGCAGCTGGCGTCGATCCGCGAGGCGCGTCAGCGGATCGAGGGAGCGTCGCGGTGAGCGGCGCGCGGCTCGCCGCGGCGCTGCTCGCGCTCTTCGCCTCGGCGGCGTGGGGGCAGACCGACGCCGGCTACGAGCGCGTGCAGGCGCTGGTGCGGGAGCGCCGCTTCGGAGCGGCGTGGGAGTCGCTCGGCGACGTTGGGGATCCGCTCCTGGCGGCGCGCGCGCGCGCCGACCTCCTGTACTTCGGCCGCGACTTCGCGGGCGCGCTCGACGCGGCGCGGGACGGGCTGGAGCAGACGCCCGGGGACCTCGCGCTCCTGCACCGCGCGCTGTCGGCCGCCCTGTGGATGCGCGACGGCTCGGCGGCCGAGCCGCTCCACGGGCGGCTCGTGCAGGCGCTCGCCGACGCGCAGCTCGACGAGGGCGCGCGCGGCTGGTGGGACGCGACCGCGGCCGACCTCGGCACCGCCGCCGGCGACCTCGTCGCGGGTGGTGACGAGCGCGCCGCCCGCCTGCGCCGCGCGCGGGTCGGGACCTTCGCCGCGCTCTCGGTGCTGCTGGGCGCGCTGCTCGCGCTCGCTCTGGCGCCCCGGCGTTCGAACGCTTCGAGCACAACGAGCTGACCGGCACCCGCGGCGTGCCCCGCGGCATGCAAGTGCCCGGCGCCGCGTGTCCGCCGCTCACGCCGGCGCGCCCCTACCGGGCGGGAATTGGAGACGGCTCGGCGGGGGCGTGCGGCCGGGCGCCTTACACTCCTCGCCATGCAGTCGCTCCACCGCTCCTCTCTCGCGTTCGCACTCGCCGTCTGCATCGCCTCCGCCGCGCAGGCCCGGCCCTCCGTCCAGGAGCTCGAGCCCGAGGCCGCGCCCATCCGCGTGCTGCACTGCGGCACGCTGCTCGCCGTGCCGGGCGAGGCGGCGCGCTCGGAGGTGTCACTCGTCGTCCGCGCGGGGCGCGTGGCGCGGGTGATCGACGGCTTTGTCGAGGAGCTGCGCGGCGTCGAGCAGCCGCTCGAGATCGTCGACCTACGCGAGTACACCGTGCTGCCCGGGCTGATCGACTGCCACACGCACCTCACCGGGCAGTCGGTGCCGCTCCCCGAGCGCATCCGTCGCACGCTGAGCGAGACCGAGGCCCACGCCGCGATCGACGGCGTGGTGTACGCCGAGCGCACGCTGATGGCCGGCTTCACGACCGCGCGCAACGTCGGCTCGCGCGGCTCGACCGGGCTCGCGCTGCGCGACCGGATCGAGTCCGGCATGATCCCCGGGCCGCGGCTGCTCGTGTCCGGGCCGTCGGTCACCGTCACCGGCGGGCACGGCGACTGGACCAACTCCGTGTCGCCGGTGCTGCGCCCCGAGCGCGGCCCCGAGACGATGACCGCCGACGGGCCGGCCGAGGTCCGCAAGGCCGTGCGCGCGCGCATCCGCGAGGGCGTCGACCTGATCAAGATCACCGCCACCGGCGGCGTGCTGAGCATGACCGCCGCCGGCGTCGACCAGCAGTTCTTCGAGGACGAGCTCGCCGCGATCGTCGAGGCCGCGCGCCGCATGGGCCGCAAGGTCGCCGCCCACGCCCACGGCGCCGATGGCATCAAGGCCGCGCTGCGCGCCGGGGTATCGTCGATCGAGCATGGCACCTACCTCGACGACGAGGCCATCGCGCTCTTCGTCGAGACCGGCGCCTACCTCGTGCCCACCATCCACGCCGGCAAGTACGTCGCCGAGATGGCCGAGGTGGAGGGCTACTACCCGCCCGAGATCCGGGCCAAGGCCTCGACCGTCGGCCCGGTGATGCAGGGCGCCCTGGGCCGCGCCTTCTCGGGCGGCGTGCGCATCGCCTTCGGCACGGACGTCGGCGTGGGGGACCACGGGACCAACGCGCTCGAGTTCGTCTACATGGAGGAGGCCGGCATCCCGCCGGTCGACTGCCTGATCTCCGCCACGCTCAACGCGGCCGACCTCTGCGGGCTCGGCGACCAGATCGGCACGCTGGAGGCGGGCAAGTGGGCCGACGCGATCGCGGTGCAAGGCGATCCACAGGAGGACCTGACGACGCTCCAGCGCGTCGAGTTCGTGATGAAGGAAGGGACGATCTATCGGAGCCCCGACCCGCGCGACTGAGCCGGGGCCCCGAGAGGCGGCCGCCTACGGATAGTCGACGACGCCCTGGCGCGCGTTCGGATCGCGCAGGGTCGGCAGCACGGCGTCGTAGTTCGCGGTCACCATCAGGTGCGCGTTCCAAGGCAGGTCCTCGGGGTCGCTGATCCGACCCGTCGCGACCGAGATCCACGCGCGCGACAGGTGACTCGGGTCGTCGCGCAGCCGCTCGCACAGCTTGGGCAGCGGCCGCGGATCCTTCACCCAGCCCAGGGCTGCGGCGATCGAGGCCTGCACCTCCGGCGCGGAGGCGCGCAGCAGCATGTTCGACAGCACCGTGCCCGCGAGCCCGTCGCCGAGCAGCGAGAGCCCGATCGCGACGCGCTGCAGCGAGCCCGGCCGGTTCGACGACTCGGCCAGGAGCTCGCGCAGCGGCTCCAGGGCGCTCTCGGCGCCGATCATCCCGAGCGCCAGGGCGGCGTAGCCGCGCAGCACCGACGAGCCCGAGTCCTCGAGCCGCTCGAGCAGCGGCTCGCGTGCCTCGCGGTCGCGCAGCATCCCGAGCGCGATCGCCACCGCCCCGACGACGTCGGCGTTGCGGCTCTTGCGCAGCGCATCGCGCAGGGCGGTCGCGGCGTCCGGCGAGGGCATCTCGCCGCGGTCGTAGGAGCTCTCCTCGAGCACACCGAGCGCGAGCGCGGTCCAGGCCAGCTGCATGCCGCGGTTGCGTTCCAGCTGCCGCGTAAGGAAGCGCCGCGTCGGCTCCATGCCCGCCAGCGGCTCGTCCGCCACCCCGGGCCGGCTCGCCGCGCGCGCCATGGAGATCATCGCGAGGTAGCGCGTCAGCCGGTCCGCACCCGCGCCCACGACGACACGCTCGAGGTCGGCCAGGAGGTCGCCGTCGGTCGACATGCCGAGGTCGCCCAGCGCGAGCACCGCGCCGTTGCGGACCTCGGTCGGGGTCTTGGCGTGCGTGCCGATCGTCTCGATCAGGGCCTCGAGCGCCGCGCGGCGCTCGGGCTCCGGCGCGCCCGCGGCCAGGTGGGCGAGGGCGAAGGGCGCCTGCGAGCGGGCGACGTCGGCCTGGTGGCGGTCGGCGAGGAACGCGGCGACGGTCTGGATCTGGCCCGCGAGCGTGACCGGGCCGGTCGACGACGAGCCGCCGCTCGCGTCGGCCTCGCGCACCGGCATGCCGCAGAAGCCCATCGCGACCAGGATCGCGCCCTGCACCTCGGGGCGCTCGTCGGGCAGCATCACCGCCAGCTTGCGGTACAGGTTCAGGTGGAAGACCGGGTCGATCTGCCGCTCGGCGATCAGCGCGAGCGAGTAGGCGGCGAAGGCCCGCAGCCGGTGCCCGACCTTCGAGCGCCCGAGCAGCTCGCGGCCCTCCTTGGTGTCGGCGAGTACGCTGACGAGGGAGGGCTCCCAGAAGATCTCGCCGCGGATGCCGAGGGCGAGCAGCGCGCCTTCGGAGATCTCCTGGCTGCCGTCGCGCAGGTAGTGGCGCGCGGCGGCGTTGAAGTTCCAGTCGCCGTCGACGGGATAGTCGCGCAGCTTGGCAAGCGCCTGGAGGGCGTAGACGACCAGCTCCTTGCGGCCGCCGATTTCCAGCACTTCGAGCAGCGCCGGCTGCACCAGCTCGGTGACGTCGTTCGCGGTGGCGCGCAGCGCCACCGGGCGCTGCTCGACCTGCCCGCGGCCGAGGAAGAAGTCGCCCGCACCGGTCGACGCCAGCAACTCGGCGGCGCGCCCGACCGGCAGGTAGTCCCAGCGGTTGTAGTGCCACCAGAGCTGCCACGACGTCGGGTCCGCGACCGGCGGCTGGCCGTCCGGGGTGGACGGCTCGTCCGGCGGGACCGCGGGCGCCGCGCCCGGGGGCGGCATGCCCGGGACCGGCGGCCCTGTCGGCGCGACCGGCGTGCCGCCCGGCCCGGCGCCGAAGTCCCCCGGACCGCCGATCGGCGGGGGAGGGGTGCCGGGGTTCGTGCCTCCCGTGCCCCCCCCGGTGCCGTCCGGGACGGTGTCGCCGGGGCCGGTGTACGTACCGCCGGCCCCACCCGGGCCGCCCACGCCGCCCTGCAGCGCGAGGGCGGGGGGAGCAAAGAGGAGCCCGGCGAGAGCCAGCGGAGCGAAGGAGAGGCGTTGCGTCAGCTTCATGTCGCGTTCCGAACGGGAGATCCGACGGGGCCGCTCCGTAACAGGGGGAGCGGGCTAGGGCAGTCCCAGCAGGCTGTAGCCTGCCCTATCAAACAAAGTCGGTGGGGCAGACTGCACGGAGAGTGCCAAAGTGCGGAAAGTCTTCCACGGAAGCGGTTCGGGAAGGGCCACCCGCCCCAGGGCGTCGAGGGCGACCGCGCGGGTGGCGTCGGGCTGGGTGGGGCGGCTCGCCGCGGCGAGCCGCGGGGCGAAGGCCCGCACGTCGCGCACCCGCCCCAGCCCCGCGGCGCAGGCGGACTGGCGCACCGCCGGCCCGGCGCTGGCCAGGCGGCGGGCCAGCAGGCCCACCACCTCCGGGTCGCCGAGCTGGGCCAGGCCCTCGGCGGCGGCGAGCTGCAGGCCGGGCTGGAGGCCCTCCTGGTCGAGCTCGGCGCGGAGCGGCTCGACCGCGCGCCCGTCGCCGAGGAGCCCGAGGGCGACCGCGCAGCGACCCGCGACGAACGGGTCGGCGCCCTCCAGGCCCTCGATCAGGGCGGGCACCGCCCGCTCATCGCGGGCGAGCCCCAGGGACAAAGCGTAGGCGGCCTTGTTGTCGGAACGTGAGCCGTTGGTGAAGGCGCTGCGCAGCGCCGACTTGGTGCCGGAGGAGAACTCCAGCCCGCGGTCTTCAAGCGCCCGTCCGAGCAGGCCGAGCGCGAGCGCGGCCCAGGGCTTCTCGTCGGAGCGGCCGCGGCCCAAGACGCCCACCAGGTGGCGCTCCACCTCGGACGTGGCCTCGGTGGGAAGCCCCCCCGTGCCGGGGCGTCCCGCAACCCGCGCCAGCGCCACGTGGGACGCGTGCCGGCCGAGGCGGTCGGACAGGTCGTTCGAGGCGTCCTTGAGCGCGATGCGGATGCGCTCGTCGAGCGCGTCGTCGTCGGCGTCGCCGAGCTCGCCGAGCGCCAGCACCGCCGCGCTCGCCAGCTCGCGCGGCGACTTGGCGCGCGGCTCGAGCAGACCCACGAGCAGCGGCACCAGCGCGCTCTTCCAGGCCTCGCGCACCGTCGGCGTGGACTCCTGCAGGCGGCTGACCAGCCCGTGCACCGCGGCCGCGCGCACCACGCGGTGCTGCAGCGGGTTGCGCACCGTGGCGAAGAGCGCCCCCTCGGCGCAGCGCGTCGAGGTCATCAGGCGCTCGTCCTCGGGCGGCGCGAGCGGCGTCCCGCGGTGCAGCCAACCCAGCGCCAGGGCCGCGGCGACGTCGACGTCGACGGCCGCGAGCTCCTCGCCCTGCAGCAGGGCGATCAGGTGGTGCTCGGCGAAGCGCCGCACGTCCTCGCGCTCGGTGGCCTCGGCCAGGAGCCCGAGGGCGTACGCCGCGAAGGCCCGCTTGCGCAGCGGCACGCCGGCCTTGGCGCCGGCGGCGGCTCGGCCGGTGGACTCGTCGCGCGCGATCGCCGCGAGCACGGGCGCCTGGGCGTCGAGGCCCAGCAGACCGAGGGCCACGATCGCCGCCTCACCCACCGACTGGCTCGGGTGGGACGCGAAGGGCAACAGCAGCTCGGCCACGGCGGCGCGCGCCTCCTCGTCGAGCCCGCGGGCGGACTTGGCGGCGGCGAAGACCGCGCTGCGCGCGACCTCGGTCTCGGGGCGGTCGGCGAGCACCCCCTGCAGGAGCGGCAGGATCTGGCGCTCGACGTAGCCGTTGGCGGCCGAGCGCGCCGACACGATGCGGTCGCCGACGCTCGTGGCCCCGGTGGTGGGGCCGGCGGGGCTGAGCTGGCTCGGGCCCAGGAAGAGGTCGCGGTGGAGCGACCACCAGAGCGACCAGTGCGCGTCGTCGAGCACGCCTCCCGAGGAGGTCAGCGCCGCGGCGGCTCCGCCGGTCACCGGCGCTCCCGAGCCCGGACCGAACGGCGAGGTCGGCGAGGTCGGAGAGGCCGGGCTCGGCGAGGTCGGGAGCGGCGTGGTCGGGAAGGGGGGAAACGGCAGGCCGGGAGTCGGCCCGCTAGAGCACTGCAGAGCCGCGTGGGCGGACACGGAGAGGACCACAGACGCGACGAGGGCGGAACCCCGCATGAGTTCTCCTAGCTAGCGGATCCTAGAACAGGTTGAGCAGGCCGGTGCCCTGCGGGGCGAACAGCGTCTCGGGCGCTGCGTGCAGGTTGGCATCTACGGAATACGAAGCGGTCCACGGCAGCGTCGCCTCTTCGGCGATCCAGCCCAGTGCTGCCGCGGCGTACGAGCGCGCCGCGTCGGTCGCGCCGGTGTCGCCGAGCAGCGCGATCAGCGGCTCGACGGCGCGCGCGTCGCCCGAGCGGGCGAGCGCCTGGCTGATCGACGTCTGCGACGCGAGCGAGTGCGTCTTCGAGAGCAGCTCGACCAGGCGCGGCACGACCTCGGGCGAGCCGAGGAGGCCGAGCCCCAGCGCGGCCTCGCGCAGGAGGCGCGGCTGGAAGCGCGCGGTGGGGAGCAGCGTCAGGAGCGGCGACTCGCCGCTCGGAGAGGCGGACAGGCCCAGCGAAAGCGCCACGTAGGCGCGCGTCGGCTCGTCGCCGCGCTTCTCCAGCTTGCGCAACATCACGTCGGCGGCCTCGCCGTCGCGGGCGAGCCCGGTCGAGATCGCGTAGGCGCCGACCTCGCGCTCGACGCGCGCGTCGTCGCGCGCCAGCCGCAGGGCGCGCCGCGTCCCGTCGTCCTGGCCGCCGCCGTTCTCCCAGATGCCGAGCGCGAGCGCGCCCCAGGGCCGCATCACCGTGCCCCCGCGCCCGAACTCGTACATCAGATACGCGCGCTCGTCGCGCAGCGAGCCCGCCGCGCCGTCGCCCTTGCGACCGAGCACGCGCCCGAGCGCGATCAGCGCGAACTGGCGTGCCGGGAGGTCGTTCGTCAGGTCCTCGACGCGCACCAGCGTGCGGCGGATGCGCTTGTCGAGCTCGTCGCCGTCGTTGTCGCCGATCTGGCCCAATGCGATCACGCACGACTGGATCAGCTCGCGCGGCTCGCGGCGGTGCGCGGCGAGCCGGTCGAACAGCTCTTCCGCGACGTGGCGCCGCAGCGCCTCGCGGTTGGGCCCCGCCGAGCGCGCGAGCAGCCGTCCGAGCGCGATCGGCACCTGTGCGCGCACGCGCCGGTCGCGGCTGCGCTCGCCGAGCAGGCCGCAGAGGTAGTCGACCTGGGCGGCGAGCGACGAGCCGGGCGGATCCGGCGCCTCGCCGCGGCGCGGCGCGGCGGCGGGGATCGCGCGCTGGTCCTCGATCGGCACCAGGCCCAGGGCGTTGATGCAGGCGACGTCGAGATCGACCGACTCGCTCTTGTTGCCCTGGATGGTCCAGACGAGCTGGCTGACGACGTAGCGCCGCACGTCCTCGTTCGCCGAGCCGCTGCCGAGGAGACCGAGGGCATAGGCCGCGAAGGTCTGCACGCGCATCGGGACGCGGCGTCCGCCGAGGGTTTCCCGGCCGGCGCGCGTGCCGCGCGCGAGCTCGGCGAGCAGCGTGGCCGACGAGTCGGAGCCGAGGATGCCGAGCGCGAGCGCCGTGCTCTCGACCAGCGCCTGGTCGCCCTGGACGAGCAGGAGCTCGAGCGCGTCGGCGTAGTCGCTCTTCCGGTCCGCTGACCGTCCGGCACCGATCCGCGCGAGCGACAGAGCCGAGGCGGCCAGCAGGCCGTCCGCGTGCTCCGTGCGGACCGTCTCCAGCAGGCTCGGCACGATCTGCTCAAACACCACCGCGTCCGACGGCGGCGCGCCGACGAGGTCGGTGGTGCCGCCCCCGAGGAAGCTCCCGCCGCCGGTGACCGGGCGCGGCGGGCCGATCGGCTGGCCGACGAGGAAGGGCTCCTTGTTCAGCTCCCACCACCAGGTCCACGTCGTCAGGTCGAGGCCGAGCTGGGCGGCCGTCGTCGCCGGGTCAGCCGGCCCGAGGCCGGGCGTGCCGGGCAGGCCGCCGCCGGCTCCTCCGGGCGGGTTGCTGCCCGGGTTGTCGAAGGGCGGGATCGTCGGCTGCGTACCGTCGCCCCCGGCGGGGTCGGTGGGGCCGATGGGCGCGTCGCCAGCCGGCGGCGGGGGCGCGGTGTCTCCGGGCCCGGTGTAGTCCGGCGTATCGCGCGGCGTGACCGGCAGCTGTCCGACGGGGTCGCCGCCCAGGGAGCCCTGGGTGGGATCCTGGCCGCCTCCAGCGCCGGCGCCGACCTGGGCGGCGAGTGGCGCGGCCAGCAGCGCGACAAACGGGAGGGAGAGGGCGTGGCGAAGGCTCTTCATCTCAAAGAAGGTTCAGGACTCCGAAGCCCCGATCATCGTATAGGGTCGCCGGCGCGGCCAGGTGGTTTCCGTGGACCGATAGTGGCACGTGCCAGGGGAGGGGATCCAGGTCGCCGACGAGGCCCAGCGCGACCGCCGCGAAGGCGCGTGCGCGGTCGGTGAGCTCGCGGTCTGCGACCATCGCCGCCAGCGGCTCCAGCGAGCGCGCGTCGCCGACGCGCCCCAGGGCGCGGGCCAGGGCGGCCTGGGAGGAAAGCGCCCGCGCCTCCCCGAGCAGGCGCACGAGACGGGCGACGGTCTCCTTCTCGCCCAGAAGGGCGAGGCCGGTCGCGGCCTCGCGCAGCAGCAGCGGACGGTAGACCGAGCCGTCGACCAGGGCGCGGAGGCGCGCCGCCGAGGTGCGCGCGCCGATCATCCCGAGCGCGAGCGCCACCTGCCCGCGCGCTTCGTCCTCGCGGATGCGCCCCAGCTGGACCTGCAGCGGCTCCTCGGCCTCGGGGTCGCGCAGGAGCCCGGTTGCGATCGCGAGGGCGCCGACCTCGTCGGGCGTGCGGGCGCCGTCGAGGGCGTCGCGGAGGGCCCGGGCTACGCCCGCATCGGGCATCCGGCCCGCGCGGGCGCGCTCACGCTCGAGCACGCCCAGCGCCAGCGCGGCCCACGGGCGCTCGCGGGTGCTGCCGCGGCTGACCTCGCGCAGCAGGAAGCGACGGACGTCGTCGGTTCCGATGGGCTCCCCCGACCCGTTGCGCGCGCCGATGCGCGCCAGCGCGATGCGCGCGAAGGCGCGCGTGCCGACGTCGGCGTGGTCGGAGTCGATGCCCACGAGCGCGGCGCGCACGGCCACGTCCCCCGGGTCGGTGTCGTTGTCGGCGACGAGCCCGAGGCCGACGACCGACGACTGCACGACGCCCAGCGGCTCGCGCCGCATCGGGGCGAGGCGTGCCAGGAGCGTGCGCCGCACCTGCGAGACGACCTCGACGTTGTCGCCCGCGGAGGCGGCGAGGCGCGCCAGCGACAGCGGCACCTGCGCGCGGACCAGGTCGGCGCGCCGGCGGTCGAGCAGCAGCTCTTCGAGGAACGCCACCTGGGCCCGCAGCCCCGCCGCCGGCGGCGCGGTCTCGCCCTCGGGGAGCGGCGCGTCGGCGCCGAGCGGAACCAGGCCGAGCGCCAGGATGCACGCGGCCTCGAGCTCGGCCAGCTGCAGCTTGCGGTCGGGCGTGGTGAAGCGCGCGAGCTCGTGCACCGCATAGCGGCGGACGTCCTCGCGCTCGCTCTCGCCGCCGAGCAGGCCGAGCGAGTAGGCCGCGAAGGCGCGCACGCGCGTCGGCACGCGCTGCTTCCCGAGCAGCGAGCGTCCGTAGGAGCCGTCGGCGAGGAGGGCGGACAAGAGCGGCGCGCTGGGCTCGTGCCCCAGAATGCCGAGGGCCAGGACCGCCGCCTCGGCGACCTCGTGCGTGTCGTCGCGCAGGAACGGGCGCACGCGGTCGGCGACCGCGCGCTGGTCGGCTTCGTCGAGGTCATCTCCGACGCGCGCCGCGGCGATCAGCGTCGACGAGAGCAGGTCGGGCTGGCGCTCCTCGGCGAGCACCTCGAAGAGCGCGGGCAGCACCTCGGCGCGGATCCGCGCCGGCGTGGGGGCGAGCAGGTCGGGCGACGAGCCGTCGCCGCGGCCGAGGAAGCGGCCCTCGCCGCTGGTCGGGTCCCCGGCCAGGATGTGGCGCTTCAGGTCGAGGTAGGGCTCGCGGTGGAACTCCCACCACCACGTCCACCGGGTCCGGTCGAGGCCCGTGACGAACGTGCCCGCCAACGTCCCCGGTGCGGGAGCGCCGGGCGTTCCCGGGTTCGCCACCGGGCTCCCGCCGTAGGTCGGAGGCTGGGTGGGGCTCGGCAGGGGGGTCTTGATGCCGCCTCCGCCCGTGGAGGGCGGCGGCTGGTAGGTGGCGCCGTGGGCGGCGACCGGCCCCGCGAGGGCGAGGCAGGCGCCCAGGGAGAGGAGGACCTGCATGGGGGGATGGACTAGCCTAAATCGGGCGGACTCCGTGCGCCCCCCCCCCCCCCCCCCCGCGGGGGGGGCGCCCCCGGGGGCCGCCCCCCCCCCCCCGGGGCGGGGGGCCCCCCCCCCCCCCCCCCCCGACACTCGATACTCGGTGTCGGAACGACCCGAGGGAGGGGCGGGACGCCAGCGCTTGCCGCTACGACCGTACGACCCTGCCGGCCCCCCCCCCCCCCCACGGGGGCGCCAGCGCGGGCGCGACACCCCCCCCC
>JBCCGI010000071.1:0-41016 GCA_039029355.1 Planctomycetota bacterium
ATGCTTCTCTACATGTGCAGGCTGGCGGACGCCGGCGCGGCGCGCGACCTCGGCGCGCACGCGGTGGCCCTCGGCCTGGCCCGCGACAGCGCGGCGATCCCGCTGCTCGTCGAGGAGCTCGAGGAGACCTCGGCCGAGGCCGCGCGCTCGCACCTCGCCCTGGCCCTCGGCATGACCGGTGCGACCGGGAGCGCCGATGAGCTCTTCCGCCTGGTCGAGGAGTCGACCTACCGCCCGACGCTGCTCGCCGAGGCGGCGACGGCCCTCGGCCTGCTGCGCGACGCACGCGCCGTGCCGGTCCTCGCCGAGAAGCTCGGCGAGGCGCGCAGCCTCGCCGCCCAGGCCGCGATCGCCACGGCCCTCGGCCGGGTGGGGGACGCGCGCGCGGTCGACCCGCTGCTCGAGCTCCTCACCGACTCACGCCGCACCGACTCCGCGCGCGCCTTCGCGGCCGCCGCGCTCGGCGCGGTGGTCGACGACGACCGCCTGCCGTGGAGCTCGCCGCTGAAGGCGGGCTCGAACCCGCTGGCGCTGCCGGCGACGCTGTACGACGCATCGGGCTTCGGTGTGCTGAACCTGCTGTAGCGGCGGCGCCCGGGCTCGCAGCGGTCGGAGCCATCGCCGGTCGCCCGCCCACCCGAAGGAGGAGAGTGCTGATGAGGCGATTCATAGTCGTGGGAGCTCTGACGAGCGCGGCGATCGCGGGAGTCGCCGCGGCGAGCCAGGAGGCCGGGAGCGCGACGCTCCTCTGCGGCTTTCGGGCGGAGGCGAGCGCTGCGCCCGTGCCGGGGCCGCCGACGGACTGCGGCAAGCTCCTGACCAACCCGGCTCCCGAGTACGATCCCGCCCACCTCTTCGACGTCCGGGTCGTGTTCCACGTGCTGCAGGCGACCGACGGCGGCGGCTACGTGAGCCCCGAGACGATCGCGGGGCAGATGGAGGTCCTCAACGCCGACTTCAGTGCCCGCGCCGGTACGCTCGCCGAAGGCGGCACGGATACGCGGATCCGCTTCCAGCTCGCCCAGGAAGATCCTGACGGCCAGCCGTCGACTGGGATCACCTACACGACGAACGACGAGTGGTTCGCGGACGGCGGGTCGTACTGGACCGAGCTTGCCTGGGACCCCGAGCGCTATCTCAACGTCTACGTCAACGACCAGCAGGTCGCCCTGGGATACGCGACCGCGATGGCCCAGGACGGGTGGGCGGGGAGCGCGCAGGACCGCATCGTCATGCGCTGGTCCGCCGTCGGCAAAGACGCGCCCTTCGGCCCGCCGTACCACCTCGGCCGGACGCTCGGGCACGAGGTCGGCCACTACCTCGGCCTCTACCACACCTTCGAGGGCGGCTGCGCGTCGCCGGATGGCTGCTACGCCAACGGAGATCGCGTCTGCGACACGCCGCCCCAGGACGTCGCATCCAGCTGCGCGCGGGCGGTCTGCGACGGAGGCGAGCTGCCCGGGAACCCGATGGACTACCTCTTCGACAAGTGCAAGGGCGGGTTCACTCCCGAGCAGGCCAACCGCATGCGCTGCTCGATCGAGAACTGGCGTCCCGACCTGCCGACGAACTTCCAGGTGACCGGCATCGAGCCCGCGTCGGTGCCGACCCTGCAGGTGGGGCCCGGCACCAAGGTCACGATCACGGGCTCGGGCTTCTCGGCGGCGACCTCGCTCGCCCTCGACGGGGTGCCGCTGACGGGCTATACCGTCACCGGCACGAAGCTGACCCTCGATCCGCCGCTGCCCGTGGTCCTCGGACCTACGACGCTCGTTGTCGAGCACGAGGGCGAGTCGATGCCGCTGACGCTGACCTACACCGAGAACGACCCGCCGGCGCTCCAGGTTGGCACCGGAGTCGAGCCGATCGTGGGGCCGACCTCTTCGACCCACGAGCTGGTCGTCGCGGGCGCGCCGGGCGCACTCGCCGTGCTGGTCGCCTCGACCGAGCTGTCCGCAAGCCTCGCTCCCGGCCTCGTGCACCTCGACGTCGGCGCCGACTTCAGCGCGCTGCTTCCGGTCGGGACGCTGGTCCTCGGGGCCGCGGGCCACGCGCAGGTCGATCTGCCCTTCGCCGGCCTCCCGTCGCTCACGACCTACTACCTGCAGGCTGTGGCGGTCGGCGCGGCGCCGGACCTTCCGCTGCCGACGACGAACACCCAGGAGGTGTTCGTGACGTTCTGAGCGCCTCGACGGCGCGTGAGCGTCGAGGCGAAACGAGCCCGCGGCGCGGGGTGTTACACCCTTGCGCTGCGGGTCGCATTGACGTGCGGCGGAGGCTCCTCATACTCCGAACAGGCCCCGCAAGAGAGGAGTGTCCGCATGCCCGCGTTCCACCGACGTGTCGCGTCCGTTTGTCGCCTGTTCCTCGGTCTGTCGGCGCTGATCGGCTCCGCACCGGCGGCCACCGCCCAGGGCGACTGCGCGACCGACTGGCTGCCGACCTTCGGTACCGCGCCCGGGGTCGACGGCGACGTCCGGGCGATGGTCGCCTTCGACGACGGCTCGGGACCGGCGCTCTACGTCGGCGGGAATTTCGTGACGGCGGGGGGCGTCGAGCTGAACCACCTCGGCCGCTGGGACGGCGCGGAGTGGTCGCCGGTGGGGGGCGGCCTGGGCGGCGCGGTCAACGCGCTCGCCGTGTTCGACGACGGCGGCGGCCCCGCGCTCTACGCGGGCGGCTCCTTCGCGACCGCCGGCGGCGTTGCGGCCGCGAACATCGCGCGCTGGGACAGCACGGGCTGGGTGCCCGTCGGCGGCGGACTGGACGCCCTGGTCAGCGCGCTGGTCGTGTTTGACGACGGCGGGGGTCCCGCGCTCCACGCCGGCGGCAACTTCGAGACCGCGGGCGGGCAGCCGGCGAGCCGCGTCGCAAAGTGGGACGGGACGGCCTGGTCCAAGCTCGGCGTGGGGGTGAACTCGTCCGTCAACTCGCTTGCGGTGTTCGACGACGGGACCGGCCCGAGCCTCTTCGCCGGAGGGACCTTCCTGTTCGCTGGGCTCTTCAGCGCCGCGCACGTGGCGAAGTGGACCGGGTCCGCGTGGCAGGGGGTCGGTGGCGGCACCTCCAGCATCGTCCATGCGCTCGAGGTGTTCGACGACGGCTCCGGCCCCGCGCTCTACGCCGGCGGGAGCTTCAGCCAAGCCGGCGGAGTGGACGCCGAGTCGGTCGCGCGGTGGGATGGAACGGGCTGGTCGCCCGTCGGAGCGGGCCTGTCCTCGTTCGTGTTCTCGCTTCGCGCGTTCGACGACGGTACGGGCGCCCAGCTCTACGCCGGCGGCCACTTCTCACTCCTGGACGGCTCCGGCGTCGCCCGGTGGAACGGAGTGGGCTGGTCCGCGGTCGGCGGCGGAGTCGGGGCGGGCGCGGTTTCGGCTTTCGCTCCGTTCGACGACGGCGGTGGCGAAGAGCTGTTCGCGGGGGGGGGCTTCCAGACCGCCGGTGGGCTCGACGCGCGCGGGATCGCGAGCTGGGACGGCGCCGCTTGGGCGCCCTTTTACGGCGAGCTCGGGGGCTTGGTCGAGACGCTGGCGACGCACGACGACGGAGGCGGGCCGGAGCTGTACGCGGGCGGCGACTTCGTCAGCGCGAACGGCGTCGCCCTGAACCGCGTGGGGCGCTGGACGGGTTCGGGCTGGGCTCCGCTGGGCGCCGGGGCGAACGGCTCCGTCCACGCGCTGCTCTCGTACGACGACGGAAGCGGTCCCGCGCTGATCGCGGGGGGCGAGTTCACGAGCATCGGCGGAGTCTCGACGCGCGGCGTCGCGAGGTGGGACGGCGCGTCGTGGTCGGCGCTCGGCGCGGGGCTCGAAGGCGCGGTGTATGCCCTGGCGATCTTCGACGACGGGACAGGGCCGGCGCTCTACGCCGGCGGCAGCTTCTTCTCCTCGGGGAGCGGAGCGCTGATATCGAGGATCGCGAAGTGGGACGGCACCGCGTGGAGCGGCTTCGGCTCCGGCCCGAACTGGACGGTGCGCGCCCTGGCCACGTACGACGACGGCGGTGGCGCGGACCTCTACGTCGGCGGCTCGTTCGTTTGGACCGGTGGGCAGGTGAACCCGTACCTCGCCCGTTGGGACGGCGCCGCCTGGTCGAGCGTCGGCGGCGGGATGGACAACCCGGTCCATGCGCTCATCGCACACGACGACGGCAGCGGCCCGGCGCTCTTCGCGGGCGGTTCGTTCGGTACCGCGGGCACGACCCCCGCCCGCCGCGTCGCGCGCTGGGACGGCGCGAGCTGGAGCGGGCTCGGCGGCGGCTTCGAAGGGCTGCTGCTCGCGTTGACGGTCTTCGACGACGGGGCGGGCCCGGTGCTCTGCGCCGGCGGTGACTTCTATCAGGCGGGGGGGCTGCCCGCCGCGAACCTCGCGCGCTGGGACGGGGCCGGCTGGTCGGAGTTCGAGGGCGGCGTCGGCGGCCTCGGCAACGAGGTCCGGGCCCTCGCCGTGCACGACGGCGGCGACTCGCTCGTCGCCGGCGGCACCTTCGAGACCAGCGCCGCGGGCGACGCCTTCGTCGCCCGCTTTGGCTGTACCGCCTTCGCGCCGGTCCCCGGGTGCGCCGGGAACCCGGCCTCGCTCGAGGGGCTGACGCCGCTCGCCCCCCTCGGCGCGACGATCTCCCTGCGCGTCACCGGCGTCGCCGCCATGGGCGGGATCTGCGCGGTCTACACGGGCGCGCCCGGCGTCGATGGGGCCGGCTGCGGGCTGCCGTCCGCCTTCGGCGAGCTCCTGCTCGCCCCGGCTCCGCCGCCGCCGCTGGCGGGCGTCGGCGCCCTCGCCGGCGCCATCTGCGAGGTCGCCGTGCCGGTGCCCCTCGACCCGACCCTGCTAGGCGTCACGCCGTTCCTGCAGGGCGTGGCGCTCGACGCCGCGGCTCCGCTCGAGCTCACCGGCGCGCTCGCCGTGACGTTCGGCCCCTGATCCGCGCCGACGAGCGCCGGCGTCGCGCTGATGACGCCGGACCTGGGAAGGGCAGATCACCGACCAGAGTCGCGCAAGACCGGCGACAACGACCCGCAGGCAAGCGCGGGTTGTGCTCTGTGTCGGGTGCTGCTGCGGCCGCGTCGACCGCGGCAAGGCCGAGGTGCCCGTCGAGGCGCTCAAGGCCGCGTGGAACGAGCACAGGCTCGTGAGGCACGCACAGCTCACGGTGTCGGGTTGCCTCGGTCCGTGCGACCTGCACAATGTCGTGCTGTTGATGAGGGAAGGCAAACAGACGTGGCTCGGCGAGCTTCGGGCAGCGGCACACTTCGAGGCGCTCGTGGCGTGGGCGCCTGACGTCGTCGAGCACGGTGCGGACGCCAAGCTGCCCGAGATACTCGCGCCACATCGCTTCGAGCGTTGGGAGACCGACGCCTAGCATGTTGTTTGCGACTCGTCGCGGCCGCCGCGTTCGCGATCGGAGCGACCGCTCTAGCCAGCAGCGACGGTGGACCACGTCCCGCCGCCAGCGCGCGGTCCTGAAGCACGAACGGAGCCTCTGGACAGGACGCCGTCGGCGGTCTCCCGGCGCATGAGCAGGACTCCGGGGCAAGCGGCGGGGGCACAGTTCGACCCCGCGACTCAGCAGGTCATGCCCGACCGGTCCGTGACGCGCCTTCACCTCCTGCGTCACGGCGAGGTTGAGGACTTCGGCACCCGCGTCGTGCGCGGCCAGCTCGACGTTTCCCTTTCGGCCCAGGGGCTCGCGCAGTCGATGCGCCTTGCTCGTTGGCTCGCGAGCCACGAGGGCCGTCCGGACGCGTTGTTGGGCAGCGACCTGACGCGCTGTCGGATCCTAGGCGAAGAGCTTGCAGCTCGGTCTGGTCTTGACTACGAGGCGACGAAGGACCTGCGTGAGCAGCACTTGGGGGACTGGGAGGGACAGACCTGGTCCACGGTGACCGAGCGCGAGCCCGAGCGGGTCCGCGCGTACTGGGCCGACTATGCTCACGTTGCACCGCCGGGCGGCGAGAGCTTCGAGGATCTCGTCGCGCGGGTCAGCGCCTGGTGGAAGCGAGAGCGAGACGCACGCGGCGGGCGGACCCTCTGGGTGGTGACGCACGTCGGTGTCATCCGCGCTCTCTCGTCTCACCTGCTCGGGTTGCCTCCCGGCGAGGCTCTTCGCCTGGCTCCCGCGACGGCATCGCACACGGCCTTTCTCGTCAGCGAGGCCGGCGCCGTGCTCACCAGCTTCGGCGAACGCCCGTGGCTCTTCGGAGGAGACGAGTCTTGAAGGCGCGCATCGCGCTGTCGGGCTCCGCGGGCACGGGGAAGTCGACCCTCGGCCGAAGGCTGGCGGACGAGCTCGGGCTCCCGTACGTCGAGGAGGGGATGCGCAAGCGCCTGGAGGCGGGACTCGATCTGCATCGGCTCAGTCGAGAGGAGCTCGCGGCGCTCATCCAGGCGCTCTGGCAGGAGCAGCGCGAGGCCGAGGAGCAAGCCGCCGCCGGCTTCGTCGCCGACCGCTCGAGCTACGACTTCGCAGCCTTCTGGCTGCACTACGACCTCCACTTCGACGCCGAGGACGACGGCAGTCCCTTCCACGACTGGTGTGCCCACGGCCAACGCTACGACCGCGTCGCGCTCCTGCCCTGGGGGGTGCTCCCGCTCGAGGCGGACGGCGTCCGCTCATCGAGCCGATGGGTCCAGCTGCGGTTCCAGACCATCGTCGAGGGCACGCTCGCCCGCTTCGCACGCGAGGAGCAGGTCCTGCGCGTCCCGGCGACCGAGGACCTCGAGGCGCGTGTGGGGCTGGTGCTCAGCTCCCTTGGTTGATCGTCGAGGTCTCCCCGCTATCGGCCCGGACCGCGTCGAGGATGTGGCGCAGGCCCCACGCAGCGGCGATGACGTCGAGCCGTTCCGCCGGCAGGCCGAGCTCCGATCGAACGGCTTGCGCTCCCCGGTCCGAGACCGTGTTCAGACACGATCCGCTCGTAGGCGCTGCCCTGAGGCCGGCGCACGGGGCGCACCGCCCGCGTGCTCTGCCTGCTACCTGCCGCCGCCCAGCAGTCGATCGACGTCGAGCTCGACCCCGAAGGTCAGCAGGTCCGCGTCGGTGTCGTCGAGCACGTAGCGTTCATAGTCGACCCGCACCGCGCCCCAGTCGACCGCGTGCCACGCGACATCGACGCCGTAGAACAAGTCCGTGCCGTCGCGGTCGATCGTTGCGGTCGCGCTCGAGGTCTGCACGTCGAGGTCCGCTTCCCAGTACCACACCCCGACACGCGCGGACGCGGCGAAGGAGTCGGTGCCGAAGAGCAGGAGGCGCAGCGCCGCGGTCGGGCCGCGGCCGGTGGCCGGGTGGCGGTCGCCGATGGCGTCAAGCAGGGCCGCGCCGCCGCCGGGCGGCTCGGGGCCGACCTGGGAGTCGATCTGGCCCAGGTCGGTGTAGCCGAGCTCGAAGGCCAGCGGCCATTCGAAGCGGTAGCCGCCGTAGACCTTGAAGCCGGTGTGGTTGCGGTCGAGGTCGGCGCCGACGCCGAAGGCCGAGAGGTCGCCCTCCACATCGCCCTCGGAGTTGCGCAGCCAGACCGGGCCGAAGCCGCCGCCCGCGTACCAGGCCGAGTCGCCCCACGAGGAGACGGTCACCGGCCCGGCGATGCGGTCGCCGTCGAAGGTGAAGAGGCGCAGCAGGAGGCCGTCGGTGCTGCCCTCGGACGGCCTCGCCGCCACGGGGAGCGGGTCCTGCGTCGGCTCGGAGCCGTTGGGGGCCGCGGGCGTCGGCTCCTGCTGGAGCAGCGGCGCGGAGGCCTCGATGGGGCGGTCGAGCTCGATCACGGTGCGTCCGGTGGCCTCGCGGAAGCGCGTCTCGAGCGCGTTCATGCGCTCGCTGCCGCCGAGCGATGCAGCCAGGCCCTTGGCGGAGCGCAGGGCACGCTCGGCCGGATCCCAGGCCTCCTGGTCCATGTAGCCGTGGGAGGCGTCCATGTAGGCCTCCATCGAGCCCATCGGATCGGACGAGCGCAGCAGGCCGCCCGCGAGCAGCTCGGACAGGTGCGGCAGCGGGTGGGTGTCCTGCAGCGTCGTGCCGTCGATCTCCTCCTGCAGCGCGATCGCCAGGCGCAGGAGGTGCGCGGCGTTGTTCGGCGCGGGGGTCGTCCACTGGTCGCGCTCGGCGAGGATCTGGCCGACGACGGCGTAGTAGCGCTGGCGCCCTTCGAGGTCGCCGATGAGCGAGCCCGAGCTGGCGTCGAGCAGGCCGGTCTTGAGCTCGGACAAGAGCTGCCCGCTGGGGTCGAGCTGGGTGTGCGCGTGCAGGCGCGTCGCCATGTCGAGCATCGCGTGCAGCCGTACCGGGGGGCGGCCCATCACCGGCGGGTCGGGCGCGATCTCGACCGCGCGGGTGTAGAGGTCGAGCGCGCCCGCGCCGTCGCCGGCGAAGCTGCGGCGGGTGCCGAGGGCGCGGAGCGCGCTGGCGATCGCGTGGTGCTCGAGCGGCGAGGTCGCCCACGACGGAATCGGGGCTTGATCGGGGTCGATGACCAGCTCGCGCAGCTCGTCGACCGCGGCGCAGCTCGCGTCGAGGCGCTCGACGCTCTCGGGTCCAAAGGCGTCGAGCTCGGTCTCGAGCAGCAGCCAGCGCAGGAGCGGCTCGGCCGCCTCGTCCTCGGACGCGGCGGCGAGGGCCCGCTCCCAGGCGTCGCGCGCCAGCGCGGGCCGGCCGCGGACCTCGAAGGCCTGCGCCTCCTCGGCCAGGGCGTCGGCGTCGCCCTCGAGCGAGGCCAGGATGCGGCGCCCGGCGGTGTCGTCCTCGAGGTGGACGTCGAGCGCGCGCCACCACGACTGGATCGCGCCCGTCAGGTCCTCGCGCTCGGCGGCGAGGTCGCCCTCGACGAGCGCCAGGTTGGCCTGGGCCGCGGTCTGGGTCGGGGCGAGCGCGAGACCCTCGCGGTAGTGCCCGGCGGAGCGCTCCAGGTGCGGCACCCGTTCGGCGGCGTCCTGGCCGGCGAGCTGGTGCTCGAGCCAGCCGAGCGTGAACAGCGCGTAGGAGCGCGCCTTCGCGCCCTCGAGCTCGGCCAGCTCGGACTGCACGAGCGCGAGGGCCTGGTAGCCCTCGCCGCGCTCGACGAGGTCGCGTGCGAGCTCCGCGAGCCGATCGGCTCGCTCCAGCTCACCCGAGGCTTCGGTGTCCTGGGACGCGGGGAGGAAGGCGAGGAACGCAAGAGAGAAGAGGAGCGCGCCAAGGACGCGCACCCTTTTAGGACCGGGGAGAGCTGCCATCAGGGTCGGAGAGCGGTAACCGGACCCGAGATCCGGTCGCGCCGCCAGGCGGCGATCGTGACGTTGGAGTAGCGCACTAGGAGCCCATCTTCGTAGCGCTCGCCGGGCGCGTCGCGCAGCCGCGGAGGGCCGTCGGCGGTGCCGGGAGCGAGCGGCTCCTCCTGGGCTAGGAGGCCACCTTCGAAACCTACCCCCACACGGGCGGGGTGGTCGGAGGAGTGGAGCGAAGTGAGCGCATACTCCAGCGGCCGCGTTCCCAGCCGGCTGGTGGGGCTCTCGACCTCGACCCGGAAACGGGTTCCGGGTCCGGCGCCTAGCTCGGACGCCTTCCACGGCAGCGCGGCGGTGCTGCGCTCCGCCGGCAGCACGAAAAAGGCGTTGGCCGGGGCGCGCCCGGGGCCCGGGCCGAGCGGGACGGAGGAGAGCAGCGCCCCCGCGAAGCCGGCCTCGCGGGTGTCGAAGAGCCGCTCCAGGACGCGCCGCACCTCCACGCGCAGGACCGCACCCGTGGCCGGCGCGCGGCGCCGCTCGGCGGGGCGGAAGAGCGCGGTGTAGCGCGTGCGCGTCGAGATCAGGTCGGGCGCGCGCAGCGTGAACACCAGCGTGGTGTCGACCAGCCGCGACGGTCCGGCCCAACCGGCGCGGCGCGCGTCGGAGGTCGGCTCGGTCAGCGTGAGCGTCAGGACGGTCTCGGCCGGCTCGACGCCGAAGCGCAGGAAGGGGAAGTGCTCGCCGAGCCGGCGCGCGGCGTCGGCGGCGAGCTCGCGCTCCAGGGCGTTGAGCGCGCCGAAGCCCTCGTTCTGGAGGCTTAGGCGCCAGTCCGGGACGTCGATGCGGAAGTCCACCGACACCGCGCGCGTGGTGCGCGGAGGATCGCTCGCGGCAGCCGTGCGGGCGGACCCGATGAGCGCGAGTGCGGCGAGGAGCAGGGCGTACAGTCGAGTCATGGCGAGCCGATCGTTGGGGGGGCAGTCGCGGGTGCGGATCGCGGAAGGCCGTCGGAGGTTGGGAAGTGCGGGGACGCCCGCGGCGAGGCTCAGTCCGCCTCGCCGAGGGTCTTCTTGAGCCAGCCACGCGCCGCTTGCCACTCGCGCTCGACGGTGCGTACCGACAGGCCGAGGATGCGCGCCACGTCCTTCACCGGCAGGCCGCCGAAGAAGCGCAGCTCGACCACCTTGACCATCTGCGGGTCGACCGAAGCCAGCTTGCGGAGCGCATCGTCGAGGCTCACGAGATCCTCGGCGCTCGTCTCGTAGCTCTCGACGAGGTCGTCCAGCGGAACGCATTTGCCGGGCGGCCGGCGCTTTTCGCGGTTGCGCGTGCGGGCGTGGTCGACCAGCACCTGGCGCATCGCGCGGGAGGCCAGCGCCAGGAAGTGGTCGCGGTCGCGGAAGTCGCCGCCCTGACCCTGAAAAAGCTTCAGGTAGGCCTCGTGCACGAGCGCCGTGGCGCCGAGGGTGTGGTCCGGCCGCTGCCGGCGCATCTCGCCGCGCGCCATCTGGTGGAGCGCGGAGTAGAGCAGCGGGAGCAGCTCGTCGGCGGCCTGGCGGTCGCCATCGGTGACCCGCCCGAGGAGGCGGGTGATCTCTGCGGAGTCGTGGGACACGGGCGGCGCGGGGGGCTGGGGGCGGCACGGCTGCTGCCGCGGCGGGAGGCCCATGCTAGCCAGGCCGGAGACCGATTGCGACGTGGGGCCGGCCCGCGCCCGCCGGCGCGTCGACCGGTGTGTTAAAGCGATCTCGCCGCGCGGTCGACTTAAGGTCGTGGCCGGAGCCGAAACGGCTCTAGGCCTCCTCCCAACGCCCGCGTGAAGAACCCCTTTGGACCCGGTCTGCAGGTCGCGCTGCACACGTCCCGCGACGGGGCGTTCTTCGGCCGTTTCTACGCCACGCGCGTGGCCGGGCAGCGCACCTGCCTCGTGCTCGACTTCGACCCCGACCGCCGTCCCGAGGTCGAGATTGGCGACACCACGCAGGTGGTGCTGACCGGCGGCGCGGTGAGCAAGCCGCTGCGCGCGGTCGGCCGCGTGATCCACCTCGAGGACTACGGCGGGGACGTGCGCGTGATCCTGCTCCTGGGCGGCGAGGGACGCGGCGTGCCGCTGCGCCCGATCGAGACCCGCCGCAACAACCTGCGCGTCAGCGGCGCCGACGAGGCGCCGGTCGTCGTGATCGCCCGCAGGATCGGCGAGGAGCGCGGCGTGAAGGTCAAGCTGCACGACCTCTCGTGGACCGGCCTCTCGATCCTGGTGCCCCTGGCCCAGGAGGGCCACCTAGCCGACGCCTGGGCGGTCGAGGTCGAGCTCACGCTCCCCGGCGAGCCCGAGGGCAGCCGCCTGGTCGGCAACGTCTGCTACCGGCGCCCGGCGGGGCGCGAGATCCACTACGGCATCGAGTTCGATGCCGACGCCACCGAGGAGTTCGAGCGCGAGATCGAGCGGGTGGGGGCGTTTGTCCGCCGGCGCATCGACGCGTCCGCGTGAGGCGGACGGAGGCGCTCGCACGCCTCCGCCCGATCGGACGCGCTAGAACTGGTACGGCGTCACGCCCAAGAGGACGCCGTCCGCCGTGATCGTGAACGTGCCCTTGGCGGTGTGGCCGCCGGTCTTCTCGAGCAAGAACCAGAAGGCTCCGTCGTTCTTGGCGTTCGGGCCGAGGTCGGTCCGCACCAGGACGTCCGGCGTGCCGGCCATCTCGTCGACCGTCACCTGCAGGTCGACCGCGGGGCCGAGGCGCCGGTTGAGCTGGTCGCGCGGCGTCGCCAGGACCTTCATGATCGTCGGGTTGAGGGCCAGCAGCGGGTCCGGCTCCTCGAAGTAGAGCAGGCTGTGCGGGCCGTTCGGCGGCCCCCCGGCCTCGAGCGTCGCGGCGCCGGCGAGCAGCGCGCCGTCGACCACCACGTCGATGTCGTGGAAGTCGGCGGTCAGCGGCGCGTCGAGCAGAGCCGAGTAGCGCCCGTCGCCCAGGTCCGCGGCGTCGGCGAGCTCCGCGGTTCCGGCGACGCGTGCCGACACCGTTCGCCCGGCGCCGAGCGGCACGCCGCGCGCGTCGCGCGGCACGACCTCGACCCGGAAGGTGTCCGAGCTCCCGGCGCGAACGGCTTCGGGGAACAGCCGCGTGGTGGTCTCCAGCGTGATGTCCCCGCGCACGTGGACGCTGGGGCGCGTGCGCACCTGGAAGCCGTCGAAGGCGAGCTGCACGCGGTAGATGCCGGGCGTGCCGGCCGCGAAGGCGCGGCGGAACTCGTTGCCGCCGACGTGCTGCACCGGGCCGACGGGCGCGAGGCCCGGCGCCTCGATCGAGACGTTGGCGCCCGCGCCGAGCGGCGTGCCCGCCGCGTCGTGCGCGAAGGCCTGCACCACGACGCGTCCGCGTCGTCCGACGGCGAGGGGCGCCGCCGCCGCGGACCCGGCCGCGGTGGGGCCGGCGCCGAGGCTCGGGCCTGGGCCTCCCGTACCGCCCGCGGGCGCGCCGCCCAGGACCGGGCTGGAGAGCCGGTAGAGCAGCGGCTCCTCCACCACCAGCGCCGTGTTCGGCGGGGTGCCCGGGATGCTCAGGGTGAGCCCCGACGGGAACGCCACTTCGACGTCGACGAAGGGCTCGGTGCCCAGGCCGAAGTGGGCGCGCGGCTCGCGCATCGAAGCGGTCTCGGCGTCGCTGCCGACCCAGCGCGTGTGCGGGTAGCCCAGCGAGTCGACCCACTTCACCCGCGTGCCCGCGCCGCCGGGGCCGGAGGTGGTCGTGATCGGCAGCACCGACAGCCAGCCCTGCCCGGCCGGATCGACGCGGTTCTCGAAGTAGCGAATGCCGCCGCCGGGGGAGCCGATCAAGAGGTCGACGTCGCCGTCGGCGTCGACGTCGGAGGCGACCAGCGCGCGGTCGTCGAACTCGTCGTACAGGCCGACGTCCTGGGTGCGCTCGGTAAACGAGAAGCCGGCGCCCGGGCCATCGCCCTGGAAGTAGAAGTTGTGCTGATTGCGGATGCCCAGCGGGCACACATGGCCGCAGACGAAGAACAGGTCGAGCCACGGGTCGAAGTCGAGGTCGGTCAGCACCGCACCCCAGCCGACCGTGTCGCCGAGCTTGCCGGGCTGCGCCAGCGTCGTCATCGTCTCGGCCTCGACGCCGTAGAAGAACGCGAGGTTCTGCCACGGGAAGCCCTGCGGGAAGCCCCAGTTGATCAGCAGCACCTGGTTGCCGACCTCGGTGCGGAAGTTGTCGGCGTCGCCGTCGTAGTCGATGTCGCCCCAGGCGATGCCCATCGTCTCCCAGTTGCCGTCGTGGCCCGAGCCGCCGGTCAGGTCGATGTACGCGCCGTCCGGCCGGCCGTGCAGGATCTTCTCGCCCTGCACGTCCAGGAAGCCCGCGGAGTAGCTGACCGGCCAGTCGTTGCCGATCGAGAGGTCGAACCAGCCGTCGCCGTCGACGTCGGCGATGCCGGTGAGGTGCGTCGAGCCGCCGACGTCGGCGCCGAGCTCCGCCGCCATCTCGACGAAGCCGCGGCCACCGCGGTTGCGGTATAGCTGGTTGGGCGTCGCGTCGAACTCGGACAGGTAGAGGTCGAGCCAGCCGTCCTGGTCGAGGTCGAAGAACTTGGCCGCGAGCGTGTGCCCGTTGCCGACGCGCCCGGCGAGCGAGGTCACGTCTTCGAACACCGCCGTGCCGTCGTTGCGCAGCAGGCGCCCGTCGCCGGCCAGCGGGCCCTCGCCGTGCTCGTAGGTGCCGAAGCACACATCGAGGTCGCCGTCCGCGTCCCAGTCGCCGAGCCCGACGCAGGTGTCGAGCTCGGGGCTCTGGATGCCGGCTTCGGCGCCCACCTTGGTAAAGCCCGCGCCGCCGTTTAGGAACAGGTGGTTGGGGGCCAACCGGCCCGCCGCGAGCAGGTCGAGGTCGCCGTCGCCGTCCAGGTCGCCGGCGCCGATCCCGATCTGCACCCAGTCGTGGAGCGATGGCAGCCCTCCGACGCGGTCGAGACCGGACAGGAAGCGGTGGTCGAGGCCCACCGGGAGGGCGTTCTCGACGAAGTCCTGGGTGGGGGCGCCCCACACGGACGGGGCAATGAGCGTGAATACGAGCGGTACGAGCGCGCGATGGGGCGAGATCATGGGGAGCTTCCGTGGGTGGAGCGACTCCCCAACAGCGTACCGGACCGGGAGGCCGGCCGGGGTATCCTCCAGGCTAAGAGCCGCCGGGGCTCAGTCCCGGAAACCCCTTCCCTCCGCCGTGCGGTCGCGGCGGGTGCGCCGCTTCCGCTCGCGCGGGATCGACGTGCTCCAGGTCGGGCCGTCCTCGGGTTCCCCCTTCATGCCGGCGAGATAGGAGCTCTGCGCGCGGACGCGCGTCGGCCCCTGCAGGCGCGCCCGCCGGCTGTGGAGCGTCTCCTCGCCGTCGCTCTCGGCGACGGCGCGGATCTCGGCCACGATCTCGCGCAGCACGGGGCCCCACCAGGGCCACGTCACGGCGACGACCGACAGGAGCAGCAGACGGTCCATCCCCGGTGTTTCGGCCCCGCGTGAGCGCGGGGCGAAACCAAAACCCGATTCCCGGGCGCCCGGGCCCGGCGCGTCGCCGTCAGCCCGAGACCAGCGCCCGCGCCGCCAGGATCCCCGCGCCGCCGGGGAGGGCGCCGCCGGGGTGCACGCTGCCCCCGCCCAGGTACAGGCCCGAAATCGGCGTGGCGTAGCGCGAGCACGAGAGCGCCGGCCGCTGCAGCCACAGCTGGTCCAGGATGTGCTCGCCGTGGAACAGGTGTCCGCCGGCCAGCCCGTGCTCGCGCTCGAGATCGGCCGGCGTCTTCGTCCGCGTGGCGGCCACCCGTCCGCGCGAGCCGGGGCTGAGCCGCTCGAGCTGCGCCAGCGCGCGTTCCTCCACGGTCTCGCGTCCGCCCTCGGGCAGCGCGTAGGGCACGCCGTGCACGTGCATCGTCACGACGGCGCCGGAACCCTCGGCGGGGCGGTGGATGCGCAGCTCCGACCAGGAGTTCTCCGCCAGGCGCCCGTGCTTGGGGCCGTCGGCCGCGCGCTCCATCGCGCGCAGGTCGGTCGCCGACGAGACGCGCTCGACGGGCCGGCCGCCGGCGGCCGGCAGCTCGGGCGCCGCCTCGAGGGCGATGTGCACGACGGCGGTGGTCGCGCGGCGCTTCCAGACCCGCGCGGCGGTCTCCATGCGGTCGGGCAGCTGCGCCGGGTCGACGAGCGCCAGCATCGTGGTCGCGAAGTCGGCGGTGGAGAGCACGGTGCGCGCCTCGACCGTCTCGCCGCCCGCGACGCGGACACCGCGGACGCCGTCCGCGTCGAGCAGGATCTCCTCGGCGCGCGCGTCGGTGCGCAGCTCGGCGCCGCGCTCGCGCGCGCAGGCGGTCAGCGCGGCGACGAGCGCCGGACCTCCGCCGAAGGGCTCACGCCCGCGGAGCGCCTCGTCCAGCAGCAGCGACGCGCAGGTCCCGGGCGAGCGCGGCCCCGCCGTCGTGCCCGCGAGCGCGCGCGGCGCGATCGCGGCGCGCAGGCGCGCGTCGGTGAAGATCTCGTGCGCCCAGTCGTGCACGGCCATCGGCGCGACGCGCATCAGCTCGTGCATGTCGCGGTCCCCGAGCCGGCGCAGCGACAGGGCGTGCTTCGCCAGCGCGAAGAGCTCCCCGGGCGCGCGCGTCTTCAGGTCCGGCGGGCGCTCGGTCAGGAGCGCCCGCACCGGCGACGTCCAGCGCGCGAGCGCCGAGCGCCAGTCGGCGTAGCGCTGCGCCTCGGCGGCGGGGAGCTGCTCCCACATCGGCCCGGGCTCGGCGTGCACCAAGAGGCCATCCGCCTCGCCGTCCGCGACCAGGAGCGGCGGCACGTCGTCGCGCCAGCGCAGCCCGTGTCGCTCCAGCTCGAGCTCGTCCAAGAGGCCGACCGGCGGCGCCGCGTCGAGGCGGTCGCCGAAGGTGGAGAGCCCGGGCGCGAGCTCCTCGCCCGCGGCCAGCCCGCCTAGCGCGCCGCGTGCCTCGAGCAGCGTCACGCGCCGCCCCGCCTTCGCCAGCGTGGCCGCGGCCGCCAGACCGTTCACGCCTCCGCCCAGGATGCAGACGTCGGCCATCAGCGCGCTCCTCCGAGCATGGCCTTGGCGCAGAGCGCGCCGGGGGCGCCCATGATGCCTCCGCCGGGATGCGCGCCGGAGCCCGCCAGCCAGAGCTTCTTGACCGGCGTGCGGTACCGCGACCAGCCCGCCGCGGGGCGCAGGAACGCGAGCTGCTCCAGCGACAGCTCGCCGTGGAAGATGTTGCCCTCGGTCAGGCCGAACTCCTGCTCTAGGTCCCAGGGCGTCAGCACCTGGCGGTGCAGGATCGAGTCCTTGAAGCCCGGCGCCAGCTCCTCGACGGTGTCGCACACCGCGTCGCCGAAGGCCTCGCGCTGGTCGGGCCAGCCGGCGGGGCCGCCCAGCTCCTCGGCCAGCTCGTACGGCGCGTATTGCACGAAGCACGACATCACGTGCTTGCCGGGCGGCGCGACGCTCGGGTCGCAGGTGGAGGGGAAGACGATGTTGATGTAGGGATGCTTGGAGAAGCGGCCCTCCTTGGCGTCGTCGTAGGCCGACTCCAGATAGTCGACGCCCGGCGCGACCGCCAGGTCGCCGCGCAGGTGCTCGAAGCCCTCGCGGCCCGGGAAGCTCGGCAGCCGATCCAGCGCCAGGTTGACCTTGCCCGAGCTGCCGCGGTAGCGGAAGCGCTCAACCTGCTGCACGAAGTCGTCGGGCAGGTGATCGCGGCCGACGAAGCCGAGGAACGTCAGCCGCGGGTCGCAGCCGGACACGACCTCACGCGCGCGCAGCTCCTCGCCGTCCTTCAGCACGACCCCGGTCGCCTGGCCGCCGCTGACGAGGATCTTGTCGACCGGCGCCTCGGTCCGGATCGTGGCGCCGAAGTGGCGCGCGGCGTCGGCGATGGCGCACGAGACCGCGCCGGTGCCGCCGCGGGCGAAGCCCCACGAGCGGAACGCGCCGTCGATCTCGCCCATGTAGTGGTGCAGCATCACGTAGGCCGTGCCCGGCGAGCGCACGCCGAGCATCGTGCCGATGATGCCCGAGACCGACATCGGCGCCTTGAGCACGTCGGACTCGAACCACTCGTCGAGCAGGTCCGCCGACGACATCGTCATCAGCTTGAGCCGCAGCGCCAGCCCGTCCGGGTCGGTGTCCTGGAAGTGGTTGCCCAGGCGCAGCAGCTGGATCAGGTCGCGCGGCGAGAACGACGACGGGTCGGGGGCGGGGGCGTCGATGACGGGCTTCGCGAAGCGCGCCATCTGCATCATCGCCAGCCCGAACTCGGGGTAGAGCTCGGCGTCGTTGCGGCTGAAGCGCGAGATCTCGTCGCGCGTGCGCGCCGCGTCGGCCCAGCGACACAGCCCCGTGCCCTCCCGGCTCGGCGAGAACGAGGACTCTAGCGGGATCAGCTGGAGCCCGAAGCGCGCCAGCTCGAGGTCGCGGATGATCCACGGGCGCAGGAGGCTGACGACGTACGAGCACACCGAATAGGTGAAGCCCGGGAAGACCTCCTCGGAGACCGCGGCTCCGCCGAGCACGTGGCGGCGCTCGAGCACGAGCACCTTCTTGCCCGCCTTGGCCAGGTAGGCGGCGCAGGCGAGGCCGTTGTGCCCGCCGCCGACGACGATCGCGTCCCAGGTTTGCATGCGGCTTGCTAGCCCTTCTTGCGGTCGGGGTCGAAGAAGGGGCGCGCGACGACGCGCGCCCGGCAGGGGGTGCGGCGGTACTCGACGGTGACCTCGAGGTCGAGCTCGGTACCGACCTCCGCGTACTCGGCCTCGACCGTCGCGAGCCCGACGAAGGCCTTGCACACCGGCGACCAGGCGCGGCTGGTCGCCTGGCCGATGAAGCGCGAGGTGCCGGGGTGGTAGATCGGCGTGCCGGCGCGCGAGGCGCCCGCGGGCACCTCGGGCGGCAGGCCGTGCTCGTCGAAGAGCTCCTCGAGGCGATCCCAGTCGACCTCGAAGCCGATCAGCTTGCGCTGCGGCCCGCGCTCGGCCGCGCGCCGCAGCGCGGCCTGGCCGACGAAGGGGTCGCGGTCGAGCTTGACCATCCAGTCGAAGCCCAGCTCGAAGGGCGTCGACTTGTGCTGGGGGATCAGCGCCGCCTTGGCGGAGAAGTAGTCGACGTCCTTCAGCAGGAAGCCGGCTTCGATACGCGTGACGTCGAGCGCGTCGAGCCCGACCGGCAGCAGGCCGTGGGGAGCACCGGCCTCCATCAGCGCGTCCCAGAGCGCGAGCGCGCCGGCGTTCTCGATCCACAGCTCGTAGCCCAGGTCGCCGGTGTAGCCGGTGCGGGTCACGGTCAGCTCATGCCCGTCGAAGCGGGTTCGGAGCACGCGGAAGAAGCCGAGCTCGTCCAGCTCCGCGCCGACCAGCGGGCGCAGGACCTCACGCGCCCGCGGCCCCTGCAGCGCGAGGGCGGCGACCTTGGCGCTGACGTCCTCTAGCTCGACGTCGAGCCCGCGCGAGTGCTTGCGGAGCCAGCGCAGGGCCGGGTCGGCCGAGGTCATGCGGTAGTGCTGATCGTCGAGCCGCGTGACCGTGCCGTCGTCGAGCACGTGGCCGTCGGAGTCGCACCAGCAGACGTACGCGACCGCGCCGACCTTCTGCTTGATGAAGCCGCGCACGCAGATGCGCGACAGCAGCCGGCTCGCGTCCGGGCCGCGGACCTCATACTTGTAGAGCGGCGTGACGTCGAGCAGCCCCGCCGAATGGCGGAACGCGTAGTACTCGCGCTCGTGGCAGGTCTCGTAGCTGCAGACCGCGAAGTAGCCGGCCCATTCCTTGTAGAGCAGGCTCTTCGAAAGGGTGGACGTGCGCGGGTGGAAGGGCGTAGGGACGGGCACCGCGAGACGGTAGCAACAAGGCCCCGCTCAAGGAACACCCCGAGCTGTGAGGCTTTGGGCTAGAAGCCGCGCCGCTGGCCCGAGCTGACGCGGGTGGTGCGCCCGCCGCGCGAGCCGCCCTGCGCGCGGTCGCTCCGTGCTCCGCCGCCCTTCGCGCGACCGGCGCCCGCGCCGCCGCGGCTCGCTCCCGCGCTGCGGCCCTGGCCGCCGCTCATCCCGCGCCCCCGGCCGCGACCGTGACGGGGCTCCTTGGGGATGCTGTGCAGCGGACCCTCGTAGATGCCGAAGCGCTCTTCCAGCCGCTTCAGATCGCGCTTGGTGTAGTCCTTGGCGAAGATCCCGCCCTCGCCCCGGAGCGCGTCCTGCAGCTCGCGGTAGACCGCCTTCACGACCGGCAGCCAGAAGGGCCAGAGCACCACGAGCACCAGCACCTTGAACCAGAAGCTGGGCGACCCGAAGGAGGCCTGGATGCCTTCCATGAGCGACATGCGCTCCTGCCACTGACCTTGCATCATCATCATGACGAGAGCGGACCGGTGGGTCCGACCCTTCATGCTACCCCCGATGCGGCCGTCCGGGAGTCCTCGTGATTGTCACATCGGCGGCCTTTTCGAGTCCTTTAGGAGGCGCGCCGGGCCCCGGCACGCCCGGCGGCGCTCGCGACGCGCTCGAAGAAGGCCAGCAGCCGGGCCGGGTCGGCGTGCGCCGGCAGGCGGCCTTCGGGGTAGCAGGGGGCCGCCAGCATCGCCTCGTAGGCGGCGTCGTCGCGGTCCAGCTCGGCGACGCGGGCGACCAGCGCCTCGACGGTGGGAAAGTCCTTCAGGTTGAGGAAGCAGCCGGGCTGGAAGTCGAGCTCGACCGTCGGGTCGCCCCAGTAGATCGGGACGCAGCGCATCAGCAGCGCGTCGGGCAGCTTCTCGCTGGTGTAGCCGGGGGCCGCTTCGTTCTCGAAGGTGACCGCGAACTTCGACTCGCGGTAGAGCTCGTACTTGCGCCTGCGGTCGGCGACGAAGCCGGTGTTGTTCAGCGAAGGCCCCGCGCAGTCGACCCGGCGGTGGCGCGACAGGCGGCGCACGAACTCCTCGCGCAGCCGCACCGAGTTGCCCTGCACGTAGGTGCAGAAGCGCGTCTTCGAGCGCCGGATCTCGGCCGGGTCGCCGGCGCGGCGCAGCAGAGCCTCGGGGCCGAAGCCGAAGAGGTTCTGCGTGCCGACGTAGTTGGGCACGCGCAGGTGCCGTTCGCCGTCGGCGTCGCGGCGGAAGCTCATCGCGAAGTCGCAGGTCGCCAGGTCGGGCGCGATGTTCTCGGCGGTGTAGAAGAGCCGCACGCCCGTCGCGCCGTGCGTAACGGCGGGGTCCGGAGTACACGCGTTCCTGTGTCCGCCGGGGAAGCACGAGAAGACCACCAGGTCCGCGCCGCGCACGTCGGCGGTGGGGACCAGGCGCACGCGCTCCGACGGCAGCGGGAAGCGCGCGAGGAAGTTCTCGGGCTCGAAGCCGGGCCAGAAGTGAAGGAACGCCGTGCGCAGGACCGTCATACGGCCAGCGCCTTGACCGGGGCGGCGTGCTCCGCGTGCACCAGCTCCTCGATCAGCTCGGGCAGCGTACGGCTCAGGCTCCAGTCGGGGTGGGCCGCGCGGAAGCGCCGCAGGTCGGTGATGTAGCAGATGTGGTCGCCGACGCGCGAGCGCGGGTCGTAGCGCACCGAGACCGGGCGGTCGAGCAGCTCCTCGAGCAGCGCGACGCACTCGAGCACCGACGCGTTGCTCCCGCGGCCGCCGCCCAGGTTGTAGACGTCGCCCGAGCCCGGAGCCGCGACCCAGTGCTCGATCGCGGTGCACACGTCGTACGCGTGGATCTGGTCGCGCACCTGCTTGCCGAGGTGCCCGAAGATCGTGTACTTGTCGCCCGCGACGGCGCACCGCACGAGCCACGACAGGAAGCCGTGCAGCTCGACGCCGGCGTGGTTGGGGCCGGTGATGCAGCCGGCGCGCAGGCAGACCGTCGGGAGCCCGAAATAGCGTCCGTACTCCTGCACCAGGAGGTCGGCCGACGTCTTGGACACGCCGAACAGGCTGTGCATGGAGCGGTCGATCGAGAAGTCCTCGGAGATCCCGGCGCGGTCCTCCTGACGCGCGAAGTCGAAGCGCGTCTCGGTCTCGATGCGCGGCAGCCGGTTCGGGGCGTCGCCGTAGACCTTGTTCGTGCTGAGGAAGGCGAAGGGCGCCTCGGGGCACGCGCTGCGCGCGGCCTCGAGCAGGTTGAGCGTCCCGACCGCGTTGGTCGCGAAGTCGTCGTGCGCGCGGTCGCGGGCCAGGTCGTGGGAGGGCTGCGCGGCGCTGTGCACGACCGCGTCCGGAGCGGTGCGCTCGACCAACCGGCGGATGCCGGGCTGGTCGCGCACGTCGAGCTCGACGTGCCGGAAGTCCGGAACGTCGCGCCGCAGGGCCGCGAGGTTGGGGTCGGTGTCGCCTCCGGGGCCGAAGAAGTCGCGGCGCGAGTTGTTGTCCAGGCCGACGACGCGCCAGCCCAGTCCGGCGAAGTGCCGAACCGCTTCGGAGCCGACCAGCCCGCTGGAGCCGGTGATGAGCAGTGTCCTGCGTGTGCTCATGCTGCCCGCGTCCTTGCCGGTCCGCCGGCGTGATGGAGCTCGTCCTCGGGGAGCAGCCCGTGGTGCGCCAGCAGCGCGCCGAACAGGAGCTCGGCCTGCTCGATCCGCGGCAGCAGCTCGCGCACGCTCGCGAGGCCCGCGGGCCCCGTGCCGCTCTCGACCTCGCGCGCGCACAGCGCGGCGATCGAAGCCAGGGCTCGCTCGCGCTGCTCGGCGGTTGCCGTGAGCGTGCGCTCCAGCTCCTCCCAGCCCTCGTCGGGAAGCGGCCACCTCTGTGCCGGCAGGAGCCCGAGGTCGCCGTGCTTCTCCTGCACGCGGTACGCCGCCCAGCCGACGGCGCGCTTGCGCTTGGCGAGCGCGTACACGTCGAGGGCGTGGTCATGCCCGCAGCGCACGGTGGGGTCGAAGATGACGCGCATACCGAGCTCGCGCTCGAGCCGCAGACCCAGCTCGGAATCCTCGCCCCCGGCGTAGGGCAGCGAGGTGTCGAAGCCGCCGACGGCGCGTACGGCCGCGGCCGGGAGCGACACGTTGCCGGTGCAGAACGCGAGCCCGTGGTAGCGCACGCCGGGCCGCATCTCGGGCTGTGCGAACAGCGTGGTCGACGTCTCGACGTACTCCGCCAGCGAGTCGCGCCGATGCCGCGGCAGGAGCGTGAACGTGCCGAGCACAGCCGTCGGCGCGGCCGAGCAGCGGTGCCCCGCGAGGTGGCGTCGCAACGCGTCCTCGGCGGGGACCGCGTCGTCGTTGAAGAACAGCACGTACTCGCCCGCCGCGACCGCGAGCGCCGCGTTGCGCGCCGCCGACGGTCCGGCGGCCTCGCGCCGCAGGACCTTCAGGCGATAGGGGTAGGCCTGCGCGTCGATCCCGGCCGCGGCGGGCTTGCGCGAACCGTCGTCGACGACGATCACCTCGAAGCGCGCGGGCTCCAGGTCTTGAGCGGCGAGGCGCGCCAGCAGCTGGGCCAGCTCGCGTGGACGCTCGCGCGTCGGCACGATCACCGACAGCTCGGGCGCGGACCGCCTGGCGGGCGCCGGCGCCTCGCGTCGCTCGTCGAGGTCGCCGAAGCGCGCGCGCCAGGCGCGTACGTCCTCGTCGGTGGACAGGCGCTCGGTAGAGAGCGCGTCCAGCAGCTCGTCCGGCTCGCCCCCGAGGGGCAGGAAGCCGCCGACGGTGCGGCCGATGCGGCGCAGGTCGGCGGTCGTGAGCGGCGCCTCTTCGAGCACGACCTCGACGTCGACGCCGTCCGGAATGTGCGCGTAGTAGGCGCGCTCGAGCGCCGCCAGGGTCTGGTCGCGCGGCGCGTCCGTGCGCGGGTCGTAGCGGAGCAGGACGCACACCGCGGGGTCGCCCGCGATCGGGCCGATGCGGCGCATCAGCTCGTCCAGCGAGCTCGGATCGTCCCAGCGCGGCGCGGCGAAGAGGCAGAGCGGGGCGCGGGACTCGACCGGCCAGGGCGCCGCGTCGCCGGCGAGGAGCTCGGACATCGAGCGCAGCCCGTGCTCCTTCATGCCCTCGTAGAAGCCCTCCTGCCACCAGACCGGGTTGAGCTCGGCGAAGAGCTCCGCCAGCCCGGCGAGCACCGAGCCCGCCGCGCGCTTGAAGTCGCCGTCGAGCGCCTCCAGCGCGCCGACGTCGACGCGCGCGAGCTCGTCCGCGGCCGCTTCGAGCGCCGCGCGCCGCTCACCGAGTTTCCGTGACTGCGCGAAGCAGTACTCCTGCGTCAGCGCCTCGTTGTTCCAGCGCGAGAGCGCCTGGGGGTGCTTGCGCATCAGCCGCACGTAGGCCCGCGCGACGGTCTTGGCGCGCCTGCACACGTAGTCGAAGTCCATCGCGTGGCGGTGTAGCGCCCGCGCGCGCGGGTCGTAGACCACCGAGTAGCCGAGCGCCTCCAGGCGCAGCGCCAGGTCGGTGTCCTCGCACCCGTAGTGACGGAACGACTCGTCGTAGCCGCCGACGCGGCGCACGTCGGCGAGCGGGACGCTGACGTTGCAGGTGTAGAACGCGAAGGCGTCCTGCAGCTTGCCCGGCACCATGTCGGCGTAGCCGAAGACCTCGTTGGAGCCCTCGAGGTAGCGCAGCAGCGCGCCTCCGAGCTCGCGCTGGGGCTGCTCGAACGAGCCCAGCACCGCCACCTTGCGCCGCCCGGCGCGCGCGAGACGATGCGCGGCGAGGTGGCGCTCGACCAGGTCGGGGAACGCGATCGTGTCGTCGTTGATGAACAGCACCAGCTCGCCGCGCGCGACCGCCAGCCCGGTGTTCCGCGCCGCCGACAGCCCGCCGTTCGGGCGGCGGAGGTGCCGCACCGGGACCGGGTAGTCCAGGTCGGCGAGCATCTCGGCGGTGCCGTCGGACGAGCCGTCGTCGACCAGCACGACCTCGAAGGTGCCCGGCGCGAGCTGCTGCCGGCAGAGGCTCTCCAGGCACTCGCGCAGCACCGTGCGCCGGTTGAACGAGCACAGCGAGACCGTGAGCTCGGGCCGCTCGCCGGCGAACGGCCGGTCCTGCCAGGTCACGAGCGCCGCGTCGTGGCGTGCGTCTTCCCAGGCCGCGAGGTAGCGCGCGCGCTCGACCGTGAAGCCCGGCTCGAGCACGTGGCCGGCGCGCCCGGCGTCGTGGAGGCGGCGCACCAGGTCGAGCTCGACCGGGTAGAAGGCCAGCGGCGAGAGCGCCTCGAGCGCCGCGCGCCGCGCGACGACGCCCGCCGCGAAGAACGGCCCGGGCGCGTCGCCCATCGCCGCGGGGCTGGAGCGGTCGACGAAGCTCCCGCCCCCGTCGGTCAGCACGTAGTCGCAGGTGACCAGGTCGTGCCCGCGCTCCAGCTCGTGGATCGCGTGGGCGAGGCGCGCCGGCAGCGAGCGGCAGCCGGGCTGGGCCAGCGCCACGAAGGGCGCGTCGATCTCGGCCAGCGCCGCGCGCAGGGCCGCGCCGCGGCTGACCGAGGCGGCCGGCACGACCCGTCCCGCGCCGGCGGGGAGGGCGGCGCCCTCGGTCGCGTCGACCAGCACGAGCTCGGCCTCGACGCCGCGCTGGGCGGCGACGTCGGCGCGCAGGTGGTCGACGTGGACCTCGTCGCCCGGCGCGAGGTACGCCAGCACCGCGACGCGCGGCGCGGAGTCGTGCGGGCGCGCCTCGCGCGCGGCGTAGCCGGCGCGGCGGCACAGCTTCTCGTAGAGCTCTTGTGCCTCGGCCGGCACCTCGACGTCGGGCACCTCGCGCCGCAGCTTCGGGTCGGGGAAGGCCCCGTCGATGCCGCTCCCGAGCAGGTCGGCGAGGCGCGCACGACCCTCGCTCGTCAGCATCTGGTCGTAGTGAAGGAAGAGCCAGTCGCCCGTTCCGGAGTGCCGCTCGAGCACCTCGCGGTAGGCGCGCGTCCACAGCTCGAAGGCCTGCGCCAGGTCGAAGCGCACGCCGCGCAGGTAGTCCGCGCTCTCGCACTCGGCGACCATGCTGGTCGCCGTCAACGCCGGATGCCGGAAGACGCAGACCAGGGCGGCGTCGGGCGCCGCGGTGCGCCAGGCGGGCAGCGTGAAGCAGAAGCGCGGGTCCTTGTAGCACCAGGGCCCGTCGCCGGTCAGGGCCGCGATCCGCGTGGCGTCGTCCGCGGACGGGGCGGGCGTCGTGCCGGCGGGCGGCACGCCGAGCCACCTCTGGCCGTCGCCGGTCGGCGCCTCGGGGACGCCGGCCAGCATCGGGGCCAGCAGCCGCTCGTTGAGCTCGTTGACCGCGGGCGCCTCGAAGAAGCCCTTGGGGTTCGCGGCGCGCGGCGGGTGCAGCGCGTCGCCGCAGGCGTAGCCGGTCTGGGCGAGGGCGCCCGCGACCATGCTCGTGCCGCTGCGGCCGGTGCCGAGGATGAAGCAGTTACGCACGGCAGGGCTCCTCCTGAAGGACGGGGATGCGGGCGGTGAAGCAGGCGTCGCGCTCGGCGAGCCAGAGCGCGGTGTCCTCGGCCGTGACCAGGTACGGTCGGCCGACGCGGCGCAGGAGCAGCGCGCGCTGCTCGGCCGTGCCCGCGGGCGTGAGCACGGCGTCGGCGGCGAACACCAGGTGCTCCCAGTCGGGGTCGGTGAGCGAGGCCTGCTCTAACAGCACCTCGAGTCGCGTCTCGCCCAGCTGCGCGAGGGCCGCCTCCAGTTCCGCCAACCCGGGCTGCGGCGAGGCCTCGCCGGGGGCGTGCCGCAGCACCAGGCACACGTCGCCGCGCGCGGCGAGCGGCGCGACGGCCTGGGCCAAGGCCGCGAGCGCGCCGGGGGTGTCCCAGCTGGGCCAGGCCAGGAGGCGCAGCGCGGCCTCGGTCGCCAGTGGCCACATCGGGAGCGAAGGCAGCTCGGCGCGCAGCGCGAGCTCGTCGGCTCCGGCCGCCATGGCGCGACGGCGGTCGGCCTCGTCGGATGGACCTCCGCCGGGAATCCAGGCGCGCGCCGAGGCGAAGAGCTCGTCGAGCGCCCGCTCGTCTCCGGGGACGGCGACCGCGACCGGCGCCGAGTGGCCCAGCCGGCGCGCGCGTCGCACCGCCGACGCCAGCGCGCGCTGCGCCGGCTCGGCGGTGTCCGCGAGCACGACCAACGCTGCGCCGTCCGCGTCGCCGCGCTCGCTGCCCTCGCGCGCCATCCACGCGTCGGCCAGGGCGAGCCACTGCGAGCCTTCGGCGCGCACCAACACCGCGTTGCGGGCGGTGCGGGAGAGCTCGGGCAGCTCGGGCTCCCAGCGCGCCAGCGTGTCGGCGAGCGTGGTGAGGCCGTGCAGCTCCATGCCGTCCATCAGGCCGCGGTTCCACCACACGCGGTTGACGCGCCGGTAGAGCTGGTCGAGGCAGTCCTCGAGCTCCCGCGCGATCGTCGCGCAGGTTCCTCCGGCGGCCTCGATGCGAGCGGCGTTGAGGCCGGACAGCATGCGTCCGGCCGACTCGATCAGCGGCATGTGGGGCTCCACCTGCTCCTCGACCTGGCGCATGCGCGCGGGCGACTGGTCGGACCAGGCCTGGCCCGACAGGAGCCGCGGGTGCTTGAGAAAGAGCCGCGTATGCGCGCGCGCGACCAGCGGCTGGCGCCGCCGCAGCGCGTCGAAGGTCAAGAGGTGACGGTGGATCGCGCGGCACTCGGGCCGGTAGTGGATCGTCCAGCCGAGGTCCTCCAGGCGCGCGCCCAGGTCGGTGTCCTCACAGCCGTAGTGGCTGAAGTCGGGGTCGAACCCACCGGCCTCCTCGACCGCGGCCCGCGACACGCTGATGTGGCAGGTGTAGAAGGCCCCGGCACCGAGCTCCTGGCCGGGCTCCCAACGGCCGTAATCGAACACGAAGTGGCTGCGCTCCAACAGGCGCATCAGCGCGTTCTCGAGGTGCTCCGGCGTCTGCTCGAACGAGCCGAGGACCATCGCGCGCTGACCCTCGAGCTCGCGGTGCGCCTGCAGGTGGGCCTGCACGTTGTCCGGGAAGGGGATCGTGTCGTCGTTGACGAACAGCACCAGCTCGCCGCGGGCGTGCGGCATCCCGAGGATCCGAGCGCGGCTCGCGCCGTCGGCCTCCTTGTGGAGGAAGGTGAAGGGCACCGGCAGCACCAGCTCTTCGCCGACCTCGCGCGTGCCGTCGGTCGAGCCGTCGTCGATCACGATGATCTCGAACGTGCCGGGCGCGACCAGTTGGCGCGAGTAGGCCTCGAGGCATTCGAGCAGCACGTCGCAGCGCTCGTGGGTGGCGAGCAGCACGGTGAGCTTGGGCGCTCCCCGGTGGGGGGACTCGGCCAGCCGCAGCAGCTCGGCGTCGTGGCGCTGCCGCTCGGCGGCGGCTTCGAAGGACTCGCTGGTGGCGGCCACCAGCGCCTCGGCAACGTGGCGCACGCCGTCCTCCGCGCGCAGGCGGCGATAGAGCTCTTGCTCGACCGGCCAGAACGCGACGTCGCGCAGGCCCTCCAGCGCCGAGCGCCGCACCAGGGCGGTGGCCTCCCAGAGCGGGGGCAGTTCGGGCGCGAGGTCAGGCGACACGCGCCGCGCGTAGCCCTCGGGCGAGCGCACGTGCAGGTCGGACGTGACGAGCTCGACCGACCCTCCGTCGGCCGCGTCGAGCTGGGTCCGCAGCCGGTCGGCCGCTAGGCGCGTCCCCGGCAGGCAGAAGGCGATCCAGGGCGCGCCGCCCGTCGCCAGTCCGTGCCGCCAGGCCCGCGAGCGCGCGGGCGAGCGCTCGCGCACCCGGGCCGCGCCGCCGAGGTCGAGGTCGGCCGGCAGCCCGCGCAGGGTCTGGTCGACGACCAGCACCTCGACGCGCACCTCCGCCTGGGCGCGGAGGTCGGCGAGGAGCTGTTGAAGGGGGACGGGGTCGGCGTCGCGAGCAGGGACGATCGCGAGCACCTCGGGCGAAGCGGCGTGGGGCATGCAACCCGTGGGATAGGGGCCGTGGGGTCGAAGTCCGGATGCCCGGGTTCTTCGACCGGCCCTGGGGATCCCTTGAGGACCCGCCCGCCGGTCCGCGCGGGCAGACCGGGAGCCCGGATTCTTGTGGCTGGGGGGCCGCTAGGGCGGTCCGGAGCCGTGCCGGGCGGCTACTTGGCCGCTTCGGTCTCGGCCGCCGCCTCGGCGTCGAACACGTCGCCGTCGTGACGGCGCGGGCCCGCGTCGCGCTCGGAGCCGCAGCGCGCACACCGGTCGATGTGGCGGATCTCCGATGCGCGGACCTCGGCCTGCTTCAGGGTGTGCCCGTCCTTGGTCGTGTGCCAGCGCTGGCTCGGCGTCAGCGTGACCGGGACCCAGGTGCAGCCGAAGATCTTGCAGAAGAAGGCGTTCATGGCGGTTTCAGCCATCAGAGGCTATCGGATCGCGGCGGCCGGCGCATCCAAGCGCGGGCCGCTTTTTTTGCGCTGCGGCGCTCAGTCGCCTCCGTAGCCGAGAGCGTCCAGCTTCTCCTCCTCCTCGGCCGTCAGGGCGCGCTCCAGGGTGCGGCGCATCCGGAGGCTCTCGGCCCACTCCCGGACCTCGCCGAGGTACACCTCGACCAGTTGGGGCTGTTCGGCGGAGAGGTCGTGGGCCCGGGCCGGGTCCGTCTGGGGGTCCCAGAGGAAGGTGGTGCCCTTGGGCGTCTTCTCGATGGTCCAGAAGGTCTCGCCGTCCGGCCCCTCCTGCTGGGCGTAGGTGTACTGGGTGCGGTCGGTGAGCGTCTCGACGAAGTGCGCCTCGTGGTCGAGGAGCCCGACCTGGTTCTCGCGCGTGTAGTGGAACCACAGGCGCCGCTGCGGGTCGCCGCTTCCGGCGCGGCCGACCTCGATCAGGTCGACCCCGACGTGCTCGGGCTCGGACGGGATGTCGGCCAGCGCGAGCAGCGTCGGCGCGATGTCGATGGTCGAGACCGGCTCGGCGATGCGCACGCCGGCCGGGCCCCCGGGCGCGCGGATCAGGAGCGGCACGCGCAGCGTCTCGGGGAAGAGCCCGGCGTGCCCGTAGTAGACGCTGTGCTCGCCCAGAGCCTCGCCGTGGTCGGCGGTGATGACGAGCGCGGTGTTCGGGGTCAGCGCGGCGTCGTCGAGCGCCCCGACGAGGTCGCCCATCAGCCCGTCGGTGTAGGCCACGCCCGCGCGGTACAGGTAGCGCACGTGGTCGTGGTTGGTGATCTCGTCGAGCCACGCGAGGTCGCCGGGCACGCGCTCGGCCGGGAAGATCGGCACGGTCGGCGGCTCGGCGGTGGAGGGGGGCTCGACGTGGCGCGTGGCCTGGCGGTAGTCGTCGAGGAACTCCTCCGGCGGCAGATAGGGACCGTGGGGGTCGAACAGGTGCAGCCACAGGAAGAACGGCCGTCCGCCGACCTCCTCCCACTCGTCGATCCACTCGTAGACGGTGGCGAGCGTGATGTTGCCGTCGAGGTAGGAGGCCGGCTCGGCCTGGTGGAAGAAGTCGAAGCCCTGCCCGAAGCCGACGCCGGCCTGGATGTGCGCTACGCTGACCGCCGCGGCCGTGTCGTAGCCGGCGGCGCGGAAGGACTCCGCCAGCGTGCGCACCTCGCTCGGGATGCTGGTGCGGTTGCTGGTCGCGCCGTGCTCGACGATGTGCAGCCCCGACAGGATCGACGCGTGCGACGGCGTGGTCGCGTTGCAGGCGCTCCAGGCCTCGTCGAAGGCGATGCCCTCGGCGGCGATGCGGCACAGGTTGGGCGTCTCCTCGGGGTCGAGCACGTGGTCGGCGCGGAGCGTATCCAGCGTGACCAGCACGATGCTGGGGCGCGCCGCGCGCGCCTCGCGGCCGAGGATGCGGGGCGCGCCGAAGAGCGCGTGGGCCTCGACCGGCTCGGCGCCGGAGCGGACCGCTTCGTCGCCGTCGCGGCCGGCGACGAAGCGCAGCTCGACCTCGCGTCCCGACCACGGCGCGAGGTCGGCGGAGAGCGCGCCCCAGCCGGTGCCCGAGCCGCGCTTGCCGCGGGCGAGGAGCTCCCACTCGCCGTCCGCCCGCTGCGGGTCGCGCGACTCGACGCGGAAGGTGATCACCTCGTCCTCGGGGCCCGGCGCCGCGACGCGCAGCACGAGCAGGCCGTCGGGCGGCACCGTGGCGCGCGTCACCAGCGGGACGCCGACGTCGGCCGGCCAGGAGCGCACCCCGCGGTAGCCCTGCACCACGATCCCGCCGTCGCCGGGCAGCGGCTCGCCCGCGGAGGCCGGCTCCAAGGGCTCGAAGCCCGGCTGGAAGCCTTGCCGTACGAAGCGGATCTCCTGCACGTCGACCTGCTGGCGGCGGTCGGCGGAGGGCTCGACCCGCAGGCTGTGCACCTCGCCGGTCCAGCCCGCCACGAGGCCCGGGAAGAGGCGGATCGTCTGCACGCCCTGCACCGCCGCGACGCGCGCGGCGGCCTCTAGTTCGTAGGCCTCCGGGTCGGCCTCGGAGCGCCACACCATGCGCGCGCCCGCGTCTTTCGGGAGGCGGACGTCGACCTCCACCACATTGAAGTCGGCCGCGCGCAGCGGCTCGTCGTGCCGCAGCCCGAAGGGCGCGACGCGGCCGGAGCCCGTCTCCGAGGCCACCACGCGCACCCCGCCCTGGGGGAAGGCGCGCCGCAGGTCGCCGTCGACCAGGCTCCAGGCCGAGCCGCCTTCGACCACCCCGCCGTCGAGCGGGAAGGAGGCCACCACGCGCCGTGACTGCGCCAGCGCGACGGCCGACGAGCGCCCGTCTTCGAGGCGCGGGTCCAGGTGCACCACGGTGTTGTAGTGGGGCGCCGGGTCGTCCGAGCAACCGGCGGCCGTGGCCAGGAGCAGCGCGCAGGGTCCGAGCCGGGAGAGCATCCGCGCTACCCTACCCCGCTGCCGGGCGCGCTTCCTCCCCGGAAATCGGCGGATCACCGCACGGCTCCGCCGGCGTAGCCGATGCGCTCCAGCTCCTCGAGCAGCGCCGGGTCGAGCACGGCGCCGGCCGCGGCGTCGGTGACGCGCGCCGCCTGCCCGCGGGCCTGCTCGCGCTCGAGGCGCGCCCGCAGCCGCGCCGCGACGTCGGGGTGCTCGGCGGAGACCTCGCGCAGCTCGTCGGGGTCGGCCCGCAGGTCGAACAGCTCGTAGCGCGGCCCGCCCAGCTCCTCCTCGACGAGCCGCGCGATCGCGGCGGATTCTGCGAGCCGCCCGCCCTCGCGCGTCGCGGCGCGGCGCTCCTCGTCGAGCCGCGCCCGCACGCGTTCGCGCGCGTCCTCGGAGAGCGCGGGGTGCGCCATGGCGGCCTCCGGCGGCGCGGTCCACGGCCGGCTCTCGATCAGCTTCCAGCGGCCGTCGATCACCGAGCTCTGGGTCTGTGCGCCGCCCTCGGCGAACACCGCCTGGGCGCGCAGCTCCACGCCGTCGAAGAGGCCGGCGAGCGAGCGCCCGTGCAGCCGCTCGTCGGGCGCGAGGTCGGCGACCGCGAGCAGCGTCGGGAAGAGGTCGACCAGCTGCACCGGCTCGGCCACGCGCATCCCACCGCCGGTGCCCCAGGGGAGCCGGATCAGGAGCGGCACGTGGAGGTTCTCCTCGTAGAGCACGCCGTGCCCGAAGAGGAAGTCGTGCTGGGTCATCGACTCGCCGTGGTCGGCGCTGAAGATCACGATCGCACGGTCGAGCAGCCCGCGCCCGCGGAGGCGCTCCAAGAGCTCGTCCAGCGCCGCGTCCATCGACAGGATCTCCTCGTCGTAGGCGGCGCGCAGCGGCTCGACGGGGAGCGAGTCGGGCAGCGCGCCGTCGGGCACGGCGCCGCGCGCGATCGCGTGCGGGATGCTGCCGAAGAGCGAGCTTCCCGGCGGAGCGACGGGGCGCGTCTCCGACAGGTCGAGCCCATCGGAGAAGGCGCCGCGGTGGGGGCTGCGCGCGGCGTACGGCCCGTGCGGTTCGGTGGACTGGAGCAGCAGGAACCAGGGCTCCGTCTGCGCGGCGTCGCCGAGCTCTTCCAGCCACGCGAGCCCGTCGACCGCGCGGCCCGGCAGGCCGGGGCCGTCCTCGGGGCCGCGCCAGGTGTCGAAGCCGCGCCCGAGTCCAAGCGCATCGACCTCGAACCACGGGTTCTCCCAGAAGGCCGCGGTGCGGTAGCCGCCGGCGCGCAGGCGCTCGGCGAGCGAGAAGCAGGCCGGGGACAGCCGGTGCTTCTCCCACGACTGCAGCGCGTGCGTCGGCTTGGGGCGGCCCTTTGCGTCGAGCGGCGGATCGAGCGTGTGCGCGCCGGGGTAGAGCCCCGAGAGCTGCGAGAGGTAGCTCGGCACGGTCCAGGGTGCGTTGGACCAGCAGCGCTCGAACACGATCGACTCGGCCGCCAGCCGCTCGAGCGTCGGCGCGGTCTCGCGCCCGTAGCCGAAGAGCGGGAGGTGGCGCGCGGCCAGCGTGTCGATGCTGACGAACAGGATCGGCGGCGGCGACGTCGGGCGCTCGGTCTCGAGCGCGAGCACGCTCAGGCGCAGCGGCATCGCGCTCTCCGCGGACCACGACAGGCGCGCGGCGACCGGGCCGTCGGCGGGCGGTAGGAGGAGTTCGGCGGTCACGCGCCCCGCGCTGCTGGACGACGTCGCGGCACGCTCGCCGATCGCCAGCGACACCTCGCCCTCGCCCTCGCCGAGCAGCACGAGTCGCGCCGGGCCGCGGGACTCGACCAGCCACGTCGCCGCGGCGCCCGGGTCGAGGCGCAGCAGTGGCGCTCCCCTCATCCCCGTCGGCTCGAGCTCGACGCGCGCCGGGCGGCCGTAGGTCACCTCGGCGAGCCCGAAGCCGCGCCCTTCGGGCGAGCTGAGCTCCAGCGTGTTCTCGCCCGCGACCCAGCCGCCACACCGCAGCCGGCCGGCGTCCGGGCCGGTGGTCAACCGGCCGACCTCGGCGCCGTTGAGCCGTACCGCGAGCTCGAGCGCGCCGCGCGCCGCTTCGCCGGCGAGCGCGGCGCGGACTTCGAGCGTGCGCTCGCCGCCGGTCAGCGCCGGGAGCGCCAGTCCGCAGCGGCCCGACGGCACCGGTACGAAGAGCGCCCCGTCGAGCTCGACCGGCCGCGCGCCGAGCCCCGACCGCGCCCGCGCGCCGAAGCCCTTCTCCGGCGTCGGCGCGAGGACGCCGGGTTCCTCCTCGACGCGGTCCGGCGCGCGGTGCAGCAGGCTGCGCGACGCGCCGGCGACGAAGGGCTCGTCCGCGCAGCCGGCCAGGGCCGGCAGGACCAGAAGAAGGAGGAAGGCGGTCGCCCGCATCGCTCCGATCCTACGGCCCGCGCCCCCGCGCCGCACGGCGTCAGTCCCGCGCCGCACGGCGTCAGTCGACGGGGAGGAGGAGCTTGAAGACCTCGCTGACCGTGACGAACACCACGTAGTCCTGCTGCGAGCCGTCCGGCAGCTCGAAGCTCTCGACGCGGCAGTCGCTGGTGTGCCCGCCGCCCGGGCTCTGCCAGGCGGAGAGGAAGAGCGGCGCGGTCGGGGTCGACACGTCGATGGTGTAGAGCCGCCCGAGCGAGCCGCACGCGAAGAGCCGCTTGCCGTCGGCGGAGAGCCGCACCTTGTTGACGACCTGGAAGTCCGCCGGTACGCCGGGGCTCTCGGCGTTGAGCACCGCGAGCGGCTCTTCCGCGACCTGCCCCGACTGCGGGTCGAAGGCGTACACCGCGACCGCCGAGGTCCCGGGCGCGCCGCGCAGCCCGACGAACAGGTGCTCGCCACCGGGCGCGAGGCCGCGGACCGCGCGCAGCTTGTCGTCGCCGCCCGTGACGTCGACGACGTCCACGACCGGCAGCGCGCCCGGCAGGGCCGCCAGGTCGACGACGAAGAAGGCGCCGACGCCGCCGACGAAGGCCCAGCGGTCCTGCAGCGCGATGTTGCTCGTGATCGGCTTCTCGACGCCCTCGGGGGGCGCGACGGGCGCCGTGATCGCGGTCCACTGGAAGCCGCCGCGGGGCGCGCTCGCGTGACCGGACGGCGCCGCGCCTGGGACGGGCGCGCCGAGGTCGAAGTCGCCGGGGTGGTAGCGGGCGGCCTCCAGGTAGTAGCGTCGGTCGGCGGCGACCCCGGTCGTCGACTGGGCCGTCAGGTCGGCCAGCACGTAGCGCGTGCCGTCGGGCGCGGTATAGACCTCGACGGCGTTGTTGTAGAAGACGTTGGGGTAGGAGCTCGGGATCGCCACCGCCGGACCCGGGTCCGGCGCGCTCGCGCTGACGGCGTGCGCGTCGAAGCCGCCGTTGCCGCGCGCCACGACGAGCGCGCTGGCCGCGCCGGCGTCGAGCAGCGTCGCGTCCTCGGTGGAGTGCGTCGCGGGCTGGTACGACACGCCGCCCGCGCTCGGGAAGTGCCCGCCGACAAGCGCCGGGCTCGCCGGGTCGCCGACGTCGTAGCGCACGACGCCGGAGAAGGTCGTGAGGTACAGCGAGCGCCAGGCGGGCGCGTGCACCGCGGCGTCGCAGCCGATCCACCACCAGCCGGCCTCGGACAGCGCCGGCGCGTCGTCGGTGACGTGGAAGGTCCGCAGCGGGAAGGGGTGCGGGAGGTTCTCCAGCGACCAGAGCCGTTCGCCGAGGGCGTAGGGGGCGACGACCATCGTCAGGCGGCTCTCCAGGAAGCTCGCCTCGGCCGCGCCGAGCAGCTCGCCGGTCTCGGCCTGCACCTTGGCCAGGCGCGCGTCGGTCGCGACGAGCACGTGGCGCCGGTCGACGTCCCAGGCCAGGTGGTGCGCCGCCAGGTCGCTGGGGTCGTCCGGGTTGGCGAGGTGGATCCAATCGACCTGCGGGTAGGGGCCGGCGGGGTCGGTGACGTCGAGGCGCGCGACGTAGGGCTGCGCTGCCAGATGTTGCCCGCGTTGGCCGCCCGCGACCCAGGCCAGGTCGCGCCCGCTCGCGGGGTCGGGCTGCACCAGCACGTCCTCGACCTCGGCCTCGGGGTGGTCGTCGCCGGTCGGGAACCAGACCGGGCCGAAGGCCGGCGCGGCGAAGCCTCCGGGGGCGTCCGCGTCGAGCACAGCGAGCGCGTGTACCGCGCGCTCGTCGACCAACATCTGCCCGATCAGGACGCCGCGCGGCTCGCCTTCGACGCCGACGTAGGCCCGCACGGCCGAACCGTGGAGCAGCTCGGCGGGGATCGCGAGCTCGGCCCGCACCTCGGCGCCGGACGCGTCGAGCGCGAGCAGGAACACGCGGTCGGTCGCCAGCACGAACGCGATCCCCGGCGCCACCGCGACGTCGCGCAGCAGCGCATCGTCGGGCGCGGTCCACAACAGGTCGTCGAGCGCCGCGGGCGCGCTGCGCCGGTAGAGCCGCGCGTCGTCGAGGACGTAGAGCGCGCCCGCGCCGTCGAGCTCGACCGCCTGCAGCGTGGTGGGGTAGGTCTCTTCGAGCTGCGGGAGCCGCTCCAACGTCGCCCCGTCGAGCGCCGCGAGCCGCCGGCCCTGGGCGATCCAGACCGTCGCGGCGTCCGCGGCGAGGTCGCGCGAGGCGCCGTCGTCGAGCACCGCGACTTCGGTGGGGGGCGTGCCGGTCGACGGAGCGCTGCTGCCGCCGCTCCCGCCAGCGCAGGCGCTGACGACGGCCAGGCCGACTGCGAGGATTCCGTGGGCGGGCGTTGCGCTCCGTGCTGCCGCGATCACCGGGCGATCTCCTTCTAAGTCTCTCGTGGGGGAGGAGAGCACGCCTGCCGCGTGCTCGGGAGACGACGCGACGCTAACCCATCGCGCGCCGGCGGGCGATCGATTTGCCCAGCCGAAACCGCGCGCGGCGCGGCGTGCGCTTTCGAACGCATGCTGTTCGAAACGCGTGCTGAACGAGAAAAGTCCCCTCCGCTGCCCCCGCGGCCGGCCGCAACGCCCGAGCCGGGATAGGATCGCTTGGAGTCCCGCGCGGCGTATTCGGTGTATCGGGGCGCCGCGGCCTTCCATCCGGAAAAAGGAGTCCTCATATTGCTTTGCCCCCTCCTCGCCACACTCCTCCTCCCGCTCTCGCCAGGTTCCGAGACCGAGGCGAAAATCCACCCCGCGCTCCGCCAGGAGCTGGCCGAGGCGAGTGACGAAGCCCGCATGTATCGCGTCTACGCGGTGCTCGACGAGCAGCTCTCGCTGCACGAGCTGCTCGAAGAGAAGGTCGGGCGCTTCCCGCGCGGCGAGCGCCAGCGCGCCGTGTCCGCGCGGCTGAAGGGCTTCGCGGACGCGAGTCAGGTCGACGTGCTCGCGCTGCTCGACACGCTGCGCGAAGCGGGCGAGGTCGACCGGGTGCAGCAGCTTTGGGCCGCCAACGCGGTGATCTTCCGCGCCACGCCCGCGGCCCTCGCCGCGGTCGCCGAGCTGCCCGAGGTAGCTCGCATCGGCTGGGATCCCGAGCGCGACGCGTCGGCCTACCAGGACATCCTCGCGGCGTGCCCGCCGCCGGCTCCCGCCGCGGGTGGCCCGACCGCCGAACCCAACCTGGTCGAACTGCAGGCGCCCGACCTGTGGGGCCTTGGCTACCGCGGCCAGAACATCGCGCTGCTCAACATCGACAGCGGCGTCGACTACAACAACCCCGACCTTGCGGGGAGGATCTGGAGCAACCCGGCCGACCCGGTGGACGGCGTCGACAACGACGGCAACGGCTACGTCGACGACCACTTGGGCTGGGACTTCATGGAGAACGACAACGACCCCTTCCCCGGGCTCGGGTTCTTCGGAGGCACCGACACCCACGGCACGAACACGGCCGGGATCATGGTCGGCGACGGCAGCTCGGGCGGCAAGCTGACCGGCATGGCGCCGCGGGCGGAGATGGCGATCGCGCGCGTGAACGGCGAGACCGAGCACTGGCTTGCCATGCAGTACTCGCTCAGCACGGCGATGGACTGCTCGTCGTCGTCGTACTCCTACAAGTGGCTCATCTTCCCGAAGCCCGACTACCACATGCACCGCCAGCTCCAGGACATGCTGCTGGCGGCGGGCATCATCCACGCCAACTCGATCGGCAACCAGGGCGGCGATCCGAGCTTCCCGATTCCGTTCCAGATCTCGGCCCCGGGCCTGTCGCCCTCGCCCTGGCGGCACCCGCAGCAGACGCAGGTCGACGGCGGCGTCTCCGGCGCGATGGGCTGCGGCGCGGTCACGATCGGCGGCGGCTTCTATTCGTTCTCGAGCCACGGCCCCTCGGCCTGGGAGAACGTCTCCAGCTACGACGCGGGCTACCTCGGGTCGCAGGACCCCGCGTACTGGGACTATCCCGTCGGCGGCTTCGGCGGCTCGCTGCAGGGACTGCTTAAGCCCGACGTGGTGTGCCCGACCGACGTGCAGACGACCACCGTCGGCGGCGGCTACATCAGCTTCGGCGGGACCTCGGCCGCGACGCCGCACCTCGGCGGCTCGTTTGCGCTCCTGCTCTCGGTGAACCCGAACGCCGAGCCGCGCCACATCAGCCAGGCGCTGCAGGTCACCGCGCTCGACCTGGGCACGCCGGGCAAGGATGAGCTCTACGGTGCGGGCGAAGTCCAGGTGCGCGACGCCGCCCTGCGGCTGATCCACCTGATCAAGGTCGACGACGTCCAGCCGCACCTCGGCGACACCGTGACCGCGAGCGTGTCGGGCAACCCGGGCGCGCTCTTCCTGTCGATCTACGGCTTCCAGCCGGGCATCACGGTCGCGCCGGGCTTCACGCTCGACCTCGCGCCGCCGTTCTTCGTGCTGATGTCCGGCAACCTCGACCCGCAGGGCGAGGCGCAGGTGTCGTTCCAGGTGCCCGCCACGCCGACGCTGATCGGGACGCAGGTGCTGCTGCAGTCCGGTGAGGACGACTCGGCCGGAGCGACCGGCCAGATCCTGATCTCGACCCTCGAGAGCTTCCTGATCCAGAGCTGAGCCGGCGCCGGGGAGCACGGGGCTCGACACGCGTCGCGCGGCGTGCTCCCATCGGCGCCATGGTCATCGGACTGCTCTGGCTCTTCCTGGGCGTGGCCTGGTGGGCCCTCGCGGTCGGCAGCCTGATCTACGTCGGCCGCCGCGCTCCCCACGGGCGGCGGCTGCCGGCGGTCGCCGGGCTCGCCGCCGCCGAGGGGGCGTTCGTCTGGGGCACTTCGTTCGTCCCCCTGATCGCGATCTGGGTCTGGACGCCGATGACCTTCGTCGCCGTCTTTCCGTTTGCGGTCGCGTACGCGTTCGCGACCGGCTGAGTCAGGGCACCTGCAGCTCGAGCCCGAGCGACGTGGCGAAGGTGTTGCCGCCCGTGCCGTCCAGGCTCACCGCCTGCCCGAAGATGTCCATCCCCGAGATGCCCGCCGGCAGCTTGACCGCCAGCACCGCGTCGCCGTTCGCGTCGGCGACCAGCGGCGTCAGCAGCACGATCGGCAGCCCGACGTGCAGCAGCAGCCCGTTGGACAGGTCGAGGGTGATCGCCTGCTGCTTGGTCGAGAGCGCGATGAAGCAGTTCGTGCCCGGCGGCATGTTGCGCGCCGCGAGATAGAGCGTCTCGTCGCCCAGGGGCAGGCTCAGGGTCTCGAGCGTCGGAGTCCCGAGCGAGCCGGCGGTCGACGCGCCGTAGGTGGTTCCCGCCGAGCCGGTCGAGGTGTACGACAGCGTCGCGCTCACCCCCGAGTTGCCGAACTCATCCTCGGAGCGCACGCGGTACGAGATCGTGCCGATCAGGTTGCGCGGGATCGTGCCGCGGAACACCTGCCCGGCCGAGCTCAGCATCGTCTGGTCCGGCAGGTCGACCGCGCCGACCGAGACCTCGAGCTGGGTCGGGTTGTACCAGGTGATGTAGTAGGGCGCGTTGTCGTAGACGTGGGCCCGAACCACGTGCTCGCCGCCCGCCGCCGCGCCGCTTGCGACCGCCTCGACGTTCGGCACGTAGGGCGCCGTGGTGTCGGGGATCTCGGTCGTGTTGCGCAGGAACGTGTTGGCCTGGAAGTTGTCTTCGGCGATCAGGATGTCGTAGTCGCCGTCCCCGTCGGTGTCGCACGCGTCGGCGTCGAGCGAGGTCGCGGTGTAGGACGGCGCGGTCACCTGGGTGTACGAGAAGGTCGCGCCGCCGTTGTTGTTGTTGCGGTAGAGCTTGTCGCCGCCGGAGAAGTTGGCGACGAAGAGGTCGAGGTCGCCGTCGTTGTCGTAGTCGACGAAGTCGCCTTCGTTGTCGTCGGCGCTCGAGCCGGACAGGGTGACGAGGTTGCTGTACGTCCCGCTGCCGTCGTTGCGCAGCGTGATGTCGTTGAAGCCGAACTGCACGCGCCAGTTGAGCCCGTAGATGTCGAGGTCCCCGTCGCCGTCGAGGTCGCCCATCTCCTGCTCGTAGTGGCCGTTTCCGCTCTGGTAGCCGCTGGGGAAGACCGCCCCGGTCACGTCGCGGAAGCCCAGCGCCCCGCCGCCGACCGCGGGCGCGATCGAGCTGCCGTCGAGTCGGTTGGCGAACATGCGCGGCGCCTCCTGGCGCGCTCCGTGCAGGATGTCGAGGTCGAAGTCCCCGTCGATGTCGCCCAGGTCGATGTCGAGCGCCGAGCTCGCGATGTCGCACGAAGCGCCGGTCGAGTTAGTCGTGTTCGAGCTCTGGTTCCCGTCGCACCAAAGGCCCGGGTTGCCGTTTGAGATCGTCGAGCCGGTGAGCTGGAAGCCGCCGGGGTTGAACTCCTCGAACACGCCGTCGCCGTCGTTGAGGAAGAGGCGCGTGGGCACCTGACCGCCGAAGGCCCCGCCGTAGGTTGAGTGGACCAGGTCGAGGTCGCCGTCGTTGTCCAGGTCTCCGAAATCGCAGTCGCAGGACCAGTCGATGAACGTGCCTGAGATGACGAGGTTGGAGGGGATCGACGAGCCGGCCGTCCCCAGCCCGATCCAACGGGCCGTGGTCTCGTCGGCGTAGAAGCCGACGGTGCCGGCCTGTTCGCCGCCGAGGTTGGTCCACCAGCGGTTGCCCTGGTTGGCGATCTGCGCGGTGTTCGAGATGTAGATGTCGGCGTCGCCGTCGTTGTCGAAGTCGACGAACTCGATGTCGCGGCTGTCGTCGCTCAGCGTCGGGAACTGAGCCGAGGTCTCGTCGACGAACTGGCCGAGCGTCCCGGCCTGTAGACCGCCCTGGTTGATCCATAGGCGGTTCTGGTCGTTGCCGTTGTCGCCTCCGTCGCCCATGGCGACGTCCCAGTCGCCGTCGAGGTCGACGTCGGCGAAGTCGACGTTCTCGGTGGTGGAGTTGTTCGCGCTCCCGCCCGGCAGGACCGAATTGTCGACGACATATTGGGCCGCCGCCGGAGAGGCGAGGAGCGAAACGAGCAGCGCATGGAAGCGGGGGGAGACCATGGGGGCACCGCAGTTGGGGGTTCGCGGAAAGGGGATTCGCGACAGGGATCATTGATTCTAGGTAAATTGGTCTTCGCGGGGCGACCAATCCGCCCTGCAACCCCCCGACCCGTGCGGAGGCGACCGGCTGCGCCCCGTGCTCCCCGACTCCTTCTTCAGCGAGCTCCCCCTACATGAAAACCGCCTCGCTCTTCGCCGCCCTGGCCCTGGTTTCCGGCCTGGGCCTCGGCTCCCTTTCCGCGCAGACCACTCCACCTCCGAACCTGCTGCACATGCAGCTGCGCCTGTCCGACTCGGTCGGCACCCCGCTGTCCGGTGGGGTCGATGTCGAGCTGCGGGTGTACGACGACGCGCTGGCGGGCACGCTGCTTTGGTCCGAGCTGCACGCTGCGTCGGCGGCGAACGGGCTGGTGGACCTGCTGTTGGGCTCGGTGACGCCGTTCCCGACGAACCTGTTTGCGGGGAGCGATCGCTTCCTGGCGGTGAAGGTGGGCACGGACCCCGAGATGACGCCGCGGGTCCGGATCGCGTCGGTGCCGTTCGCGCTGCACGCGGCGAGCGCGGTCGAGGCGGACGACGTGCCGGGCAAGGACATCACGCCGAACTCGGTGGCCGTGAACGGCACGCCGGTGATCGACGCGGGCGGCAACTGGGTGGGGCCCTCGAGCGGC
>JBCCGI010000072.1:0-40771 GCA_039029355.1 Planctomycetota bacterium
CCGCCGCCGTCCTCTTCCTCTTCCTCGTCCTCTTCCTCTTCGTCGTTCCCGCCGGCGCGGGGGCTGGGGGCGGGCGGGGTCCACGGGGGGCCGCTGACGAGTAGGTCGGCGAGCTCGAGGCTCAGGTTCAGGCGCAGGACCTCGTGGTCGAAGGTGACGCTTCCGACGCCCTGGAGCTTGCCAAGGGACTTCTCCAGCTTCGAGCCCTTGGACTTCGAGAGCTCCTTGGCGCTGCGCAGGTCCCAGCCGATCGAGTGGCGTACCAGGTCCTTGCGGTAGTCCTCGCGGGGCCGGCGTCCGGCGAGCTTGTCGAAGCGGTCGGCGCACTCCTCGGCGTCGAGCCCCTTGGTGTAGAAGAACAACAGGGCGTTGGGCGTCACCTCGAACCAACGCACCTCCGACGCCATGTTGAGCACCGCGTCGCGGATCGTGCCGCCGTTGCGGCGCAGGGCGCGGGGGAGGTCGAGGTCGTCTTCATCGCGCAGGAAGGCGGTGACGTAGAGCTCCTCGGCCTTGCCGGTGGCGCGCTTGGCGGCGCGGTAGACCTCCTTCGAGCTCCGCTCGGCCGGCGCGACGATGGCCAGGAAGTGGTCCTTGGGAGCGGTGAGCGTCGCGACCGGGCCGTAGGCGACCGAGGCCCCGGTGCCGAGCTCGCCGATCGCCTCCTGGAGCTTGGCCTGGTCGACCTCGTCCCCCTCGACCGAGTAGAAGCGCAGCAGGGTCTCCACCGGCTCCGGCGGGTAGGGGTGCTCCTCGGCGGCGGCGGGGGAGTCCTGGAGCGTCGGGGCGATCAGGACGAGCGGGAGAGCCAGGCGCAGGAGCGCGGTGGGGGTCATGGAGGGCCTCCTTGGGCGGCGATTCCGGCCGCGGCGCCGCGGGGGCGGGCTACGGTCTGACTCCTAAACTAGCGCGGGGGGGGCTTGGGTTCGCCAGAGCTGCGCAAAAGGCGCGTGTCGGCCGGCTGAGCGCAGGCCCGGGCTCGCGCCGGAGCGGAGGCCCGCGGAGGGCTCCTAGCCGTCGCCGCCGACGTAGCCCATCTTCTCGAGCTCGCGCAGCAGCTCCTCGTCCATCGTCACTTCGACGCGGCTGCCGGCTTCGCGGATGCCCTGCTCCTGGAAGCGGCGCAGCAGCCGCAGCAGCTCTTCGCGCACGTCGGGGTGCTGATCGCCGACGTCGGCCTGCTCGAAGGGATCGTCGGGCAGGTGGTAGAGCGCGAGGGTGCCCTCGATCTGGTTTTCGATGAGGCGCCAGTCGCCGCGCACGACCGACCAGTGGTCCTTGCCGAGCTCCTCGAGGTTGAGCCGGTCGTTCTTCGAGAGCCCGCGCCGGTGCGCGAAGAGCCAGCGCGTCTCCAGCGACTCGGCGGCGTCCGCGCGGCTCTCGCCGCGCAGGACGTGGCGCAGCGAGAGGCCGTCGAGCGACCCCGTGAGCGCGACGCCAGCTAGCTCGAGCAGCGTCGGCGCCACGTCGACCAGGCTGACGTTGAGCTCGATCCGCCCGGGCGCTACCCCGGGACCGTGGACCAGGAACAGCACGCGGTTGAGCTCGCTGTGGATCGTACTGCCGTGGCCGTAGTAGCCGTGCTCGAGGAAGGCCTCGCCGTGGTCGGACACGAAGCAGACGACGGTGTTGTCGTCCCACGCCAGCTCGCGGTGCAGGCGCGCGAGCACGTCGTCGACGTACGAGATCTCGCTGTTGTAGCGCGCGATCACGTCCTCGTGGTGGTCCTCGGAGCCGCGGTACCACGGCGCCTGGGCCTCGTACGGCTTGTGGACGTCGTTCAGGTGCAGGTAGAGGAAGTACGGCTCCTCGCCCGCGAGCAGCTCCTCTTTCTTCGCCAACACCATCTCGGCTACGACCCCGGCCTTTTCGTCCTCGTGGTGCTCGAACCAGTCGAAGCCGCGGTCGAAGCCGAAGTACTGGTTGATGTGGACGTTGGTCGTGACGCCGTAGGTCGCGTAGCCCGCCGCCTTAAGGCGCTGCGGCAGCGTGTCGTGGTCCACGGGCAGGGTGGCGATCTCCATCTCGACCGGGTTGCCGGCCTCGATCTGCTTCTGCACCCACTGAGGCGTCTCGAAGCCGTGCACCATGCCGTGGTTGGTCGGGTAGAGGCCGGTGAAGACCGTGGCGGTCGAGGGCGGCGTCCAGGCCGAGCTGGAGTGCGCGCGCAGGAACACCGCCGAGTCGTCGCCCAGCGCGGAGAGGTACGGCGCCGTCGCCTCGGGGTAGCCGTAAAGTTCGAGGTGATCGGGCCGCAGGGTATCCAGCAGCACCAGCACGACGTTGGGGCGCTCGGCGCCCGAGCCCGATCCGCAGGCCGCCGCCAGGAGGGTCAGGACGCCCGCCAACGCCGCTCCAAGGCGTGCCCGGCGCCGGTTCCGGCGGCGAGGGATGCGGAAAGGCATGGGCGGCGAGTATAGCATCGTGCCCCGCGCCCCCTGCGAGCATGACCCAACCCCCGAGCCAAGACGAAACCGCTTCGCCCCAAGCCGGCGGCCGCCTCCGCCGCGTCCTCCTACGGATCGCGCTGCTCGCCGCCTCGGCGGCGGTCGGCCTTGCGCTCGCCGAGGTCGCGGTGCGCATCGCGGGACTCCACGTCCCGCCGCGCGGCGACATCGGCATGCAGGGCCTCGTCCGCGACGTACCCGCGGACGTGGCCCAAGGCGTGGAGTTCCTGCTCATCCCCGACCAGACGCGCACCGCCTCCTACCCCGGCGCGCCGGGCCAACCGCCGCGCGTCGTCACGTACGGGATCAACTCGCTCGGCTTCCGCGGCGGACCCGCCGAGCAGAAGAAGGCGGACGGCGTCTTTCGCATCGTGATCCTCGGCGACTCGTTCACCTACGGCACCGGCGTCGACCAAGGGGAGACCTGGCCGGTCTATCTGGAGCAGCGCCTGGCCGAGCTCGCACCCGGCCGCCCGGTCGAGGTGTTGAACTGGGGCGTGCCCGCGTACAACTCGCGCCAGCAGGTGGGGCTCCTCAACTTCCGCGGTCAAGCGTTCGAGCCCGACCTGGTCGTGCTCTGCGCCTACATCAATGACGCTTCGGGCGAAGCGCGCGGCGACGGCGCCCCCGGCGGCTCGAAGGAGCTGCCCTGGGAGGTGCGCTGGGTGCAGCGTCTCGGCCTCACCTCGGGCCGCTGGGCGCCCGAAGCGCCCAAGACCCCCGCCCAGGAGCGCACCATGTGGCTGCGCGAGCGTTCGCGGCTCGCCGACCTCGTCGCCTGGAAGCTCAACGGCTGGCTGATGGGCCGTGTCGCCGGCCGCAACTACGTCGAGGACTGGTCGGAGGGCTCGGCCGGGCTCGCGATGGTCAAGAGCTCGCTGGCCGCCGCCGCCGTGCTCGCCCGCCGCGACGGGTTCGCGCTGGTGGCCACGATGTATCCCGACCTCACCGGCCTGGGCGGCGACTACGCCTTCGCGGGCGAGCACGCGACCTTCGCGTCGATCTGCGACGAGCTCCGCATCCCGTTCCACGACCTGCTCCCCGCCCTCGACGGCGAGGACCCCGCGGCGCTCCGCGTCCATGCCCACGACAAGCACCCGAACGCGCGCGCCAACCGGCTCGTCGCGGACCGGCTCGCCGAGGCCCTCCAGCCCCTCGTTCAAGGCGAATGAGCGCGCGCGAGGAGGCTCCGATGGGCGGCGCGAACGTGCCGGAGAGCGAGCGAGCGGCCGCCGGCGAGAGCTCGCCCACGGGTGAGCACCAGGGCGAACACGCCGCTGCTCGCGGTCCGGACGGAGCGGAGGCCGACAAGGGCGCGACCGAATCGGCGCTCATCCGGTTCGGAGCGCCGCTGCTCGTGCTCCTCCTGTGCGCCCTCTCGGTCGCGGCCAAGGTGCACGTGAACGAGCCGCGCACCGGTGTGGCGCACGGAGACGCGGGCTACTACCTCACCGTCGCGAAGAACCTCACCGAGGGCCGCGGCTTCGTCACGGACTACGTGGCCGACTTCATGGCGGGGCCGAAGCGCCTGCCCTGCCCGGCCAACACGTTTTGGATGCCGCTCACGCCGGTGATCCTCGCGGCCGGCATGCTGCTGTTCGGGACGACGTTCGCGGCGGCGAAGGGGACGATGATCGCGGTGTCGTCGCTCGCACCGCTGCTCGCCTACCTGCTCGGGCGCGAGCTCTTCGGCGGACGCCGGCACGGGCTCGCCGCCGCGCTCCTGGCGGCGACGAGCGAGGGCTACCTCACCGCGGCCTGCCAGCCTCAGACGCACGGGGTGACGCTCGTGCTCGGGAGCGCGTGGTTGCTCCTCGCACTCCGCGCGATGCGCGACCCCGCCGGGTGGAAGTGGATGGGCCCGATGACCGCGCTGCTGCACCTCAACCGCAGCGACGGGGCTTTCTACTTTCTCGTGCTGGGCCTGCTCTGGCTGCTCCCGCTCCCCGGGATGGCGCGCTTCGGCTGGCGCACGTGGCGGACGATCCTCGTGGGCTACGGGCTGGTGATGGCGCCGCTCTGGGTCCACAACGTGTTCACGCTCGGAACCCCGATGCCGCTCGGCCTCGGGCGGGCGGCTTTGATGACGGAGTACTCGCAGACCTACTCCACGCCGGAGAGCCTCACCCTGGAGAGCTTCTTCGACGCCGGCTGGGACGTCGTCTACGAGTCGAAGCGCAAGGCCGTCGAGACCAACGGAGCGACGTTCCTCCTCGGGGCCGCCACCGGCAACCAGCGCGCGGAGACCCGGCTGCTGCGCGCCCACCACTTCGCGCTGCTGGGGTTGGTGTGGCTCGGCTGGCCCCTCCTGGTGCGGCGGCGCTTTCTGCCGATCCTGGGCGCCCTCGCCATTCTCTGGAGCATCTACACCTTCGTCTTCTCCGCGACCGGGCTCGCGTCGCTGCGGTCGTCGGTGTATCCGATCTACCTGGCGTACTTCGCGGAGGCCGGGCGGGTGCTCGACCTGGCGGTCGGGTGGCTCGCCACCCGCGTCGGCGATGGGCGTCTCGTGCGCCGGGTCGGCACCGTCGGCGCGACTCTATTCCTGGGCTGGATCGGCTGGAGCCAGGTGTCCTACGCCGCCGAGGAGACGCGGCAGCGCGTGCGCTTCATCCACATGGTCGAGCGCAAGCACGAGCAGCTGGTGCGCCAGATCGTGGAGCCGTTCGACCTACACGACGCAGTCATCATGACGTGGGACGTCCACGAGCTCCACGTGCACACCGGGCTGAAGCTGGTCATGGTGCCGCACGAGCCCGAGCCGACGATCTACCGCATCGCCCGTGAGCTGGGAGTCACCCACGTGCTGATCTTCGGAGCCGTGGAGCAGGTCGCCGATCTACGCCCCGGCCTCGCGGCCATCCCGTCTACGCGCGAGCACTACGAGATCCTGTACCGCGACCTTCTGCTGGGAGAGCGGGTCCGGCTCTTCCGCGTCCTGCCGTAGGAAGGCGACGGCCGCCTGGCTAGTCGCGGCCGGCCCTTTCCTTGGCGTTCAGCCGCTTGAGCCGTTCGAGCGAGTCCTGGATCGGAGGCACGCCCATCGCCGTGCGCTCGGCGTCGGTCACCCGCTCGTTCCACCGATACAGGATCCAGCCGAACTCGGGCAGGTAGACGTACTGCGTTCCATAGCGCTGGGGCAGACCCTGCTTCATCAGCGAGCGGTCGATCGCCTCGGCCGCGAGCGGAAAGCCGCGGTCGTCGCCGTTCTCGGCCGCCTCGAGCGCCAGGTCGCGCGCGAGGCCGAGGTCCTCGGTGGAGTCGGACTCGAGCAGCAGCTCCGCGGCGTAGAGCCGGTCGAGGTCGGTCTGGATGTCGCCGTTCGCGTAGAGCTCGCGGACGACCCCGATCCACTCGCGCCGCTGCTGTTCGATCTCGTAGAGCTCGCCGGCCGAGCTCCCGTGGCTGTCCTCGTCGCGGCTCGCGAGATACATGGCCTCGAGCTCGTGCGACGGCGTGCCCGCGCAGGCGAACAAGCCGGCGAGCACGGAGGCGAGGAGCGAGGTGGTGAGGGCGCTACGCATGGCGAGATGCTAGCCCGAAGTCCTCACGAGCTCGCGGCCAGAATCGCCCGGGTTGCTTCGCGTCGCACTCTGCGCGCGCCGCAGTCCTCGAAGACCCGCTTGTGGCGCCGGCGGGATCGCCCTCGCAGAGCACGCGGGGCGACTCCAACTCGCGATCTTGTGTGGACTCAGGACGCTAGCCAAGGTCGACGTCGAGTGCCCCGCCCTTGGCGCCGATTCGGACGTTGCGCACGCCCATGCGCTTGCCGTCCGGCCCGCGAAGCCAGGCCTCGACCTGCTTGCGCAGGATCGGCGTTTGGGTGCGGTTTCCCCAGCCCCGGCCGGTGATAACGCGGACGCTGCGAGAGCCGCGTACGCGGGCGGCGTGGAGCCCCTGCGCGACCCTGCGCAGGGCCTGGTCGGGGGTCAGGCCGTGGAGATCCACGCTCTCTTCGGGGTCGCCGGACGGGGGCATGGGCCCCCTTATGGCCTTTTTCCCAGCTTTAGCAAGCTGAGCCTCTGGAACGGCTCTACGTTGTTGGGCTCAAGACTTGAGCGGTGAGGTCCGAAGACCCCTCCGCGGCCCCGGAGGCCTCCGGCGGCCACGATCTAGATCTAGTAGCCATCCACTACGCCATGAAGAAGCTCTTCCTTTCGTTTGCCCTGCTGGGCCTCGCTGTTTCCTGCAAGTCGACCACCACCGACGTCACCGACACGTCGGAGCCCGCTGGCGAGTGCGCCACGGCCTGTGAGACCGTTTGCGACGACGAGGCGGCCGAGAGCTGCGACTCCGAGGCCATGGTTTGCCCCGTCACGGGCAAGGTCTCCAACTAGCTCGCAGCTAGAGATCGCTCATGAGGGCCGGCTTCCCCCTGCGGGAGGCCGGCCCTCTTTTCGTCACCGGCTTCGCTAGTCGGAGCAGAGCTCGGTCTTGAAGTCCTCTACGTCTCCAAAGACGTAGGGCGGACCGCACTGGCAGTCGGTGGGGATCCCGATCTCGAGGCCGGGGATCACCAGCCCCCCGCAATCGCAGTCGCGCGCGGTGACGCTGCGCGTGCCGTCCGGTACGCACCTCGTGCCCTCGCTCGGCTTGCCCAGGCAGACCTGGTGGGCGGGGACCCAGACCTTGGTCGACGGGCACGGCTCGCCGACGATGCCCCCGCCGAATCCGAACACGACGAGGCCGACTCCGCAGGTGGCCGTGGAGGCTCCGGCGGCGGGACCGGAGGAGCCTGGAATCTGCGAGGCCTTGGTGTCGGGACAGCGGCTTCCGGTGCCTCCGGTGTCGCCGCCTTCCTGTGCCGCAGCTGCTGCCGCGACGAGGCAGGCCCCTAGCCATCCGAGAATCCAACGATACATCGCGTGCACCTCCTCCTTGGAGTTTGTGGGGCTGCGGGAGAGACCGGACGGCGGCTGCACGGCTCCCGCAGCAGGTCCTGAGCCGCCGTTGTGCGCGGGCGGCTCAGCGCCGCGCGGCAAGGTGCGCGCGGCGCTCCCGTGCGGCGTCGCGCGAGTGCGGGTCGTCGCCGGTGGCCAGGGAGTCCAGGAGCGCCAGCACCCTCGCGTAGATCGGGGAGCCGACGCCGGACTTGGAGGCGACGTTGTAGGCGATCCCGACCGCCTTGCCGGGCGCGACGCTACCCTCGTGGAGGCCCGCGATCGCGAGCGCGAGATCCTCGCCGCGCGGAAGGTAGTCGCGGCTCGCGGTGAGGGTGAGCAGCGCCTGGCCGCGAACCGCGGGCGAGCCCTCCCGGGCGAAGATCTCCAGGAGGCGTGCTCGCGGCACTCCGCACATGCCGGTCAGCAGGGCCTCGCGCGTCCGGTCCGCGTCGGGCTTGGCCGCCGGGGCGGCGAAGGCCTTGGCGTAGAGCTGTGCGTAGGCCTCCTCGAGCGCGTGCGCGCCCGCCGGTCGGCGTCCTACGGAGAGCCACAGGTCGGGCCAGCGGTGCGTTTGCCCGATGCGTTCGACGAGGAACACCACCGCCTCGGGTTCATCGGCGTGGTCGGCGACGGTGCGCGAGACGGCGCGGTGGACCTCGCCGGTTGCGGCGTTGTCCCAGGCCTGTCGTGCGACCGCGAGCGCCAGGCCGGGGGCCCCGCTCTCGAAGAGGCCTTGGAGCTGCCGAGCCACCGCGGTCGGGTCGGCCGGGTCCACGGGCAGACCTCCGACGAGGCGGAGCTCCTCGGGCGTGAGCGTCTCGCTGAGGATGCCCAGGAGCTCGAAGAACAGCGCCTCGTGGTCGGCGAACGCCGGGCGCAGCCGCAGGAGGGGGTCGAGGTAGGTGCGGTCGAGGATCGGTGTGCCGGTCCCGCGGTAGCGTGTCTCGGCGAGGCTGGCCGTCAGGTAGCGGCGCGCCCCGCCGCGAACCCGCGGTAGCGCGGCCATGACCTCGAGCAGCAAGCGGCGGCCGCGGGGGCGGTCGAGGAATGGGTTGTCTCCACCTCCCGCGTCGTTGTAACCCGCCACTGCCCAAGTCAACGCGCGGCACGCGGCGTACTCCAGCCGCGAGAGGCGTGTGTGGGAGCCGTGACCGTGGCTCGATGCGGCCGGTCCGGGCGAGCTGCTGGGCGAGCTGCCGGGCGCATCGTGTGCATCGCGCTGGCCGTCCGCGACCCGTGCCTTCGCCCCGCTCGGCTGGAGCTCGCCGGAGCACAGCCTCCGCAGGGCTTCATCCACGTGGCGCGGGTCCTCGAGCAGCGCGGCGACGAGCGGCTCGAGCTCGGTCTCGCGCGGGACGCTCGGCTCGGCACCGGGGACGAGGGCGTGGCGCAGAAGACGCTCCTCGACGTCGGCGAGCTGCGCGAGCAGGGAAAGCAGGCCCGCGGCTTTGTCCGCGGGCACAGCCGGAGCGGTGGCGGGCGTGCTGGGAGCAACGTGTCTTGGCACAAGCCCGCGCCGTGGCGCCGTCGTCGTGGGGGAGGAGGCCGCTTCGGGCGCGGCCTGAGGGCGTGGCGGAGGCGACGTGGGACGCGGATCCCGGGAGGTCAACCAGGCCAGGGCTAGCGCGACGACGGCGAAGACGAGGACGGCGGGAGCTCGCATGCCCCCGAGACCGTGCGCGCGCGTTTCGGTATCGCTTCGCGGCCGAAAAGATCCGCGACGCTAGTGGTCGTGGTCGTGCTCGGCCTCGATCGTCACGTTCTCGAACGTGGAGCCCAGCACCTCGACGCGCTCGATGTGCCCGGCGAGTTCCCGCGGCCGCGCGAGCCCCTCATCCACACCGCGGAACTCGGACGTATCGCCCACCGTCTCTCCGGTGAGCGTGCTGGCCTGCGGTTCGAGCACCAGCTCCAGCTCCCCGTCCTCGCCTTCGAGCACCACCGTCAGCCCCGATTGAGCTGAGCGCAGGGCCTTCTCCGCCTCGCCGTCCAGCAGCCAGGCCGTGAGCGAGTTTGCGTCGGGCTCGTGCAGGAGCTCCACGTGCGCCATCTCGTCGCCCAGCACCACCAAGAGGCCCCCGTGGGGCGCGTGGTGCACGTGTCCGCCCGCTTCCGCGTGCGAATCGTGATCGTGCGAGTGCCCGCCCTCGCCTCCACACGAGGCGCAGAGCAGTGCCGCCAGCAGGGCCTTAGTGACCGAGCGCATGCGGCGCAGTGCGGGCAGCGGCCCTAGGAGGCCTTCTGCTTCGGCTTGGCGGGCTTGATCAGCCCGGCGTCCAGCAGGACGCGGTACGCACCCTTCTTGGTGATCGTCTTGAGCGCCCGCGTCGAGAGCTTCACGCGCACGTGCTGCTTCAGCTCGGGGACCCAGATGCGCTTGGTCTGGACGTTGACCTGGAAGGTGCGCTTGGTGACCCCGGTGGTCCGGAGACCGACGCCGCCGGCCTTCTTAGGAAGACCGCGCCGCGCGATGCTGCGGCCGGCGCGCGTGCCTCGCTTGGTGACCTGGCAAACTCGACTCATGGGTGGACCTCTCGGACGGGGCGCAGAGGGAAGGGCCGAGCATCCTAGCGGGCCGGGGGCCCGAGTCCAGGCCCCGGGCGAGGGTTTTCGGGGGCCTCGGGGCCACGCCCGGCCTGGGGGAGGGCATGACCCGTCTCGCAAGCGAGGGGGTAGGGCCGGCCCGGATCCGCGTTTGGGGCTCCTGAGGCGCCCCTGCTCTCCCCGGCGCCTTCCGGCTAGGGGGCCAGGATCGTGATATCGAGCGCGTTGGTCAGCGGCGTGCTGAACCCATCGACCGACGCTCCCTGGGTGTAGAGCTGCGCGCCGATCGTCACGGGGACGCTGGGAACCGGGATCGCGAACGGCACCCCCGCCGCCGAGGTCGCGATCAGCGTCGTCGTCGGATCGCACAGGACGGTCCCGATCGACGTCGGCAGGTTGACGGGGAACAGTCCGACCGCCACCAGGTCGATCGCCGCGCCCGGGGCGAAGTCGGAGTGGTCGATGAACGGCGACCAGGCCTGCCCCGCGACCGGGCCGGTGCCCGAGGGCTGCAGGGCGACGGGGTTGGCCGGCACGCCCACGCGCAGGATCTCGGCTGGCTTGAGCATCAACACGACGTCGTCGAAGCGCAGCTTGCGCCCGCCCGTGGCCTCGAAGAAGGCCCGCACCGAGGCGGTGCCGAGGGGCGACGTGCCCGTCAGGTCGAACGACGTGTAGGCCGAGGTCGTGTCGAGGCTCAGCGCCGTCTCGCCCAGCTCGATGCCGCCGGCGTCGAGGTACTCCAACCCGAGGCGCGCGTTGCCGCCTCCGCCGAACACCTGGTACACGCCGCGCAGCAGGTAGGTCTTCTGCGGCCCACCGGCGGCGACTTTGCCCGTCCACCCGTTCTCGACCTCGAGCGCCGGGGCGTTGATCCCGCCGTCGGTGCTGAGCGTCAGGTCGCCGTTGTCGATCCAGCCGCTCTGTCCGGCGTCGAAGTCGCCGTTGGTGACGAGGTTCAGCGCCGAGGTGGCGAGCAGCGTCGAGAGGTCCAGGCTCTCCTGGGTGTCGAGCTCGGGGTTGCCGCCGGCGTTGCCGGAGCCGGCCGCGCAGTAGACGTGGTCCTGGTAGAGCACCGCTCCGCCCGAGTGACGCGCCTGGTTCAACCCGGGGAGCGCGAGCCACTCGCCGGTGCCTACGTCGAGCGCCTCGGTCTCGTCGTGCGCCGTGCCGGGGCTCTCGCCGCCGATGACCACCAGGTGCTCGTCGCGCGCGATGGTCATCGTGCCCGCGCGCTGGGTCGGAATCGGCTCGGGCATGTTCGCCCACTGGCCGCTCGTGAAGTCGTACACGTCGACCGGGCCGATCGTGTTGACGAACGGGTTGGGCTGCTCGGTCTGGCGTCCGCCGGCGGCGTACAGCTTGTTGCCGATCACAGCCGCGGTGAAGTGATCGCGCGCGTGCGGTGCGTCGGCGAGCGCGGTCCAGGTATCCGTCGCCGGGTCGTACCGGTCGAGCCACGGAACGTAGCCGCCGTTGTGCCCCTGGTTGTTGCCGCCCACCACATAGATGAAGTCGTCGTAGACGACGGCGCCCGCGGCCCCGCGGTTGCGGGCCGGCGGGATGGCAGAGCTCATCTGCCAGGCGGCGGTGCTCGGATCGAAGATCCAGATGTTCGGGACCGCCGTCTCGTTCGGGTAGCCGCCCTCGAACGCGCACACCGCGTAGATCTTTCCACCCCACACCACCGGTTGAAAGTGGTGCATCTGAAGCGGCGGGAGGCCGAGGTCGGTCCACGTCTCGGTGACCGGATCGAACTCCTCGACGGGGCGCGAGCCGCGGCCTCCCATCAGGTAGAACTTTCCGCCGACCTCGACGTAGGCGGCTTCGTGGCGCTTGGTGGGCTTGCTGCCGTCGGTCGAGCCGACGAACTGCCAGGTCTGGGCCGCGGGCGCGGCGGCGAGGACGAGGAGGCTGAGGGCGGCTCGCATGGTTTCGGAGTCTATCCCGTCCCCGAGGCCGAGGACGGATAGATCCGCACCGAGCCGCCTAGAGCGCCGGCGCCCCGATCTCGAGCAGCTCCAGGTCGAAGATCAGCTTGGCGTAGGCGGGGACGATTCCCGGGACGCCCTCTTCCTTATAGCCCAGGGCGTAGGGCACGACGAGTTTGCGCCGGCCGCGCTCGCGGAGCCCGACCAGGCCGCGGTCGAGGCCCTCGGGCACCTGCCCGGCGCCCAGCTCGAAGGTCAGCGGCACGCCGCGCTCGTAGCTCGAATCGAAGACCGTGCCGTCCTCTAGGCGCCCGCGGTAGTGGATCGTCACCAGGTCGCCCGATTTGGCCCGCGGCCCCGAGTCCGGTACCACCAGGTCGCGCACCACCAGGTCGTCGGCGAGCTTGACCGCGTCGTACTTGGGCGGCGCGGGCGCGAACAGGCTGCACGAGGCCAGGGCGAGGGGAGCGAGAGCGGCGAGGAAGGTGCTTTTCATGGCGGGAAAGCTCGTCGAGTGGGGCCACGACCGAAGCTAGCTAAGCGCCCCCCTGAAGGAAAGCGGCGAGCCGCGCGTAGCATGGGGGAGATGACGCTCTCTCCCGAGGACCGCCGCGCGCTCGCCGAAGCCAAGCGCAGGCTCGAGCGGCGCGGGCTGCTCGTCACCCTTGTCGACAAGCTCGGCAAGCCGATCGAGAAGGGGTTGGAGCTGCTGCCCGAGTCCGCCGCGCGCGTGGTGCAGGCCGCGACGCGGGAGTCGCTGGAGCGCGCGCTGCGCGTCGCGCTCACCACGCTGCGCCGGCGCGAGCGGACCGCTTCGTCGGACCGCGGCCACCGCCTCGCCAGCGCGGCGTCGGGCGCCATCGGCGGCTGGTTTGGGCTGGCCGGGCTCTCGGTCGAGCTTCCGGTCACGACCGTGCTGATGCTGCGCTCGATCGCCGACGTCGCGCGCAGCGAGGGGCACGACCTCGCGGACGTCGAGGTGCAGCTCGCGTGCCTCGAGGTCTTCGCCCTCGGCGGCCCATCGGACGACGACGACGCCGCCGACACCGGCTACTTCGCGGTCCGCGCGGCGTTGGCCGCCGCGCTCTCGGACGCGGCGCGCCACGTCGCGCTGCACGGCGCTTCGCTCCGGGGCGCGCCGGCGCTGCTGCGGCTGCTCGAACGCCTGGCCGTCCGCTTCGGCGTGGTGGTGCAGGACAAGGTGCTGCTGGAGGCCGCCCCGGTCGTGGGCGCGGCGGGAGGCGCGTTGGTGAACACCGTCTTCCTGACGCACTTCCAGGAGCTGGCGCGCGGGCACTTCGCGGTGAAGCGGTTGGAGCAGCGCTACGGGGCCGAGGCCGTGCAGGCGGCCTACGGCGAGGTCTGAGCGTCCACCGCCCGCGCCAGCGGGAGGGTGAGCCAGGCCTCGGCGCCTCCCGACGGCCGGTTGCGCACGCCGGCCGAGCCCCCGTGAGCCGCGGCGACGCGTGCCACTACGCGCAGCCCCAGCCCGGCCGAATCCGCCCGGGTGCGGCGCGTGCGCAGCGCATCGAGCCCGAGCTCGTCGTCCGCGTCCGGGAAGCCCGGGCCGTCGTCCTCGACGGTGTAGCGCAGCTCGGCTCCCCGAACCTCGGCCCGCAGCTCCACCCGGGAGCGCGCGTGCTGCAGGGAGTTCAGCGCCAGGTTCTCGAGCGCGCGGGCCAGCCGCCGCCCGTCGGCCCTGAGGATCGGCAGGTCGCGCGCTGCCTCCGCGGCGAGGGCGACCCCGCGGTCGACCGCCACCGGCCGCAGCACCTCGACGGTCTGCGCCAGGAGCTCTCCGGGGGGCACATCGTCGAGCGCGAGCTCGTCGCCCGCTTCCAGCCGTCCGAGCTCGAGCAGATCCTCCGACAGCGCCGCGATGCGCCGCACGTCGAGGCGGGCGGCGTCCAGCAGCTCGCGGCGCTCCGCGCGCGCGGGCTTGTCGTCGCCCAGCCCGGCGAGGCGGTCGAGGCCGACCGACAGCGCTCCCACCGGCGTGCGGAGGTCGTGGGAGACCTGCGCGATCCACTCGCGCCGCGCGGCGTCGCGGCCCTCCAGCTGGCCGAGCAGCTCGGCGATGCGCGCGCGCATCGCGTTCATCGCGTCGGCCAGTGCGGCGACCTCGTCGTCGCCGGCTGCGGGGAAGGGGCCGGGGAGGCGCTCGGCGTCCACCGGTCCCGCCGCCTCGGCCGCGAGGAGCGCGAGCCTGCGCGTCGCCAGCCGCGACACGATCCAGGCCGCCGCGAGGGCCAGCAGCGCAGCGAAGCCGACCGACTCGAGCAGCAGGGTGCGGCGCCCCTCCGGCGTGATCCAGTCGAGCTCGCCCGTCTGCTCTAGTCGGGCCATCGCGTCGCGCAGCGCCTCCTCGGAGAACCACTCCGGATGCAGCAGCTCGGCGTAGCCCTGCCAAAGCGGAAGCGACGCGAGGTCGACGACCAGGACGAGCAGCGCGACCGCCATGCCCGCGCGCACGCCGATCCGCCGGTGGAGGGGCGGGCGCGTCACGACGCGTCCTCCTCGGCCATGCGGTAGCCCACGCCCCACACCGTCTGCAGCAGGCGCGGCGCGCCCGGGTCGTCCTCGATCTTTGCCCGCAACCGGCGGACGTGGAGGTCGACGGTGCGCGGATCGCCGGTGAAGCCGGGGCCCCAGACGCGGTCCAGCAGCTGGTCGCGCGTCCAGGCGCGGCCGCGGTGGCCGAGGAGGAAGAGGAGCAGGTCGAGCTCGCGGCGCTTCAGCGCGAGCTCGCGCGGGCCGCGCCCCGCCTTGCGCGTGCGGGCGTCCGCCCACACGTCGCCGCAGGATAGGCGCGACAAGCCCTGCGCGCTCCCCGACCGCCGCAGCACCGAGCGGATGCGCGCGACCAGCTCGGGGAGGTGGAACGGCTTGACCACGTAGTCGTCGGCGCCGGCCTCGAGGCCGCGGACGCGCTGCTCGGGGGCGTCGCGGGCGGTGAGCAGGATGATCGCCACGGCGCGGCTCGCGTCGGCGCGCAGCTCGCGGCACAGCTCCAGCCCGTCGCCGTCGGGGAGCCCGAGGTCGAGCAGCACGAGGTCGTACTCGCGCGCGAGGCTGCGTCGGGCGTCCTCGAGCGACAGGCTGAAGTCGACCGACAGATCGCGCTCGCGCAGCTCGCGCAGGAGCGGGCGGCGGATGTGGTCGTCGTCCTCGACCAGCAGGATGCGGGGGAGCGTCGTGGGCATCGCCGCCCCGATTCTAGGGTGCGCGCGGCGGGCGGATCCGTTTGGACACCGCGGGGACATACTCCGGACACATCCGGCCCGATCGGGCGGGCTACGCTCCTCCTCGAAGGCGGGCGCTGGGCCCCGCCGCCTCCCCAGTCGTCTCGGACGAGGACGGACCATGGCACGCACGGACCGCAGGCGTTTCCTCAAGCTCTCCACCACCCTCGCCGCCGCCGGGCTCTCCCGGCCGCTGCTCGGGCGCGCGCAGCAGGTCGCCGGGGCCGAGAAGGCCGCGCTCGCCGTCGACTGCGTCGTCGTCGGCGCCGGGCTCTCGGGCCTGATGGCGGCGCGGACGCTGGTGAAGGAGGGCTATTCGCGCGTGCTGGTGCTCGACGCGCGCGACCGCGTTGGCGGGCGCACGCTGAACCAGAGCGTCGCGCTCGGCGGCTACGCCGAGGCGGGCGGGCAGTGGATCGGCCCGACCCAGACCGCGATCGCGGCGCTGATGGACGAGCTGCAGATCCCGTCGTTCCCGACCTACGACGCGGGCGCGTTCGTCGACGACACCACGGGCGGCTTCGGGCCGCTGGCGCTGCTCGACTACGGGCAGGCGCAGCAGACGATCAACGGGCTGGCGGCGGGGATCCCCCTCGACGCACCGTGGTCGGCGCCCGACGCGGCGTCGCTCGACGGCATGACGGTGCAGCAGTGGATGGACGCGAACATGTTCACGTCGGGGGGCAAGTCGCTGCTCGCGCTCGAGGTCGAGTCGACGCTCGGCGCCGCGCCGGCCGCGGTGTCGATGCTCTACTTCCTCTTCTACGTCCACTCCGGCACGAACCTGCAGCACCTGTCGGAGCTCGCGCAGGAGTCGCGCATCGTCGGCGGCTCGCAGTCGATCTCGCTCGCGATGGCGGCGCAGCTCGGCCCGCGCGTGCGCCTCAATCAGGCGGTCGAGCTGATCCGGCACCACGAGGATCGGGTCGTCGTCGAGACGGCTTCGCTCCGGGTGCACGCGCGGCGTGCGGTCGTGGCGATGATGCCGAAGGACGTGGCGAAGATCGCTTTCGACCCCGTCCTGCCGCCCGAGCGCGTGGCCTTGCAGGACGGCTGGGTCGGCGCGCCCGGCGCGAAGTTCCACGCGGTGTACCCCACGCCGTTCTGGCGCGACCAGGGCAAGAGCGGCCAGGCCTTCAGCGACACGCAGTTCCTCGCGCTCACCTTCGACAACTCGCCGCCCGACGGCACGCCGGGGATCCTGATCGGGTTCCCGGGGGACGAGTCGTCGATCCCCGCCGACCCGGCGCTGCGCCAGCAGCTCGTGCTCGAATCGTTCGAGCACTTCTTCGGGCCCGAGGCGCAGCAGAACGTCGACTACGCCGAATACCTGTGGCAGGACGACCCGTGGGCGGGCGGGTGCGTGTCGCCGCTCCCGCCCGGCTTCCTCACCGGCTTCGGCCCGGCACTGCGCACGCCGGTCGGGCCGATCCACTGGGCCGGCACGGAGACCTCGGAGGTTTGGTGCGGCTACATGGACGGCGCGGTGCGCGCGGGCGAGCGCGCCGCGCTCGAGGTCGTGGCGGCGCTCGGCTAGCCGGAGAAGTCCTCGGCGTCGACGGTGCGCGTCTCGCCGGCGCTCAGCTCGAGCGACCGGACGAGCCCGTTCAGGCGCAGCCGGAACGTCCCGCCAGCCTCGGCGCGGAGCTGCGCGTTCTCCAGCGCGCCGTCCTTCCACGCCAGGTCGACCGTCAACCCGCCGCGCGCGCGCAGCCCGCGGACGCTGCCCTCGGCCCAGGCCCCGGGCAGCGCCGGCAGCAGCGTGACGTGGCCGTCGTGCGATTGCAGCAGCATCTCCGCCACGCCGGCGGTGCCGCCGAAGTTGCCGTCGATCTGGAACGGCGGGTGGTCGTCGAAGAGGTTGGGGAGCGTCGACTTGCGCAGCAGCGCGAGCAGGTGCTCGTGCGCCGCGTCGCCATCGTGCAGGCGCGCGTAGAAGTTGATGATCCAGGCGCGCGACCAGCCGGTGTGCCCGCCGCCGTTCGCGAGGCGGTGCTCGAGGCTCTTGCGCGCCGCTCCCAGATAGTTCGGCGTCGCGAGCGTGTACTGGCTGCCCGGATGCAGCCCGTAGAGGTGCGACACGTGCCGGTGCCCCGGCTCGGTCTCCTCGTAGGGGCGGGCCCACTCGGTCAGGCGGCCGTCGTCGCCGATGACGGGCAGCGCCAGCTCGGCGCGCGCCGCGCGCACGCGCTCCACGAGCTCGTCCTCGACCTCCAGCGCCTCGGCGGCCGCCAGCACGTTGCCGAAGAGGTCCCACACGATCTGCTGGTCCATCGACGGGCCCATGCTGGTGTCGGCCACCTGTCCGTCGGATGTGCGGAAGCTGTTCTCCGGCGACGACGCGGGGCCGCTGACGAGCCGCCCGGTCTCCGGGTCGCGCGCCAGGTAGTGCAGGAAAAACTCCGCCGCTCCGCGCAGCGCGGGCCACGCGCGCGTCCGCAGGAAGTCGAGGTCGCCGCCGAAGGCGTAGTGGTCGAACAGGTGCCGCGTGCACCACGCGCCGCCCGTCGGCCACAGGCCCCAGACCGTGCGCCCGATGGGGGAGGTGAAGAACCACGCGTCGGTCGTGTGGTGCGCGACCCAGCCGGGCGCGTCGTAGAGCTCCGCCGCGGTCGCCGCGCCGCGCGCGCGGATCCCGTCGACGAGGTCGAAGAAGGGCTCGTGGCACTCCGCCAGGTTCGCCACCTCGGCGGGCCAGTAGTTCATCTGGCAGTTGATGTTGATGTGGTAGTCCGAGTTCCAGGGGGCCTGGATGTGCGGGTTCCACAGCCCCTGGAGGTTGGCGGGCATCGAGCCGGGGCGTGAGCACGAGGCCAGCAGGTAGCGCCCGTACTGGAAGTAGAGCGCGAGGAGCGCGGGGTCGGTCGCGCCGTCGCGCACGGCGGCCAGCCGCTCGTCGGTCGGCCGCTCGCGCGCCTCCCAGCCGCCGAGGTCGAGCGACACGCGCTGCATCAGCCGGCGGTGCTCGCGGATGTGATCGGTGAAGAGCTGGTCGGCACGGCGGCGGTCGGCGCCGGCGACGTCGGCCACCGCACGCTCGTCCGGGGCGTCGCCGCGGTAGTCGGTCCCGGCGCCGAGCAGCACCGTGGCCTCGTGGGCGCCGCGGATGGTGAGCCGGTCGTCCTCGGCGGTCACGACGCCGCCGCGCGTGCGGACCCGCAGGGCGGCCGTGAAGCGGACGCCGGGGGCGTCCTCGGCTTCGCTCTGCCGCGCTTGCCCGCGGAGCGTCGCGGCGGCGCCGGGGCCGTACTCGACGTCAGCGTCGCGCTCGCGCTCCAGGGTGAGGTCGAAGTCCAGCTTGCCGGCCTCGTTCGAGGTGACGTGTACCACCAGCACGTCGTTCGCCGGCGAGGCGAAGACCTTGCGCATGTAGAGCACGTCGTCGTGCGTATAGCGCGTCGTGGCCACCGCGTCGTCGAGGTCGAGGTCGCGCCGATAGCCCTCGACCGACTCCGCGTCGTGCCCGGGGAAGGTGAGGGTGAGGTCTCCGAGCGGCTGATAGCTGCGGATGATGCGCTCGGTCATGAACTCCTTCTGCATCAGCGCCTGGCCCTCGACGACGCGGCCCTCGAAGAAGAGCTCGCGCGCCGCGGCGAGGTGCTCGTGCGCGCCCTTGCGGTCGCGCTCGAAGGGCGCCCCGGCCCAGATCGTGTCCTCGTTGAGCGCCAGGCGCTCCGCGCCGACGCCGCCGAACACCATGGCGCCCAGACGCCCGTTGCCGACCGGGAGCGCCTCTTCCCAGCGCGCGGCCGGCTCGTCGTACCACAGCGTCAGGTCCTGTGCGGGGGGGCTCGTCGCGAGGGAGGCGAGGAGGAGCGTCAGGTGCAGCATGGCTACTTGAGGGGGACGAGGTCGGCGCGCGTGCCGTGTCGCGCCAGGGCTGGAGCGAGCGCACGGTACTCGCGTACGCACCACAGCACAAAGAGCGGCGTCAGAGCGAGGTGGAACGGCGCGGCGAAGAAGCGGAGGCCGGCGTGGATGCCCACGTTGCAGGCGACCGCCACGATCGCGCCCAGCACGACGGGGAGGTTGGGCGCGTTGACGTTGACGTACGTCATCGCGCGCGAGAACGGCATCGGCACCGCCATGCGGCGCGCGAAGAAGAGCGAGGTCGCGAAGGCGAAGGCCGCCGCGAACGCGACGTCGCCCAGCAGGCCGGCACCGCTCATGAGCGAGGCGACCAGCGCGATTCCGAGCGCGGCGGGCAGCGCCGTGCCGAACAGCACGCCGAGCACCGCGCCGGCGTAGAACTCCTCGACGGCGTCGAGCGGGAGCGGCTTCAGCATCGCGAACCGGCCCGGCTCCTCGGTGGCGGCGGCGAGCTCCATCAGCGTCGGCACGAGCAGGGGCAGCACGTAGAGCGCGAACGGCGCGGCGACGCGGTTCCACTCGCCGACCGCGCCCGAGCTGATCATCGCCGTCGAGAAGGCCATCGCGCCGATGCCGAAGACCTGGGTGTAGGCCGCGCGCAGGAAGACGGACTCGCGGCGGGAGTGCGCCAGCGCGTAGTCGTAGCCCGCCCGCCGCACGCGCGTGCGCGCGACCCACGTGCCGAGCCGCTGGAACGGCGATGGCCCCCAGGGGCTGCGCCGGGCGGGCTCCCTGGCGTCGCTCCAAAGCAGGCCCGAGATCAGGTTGCGGGACGCCAGCCGCGTGGCGACGACGAAGAGCAGCGGCGGCACCGCCAGCGCCAGGAGCGCGAGCTGGCCGTGGAAGGCCGAGCCATTGCCGGTCAGGACCGCGAACAGGCCGGCGAAGGGCGCCGGTGGGAAGAGCGCCAGCAGCCACGACGAGCGGTCGATCGCGGCCACGACCGCCTCGAAGTCGATCAGCCCGCGCATCAGGTGCAGGCCGCCCATGCCCATCGCGGCGACCGTGACCTGCAGCCACAGCGTGATGCGCCGGAAGCGCTGGGGGCCGAACACGCGCAGGATCAGTGCGAAGAGCCCCGCCACCGCGGCCACGACGAACAGCGTCGAGAGCGCCGCTACCGGGAGCAGCGCCAGCGGCCCCCAGGGCGACAGCCGGAAGCCGCACAGGAACACCGGCCAGAAGTGGACGCACACCGCGAGCAGCGAGATGTAGGTGAACGCGTGCGTGATGCGCGCGGCGTACAGCGTGGCTTCGGAGACCGGCAGCGGTCCGGCTAGCTCGAGGTCGGTCGGATCGACCAGCAGGTTCCCGAGCTGCAGCAGCAGCGCGAGCCCCAGGAAGCCCATCGTCCACGCCATCTCGAGCAGGCACCACCGAAAGGGGTCCTCGATCAGCAGCGACGCCGCGCCCGGCACGATGCCCGACAGCCAGCTCATCGACAGCACCAGCGGCAGCGTGATCCGGTTCAGGCCTTCGCCGGCGCGCAGGTCGAGCCGGATGCGCAGGGCCAACAGCTCGCGGAACGGCTGCTCCTCGACGCCCGCGACCCGCAGCACCGGGCGCGCGAGCTTCGCCAGCCACAGCGCGAAGGCGACCACGAGCGAGTGGCGCTCGCGCGGGACCCAGGGATTGCGCACGCGCTAGCCCTCGGAGTCGCCGTCTTGGCCCAGGGCGGCGACGAGGCGCTCGACGCGGTCCTCCTCGTCTCCGGCGCTCGCGACCGAGGCGAGGATGTGCTCGAGCGAGCCGCCGCCGCGCTGCTCCTGCAGCTCCTCGAAGCTGCCCTGGGCGATGAGTCGACCCTCGTTCAGGATCGCGATGCGGTCGCACACGCGCTCGACGACGTCGAGCACGTGCGAGCAGTAGAGCACCGCCTTGCCGCGGTCGGCGAGCCGCCGCAGCAGGTCCTTCACCAACCGCGACGAGTTCACGTCGAGCCCGGTCAGCGGCTCGTCGAGGAACAGCACCTCGGGGTCGTGCAGCAGCGCGCCGGTCAGCAGGACCTTCTGGCGCATGCCCTTCGACAGCGACGACACGCGGCTCGCGAGGCGCGCCTTGAGGTCGAAGACGGAGAGGAACTCCTCGGCGCGCCGCTTCACGAGCTCGTCGTCGAGCCCGCGCAGCCGTCCGATCAGCAGCAGCAGCTCGGCGACGGTCATCGTCTCGAACAGCATGGCGTTCTCGGGCACGTAGCCCGAGATGCGCTTCACCGCGACCGGATCCGCGCGCGGGTCGAGCCCGGCGACGCGCACCTCGCCCTCAAACGGCGTCAGGAGGCCCAGCAGGATGCGGACCGTCGTGGTCTTGCCGGCGCCGTTCGCGCCGATGTAGCCGAGCACCGTGCCGGGCTCGACCACGAGGTCGACGCCGTCGAGGGCGGCCTTGTCGCCGAAGCTCTTGCGCAGGCCGCGAAGCTCGATCGCCGGCGGGACCATCGCCGCTAGCCGGCGAGCACGGACGCGATGCAGGCCACGTTGACGATGTCGTCGCTCTTGCAGCCGCGCGAGAGATCCATGTAGGGCTTGGCGAGCCCCTGCACCAGCGGTCCGAGCGCGGTCGCGCCGGCGAGGCGCTCGGTCAGCTTGTAGCCGATGTTGCCCGCGTCGAGGTCGGGGAAGACCAGCACGTTGGCGCGCCCCGCGAGCGGCGAGCGCGGCGCCTTCTTCTCGGCGACCGCGGGGACGATCGCGGCGTCGAGCTGCAGCTCGCCGTCGCACGTCAGCCCGGGCGCGCGCTTCTTCAGCAGCTCGGTCGCCTTGCGCATCTTCTCGACGCGCGGGTGCTCGGCCGAGCCCAGGGTCGAGAACGACAGCAGCGCGACGCGCGGCGTCTCGCCGACCAGGCGGCGGTGGCTCTCGGCCGACGCGACCGCGATGTCGACCAGCTGCTCGGCGGTCGGGTCCGGCACCACGCCGCAGTCGGCGTAGGTCAACGTGCGGTCGGCGAGGATCATGAGGAAGCACGACGAGATCGTGCTGATCCCCTGGGCCGTGCCGAGCGTCCACAGTCCCGCGCGCAGCACGTCGGCGGTGGCGGCGTTGCTGCCGGCGACGGCGCCGTCGCAGTCGTCCGAACGCAGCAGGAAGCCGGCGAAGACGAGCGGGTCGAGGAGCTTCTCGCGCGCCGCCTCGATCGTGACGCCCTTGTGCTTGCGGCGCTCGTGGAACTCCTGCGCGAAGCCTTCGGTGCGTGGGTCGCGCCCGGGGCGCACGACCTCGACGCCGGGCGGGACGCTGCCCATCCCGGCGGCTTCGACGAGCACCGGCGTGCACAGTCCCTCCGACGCGGCGGCCGCCGCGGCCTGCACGACGCGCGGGTCCTGGGCCTCGGGCAGCACGATGCGCTTCTTCAGGCGCCGCGCGCGCTCGCGCAGCTCGAGCACGACGTCCATCTTCCTAGCCCTCCGCGCCGGGCGTGGCGTCGAGCACGACCTCGGGCACGTCGAGCTCCATCCGCAGCAGCGCGAGCCCGTGCGTCTTGCCCTGGGCGTCGGTCTTGAGCGAGGCCGACCCACCGCCGCCGAGGCTGTCGGCGAGCAGGAAGTTGAGCACGCGCATGTTGTCGGCCGCGTAGCGCCGTACGCCGCCGAAGTTGATCGCGCCCATGTGCGTCTGGACGACCTCGGCGGTCAGGTGCTCCTTGAGGAACGAGTAGGCCACGTCCGAGCGCGCCATCACGCCGACGTTCGAGCCCTCCCCCTTGTCGCCGGAGCGGGCGGAGGCGATGCGCGAGAGCAGGACCTTGGGCATGGGAATGGGCTTCTAAGAGGTGGTGACGGTGACTTTGGTCTCGATCAAGCTCTTGCGCACGAGCGCCGGCCAGAAGCCGATGATCTCGGTGGCCTTGGGGCGTCCGCCCGCGAACCCGGTCACGCCGGGGGGGCCGCTGGTGACGAGCGGGACGAGCTCCATCCCGAAGCGGTTGACCTTGGCCTTGTCGGGGCCCTTCACGCCCATGCGCAGCACGACCTCGGGCGGGTCGTCGGAGGTGCCCCCGGCGATGCCGTCGTGGCACACCCCCGCGCCGACGTACTCCTCCATACGCTCGTCGGGGCCGTAATCGAAGCCGTCGAAGGCGAGGCGGTCCCAGACGATGTTCGCGCAGAGCCGCGCCTTGGCGAGCGCGTCGGGGCCCGACACGGTGAGCTGCCCGGCGGCCTTCCAGCCGTCCTCATAGCTGATCGAGACCTTGTACGTGTCGGTCGGCGCCGCGCCCTTCACGCCTGACACGCGCACGCGGCCCGGGCCGTCCTCGCTCAGCTCGAAGCTGGTGAAGTCGGCGATGCAGTCCGGCGTCAGGTAGCCGCCGGGGTCGCCCATCTCGTAGACGAGCTGGTGCCGCACCGTGTCGACGTTCAGCAGGCCGCCGGTGCCCTCGTGCTTGGTCACGAAGAACGTGCCGTCGGCGTGGGCCTCGATCACCGGATAGCCGATGCGCGCCATGTCCGGCACCGCGCGCCAGTCGGTGTAGTTGCCGCCGGTGCACTGCGCGCCGCACTCGACGATGTGCCCCGCGACGGTGCCGGCCGCGAGCCGGTCGAAGTCCTCGGGACCCCAGCCGTGCTCATGGATCAGCGGGCCGAGCACGAGCCCCGGATCGGTGCCGCGGCCGGTCAGCACGATCTGCGCGCCCTGGGCCAGCGCCTCGGCGATCGGGAACGCGCCGAGATAGACGTTGGCGCTGGTGACGCCGTCGCGCACGTCGGCTAGGTCCGCCCCGGTGTCCATGTTGCGGAAGGGCTCGCCGGCGCCCATCAGCCCGTCGAGCTGGCTGAGGATGTCGTCGCCCTCGACGACGGCGATCTTCACGCCGCTGACGCCCTGCGCGCGGATGACCTCGAGCAGCGCCTCCTTGCAGGCGTGCGGGTTCACGCCGCCGGCGTTCGCCACGACCTTGATGTCCTTCTCGACGATCGTCGGGAGGATGCGGTCGATGAGGCGCACGAAGTCCGTCGCGTAGCCCGCCTTCGGGTTCCGCGAGCGGAGCTTCTGCATGATGCTCATCGTCACCTCGGCGAGATAGTCGAGGGTGAGGTAGTCGAGCGGACCCTCGTTCACCAGGCGCACCGGGCCCAGGATCGAGTCGCCCCAAAAGCCCTGCCCGTTGGCGATCAAAACCTTGTCTTTGGCCGTCATCAGGGCAGCCAGTCTACGGCGGCGCCCCCCGGGAGCAATCCCGAGGGGCGTCACCAGTCCCCCACTCCATCCAGTGGGCCTTTCCGGCCCGGAGTGTGCGTAGATCCCGCTAGCGGTGGACCGAGCCGAAGCCCGTGTCGAGGCCCCCCGCGCGGTAGCTCGTGTCCCGGACGTCGATGTCGCCCATGCCGGTGTCGGCGTCGAGGTGGTCGAAGGCGCTGCGGTGCAGCTCGATGTCGCCCATGCCGGCCCCGAGCTCGGCCTTGTCGGCCTCGACGTGGTGCAGCGACACGTCGCCCATCCCGGACTCGAGGTGCAGCTCGCCCGCGCCGACGCCGCGCAGGACGACGTCACCCAGGCCGGTCGAGCAGCGGATGGTGCCGGACGAGCTGGTGTCGGCGATCCGAACGTCGCCGCTGCCGGTGCTCACGGTGCAGTCGCCCAGGACGTCGATCTCGCGCAGCTCGATGCTGCCGGCGCCGGTCGACGCGTCGAGCGAGGGCAGCGGGCCGTGGACGAAGATGTGCAGGTGTCCGAGCGCGGTGGGCTCACCGCTGTGGCTCCGCGACTCGACGCGGCCGTCGACGTAGGCGAGATACGCGTCGCCGGGCTCCACCTCGTAAACGACGCCCACGGCGTGCGAGGGTCCCGAGGTCGGCTCGATCGTCACGTCGCCGAAGGACGCGTCGACGACGAGCCCCTGGGCCTCGAGGCCTGCGAGCGACAGGCTCTCGGAGTGCTTCTCCTCGAGGTCGACGCCGTCAACCCGCACGTCGGAGCCGACCGAGATGACACAGGCCGGAGTCAGGGCGCAGAGGGAGAGGAGGGCGACGTTACGGAACATGGGGCGGGGCTCCTGGGAAGCTCGGGTGGAGACGAGAACCAGCGCTACGGCGCCCATCGCGGGGCATTTTCGAGGTCGGCGGTGAGCTCGAACTCGTCGAAGCTGTAGGTCAGCTTGGCCGACTCCGAGGCGCGAACCTTGAGCGACCCCTCGAGGCTCGGCGCGCCCGCGGCGATGCCCTCCGGCTCGAAGAGCTCGATCTGGACCAAGACGGCGCTGATCTTGCCCTCCAGGCCTCAGAGCTCCTGGGCGGTGTGACCCGCACGTGACGGCACCGCCCGGTCGGAGAGGGGTTGCGGTAGTGCCCTGCGATCTCACCAGAAGAAGGTTCTCCCATGCGTCGAGTGGATCGAATCGGCCTCGCGTTGCTCCTGACCGCCGCCCTTGCCGCCCCCGGGGCGGCACAGCAGGACATCTGGAGCACCTCCGAGAGCAACGTCGTCGTGCCCCAGGTCCGGTCCTTCGTGATCCGGCCTGACGCCGGCCGGGTCCACGTGACCGGGATCGACGTCGACGTCGAGATCCTCAGGCAGGTGGCGACCACCACGCTCGACATCGCCCTCCGGAACCCCGGCGGGGTCGTCGAAGAGGCCTCGCTCCTCCTTCCGGTCCCCGATCACTCCGTCGTCCGCGGCTTCGACTTCGAAGGAGCCTCGGCCGAGCCCACCGCGCGCCTGCTCCCGGCCGAGGAGGCCCGGGGGACCTACGCGTCGATCGTAAGCCGCTCGAAGGACCCCGCGCTGCTGGAGTTCGCCGGCCATCGCACGGTTCGCTCGAGCGTCTTCCCGGTACCGGCGGGCGGCACTCAGACGGTGCGCCTCGTCTACGAGCACGTCCTGCCCGGGGACGGCGAGCGCGTGGATTACGTCCTGCCGCGCTCCGAGGCCATCGCCGAGGCGCCGGTTCCGTGGGAGCTCGATCTCCATCTCGTCTCGGATGCGCCGATCTCGACCCTCTACTCGCCCAGCCACGCGATCACGGAGACGCGGGTCTCCCCGAGCGAGATCCGTGTCCACCTCGGCGGCAAGGAGGCCCAGGAGGCGGGGGCCTTCCAGCTCTCCTACCTGCTCGAGGGAGCCGGGGTGACCGCCTCGGTCTTCGCGTTTCCCGACGCCCGCGTCGGCGGCGGGTACTTCCTCCTCCTCGCCGGCCTCCCCGTGACCCTGCCCGAGGCATCGGAGCGCCAGCAGCGCGAGCTCATCCTCGCCCTGGACACCTCGGGTTCCATGCGCGGCCAGAAGTTCGAGCAAGCGCGCGGCGCCGCGCGCGCGGTCCTGGGCGGACTCGAAGACGGCGAGCGCTTCAACATCGTGGACTACGCCTCCGGCGTGCACTCCTTCGCCCCGGGCCCCGTCGTCAAGTCGGCGACGACCCTCGCCGAGGCGTACGGCTACCTCGACCGCCTCGAGGCAACCGGGGGCACTGCGCTGGAGAGCGCGCTCCGCGAGACCCTCCAACAGGTGCACGACACCGAGATGCTCCCGCTCGTGCTCTTCCTGACCGACGGCCTGCCGACGAGCGGCATCACCGACGAAGCCACGATTCGCGAGAACGCGGTCGAGTACAACGCCCACGACCGGCGGATCTTCACGTTCGGCGTCGGCGACGACGTCAACGCGCCGCTCCTCGACCGACTCGCCGACGAGACGCGGGCGACGAGCGAGTACGTCCGCCCGAACGAGGACATCGAGGTCGCGGTCTCGAACGTCTTCGATCGGCTCTACGGCCCCGTGCTCTCCGCTCCGGAGCTCACCTTCCACGACCCCAAGGGGGTGCCGACCACCAGCCTGATCCGCGAGACCCTGCCCGCGGCCCTGCCCGACCTCTACGAGGGGGACCAGCTCATCGTCCTCGGCAAGTACACCAGCGAGTCGCCGGCGGTCTTCAAGCTCGTGGGGAGCTGGTTCGGCGAGGAGAAGACCTTCGCCTTCCAGTTCGACTTCTCCCGTGCCAGCAACCACCACGCCTTCGTGCCGCGCCTCTGGGCCGACCGCCGCATCGGAACCCTCATCGACGACATCCGCCAGAGCGGCGCCGACGCCTCCGGCACCTCCCAGGCCCTCCTCGCCGACCCGCGCGCCAAGGAGATGATGGAGGAGATCCTGCGCCTCTCCACCGAGTACGGGATCCTCACCGAGTACACCTCCTTCCTGGCTCTCGAGGGCACCGACCTGACCGCACCCAAGGCGGTCCTGGTCCAACTCGACGGCAACCTCAACAGCCGTGCCCGCTCCGTCCGCGCCGGCCGCGGCGCGATCAACCAGTCTCTCAACCTGACGACCGCCCGCGCCCGGGCGCAGCGCAACCGCGCCAACACCTTCTTCGACGTCAACCTCGAAGAGGTGCGCGAGTCCCGCGTCGTCCAAGTCGGCGAGCGCTCCTTCTTCAAGCGCAGCGGCGTCTGGGTCGACTCGCGCCTGCTCCGCGTCAAACCCAAGCTGAAGGAGATGCAGTTCGTCCACGCCGGAACGCCCGAGCACCTCAAGCTGGTCCAACGACTCGTCGAGACGCGCGAGCAGAGCCTCTTCGCCCTCCGGGGCCAGGTCCTGACCCAGGTCGACGGCAAGCCCATCATGATCCTCGGCGCCAAGAAACCCACCGCCCACGAAGGCGGAGAACCGGCCAAGGGCATCTGAGCCCCCGCCCACGCCGACACGACCCAGCCCGAGAATCCGACTTGGCAAAACGGGGTGCCGTGTGCGGGAAATCCGCAGGCACGGTTTGACACGGGGCCCCAGGAAACGGAGCGTGCGCGCAACCGTGCCTGAGGTCTACCCATGACGTCCCCGCTCTTACTCCTGACCGGCTTCGAGCCGTTCCTCGACGTGGCGATCAACCCCTCCGGCGAGCTCGCCCGCGAGCTGATCGCCGACCCGCCCGCCGGGCTGCGCCTGGCGGGGGGCGTGCTGCCGGTCAGCATCGAGCGCGTCCCCGCCGCCTACGACGCCCTGGTCGCCGCGGCGGGCGAGGCGCCGGCCGCGCTGGTCTCGCTCGGCGTGCAGCGCGAGAGCTACTTCCGCCTGGAGCGCCGAGCGCGGGCCGCGCTGACCTCGGACAAGCGCGACAACGACGGGCGGCTGGCGAGCGGGACGGTGTTGGAGGGCGCGGCGGATCTGGAGACGACGCTGGCGCTCGAGCCGCTGGCCGACGCGCTGCGCGCGGCCGGCGCGGGCGACGTGCGCCTCTCGGACGACGCGGGCGGGTATGTCTGCGAGCGGACGTACCACCACGTGTTGCGCCGGGCGGAGGAGGCGGGGGTACCGGGGCTGTTCCTGCACATCCCGCCGGCGCAGGATGTAGCCGTTGAGTCGCAGTTTCCGATCGTCTCACGACTGCTCGGTGCGGTGGCATCCCAGCTCGCCTAGTGTTCTCGCTCTAGCAGGAGGTCTTCTCATACAGACTCGCGCACTCTCAGCCCTTGTCGGCGCGGCCAGCCTCGGCCTGGTGCTGACCGCTGTTTCCGCGTTCCAAGCACCGGCCGCGCCGGTTTCGTCGGTGACCGCCAAGGAGTCAGAGTACATGTTGCTTCCTCGCACCCCCATGGTCGACCAGGTCAGGAAAGAGCTGATCGAGAGAGGCGAGATCGAGGCGGTCGGTTCTGGCGGTGTGCAAATCACCCCGATCACGTTCTGGACCGAGCAGAAGGTCCGTGAGGGGATGAACGATCTTCTGCCGCGAGAGTTGAGTCGGCTGGCGCGGGACGGGTGGCGGTTGATCTGCTACGACAGCGGAGAGGACAGCTACATCCTGGCGCGGTAGCGAGTCCGCACCCGCTCCAGCCGGAGTCGCGTCGCAGGCCTAGCCCTCCGGCAACAGCCGCGGCCGGCCCGCGTTGTTCTCCGGCTCGGACGACGCGAAGGCGCGCATCTCCGTCACCAGCTCGAAGAGGTCGAGCCCCATGAAGACGCCGCCGTCGGCCGCGCCCGAGCGCGCGACGCGCTCCAGCTTCTCGGTCCCGAGCTTCGAGAGCGATGCCAAGCCGCGGGGCTGACCCATCGGGATCTTCAGGCTTGCCGCGGCGCACTGGATCAGCCCCTGCAGCAGGTCGCCCTGCTCGGGGTCGCGATGCTTGGCCTGGTGCCACAGACCTTCCCAGACCTCGTGCGACTCCCACAGGAAGCCGTGGTTGTAGAGGTCGATGCCGAAGAGGTAGTCCTCGTTGTCGCGCCACTCGGTGGGCGGGAGGTAGGCGGCCGGGCCCTCCTCCTCGCCGTACGAGTGCCCGCGCGGGTCGCGCGTCGGGTGCGGGTCGCGGCCGGGGAGGAAGGCGTAGGGGGGGAAGTCGCGGTGGGGGACCAGCCGCGCCGGGTCTTCGGACGTCACGCGCCGGCTTCCGCTTCGACGGTGGCCGTGCCCGAGCCGGCGGCGCGCACCTCGAGCGAGCCGTCGCCGCCCGATGCGTTCAGCTCGAACGAGGCCCAGGTGTCCAGGCGCGCCTCGAAGGCCTGGAAGTGGCCCGCCTCGACGTTCCAGTCCAGCTCGCCGGTGCCGGTCAGGTCGATCGACAGCGCGGCGTCGCTCAGCGCGTAGTTCGAGCCGCTCCAGAGGTCGTCGAGCACGCGGAGCAGCAGCGGCTCGAGGTCCACGCGGCCGTCGACGTCGAAGTCGATCTCGATCCGCGCCAGCTCGATGCCGTCGCGCTCGCGCGTCCCCATGTAGGTGCACGTGATCCAGCCTTCTAGCTCCGACTCGGCCAGCTCGGCGGGGGGGATGCCGGCGAGCGATTGGAAGAGCTCGAGCGTGTCGTCCTCGTCGTCGACCGGCCGCAGGTGCAGCGAGCCGCCGGGGAGCAGCAGCGTACCCAGCTCCGACGGGTCGACCTTCCAGCTGTCGCCGCGCTCGACGTCGTTGTCCGGCAGCAGGGCGCGCAGGTCCATGTCCTCGACCAGGCCCTGGACGACGAGATCGCCGTCCGTTTCGTCCGCGTCGAGCAGCTCGATGCGGTCGTCCTCGTCCTCGGCGTCCTCGAGGAAGCGCACGCGGCGCCCGTCGAGGTCGCTTGCGAGCTCGAGCTCGACCTCGCCCGAGACCGTGTTCGCCACGTAGTCGAGCTTCGTCCGCGACTCGATCCCGTCGAAGCGGCGGATGAGCTCGACCGGGCGTCCGTCCGCCACGCGCCGGAAGGTGTCGGTGACGTCGACGGCGAGGTCGGTGCTCAGGGTGAGGTCGACGTCGTCGAAGTAGTCGTCGAGCGTCGTCTGGCCCATCTTGATGCTGAGCTCCTCGATCTCGGCCTCGAAGGAGACCTCGAAGCGCTTGGTGAGCTCGCTGCCCTCGGCGGGCGCGAAGCGCGGGCCTTCGGAAGCGGCCGGCACGAGGAGCAGAAGGGCGAGCGCGGAAGTCGGGCGCAGCATGGCGGATCTCCGGGACGGCGTCAGGGAAAGATCTCGACGACGAAGTCGGTCAGCACGAGCCGACCGTCCTTGATGTAGTAACCGACGTGGCCGGTTTCGGCGAGCGGCGCGGGGAGGTCGATCCACACCGGAGGCCTTTCGCCGACCGTCACGCGCAGGCGCCCGTCGCCGGGCTTGACGCGCACCGCGAGCTGGGCGACCTCATCCGGCTGGAAGGAGGGGTACACCGGCTCCATCGCCAGGTTGCGCGCGCGGGTGCCCCCGCCGCGGATCTCGATGCGCTTGATGACCAGGTTGCCCTCGTGGTCGAAGCACACCATGGTCCAGTCGTCCTGCTCGGTGCCGGTGATCACGATGCCGTGGCTGCTCGACTTGTAGAGCTTGCCCTCGCGCGCCAGCGTGGCGCGCACCTCGTACTCGCCCTGGACCTCGACGTCGAGGCACAGCTCGCCGGCCTGCAGCGCGGGCATCTCGGCGGTGATCGTGTCGTCGCCGCGGCGGATCTCGCGCGGCGGGGCGGCGAAGACCGTCGCCCAGCGCGCGCCGGACACGCCGAGGATGCGGCTCGGGACGAGGCCTGCCTCGCGCGCCTCGGCGCGCAGGCGGTCGGCGGCGGCCAACAGCTCGGGCTCGTCGCCTAGCACCGCGCTCGTCGCGCGCGCCAGCGACCAGCTGCGGAGCAGGAGCGGCGAGCGGCGCTTCTCGTACTTCGTGAGCAGCTTCTGCGCGCCCTGCTTCAGGCCCTTCTCGCGCGCGCGGAGGGCGCGCAGCGGATAGTTGCTGCGATCGAGGTCGGCCATGCGCGCGTCGAGCTCCGCCAGCTTCTCCTCGTCGACCTTGACCTCGCCGGCCTCGGCCAGGCCCAGCAGCTCCTCGATGCGCGCCGCCGCGGTCGCGTTGCGGTCGAGGCGCTGGAAGAGGTCGATCTGGACCAGCAGCAGCTCGAGGTCGGACTCGCCGTCCTCGGCGCTGCGGAGCTTCTCGGAGTGGCCGAGCGCACGCAGCAGCAGCTGCTCTTCGGTCAGGCCGTCCTTGGCCTTGCTGCCCGCGGCCTGGTCGGCGGCGGCCAGGTAGCGGCGCACCTCGGCCCAGCGCAGGTCGCGGCTCTTGCGGCCGTAGTACAGCGGGTAGACCGTGTCGAGGATCCACGCCTCCCACGCGACCGCGAACTCGTCGAAGCTCGCGAAGCCGCCGGGGTTGCCCGACTCGAGGATGAGCTCCTCGAAGAGCTCCATCGAGTCGCCGCCGCGCTTGGTGATGTGCTCCAGATAGCGCTGGTAGTAGGGCCGCCAGACGTACTCGAGCGTCTCGGGGTCCTCGAACTGCTGCAGGTAATAGACCAGCCCCCAGCCGAACGCGTAGTGGTCGCCCGGGTACGACTCGGGCTTCATGTACTCGACCACCTGCCGCACCGTCGGCCCGCTCTTGTTGCGGAGCATCGAGGCCAGGTTCACCAGCCGCCCGGCGGCCGCGTCGGGCCACAGCACGCGCCCGTCGGACATCGCGGTGGCGCCTTCGAAGAAGCTCGCGGTGCCCTCGTTCAGCCACGCCGGCGCGCGCCCGCCCTTGGAGCGCATCGTCATGAACTGGTGGCTGGCCTCGTGGAAGAGCGTCTCCAGCATGCTGTCGAGCGTGCCGTAGTCCGAGCGGGTGTCGTAGCAGTACACCTGCCACTCGCCCGGCGACCACCAGCCACCCAGCGGCCGCGGAGGACCGTTCCAGTCCTCCATCATCTTCGGGTTGTCGGGGTGGATGCGGATCGTCGCCTTGCGCCCCGACACCTTGCCCTCGTCGCCCTCGAAGTAGACGTCGATGTAGTTGAGGAAGATGTCGTCCATCGTCCGTCCGACCAGCTCGGTCACCTCGGGCTCGAGGTTGGCGTGGACGATGTAGCGCTCGCTCTCGCTCTGGACGAGCGGGCGAGCCTCCTCGACGTCGATCTCGCCGCCCGCGTCGTCGAGGTCGACCTCTTCGTTCTTCGCGCGCGCCTCGGCGAGCATCTCGTTCAGGCGCGCCACGTCCTTCTCGGCCGAGCTCGCGGCGAAGGGAGCGAGGCGCTCGAGGACCTCCAGCGCGCGCTCCTCATGGCCCTCTTCGAACAGCGACTCGGCGGAGTCGACCAGCGTCTTGGTCAGCTTGCGGAAGTAGCTGTCGCGGCTCGACGTCAGCGGGTCGGCCTTGGCGAGCATCGAGCGCAGCGCGCGGTACTCCTTCGAGCCGTCGTCGCCGGCCTGCTCGAGCGCTTCGAGCGCCAGCGCGAGGTGGTGCGCGGCCTCGTCCATGCGCTTGCGCTTGTAGAGCGCCTCGGCGAAGAGCGCGTGCGTCCGGCCCGTGCCCGGCTCGCGCTTGTGGAAGGTGCCCAGGAGCTCGACCGCATCCTCCCAGCGCTTCTTGGAGATCAGCTCCTCGGCCTCGGCGAGCACGTCGCGGGACGGCGCCGGGGGCGTCGGCGCGGGCGCGCCGAGGAGGGGCAGGAGCAGCGGGAGCAGGAGCATGGGAGCCTTCGTGCGGTTTTCGGGACGGCCGCGATGATAGGCCCGCGGATCGCCGCTGGGGCGGGTCCCGCTGTCAGGGACGTGTTGGGGCGCCGCCCCTCCCCTTGGAGTTGGGGGCGGGGCGGCGCGGTGACCGGCTCGGATCTACTCGCCGGAAGACGAAGCGGCGTAAGAGATCGTCTTCGAGCCCTTCATCACGAGGCCCACTTCGAACTCCATGTCACCCATGCCGCCCATCGACATGGCCATCGCCATGTCGAGGATCGTCGAGACCTCACCCTCCATCGCGAAGGAGTGCACGTGGGCGCCCTCGAGGCTCCACAGCAGCGTGGCTTCGCCGGACAGCTCGAACTCCATGTCGACCGAGTCGTAGGACATCTCCATGTCCATCTCCGGCGGCATCTCGGCGTCGTCCATCGCCTCGGTGAAGAAGTCGGTCATGTCCTTGGCCGAGGTGACCTCGACCGAGAGCTGGATGACGGCGACGTTGGCCCCGTCCTCCTCACGCGTACCCCGGTACTCGGCGTTGATCTTGCCGTCGATGTCGCCGAGGAAGGCGTCCGGCGGCGGCATGGTCGACGTGTTGCCGAAGCCCATCATCGCGTCGGCCGAGTCCTCGGTCTCGTTCTCGAACTTCAGCGAGCCGCCGAAGGCGAGCACGGGGCGCAGCGCCTCCGGGCTGACCTCCCAGGTGTCGCCCTCGTCGACGGCGACGCCGGGCAGGAAGTCGCGGAAGTCGGTGTCCTCGTCGAGGTCGGTCAGGAGCTCCTCGTCCGCGCCGCCGTCCTCGGCGAACTCGACGTCGTACTCGTCGCCGTTCCAGCTGAAGAGCACCGTCTCGCCTTCGAGCTCGCTCTCGCCGGTCATCTCGATGCTCATGTCACCCATCATCGGGTTGGTCATCTTCATCGTCATCGCGCTGCCGAGCGTGTCGTAGGTGCGCGAGAGCTTCTCGGGGCGGCCGTCGGAGACCGCGACGTACTCGTCGACGAGCACGACCTCCATCGAGCTGGAGATGTCCTGGTCCATCCCCATCATCTCGGGGTCCTGCTCCTCGCCGTTGACGACGACGGCCATCTCGTCGAGCGTCATCTCCTCGGCGGTGGAGAAGGTCTTGGTCAGGGTGAAGCCGGCCTCGGGCGCGAAGCGGACCTCGTCGCCGCGGCTCGAGAACGCGAAGAGGGCCGGAAGGGCCAGGAGCGGGAGAACGATCGGGCGTTGGGTTTTCATCGAGAGAACGTGGGAGGGGGACTCGCGAGGGCCGCAGCGCGCTGCGGGGACGGGGCGCTAGACCCACGCCTTACGATCAGGCGCGGGGGGTATGCAGTCCTTTTCCCTGCTCGGGATCCGCAAATTGGGCGCAAATTCTAAAGGAGTCGTTGGCTCCGCCCAACCCTGCGGGGCGAAGGACCCGGGGATCTGCGGGCTCGGCCTAGGGCGCCGGATCGACTACCCTTCCTTTCCACCCCCAATCGAGCGGCCCCGCCGCGGGAGTCCCCCCCATGAAGTTCACGATCGAATACTGCACCCACTGAAACTACGGACCCCAGGCGGCCGGTCTGGTCGCCGAGCTCGGGGAGACGTTCCCCGGCTCAGAGTTCGAGCTGGTTCAATCCGGCGGCGGAGTCTTCGAGGTCACTGCGGACGGCCGCAAGGTCTTCTCGAAGAAGGAGCTGAAGCGGTTCCCCGCCTACCAGGAGATCCCCGGACTCCTGGGTTGAGCGTTCCTGCGGGAGGAGGGGCGTGGGGCTCGTCCTCTCCGCCCGGGCGCTAGCCGTTCGCTACCGGGGGCGCGACACGCCCTCGCTAGAGGGGGTCGACCTCGCCCTTTCGCCGGGCGAGGTCACCCTCGTCACGGGCCCCAGCGGATCCGGCAAGACCACGCTGTTCCGCGTGATCAACGGGCTCGTCCCGCGCTCCTATCCCGGATCCGAGGTCCGCGGTTCGGCACGCCTCGAAGAGCGCGACCTGCTCGCGCTGGGCCCGGCCGAGATCGCGACCCGCGTCGGCACGCTGCTGCAGGAGCCGTCGCGCCAGGTCGTGGGCAGCACCGCCGAGCGCGAGATCGCGTTCGGACCCGAGAACCTAGGCGAGCCGGTCGAGGCCATCGCGCAGCGCGTCGTGGAGGTCTCCGCCCGGCTCGGGATCGAGGCTCTCCTCGAGCGGGCGCCCGGCGAGCTCTCGGGCGGAGAGCTGCAGAAGGTGGCGCTCGCCGGAGTGCTGGCGATGCACCCGCGCGTGCTTCTGCTCGACGAGCCGCTCGCCGCGCTCGACCCCGAGAGCGCGCACGAGGTCGCGCTGCTCCTGCGCGAGCTGGCCGACGAGGGGCGCGCGGTCGTGGTGATCGAGCACCGCGTCGAGGAGATCGAGGCGGCGGCCCCCGAGCGCGTGCTGGCGGTCTCCGAGGGCCGCGTCGAAACGCGCACGCGGGCGGAGTTCCACGAGGGCGCCGATCCGCGCCACCTGCGGCTTCCCGTCGACGTCGCGATCCGCCGCTGGCGTGAGCTCGGCGTCGAGGCGGAGTCCGGCGAGGCGGCGCGGCCGGCGGAGTCGGCGCCTCCGGGAGCGCCGGTGCTCGCCTTCGAGGGCGTCTGCTTCGGCTACGCCGAGCGAGGCGCGGTGCTCGCGGGCGCCGACCTCGAGCTGCGCGAGGGCGAGACGGTCGCGCTGCTCGGCGCCAACGGGGCGGGCAAGTCGACGCTGCTGCGCCTCGCGATGGGGCTGCTGCCGCCCGCGAGCGGGCGCGTGCTGCTCGACGGAACCGACGTCGCCGACCGGACCGTGGCCGAGGTCGCGCGCCGCGTCGGGCTGCTCTTCCAGGACCCCTCGACCATGCTCTTCGCGGATACCGTCCGCGAGGAGTGCCTCTTCGCGCCGCGCAACCTCGGCCTCGCCGACCCGGACGGACGCGCGCAGGCCGCGCTCGCGCGGCTCGGGCTCTCGGAGCTGGCCGACGAGTCGCCGGGCGCCCTCTCGATCGGGCAGCGCAAGCGCGTCTGCCTCGCCGCGCTCGCCGCGCAGGGCGTCGGGGTGTGGCTGCTCGACGAACCGACCGCCGGCCTCGATCCCGGCGGCGTCGCGGGCTTCCTGGCGGCGCTGCGCGACGGACGCAAGGCCGAGGACGCGGTGCTGCTCGCGACGCACGACCTCGACCTGGCGTTGGTGCTCGCCGACCGCGTCGCGGTGGTGGCCGAAGGAGGCGTGGCTGCGGTCGGGAAGCCGGCCGAGGTCCTGCTCGACGACGAGCTGCTGCGCCGCGCGCGGCTGCGTCGTACGAGCCTGCTGGAGCGCAACGCCGAGCGCCTGCGCGCCGGCCTGGCGCCGCTCGACGCGCGCGGCTTCGCGCGTGTGGAGGAGCGGCGGTGATCCGCGCGCTCGACTCACGCGCCGTGGTCCGCATGGCGACCGGCGCGGCGCTCTACGGCGTGCTTTCGTGGCTCACGAACCTGCTCCATCTGCCCAGCGCGTCGCTGATCAGCGCGCGCCCGGCGATCGTCGTGCCGATCTTCTTCGGCTACGCCTTCGGCCCCGGGGTCGGCTTCTTCACCGGGCTGGTCGGCAACGGCATCGGCGACGCGCTCACCGGCTGGGGCTTCTATCCGCAGTGGGACCTCGGCAACGGCCTGGTGGGAGCGGTGGCCGGGCTGCCGCGCTTCCTGCCGGGCAGCGCGCGCGCGCCCGACGTGCTCGCGCCGCTCGCGATCGGCGCGCTGCTGCTCGCGGCCTGGGCGATGTCGCGCGCCGACACGCCGCTGGAGGCGGGCTTCGTACCCGCGGACTGGGTCCCGGCGGAGCATTACGGCTGGCCGCTGCTGCTGGCGGGCCTGATGGCGGCGGCGTGGGTCGTCGCGCGGCGTCAGGGCTCGTCGGCCGGCGGCGTATTGTGGGGCCTGATCGGGATCTTCGCCGGCATCGGCAGCGCGGCGTTGATCGACGTCCCGTACAACGGCATGACGATCGAGGCGGCGCTCTTCGGCGAATTCCTGCCCGCCACCGTCGCGAACGCCGTCAGCGCGATCGTGCTGCTGCCGCCCCTGTCGCGCGCCTACGAGCGTGCTCGCGAGCGGGCGGGGCGATGAGCTTCCAGGCCTGGTCCTACCGCGATCGCGGCGGCCCGTACGCGGCGCTGGACGAGCGCGCGCGCATCCTGCTCGCGACCTGTGGCGTAATCGCGTGCCTGGCGACCTGGGACGCGCGCGTGCTGGCGGTCACGCTCGCCGTCGGCACCGCGATCGGCGTGGCGTCGCGGGTGCGGTTGGCGGAGATTCGGCGCTTCCTGCTGTTCGCCGCCTTCGTGGTGGCGCTCTTGGTGCTGCTCACCACGTGGACGCGCGAAGGGACTCCGGAGGAGCGCTGGGCCCACGCCCTGCGGCAGGCGCTGCGGATGCTGTCGCTGGTGGCGTTCACGGCGATCCTCCCGTTCACGATCGACCCCGGCCGCTACGGCCTCGCGCTGCGCCGCATGGGCGTGCCGAACGGCGTCGCCTTCGCGGTCGAGCTGTCCTTCCGCTTCGTGCCCACCCTGGCCGAGCGTTTCGAGCGCACGATGCAGGCGCAGATGGCCCGCGGGCTGGAGGTCTCGGCCAAGCGGCTCGGCCCGGTGGCCCGCCTGCGGCGGCTGGTGCCGCTGGTGGTGCCGGTCCTCATGGACTCGGTCCTGGCCGGCGAGGACGTGGCCGACGCGCTCGAGCTGCGCGCCTTCGGCGCGCGCCGCCGCACCTGGAGCGGCGAGACCCGCTGGCGCGGCGCCGAGTGGGCGGCGCTCGGCCTTGGCCTGGCGCTGATCGCGCTGGCGGTCGCCTTCCGGTAGGCGCCACGGCGGGACCTGCCCCGGGCACCCGCCGCGGTGCGGGGCTCAGGGGGGCGGCTTCCGGGACCGCTCGCTTCGCGTGGGGCTAGAGGATCGCGAAGAAGATCAGGGCGGCGACAAGCGTCAAGACGACGAACGACGTCGCTTCGGGCGTTCCGGGTCGAATCAGAGCGGGGGGGCTCTTCTCGTTCGCTTCCATGGGGGTTGGTGAGGGGGGGGGCCGAGGGTCCGTCGGGCTGGCTCTCTCGATCGGGCCCGTTTGTGTCACGAGTATCACACGAATCCATAAAAAGGGTGTTCCTGCATCGAAAAGACCGGGTTGATCCAAACGCCGGGCAAGGCGGAGCCGTGTGGATGTCGAGTTACACCGCGGGGGGCGGCCATCGTGTGCGTCGGGCGATAGGCTGGCGCCGTCCACCTCCCGGAGATCGTGAACCGACCGTCCATGCGTTCCCCGCTAGCCTGGCTCCTCGTCCTCGCCCTCGTCGTCGTCTCGGACCCCCTGAGCGCCCAGGGACGCGGCGGAGGTGATGAATCCGGCGGTCCCGGCGCCGCGCGAGGCGCGGGCCGCAAGGGCAAGGAGGACAAGAAGAAGACGCCGCAGCGCGACCAGCTGCCGCCGGCGCTCCACCTCGAGACCGGGGAGTACCCGACGGTGCATCCGCAGGCGAGCGGCGCGCGCAGCGATGCCGGCCCCGTTCACGGCGACAAAACGGGCGGCTGCGACCAGACCCTACTCACGGTCCGGGGGGCCTGGGAGGGCGGCTTCGCGGCCGTCTGGCAAGACGAGCGCCAGGGCAACGCCGGCCTCTTCGTCGGCCGCATCCGGGCCGACGGATCGCTTGGGCAGCCCGAGGAGCCGATCTCCGAGCAGGTCGGCACCGCGCGCGAGCTCCAGCCGGCCGTCGCCGCCACCGCCGACGGGACCGGCGCCTTCGTCTGGATGAAGATGTCGGGGCGCTCGCAGGCGCACCTGCGCTTCTTCCAGCCCAAGCGCGACGACTGGAGCGGCCTGCTGCCGCTCTCCTCGCCCCAGTTTCGGCGCTCGGTCGAGGCCGAGATGAAGGCCGGTGCGAGCCCGCGCGAGGCGCGCGGGCGGGACGCGATCGAGAAGCGCGGCGCCCCCAATCTGCCCCAGGTCGCGGCGGGGCCGGACGGACGCCTGCTGGTCTCCTGGCAGGAGTCGGGTCGCGTCTACCTCCAGCCCTTCACCGACGGCTATCCCGAGCGGGGCCCCCTGCGCGTCAACGGCGATCAGGACGGGCTGCCCGCCCTGGGGCCGGCGCACGTCGTCCTGAACCAGGAGGGCCGCATCCTCGGCGCCTGGGACACCGAGGAGGACGGCATCCAGGTCTTCTCGGTCTTCGACCGCCTGCGCAAGGAGGGCGAGGGCCCGCTGCCCCGTCCGGATCTGAGCGACGGCGGCGACGGCGAGCTCGTGCGCATCCTCGCGGACCCGCTCGGCGGCTGGTGGCTGCTCGCCCGCCGCGGCGACGACCTCCTCCTCCGCCACCTGAGCCCCGAGGGAAGCCTCGACCGCGACGAGATCACGCTCAGCGCCCAGCCCGCCCGCGCGGCCGACCTCGCGACCTGGGACGAGGGGCTGGTGCTGCTGCTCGACGTCACGACCGAGTCGCCGGGTGGCGAGCCCACGCGGACGATCGAGCTGCGCCTCTTCGGGGTGGGGGGGCTGCCGACCGGCGCCGAGCCGCTGCGCATCGCGGCTTCGGCCCGCGCCAAGGGCGCCTTCCTCGCGACCGAGGGCCCCGCGGCGCGCCGCATCCTGGTGGCCTGGAACGACGACCGCGATGCCAAGGGCGACATCTTCTTCTCGTTCCTCGAGCGCGGCGAAGAGGAGCTGCTCCTGTCGGCCGAGACGCGCTGGAACACCGACGGCGCGAGCAGCTACCAGCTGGGTGGCTCGGTCGCGTCCACGCGCGAGCGCGCGGTCGTCGCGTGGGAGGACGAGCGCGCCAGCGAGGGGCACATCTACTACCGCCTGCTGGGAGCCGATGGCGCCTGGCTGACCGACGAGCGTCCGGCGGGCGGCGACGAGGTGGTGCGCGACCGCCGCATGCACCACGTGACGACGGCGCTCAACCCCGACGGGCGCTTCCTGCTCACCTGGAAGGAGTCCGACGGGCCGCGCCAGCCGTTCCGGCTGCGCGCGCAGACCTTCGCGCCCGACGGCGAGCCGCTATCGGCTCCGTTCGAGATCGACTCCGGCTTCGAGGCCAGCGGGCACCACGCCGCGGCCACCGCCGTGCTCGGGCGCAACCAGGGCTACGTGTGCGTCTGGATCCGCGCGGGCTTCGGGCCGGTGGCGCAGCGGCTGTCGCTGTCGGGCGAGCTCCTCGGCGCGGCCTGGCGCCTGACGGATCGATCGATCGAGAGCGCCGCCAACCCCGCGCTCCTGCGGATGAGCCCGCGGCGGCTGGTCTGCGTGTGGGACGAGGTGGCGGTCGAGCGCACGCGGGTCCTCACCGGGCGCTTCCTGGGCAGCGACGCGCGGCCGCTCGACAAGGAGATCCGCTTCGACTGGAGCGCGAACGGCGGTGACATCGACGCCGAGCTCGCGCCGGGTCGCGAGGGCGGCTTCCTGATTTCGTGGACCGCGAACGACGGCCCGCCGCGCGATATCCAAGCGCGCTTCTACGACGCCGAAGGACGCCCCCAAGGGCCGCCGCTCGGCATCAGCACGATCCGCAACGAGCAGGACTTCTGCGACGTGGCGCGGCTCGCGGACGGCTCCTGGGTCGTCGTGTGGGAGGACGACCTGTCCGGCACCGACCACGCGGTCGCGCGGCGCGTCTCGGCCGACGGACGGGTGCTGGGGCCCGCGGTCGCGCTCGACCCGTGGACGGCGGAGTACCTCGAGGTGCGGCACTCGCCGCGCGTGTCCGCGCTCGGCGACGGCTTCGTCACGCTCTGGGCCGACCATGGCTCGGGACGCGGCGTCGACGTGTTCCTCCGGCGCTTCGGCCCCGACTTCGACGAGATCGTGCCGGAGCCGCCCGCCGACGAGGCCGCCGTCCGTCCGGGGGACTCCGGCGACGAGGCCGAATCCGAGGGCTAGCTGTCGTTTCCAGGGACGTTGTTCATCCCGATCGCTCGATCCGGTTCATCGGGGGCGAGTAGCCGAGGCTACCGTGAGGGCGGACTCGGTTGTAGTAGCGCAGGTAGCTCTTGAGCGCCAGCCTTCGGCCACGCGAG
>JBCCGI010000073.1:0-40079 GCA_039029355.1 Planctomycetota bacterium
TAGAGACATGGCTAATAGAAAACAAGCTTTAGGTGGATGTGACCAATAGAAAACAAGCTTTGTATAGAGACATGGCTAATAGAAAACAAGCTTTAGGTAGATGCAGGGCCTGATTCGGGAGCTTGCTGCGGCTCTGGTGCAGGTGCTGGCCCTGGCGCGGGCTCAGTTGCAGGAGCTGGTTCCGGTGCTGGTGCCGGCTCAGGTACCGTTGCTGGTTCCGATGCGGGCTCTGGCCCCGGCTCTGATTCTGGCCCAGGTGCAGGGGCTGGCTCCGGCGCCGGTGCGGGTTCAGGCTCCGTTACTGGCTCAGATGCGGGCTCAGGCTCCGGGACAGGTTCTTGTTCCGGCGCTGGTGCGGGCTCGGGCTCGCGGCGGATCCGCCGCGCGCGGCGCCGGCCTGGGCGACGCCAGCCGCGGCGCTGCCGGTCGCCGTCGTCGCGGCCACCGCGGCCGCGGTCGCCCTTTGGCTGGGGGGCGACCGCGGCCGGTACGCGGTGTCCGACCCGGCGCGCTCCACGGCGCGCGGCGAGCGAACCGCCGCCGTCGACGAGGTCCCGCATCCTTCCCTGGACGCGGTACGCCGCGCCGCCTCCGTCGCCTTCGCCGGTGGGGAGCGCGGCCCAGGCGCGGCCATCCCCGCGGTTCCGCCGCGCCCGGACGAGCCGGTCGAGCACGCCGTGGCCGGGCGCCCGATCCGCGGGCGGGTGGTCCTGCCTCCGGCCGCGCCGGCCGACCCGACCCTGCGCGTGCGCGCGCTGCTTCCCTCGCCCGAGGCGTCCGCGCTGCCGCCCTGGCTGCGGGGGATCTGGGACCACCACGGGTACGCGGCCTGGTTGCTCGCCGAGCGGTGGCGCGAGGTCGCGAGCGCAAGCGTCGAGGCGGGCGGCGGCTTCCGCGTCGTCGTGCCCGCGGAGCTGTGCGAGGTCTGGCTGACGGTCGACGGCCGCTTCGCGTATCTGCCCGAGCCGACGCGGCTCGACCCGCGGACGCCTGAACCGGCGCTCCTCCGTGCCGAGGCCGGTGCGTGGGTCCGCGGGACGATCGCGGTGAGCGCCGGCGATCCGGGGAGCGCGGCCGGCGGCCTGGTCGTCCTCGCCCCGAAGCCGGAGCGCCTCGACACGCGCTGCACGCGCGCGCTTCCGCGGCTGCTCCGGACCGCGCGCGTCGGCGACGACGGCGTTTTCGAAGTGCGCGGCGTCGCGCCCGGAGCGGCGGGTACGCGCTGGTTCTGCGGCGTCAACGCGACGGGCCTGCTGCCGGCTTCCCTGCACGGACTCGCGCTGACCGCGGGGCGTACGCACGACCTGCGCGTGGCGCTCGAACGCGGAGCGCGCGCCTCCGGCCGCGTGGTCGACGGCGAAGGAGCCGCGGTCGCGGGCGCGCGCGTCGTGTGCGAAGACCCCGCACTGCGGCGGACGTGGGCGTCGGTTCCGGTGCTGTCCGACCGCGAGGTGCGGACCGGTGCGGACGGTCGCTTCGAGCTGCGCGGCCTGCAGCCCGCGAGCGCCGTCCTCAGCGCGCGGTGTGCCGGCTTCCTGTGGTCGGACTGGCACCCGCTCTCCAACGAGCCGGAGCGCGAGGGGATCGAGCTCGTGCTCCTGCGCGGAGAGGAGCTGGGCGGCCGCGTGCGGTGGCCCGACGGGTCGCCGGCCGCCGGGGCCGAGGTCACGATCGGCATCGAGCGGCGCGAGACCGAGGAGGCCGTGCGCGGCCGCGCCGCGACGTGCCGCACCGACGCGCGCGGGGCGTTTCGCGCAACTGGGCTCGCCCGCGGGGAGTTCGCCGTACACGCCCGCGCGCAGCGCGACGGGGAGGCGCGTGCCGCCTGGATCGCCGAGCGCCGCGAAGCGCCGTCCGGGGGCGCCGCGGTCGAGCTGGTGCTGGCGCGCGGGGCCACGCTCGCGGTGCGCGTGGAGGACGAGGAGGGGGCCGCGCTGAAGAGCTACGAGCTCGAGCTCTCGCGCCCCAGGGAGGGATGGCCGGCGGGCCTGCCGCTGCCCGAGCCGCGGCGCCGCTGGGTGGAGGAGCCGGGCGGGCACGCGGTGTGGGAGGGGCTTCTCGCTGGCCCCTGGGACGTGGCGGTGCGCGCGGAAGGCAAGGCCGCGCGGCACCGCCGCGTCCACGTCGGGGCCGCGGGCGCTTCGGAGCTCTTCACGCTCCAGCCGGCGTCCGTTCTGCGCGGCCGCGTCGTGACACCGGCGGGGGAGCCCGTCGTCGACGCCGAGGTCGGAACCGGCGACGCGGCCGCGTTTGCCCGCGCCGACGCGGTGTACCGGCTCTTCGGCTTCCTCCGCACGAGGACCGACGCGCACGGCGAGTTCGAGCTCACCGCCGTCGCGCCGGGCGACGTCCTGCTGTCCGCCCGCAAGCGCGGCCTGGCCTGTCCCGCTCCGACGCGACTCGAGCTGAGGCCGGGAGAGGAGCGCAGCGATCTGCTGCTGGTGCTCGAGCCGGCGGGGGCGATCGAGGGGCTGCTCCGCGGGCCGTCGGGGAGCGTGCTCGCGGGTCGCCACTTCCGCGCGCTGGGGCCCGACGGCAAGGTGAGCCTCCCCGGCGCGGCGACGACCGAAGGGACGTTCCGCGTGTCCGATCTGCCCGCGGGCGTTTGGACGCTCACGGCCGGACCGGGCGAGGGCACGCCCGCGGACATCGCGGTCAAGGTGCGGCCGGGCGAGACGACGCAGGTCCTCTGGGGCGGCCCCGGGCGGGACACGAGCTCGTCGTTCTGAGCGGCGCTGCCGCGGGCCGGCTTTCGGCCGAACGCGGTCACGATCGCGCGGCGGCGCCATCTCTCCCACAGGAGCGATCGGGCCGCCGCCGCGGCGGCGAGCCTCGCGCGGCCGTGCCCACGCGCCGAGTCAGGTCAGGACCCGGGCTCCCCGTACGTCCCGGCGCAGCGCCCTGCGCGCGCGCGCCTCCCGTCCTTCGGAAAGGACCCATCGCTTTGAATCGGAACGACCGCAACCGCACCCTCTTTCTCGTCAGTGCGTGGACGTGCCTGGCAACGCTCTCCGCGTCGCCGCGCGCCGCGCAGTCCTCGGAGTCCGTACACGGGCTCGGCTACCTGCCCCCGGGCGACGTGGTCGAGGCCTCCCGCGCGTTCCTGATGGCGCACCCCGACGCGGCGCGCGCGACCGCGGCGGACGACTTCGTGGCGCTGACCGACCACGCGGACCAGGGCCGCAACCACGTCCGCTTCCAGGTGAGCCGCAACGGGCTCAAGGTCTATCACGCGCACGCTATCGTCCAGAGCGATGAGAAGACCGGCGCCGTGCGGGCCGTGACGAGCAGTCTCGCGACCAGCTACAACAGCCCGTCCGAGCCCGAGGTCGTCGCGACCAAAGCGCTGGCGCAGGCGTTCGCCGAGGCCGGCTTCAAGGAGGTCACGCCGAAGGCCGCGGCGGAGCTCTGCTACCTGCTCGCGACGCGTTCGGGCCTGAGCGAGGAGCCGGTGCCGGCGCCCGTCCTCGCCTGGCGGCAGGCCGTCGAGGGGGAGTCGGCCGACCACTCGGGGCTGCTGGCGGTCTACGCCGACGCGCTGACCGGCCGGCTCCTGAGCATCGAGCCGCTGAGCCTGCACGCCAAGAACCGCTCGACCTACGACGGCCTGTCGCTGAACGAGTTCGGCGACCTGCCGGGGTTGCTGCGGCGCGCCGAGGGCCAGGGGCCGGTCGGCGACGCGTGCATCGACGCGGCGCACGAGTTCGCCGGTCGCACCTACGACTTCTATCTCGCGCGCTTCGGGCGCGACTCCTGGGACGGCCGCGGAGGCGAGATGGTCAGCACGGTGGACTGGCGCGACGCCTGCAACGCCTACTGGGTGCTCGACCTGGCGCCGGGGTTGGCGCAGGTCGCCTACGGACGGGGCGGGCTGTGCGCGACGCCCTTGGGAGTACCGCTCGTGGTGCCGTGCCTCGCGCTCGACCCCGACGTCGTCGCGCACGAGTGGGGCCATGGGCTGATCTCGTCCGAGGCCGGCCTTACCGGCAACGTGCTGGCGTTGGCCGTGAACGAGGCGCTGTGCGACGTCTTCGCGGCCGTCCAGGACGTTTGGTTTCGCGGCGGCGTGGCTTTGGAGACCTGGATCGTTGCGGAGCTGGCCTTCCACGCCGGTGACCCCGCCCAGGGGCTGCGCTACCTCGACGACCCCGCGCGGGACGGGGTCTCGTTCGACCACTACCCGGACGTGCTCGCCGCCTTCAACTTCCAGCAGGGGGTCGGCCCGCACCAGGCCGGCGGCGTCGTGCGGCTGGCCTTCTTCCTCCTGAGCCAGGGGGGCGTGCACCCGCGCGGCGTGACCGACACGGTCGTGGCCGGGGTCGGGGTCGATCACGCCACCACGATCTTCTACCGCGGGCTGCTGGACTACCTGCTGCCGCTGGCCGGGCCGCCGGAGCTGCGCGCCGCCACGCTGGCCGCCGCCGCCGATCGCTTCGGTCAGGACTCCTTCGAGCGCGAGCAGGTGCGGCTGGCGTGGGAGGCGGTGGGGGTGCTGCCTCCGAACAACTGCCAGGATCAGCGCCCCTGCGGCGTGGTCGCGCGCGGGACCGGCGCTCACCAGGCGGTCGTCCAATGGACGGATCCGGTGCCCGACGAGAGCGGCTTCCGGCTGCGCTACGCCGCGGCGGACGGCGGGGCGTGGACGACGGTCTCCACGGCCGCGGACGTCACGGTGCTCGAGCTCGCCGGCCTGGCCACGGACACCGAGTACCGCTTCCAGGTGCGCACCCTCTTCCCCGACGGCAGCAAGAGCGCCTTCTCCGACGAGGTCCTGGCCCGCACCCTCGACGGCGCGGCCACCTCGGGCGGCCCCAGCAACCTGGTCGTCAGCGCCACGCCGGAGGCGACCGCGCGGCTGATCTGGAGCGACAACAGCAACGCCGAGACCGGCTTCCGGATCCGCCGCGAACGGCTCGGCCCGCCGCCGCTCGAGCCGGCGACTCCCATCGCGAACGTCCCGGCCGACGCCACGGTGTTCGAGGACGTCGAGGCGGTCGAGGGCGCGACGTACGCCTACCAGGTGCGCGCCCTCTTCGGCGCGGGGCAGCCGAGCCCGTACACCGCGCCGGTCGTCTTGGCGCTCCCCGGCAGCGTCCCCGGCGGCGCCCCCGAGCGCCTGACCCTTTCCGCGACCAGCGACGACTCGGTCTACGTGGGCTGGATCGACCGCACCGACAACGAGACCGGCTTCGAGCTGCAGCGACGCGCCAAGGACGACCTGGGCGGGAGCTGGACCTCGATCCCGAGGCCGGCGGTTCCGGGCGTCGGGAAGGTCGACAACTACCACGACCTGATCGACGGCGCCGCGCCCGGCCAGGGCTTTGACTACCGCCTTCGGGCGCTGCTGCCGGAGGGCGGCGCGACCCCGTTCACGCCGACCCTCTCGGTCTTCACCTTCGACACCGGCGGGCTCCCCGGCAACGAGGAGACCGTCTGCAAGTTCGCGCCCTCGCGCGACGGCTACGTGGCGGAGAACTACCCCCAGGACAACTTCGGCGACCTGTCCGACCTGCTGATCCACACGACTGGAGGGCTGGGGCGGCACGCCTACGTCGCCTTCGACGTGTCGCTGCCGCCCGGCACCGCGGTGCAGAGCGCGCACCTCGACTTCAGCGTGCTGTCGACGCAGTCGTTCGACAGCCTCGGGGTCTGGTTCTGCCACGACAACGACTGGGCCGAGGCCACCCTCTCCTGGCTGAACCAGCCCTGGGACGAGGTGCACCTGATCGAGATCCTGGCGACGATCCCCGGCGACGTGCGGCTGAGCGTCGACGTCACCGACGAGGTGACCGGCGCGGGGAGCTACACGTTCGGGCTCGCGACGTCGACGGCGCAGGTCCAGTGCCTCTCCAGCCGCGAGGGCCTGGCGCCGCCGATCCTCCGGATGGTGTGCGCGGACGAAGGCGGGATGTAGCGCGACCCCTGACCAAGCAGGTGACCTGAAATGACGACGACGATTCGAACCATGCCCTTCCTTGCGGCAGCGCTGTGCCTGACGGCCGCCGCCGCGCCGCAGTCGGAGGAGTCCGCCTCCGAGCTCGGCTTCCTTCCGCCCGGCGACCCGATCGAGGCGAGCCGTGCCTACCTCCTGAGCCGGGCCGCAGCCGTGCGCGCCACGGAGGCCGACGACTTCCTCGTCGCCTCTTCTCACGGCGACGACCTCGACCGCGTCCACGTGCGCTTCCACGTGGAGCGCGACGGCCTGCGGGTGTACCGCGCGCAGACCATCGTGCAGAGCCACGCGAAGAGCGGGGCTGTGTTGGCGCTCCGCAGCAACCTCGCCTCGACCTTCCAGGCGCCGGTGTCCCCGCAGGTGCCGGCGACCAAGGCGCTCGAGCAGGCGCTCGACCAGGCCCAGCTCGGCAAGGCGGTACCGCTGACGGCGCCGGAGCTCTGCTACCTGCTGGCGCCCCGCCCGTCGCTGACCGAGGAGGCCGGCCCCGCGCCGGCGCTCGCCTGGAGGCAGCTCGTGGACGCGGGCGCGGGCGCCGGCTTCGTTCCGGTCGAAGTCTTCGCCGACGCGCTCTCGGGCCATCTGCTGTCGGCCGAGGGGCTCGCCTTCGAGGCGAAGGACCGGCGCACGTTCGACGGCCTCGGCAGCACGTCGTTCGCCGGCCTCCCCGGGCTGCTGCGGCGCGCGGAAGGGGAGGCGCCGGTGGGCGACGCCTGCCTCGACGCCGCGCACGAGCTGACCGGCGAGGTCTACGACTTCTTCCTGCAGCGCTTCGGGCGCGACTCCTGGGACGGCGCCGGCGGCCGCCTGGACAGCACCGTCGACTGGGGCTCCGAGTGCGGTGCGCTGTTCGTGTGGTCGACCGACCTCGACCTGAACCAGGCCGCCTTCGGCCGCGGCGCCACCTGCCAGCTGAACACCGGCGAAGTGGTCGAGGTGGCCTGCACGGGTTTGGACCCCGACATCGTGGCGCACGAGTGGAGCCACGGCGTCATCCTGTCGTCGTCCGGCCTCTCGGCGGGCGACGAGGCGCGCGCCATGAACGAGTCGCTGGCCGACGTCTTCGCGGCGGCGAAGGACGCGTGGCTGAACGGCACGAGCCCGGGGACGTGGATCGTGGGCGAGACCGCCTACTGGCCCGGCGACCCGGGGCGCGGGCTGCGCTACCTGTCCGACCCCCAGCTCGACGGGTCGTCGTTCGACCACCTGCCGACGCTGCAGGCCGCGCTGGCGGGCGGGGCGACGCCGACCCCGCACAACGCGGGCGGCGTCGGCAACCTGGCCTTCTTCCTGCTGAGCGAGGGAGGGATGCACCCCCGCGGCACGACCGACACCCTCGTGCTCGGAATCGGCGTGCACGACGCGGCGCGTGTCTTCTACCGGGCGACGGTCGACTACCTGCTTCCCACGGCCGGCTGGGTCGACCTGCGGCGGGCCACGCTGGACGCCGCCGCGGACCTGTTCGGGCTGAGCTCCTTCCCGCGCGAGCAGGTGCGGCTCGCCTGGGAGGCGGTGGGCGTGCTGCCGCCGAACGACTGCCAGGACGCGCGCCCGTGCGCCGTCACGGCCCGCGCCACGGGAGCGTCGACCGCGGTGGTGGAGTGGCACGATCCGGTGCCGAACGAGAGCGGCTTCCGCGTGCGGCACCGCCAGCAGGACACGTCCGCGTGGACCGTGACGCCCGTCGCGGCGGACGTGACGATGCTGGCCGTGGGAGGGTTGGCGGCGCAGACCTCCTACGAGTTCGAGGTGCGCACGCTGTTCCCCGACGGCTCGAAGAGCGCCTATTCCGACCGCGCCGTGGCGACGACCCTGGACGGGGCGGCGGGGACGGCCGGCCCCTCCGGCCTGACCGCCAGCGCCAGCGCCGTGCCCACCGCGGTCCTGGTCTGGCAGGACAACAGCAACGTGGAGAGCCGCTTTCGCATCCGGCGCCAGCGCCTCGCGCCCGATCCCGAAGCGACGCCGGTCGTGATCGCGAACGTCCCGCCGGACACGACGCTCTTCGAGGATCTTGAGTCGCTGCCCGGAGCCACCTACTCCTACCAGGTGCGCGCGCTGTTCGACGGGGCTCCGGCGAGCCCCTACACCACCGCGGCGACGCTCACGCTCCCGGGCGCGTTCGCGGGCGGCACGCCGACCGATCTGACCCTGACCCGGACCGGCAAGGCGTCGATCTTCACGGCCTGGATCGACCGCAGCGAAGGCGAGCTGGAGTTCGAGCTCCAGCGCCGTCCCACCGCGGCTCCCGACGATCCCTGGACGGCGATCCAGGTCCCGGGCGCCGCCGGGGTCGGGAAGGTGGTCAACCACCACGACGAGATCGAGGGGGCGACTCCCGGTCAGAGCTTTGACTACCGCGTTCGCGGCCTGCTGCCCGAAGGAGGCGCCACGCCCTTCTCCGAGCTGCGGTCGATGACGACGGCGCTCAGCACGACGGCGGGAGGTGGCGCCGGCCCGCAGCTGCAGGTGAAGCCGCCGGCCAAGGACGGCTACGTCGCGGAGAACGCCCCGCAGGGCAACTTCGGCGACCGTGCCGACCTCCTGATTCACACGATGGACGGCCTCGGGCGCCACGCCTACCTCGGCTTCGAGCTGACGCTGCCGGCGGGCGCCGTGGTGAACGGGGCGTACCTCGACTTCAGCGTGCTGTCCGACCAGAGCTTCGACTCCCTTGGCGTCTGGTTCTGTCAGGACAACTCCTGGAGCGAGACCGGAGTCAGCTGGCTGAACCAGCCGTGGGATCCGGTGCACCTGGTCGAGCTGGTGCAGGCGGTGCCCGGCGCCGGTCGCGTCGTGATCGACGTCGGGGACGAGGTGACCGGGCCGGGGAGCTTCACCTTCGGCCTGGCGACGAGCGCCCACGCGCTGCAGTGCCTCTCCAGTCGCGAGGGGCTCGCCCCGCCGGTGCTGCGCGTCTTCTACGACGCGCCCTGAAGCGGGCGGGGCCAGCGCTCCTCCGAGGGAGGGTCGGTCCCGTCTCCGGGTCGCGGATCGCGAGGACTCGGAGCGGCTGCTAGGCGAGCTCGTCGGTGCAAAGCACCTCGAAGCGCACGCCGTGCCGCGGCCGGGGAACGCTGGCGCGTACAGCGGCGGCGGCCTCGGCCTCGGCGGCCTGCGGGTGTCCCGCGTGGCGCAGCAGCGCCAGGGTCTGCGCCTTGAGGCGCGGCAGGGGGCAGTCGGCCGCCTCGCGGCCGAGCGCCGCGGGCTCGCCCGGCTCGGGCTCCGCGCGCGCCGCAAGTTCAAGCGCGCGCGCGAGGAGCGCGGGCCAGCGCCGGCCGAGCCGGCGCCAGGTGCGGGTCGTGTGCGCGATCAGGTCGCGCGCCTCGTCGTGTTGCCCCGCGCGCCAGGCGAAGGCTCCCTCGTAGAGGCCGACCAGGGCGAGCAGGTCGAGGTTGCCGAGGTGCTGCACCGCCGCGAACAGCTCGTGGTCGGGTGCGCCGCCCCCTCCGTCGCGGTAGCGCGCGGCGCGCGCGAGCCACTCGGCGCGCGCCTCGAACAGCGGCAGGCGCACGTCGCGCGCGCGGACCAGCGCGGCCTCCGCGACGCGCCGCGCCTCGGCGGGGCGGAGGTCGTCGAGCAGGGCCGACGCGCGGTTCAGCTCGGCCGACAGGCGCGAAGGGACCAGCTGGAACAACTCCGCTGCGCGTCCGTGGGCCTCGGCCGCGGCCGCGAAGTCGCCGCGCCGGTACGCGAGCAATCCGCGCCCCTCGGCGACGCCGGCCAGCACGTCGCGCGAGCCTCCGGCCTCGACGAACGCCTCGGCGCGGTGCAGCACGTCCGCGAACCCGTCCGAGTCGGAGAGCCGCGCCGCGCGGATCAATACGGCCCAGCGCAGAACCTGCAGGTTCGGCTCGCGGTAGTCCGGCAGCGCCTCGGCCAGCGCCAGCGCGCGCGCGCCGTCGGCCTCCAGCGCCGCGACCGCGGCCTGCATCAAGCGCTCCAGCTGGGAGACCTCGGCCGTTCGTCCCAGCCGGCTGAGCTCGTACAGCACGCGGTCGCACGCCTGCGCGCTGCCTTCGTAGTGCGCGACGTAGCACATCTCGCGCGCGAGCTCGAGCGCGGCCGGCGACGGCTCGTCGCGCAGCGCCGCGAGGCCCCAGCGGAGGATGGACGTGGCCTCGCCGAGCCGGCCGCTGCCGACGCGGCGGAAGGCGGCTTCGAGCGTTGCGCGCGCGAGCTCCTCCGGCGCACCCGCCGCGAGCAGGCCGGACAGGCGCGTGCGCTCGGCCTTCGACGACTCGCCGGCCGCGCCGCGCCCGGCGTCGTCCTCGAGCCACTCGAGCGCACGCCGCGTCAGCGCGAGCGTCCGGCCCGACCAGGTTGCCAGGCCGGCGCGCACCCAGCGCTCGACCTCCTGCGCGACCGCGTCGCGCCGGCCGCCGGTGCGCAGGTGGAGCTGCAGCGCCGCGTCCTCGCGGAGGTGGAGCACGCGGTCCGGGCCGGCGAAGAGCTCGCGCAGCTCGGCTTCGCTCCACGGGCCGAGTCCCGGGGGCGGCTCCTCCGCGTCGACCACGCGCACCACGCCCGGCGCGGCGCCGCGCTCGTCGAGCAGCGCGCGCGTTTCGGGGTCGATGTCGGTGGCGCTTCCCGCGAGCAGCACCGCGCCCGCCGCGAGCACGCGGTCCACGCCGTCGCGCGCCACGGCGCGCGCCTGCTCCAGGGTCTCCGCCTCCTCCTCGAAGTCTTCGTAGAGCGGGGTGAGGCTCTCGAACGGCTCCTCTCCCGGCGGCAGCACCTCGGCGCGCCGCCCGCGTTCGCCGAGGACGCGGGCCAGCTCGTACAGCACGCGCGTGCGCCCGCTGCCGGCGGGGCCGGCGACGCACACGGGGTCCCCCGCGTCGAGCGCCGCGAGCGCGCGGTCGATCGCCGTGCGATCCCCGAGCCACGGCAGCTCGGAATCCGTGCGGAGCTCGGCGGCACCGTGCAGCAGGCCGAGCGCATCGCTGGCCGAGCGCGGGCGGTCCGCCGCGCGCTGCGCGAGCAGCGCGGCCACCGCGCGCGCGACGAACGCGGGAACCTCGCGGTATGCGGAGAGCGGCGGCGCCGGATCGGCGAGGCGGGACGAGATCAGCTCCTCGACGCTGGCGCCCCCGTGGGGCGGACGTCCGGCCAGCGCCTCGAAAAGCATGACGCCGACCGAGTACAGGTCGGACCGCGCGTCGGGCGGCTGACCGAGCAGCTGCTCGGGCGCGGCGTAGGCGGGCGTGCCGATGCCGGCGTGCAGCCCGCCCATGCCGGGGTCGATCGACGCGCCGGCCGAGATTCCGAAGTCGACGATGGTCACCTGGCCGTCGTCGTCCACCAGCACGTTTGCGGGCTTCAGGTCGCGGTGCAGCACGCCGGCGGCGTGGACGCGCTCGAGGATCTCGAGCACCGCGACCGCGCGCGCGACGACGTCACGCCAGTCCGACAGGGCCAGCGAGCCGGGAAAGTCCGCCCCCGACGCGAGCTCCATCACGAGGAAGGCGCCCTCGCCGTCCGTGCCCTGGTCGAGCAGGGGCGCCACGCCGGGCACCCTCAGCATGCGCAGCGCCGCCACCTCGCGGCGGACGAGTACGCGCTGGTCCTCGGGGACGTGCCCGAGGCGCTTGAGCGCGACTTGTTCGCCGGCCAGGAGGTCCTCCGCGCGCCATACCTCGCCAAAGCCTCCGGCTCCAAGCCGGCCGGCAAGCCGGTAACGACCGGCGACGTCGCAGGTGGGGGTGAGAGACTCCAAGAGGGGGACTGGGAGCGGAGGCTAGACCCTCCACCATGCGTCGCGCACGTCCTGCGCGCCAGGGGCGAAACGGCGCGATCCGCAGGCCCCCCCCGGAGAGGGCACCTGCGGGAGGGGGGGGGCTAGGGCCGGACGGAGGTCTCGGTGCCGGTGTGCAGGATCATCGACATGCCCTGCTCAAAGGTCGGGAACGGGGTGGTGGCCAGGCCCTTCAGCTCGAAGGAGATGCCCTGGACGAACCCCGGCGCGAGGACCACGTACTCCGAGTAGCTGTCGCCGGTGGTGTAGCGCTCGACGCGTCCCATCACCTCGAAGGTCTGGGACGCCTCCTGGTACTGCAGCAGGCCGGTCGTGCCGACGTCGACCTCCAGCGGCTCCTCCTCGAAGCCGCCGTCCTTGTCGTCGGCGACCTCCGGGGTGGGGGCGTCCGGGAAGAAGCGACGCCGCAGGACCGAGGAGAGCTGGCTGAGCTCGGTGTACGCCGTGCTGGTCCCGGTCAGGTAGCGCGAGATGCCGGGCTTCCAGACGCTGTGGACCGCTTGGATCCACTGGGCCTCCGTCTGGTTGGCCAGGGTGGCTCCGAAGAGCAGCGGGTGGTTCAGGTGGGGGGGGCGGTCGGCGGGCGGGGGAAGCACGAAGTGGTAGTGGTTCCCGTCGCGGTAGGCGAGCCCCACCGTCGTCCCCGGCTCGCCGTCGACGGGGATGGTGATGGAGTTGATCGCGCGGTCGTTGAAGAGATAGGTCATGCTTTTTTGAGCTGTTGGCCTGGTCGTCATTCGTCAACGCCGTCGAGAAAGCAGCACGTGTTTGGGGGTCGTATGCCTCTCTCCGACGCCCCCAAAGCGACGGACTCCTGGCGGCCGAACGCGAGTATGGGACTTCCTTGGGCCGCGGGAGCGGTCCGGACCGGCGCCCGCCGCGCTATAATCCGCCGTGCTCGACCTCCGTGACCTCAACCGGGGTCTGCTCGATCCCACCGCGTCGCCCGGGGCGCTCAAGGCACTCGCCGACGATGCCTTTGAGGCCTTCGCCCAGCGCGTGGAGCTGGACCAGGTCGATCCCATGGCGGTCGACGCGCGCGAGACCCGCTCGGCCGCGGGACTGGCGCTCTCGCCGCGTGACGCCGCGCGCTGCCTGCTGGACTTCCGGCGCACGGCCTGCTTCCTGCGCGGCCTGGAGCGGGCGGTCCGGGCCGCCCAGCGCAGCATCGGAGGCGAGCGCGTGCGGGTGCTGTACGCGGGCTGCGGCCCATTCGCGCCGCTGGCGCTGCTGCTGGCGCCCGGGTTCGAGCCGCACGAGCTGGAGTTCGAGCTGCTCGACCTCCACGAACGCTCGCTGGCGGCGGCGGCCGAGCTGACGGAGAGCCTCGGCCTGAGCGCCTACGTCGGCGGTCGCGTGCGGGCCGACGCGACCTCCTATCGCTGCGCGGAGGGGCGGCGCCCGCACGTCGTGGTCACCGAGACGATGCAGCGGGCCTTGGAGAAGGAGCCGCAGGTGTCGGTGGTCGCCAACCTCGCGCCGCAGCTGGTCCCCGGCGGACGGCTCGTTCCGCAGGAGATCGCGCTGCACGCCGCGCTGCTCGACCTGGGAGCCGAGCGCACGGACGGTGGCGGCACGCGGCTGGGCCGGGTCTTCCGGCTCGACGCTGCGACGCGCCTCGAGCGGCTCGCGCCGGTGCGCGTGACGCTGCCGAAGCCGCTCCCCGCCGGGCACACGCTGGCGATCGAAACCACGCTGCGGATCTTCGGGGACGTGCGCCTGCGGGAGAACGAGTCGGGCCTGACCCTGCCCGCACCGCTCCACGACCTCGTCCTGCGGGGCGGTGAGACCGTCGAGTTCGAGTACCGCATCCAGCCTTCTCCCGGCCTCGTCTACCGCGTGGTCGATCCGGGAGAGTAGCGCGGCGCCCGCAGGTCGCCGACGGCCACCGCAAGCGCGTAGAATCGCCGTTGCGATGCGCTGGATCGTCCTGCTGCTGGCCCTCTTTGAGGCCGGCTGGTTCGCCTTCGACGGCGCCCACGCGCTGTTGACCGGCGACTACGTCACGCCCAGCTCGGGTCCGCACGCGGGCCAGCTGGGGCCCTGGACGGCGCTGGTGGAAGGCGTCGGCCTCGAGCCGCGCTCCCACCTCGTGATGGGCATCCACCTGGGCCTGGGCCTGGTCGGGCTCGCGTGCTGCGCGGCGTGGGCGCGACGCGCGACACGGCGCACGTGGTTCGCGATGGTCGCCTGCGCGGCGGCGGGGCTCTGGTACCTGCCCTTCGGGACCCTCCTCGGCGTGCTGCAGCTGGTGTTGCTCTGGCGTTGGTCGGTGCGGCCTGGCGAGCGGGCCTAGCGGGAGCGCAGCACCCGGCGGCCCGCGGGGGCACGTCTGGGAGGAAACGACTCCGCTTGGGTCGACGCCGGCTAGGCTCGTGGGGTCTTCCAACCAGGCTCTCGAACCGGAGGGATTCGAATGCTGCTGCTCGCGCTTGCGACCTGCTCTGCTCTCGGCCAGGTCTGGATCGTCGACGACGACGATCCGGGGGCCGACTTCACCGCGATCCAGGCCGCCGTCGACTTCGCGGCGGACGGCGACGTCGTGCTCGTGCGGAGCGGCGTCTACGACGGCTTCTCGGTCGCGGCCAAGTCGCTCGACGTCGTCGGGATCGGGCCGGTCGGGACCGTCGATCTGGACCTCGGCTTCGTCGAGGTGACCGGGCTCACGGCCGGGCAGCGCGTTGTGCTCAGCGGCCTCACCGCGGGCAAGGCGCAGTCGATTCCCGGCGGAGCCGCGCGCCTCCTGGTCGACGGAAACCAGGGCAGCGTCTGGATCCAGCGCTGCCTCTTCCACGGCCGCGACGACGGCGACCCCTTCGGCCTGGCGCTGGGCAACTCGTCCGGCGCGCGGGTGATCGGGTCGGCGCACGTCGTGTTCAGCGCGTGCGAGCTGCGCGGCGGCGAGGGCTTCTCCGACGAGTACGAGCTCGGCTTTGGCTCCTATCCCGGGGCGCCCGGGCTCGACGCGATCGGCAGTCAGGTCGCGGTGTACGACGGCGCGCTGCGCGGCGGCGACGGGGGCTTCTTCTCGCTGGCCTGCGACGACGCCGAGCCGCCCGGCCCGGCACTGCGGTCCTGGGGCTCGACCGTGTTCGTGTCCGGCGGTGCCCTCGACGGCGGCGGCGGCGCGGTGACGGGAGCCTTCGCGGTGGACGCCGTCAGCGGCAGCTCGATCGAGGTCGTCGACGCGGCTGCGGAGGGGGGCTGGGGCGGCTTCTGCTTCGGCTCCTTGCTGCAGGCTCCCGCCTACGACACCGACCTCACCTCGTCGTTGACCGAGTCGCCCGGGGCGGCGCACGGGCTCGAGCCGTTCCCGCTCGACCGCACCGTGTTCGCCGCGGGCGAGACGATCGGGCTGCGGGTCTCCGGCGCCGAGGGCGAGCTCGCGCAGCTCGCCTTTGCGGACGCGAGCGACGCGTTCCTGTCGCCGCTGCTCGTCGGCCCCTACCACCTGGGCGTGGCGTCGGGGCTGTCGGCGCTCCCGCTGGGGACGCTGCCCGCCTCCGGCTTCGTCGACGTCGGCGCGCCGGCGCCCGACCTCGGGGGGCTGGCGGGGCTGACGGTGTTTCTGCAGGGGCTCTACCTCGGTCCGGGCCAGGCCTACGCGGGAGAGGCGCTGGCGCTGACCCTGCTGGCGACTCCGCCAGGCTAGTGGCCTGCGGCGGTGGTTCGTCCGCAACGTCAACCCGCCTCGGCGCCTCCGGCCGCGCAGCACCTCCTCCGAGTATCACAGCGGATACGCCTCGTCGGCGCGCCGTGCCAGAGACGCCCCTTCGAGCCCACATTGCGGGCGAGCTACCGCCGCAGGGCACTAGGGAAGTTCGACCTGCACGACGCCGACGAGGCGCCGCACGCGCGCCGTGCCCGGCACGCTGAGCACGACCGCCGCGACGACGACGGTGTGGCCCGAGAGCCGCGACCACGTGCCGTCGTCGACCAGCGCCGCGAGCGACACCAGCGCCGACCCGTCGCCGTCGAGCGTGCCCTGCAGCGAGGGGGCGGCGACGCTCCTCCGGTAGAGCGCGTCGTCGCGGACCGGGAGCTCGCCTCCGGCCGCAGAGCTCACCCGCGGCTGCTCCGACGAGGCGAGCGAGAGGAGCACCGCATACGCGCGACCCGCCTCCTCGCCGCGGATCGCCACCGTGGGCGGAGGTCCTGGCGAGAGCTCGACCGAGGGGGCGAGGGCTTCGAGCGCGAGGGCTCCGCGCGCCTCGGCAAGCGGAGCTCCCGTGACCGCTCCGAGCTCGCGCAGCCCAGCGTAGAGGTGACGCGCGAACAGCTGGTAGCCGAGCGCCGTGGGGTGATCGTCGGCGTGGAACGCGCGGCTGCGGTCGACGCGCGCCAGTTCCGCCTGCATGCGCGCGGCGGTATCGACGAGCGGTACGCCGAGCTCCGCCGCCGCCGCCCGCAGGGTGCGGTTGGCCTCGGCGTACGGGCCGCGGTCGGACGCGTAGGTGGTCAGTACGAGCGGCATGCCCGCAGCCTCGGCGGACTCGCAGAGGCCGGCGAGCCCGCCGCGCAGAGCGGCCTCGCGCGCCGCGGACGAGCGCCGGTGGGAGCGGTCGGTGCGGGGCCCATCGGGACGGTCGGTCCTGGCCGTGCGGGCGGAGTCGGCGTCCGGCTGGCGGAGGAGCCGCAGCAGGCGAACGATGTGCAGGGACCGGTACCAGGCGGGTCGACCCCCCTCCGCGGAGCGCACGACCCAGTCCCACTGGTCGTTGAACCCCGCGAGCGCGACCACGAGGTCGGGCCGGTGGCGCTCGAGGCTCGCGGGAAGGTCGGCTAGGACGCGGTGCGAGCTCCAGCCCGGGACGCCGCGGTTGACCACCCGGTGCGGCCCGCCCGGGACGAGCTCGTTGAGCAGCGCTTCGAGCCGCGCGGGATAGGCGTCGGAGGCGTCTTCCCAGAGGCCGTACGTGTTCGAGTCGCCGACGCAGAGGACCGTCAGTCCGTCCCCGGTGGCGCGGCCGCCCGCGCGCCCGCCGCGGAGGTACATCCAGCCGCCGGCGCGCAGACCGAGCTCCAGCAGGAGCAGGCCGAGGAGGAGCGCGAGCCCGCGCCGCGTCCAGCGGCTGGCGGCGCCGCGCTCCAGGGGAGTCGCCGCTTGCGTCATGCCGCCCGGACTATATCGCGTCGCGCCGCGCGTACGGCGCGGCTATCGCATCCCGCCGAGGTCGAGCGGCGTTTCCCGCAGCCCGGCGTCGCGCGCGATCTCGTGCTCGAGGACCTCGGGCTCGCCGCTGCCGCGGGCAACCTCGAACCGACACGGTCCCGGCGGCAGCGGGAGCGTCAGCTCGCCCGGCGCGGACGATGCCCACCACCACACGCCGGTCGGCTGCTCGACGCGCGGGAGGCTCAGCGTCCCGGCGCGCTCGCGGTGGAAGTGCTGCGGGAGCAGGTGTGCCGGCGTGGGCTCGGACGACCAGGACGCGACGCACGCGCCCGCTTCGTCGAGCACGCGCACCCGGTAGGCGCCCGCGGGAGGCGTTACGCGCACCGGAACACGCTCGACGCGTCGCACGCCTTCGACCCGGAGCACCACCTCGTCGAGCTCGCGCTGCGCGAGCCCGACGTCGAGCGACACCGGCCGGTCGAGATAGGGGAGCAGCACGTGCACCTGGACCGGCCGCAGCGGCAGCTGCCCGAGCAGGGCACGCCCGGCGTCGTCGAGCGTCGTCGTCGTGCCGTAGACGCCGCGTCCCAGGTGGAACGGGGCCCGCTGTCCGTCGTCGTCGGTCAGCAGGATGCGCGCGCCGGAGAGCGCCGCGCCGCGCTCGTCGAGCAGGCGCAGCGGCAGGTCGCGCGCGGGGTGGAGCGCGAGCTCGAGGTGGCTCGCGCCGGCGTCCAGTCGGAACGCCTGCCACTCGGGGGCGTAGCCCTCGGCCGTCGCGCCCAGCAGCCACCAGTCGGGGCGGCGGCCGGAGAAGGCGAAGGACCCGTCGGCCTGGATCGGCACCTCGAACGCGCGTGACGCGAAGACCCGGTCGCGCGGCCGCCAGACGCGCAGCGTGCAGTCCGCCAGGGGTCGCCCGTCGACGGCGTCCACGCAGGCGCCGCGGACATCGACTCCGCCCTCGAAGCCGCTGCCGAGCCGGACGACAAGGTCGGCGTCGTCGGGCTCGACCACGACCTGCGCGCCTGGACGGCCCGCGCCGGCCAGGACCGTCAGGCGCGCGCGGTCCTCGCCGACCTCCGCGAAGCGAAAGCGTCCCGCGGCGTCGGTGACGGCCGGCGCGGAGCGCTGCAGCTCGAGCAGCAGCTCGCGGTCGGGCGTGGCCGGGAGCACCGGCTCGCGGTGCACGCGCGCGCCCGCCACCGGGTCCCCGTGGGCGTCGACGACCTCGCCGGTGAGCGCGCCCGCCGCCGTCAGCTCCAGGGTGACCTGGGGCCGCTCGCCCGCGACCAGCGGCCCGTCGACGCACGGCGCCCGGCCCGGTGCCCGCACGCCCACGTACAGCCGCCGACCCGACTCGAGCAGCGCGAACGCGGCCGTGCCATCGGCGCGCGTGAGGGCGCGGCGGTAGGTGTAGCCCTCGCCCTTGAGCGTGACCTCCGCCCCCTCGACGGCGCCGCCCGCGGGGTCGACGACCAGCAGATCGAGCGTGACGGCGGGGTGCGCGTGGACGACGACCTCGCGGCCGGCGAGCAGGTCCTCGGCGCGACACGGCAGCTCCTGCGGCCAAAGCGCGGAGTCCATCCCGCGGTCCGGTCGGCCGGCGAGGCCGAAGAGCGTCCCGTCGTCGCTCCAGGCGAGGAGCGCGGCGTCCGCGGGCACCTCGCCGGCAAAGAACCATCCCTCGGAGTCCGTGGTCAGCGCCAGCATCGGCGCCGGCGGGGTGCGGTCGAAGACGTACGGCTCCTCGCCCCGCACCACGTGTACGCGCGCGCCGGCGAGCGGCTTCGACGCCTCGTCGACGACGCGACCGCGCAGCCCGCGGGCCGGCACGGCGATCGTGCGCGCATCGGCGTGCGGCCCCCAGGCGAGCGTGACGCTCGCCGTGGTCGCGGTCTCCGCCAGGCGCAGCTGCGGCGTACCGGCGGCCGGCAGCGTCACACGCGCGGTGCCGTCGGCGCCGGTCGCGGTCGTGCCGGCGGGCGCGCCGCCCGCGAGGATCTCGACCGCGACGCCGGGGAGCGGCGCTCGGTTCTCGAGTCGCTCAACGCGGAGCAGCGCGGTGCGCGCCGGGGCCGAAGTCCCCGCCGCCGCGCGTTCCGGCGGGGCGTCCGCGGACACGAGCAGCGGCTCGGCCTCGACGGACGTCCCACGCGCGACGTCGGTCTGGACGGCGTCGGGCGAGCGCGCGCGATCCGCCGACAGGACCAACGTCCCGGTCGCGACGACCAGGGCCGCGGCGCACGCACCCCACAGCGCGACCCGCGGCCCCGCGCCGCGCGACCACGCGACGCGCAGCCGCGCGAACCAGGCGAGAAGGCCGCGCGACGCGCGCTGGTCGCCGTCGACCAAGCGCTCGCCGACCTGCTCGCGGACGCGCTGCAGCCCGCGCTTCACGCGCGTGCGGACGGTCTCGACCGGGACGTCGAGGCGCCGCGCGATATCGGAGACACCCAGGCCCTCGTAGAAGCGCAGCACGAGGGTCGTGCGGTACGGCTCGTGGAGGTTGAGCGTGGCCTCGGCCAGCAGGCGGCACACCTCTTCGTCGAGCGCGGGCAGCGCGCCCGACGGCTCGCCCCCGAGCCGGGCGCCCTCGAAGTACGCCCGCGTGCCGGCCTGCCGGCGGCGGTAGAGCAGCTGATGGCGCATGACTCCCGCGATCCACGAGCGCAGCCGGCCACGCGGTCCCGGCGGCCGCCGCAGCGAGGACAGCCAGGTGTCCTGGACCAGCTCCTCGGCCTCGTGGGAGTTCCGCGCCAAGCGCGCGGCAAGCCCACGGACGTAGCCCTCGTGTGCGAGGAGCTCGTCGACGTAGCCATCGCCCCGGGCGCGGTCGCTCGAAGAGTCCATTCCTTACTCCAGTAGCGCGACCGCCGGAAAGCGGTTCGGCGATCCGGGGATTCTTTCGGGACCGTGGGAAAGCCCTTCGGCCTGCCGTTCCGGCCGCGCCGAGCACGTTGGAGGGCGGCCCAAAGGCCCCGAGCTTCGCCCTTTCGGAGTCCGGATATGCAGCGATTGACCCTGCGCAACCGGCTGCTTCTTCCCCTCGCCCTCACGCTCTCGTCCACCGTCGTTCACGGGCAACAGCCGATGGACAAGATCATCCCGGCCGGCGCCGAGCCGTGCTCCAACAGCGCCGACCCGGTGATGCAGGTGCGCTCGGACGAGATCGTCTACGAGGACGGCACCGCTACGATCGAGTACAGCATCCCGAAGGCGTCACCGGCGCGGTGACGTGGAGCTGCAGCGGGCGCAGCCGCGCCGTTCCCGAGCAGCGCGGGAGGGCTCGCGCTCTGCCCCAGCTCTAGAGCGCGAGCCTGTGGGTCTCCCCGGGGCGCAGGTCCAGGGCCCTCCGCGAGACTTCGTCGTCCCCGCGGTAGAGCCGCAGCTCGACCGCCGTGTCCGGAGCGAGCACCGCGGGGAGCTCACCACCCTCGGCGGTCACCCGTCCACGGCGCTTGCGCTGCACTCCGGCGGCGTTCTCGTGCACGACGAAGACCGGCAGCACGACCCCGCGCGCGTCGTACAGGCGGTAGCTGATGCCGTCGGACGCCCCCTCGGGCACCCGCGCCTCGAGCCGCACCGTGCGGGGCACGACCAGCGTGAACGGCTCGCCGGGGGGCGCCGCGGGGATCGGCATCTCGAGCACGAACACGCCCGCGCCGGAGACCTGCAGCGACGCATCGGAGCCCAGCGCGGCGGGCAGCTCGAAGCGCCCCTCCGCGTCGCTGAGCACGCGCGGTCCGAGCACCGGGTGTACGAAGGTCACGCCGGAGGGCAGCGGAACCGAGAGCACGAAGCGCAGCGGCACGACCTGCACGCCTCCGACGGCGGACCCGTCGCGCGCGACGGTGCGCCCGCGGCGCACCGCTCCCGGCTCGGTACGTGGCAGGACCAGCGCCAGGTCGCCGACGCCGGCGTCGACCGGTTCGCTCCACGCCGCGATGAGCGTGGTCGGATCGATGGCGCCGACGCGATAGGGTCGCTCGAGCAGCCCCGTGAGAACGAAGCGCCCCTCGCCGTCCGTCGCCGTGTCCATCAGCGGCGAGCCCGCGCGCGGGCGTACAAGCTCCTCCTCGAAGAGCGCCGGCAGGCCCTGGATCTCAACCGGCGTGCGGTCGCCGGGGAACACGCGCACGCCCGGGTAGGGCGCGCCACGGGCGTCCAGAACCCGACCCGAGATCGCGAGGGTTCCGCGGTCGAGTACGACCCGCACGTCGTGCAGCGAGCGCTCGCGGTCGTCGGCGCGCGGAAGCGTAAGCTCCACCGGCCGGCGCCCGGCGGCGAAGGCGCGCAGGCGCAGGCGCCCGGAGGCAGGGGGCGTGAGCTCGAAGGAGCCGTCGCCAGAGCTGCGACACCAGCGCTCGCCCAGCGCGACCAAGGCGCTCGCGACAGGGCGCCCGTTCCCGTCGACGACCGCGCCCGCGACGCGGCGGTCGGGAGGCGCGGTCAGCACGATGGCCACCTCGCGCGTTCCGGAGGCGACGGCTACCCCGTGGGGGGCCGCGCCGGGGCGTTCGGCGCTCAGCTGCGCTCCGCCGGACGCGTGGTAGCAGCGCCGCAGGGTGAAGCGGCCGAGCTCGTCGGTACGCGCGGCGGGCGCGGTGAACATCACGTCGCTGCGCCCGCTCGCGAGCTCGAGCACGAGCGCCGCGGGTGGAACGAAGCGGATCGTCGCGCCCGCGATCGGCGTCCCAAGGGGGTCCGCGGCGGCGCCCTCGAGCGCGAGCGCCGGGGCGACGAACAGGTCGCTGGGAGTCGGCGGACGCTCGCCGAGGAGCACGGCGGTCACGGCCTCGACGCCCGCGCCGCGCGCCACCAGCCGGCCGAAGGAGCCCGCCGGAACGTGAACGCGGTAGCTGCCGTCCGCCGCGCTGCGGCCGCGGAAGAGCGGTGGTGGCCCGACGGGCAGGAAGTAGAAGGGGCGCTCCGGAGAGCCTCCCGGAGCCCCGGCCTCGAACCAGATGGGCACGCCGGCGCGCGGTTGGCCGCGCGCGTTGAGCACCCGTCCGGTCCAGGCCGCCGGCCGCTGCGTCGCCGCGAGCGCGGACGCGGTCCCCGGGTCGTTCGGGGCGCGCGGCGTGCGCGCAGGCGCAGCTTCCGCCGCCGGCGGAGCCGTCGCGCCCCGGCGCTCGAGACGCGCCACGCGTTCGACCGCGGACGGAACGAGGCCGTCGGAAGGCGCCTCCGGCTTGACGCCAGCTACCTCGGTGCCTGGGCCCGCCGGCGCGAGCACGAGGGGCGCGACCAGCACGGCCCCGAGCGCCGCGCCGAGCCACGCCGCGCGTGTTGCCGCGCGCCGGCGCCCGCCGAGGGCACGCCGCAGCCAGGCTCCCAGCAGCCCGCGCAGCCCCGGGCGCCGGGGACGGCGGGTGAGCATCGCGCGCAGCCGCTCGGTGCCGCGCGAGAGGCGCGTGTACACCGTCTTCACCGGCACGCGCGCCTCGCGCGCGATCTCGGCCGCCGAGCGCCCCTCGAGGTAGTGCAGCCGTAGCGTGCTGCGGTAGGGCTCGCGCAGGCGGTCCACCGCCCTCCGCAGCGGGGCCGGGTCCACACCCGGGAGCTCCTGCGCGCCGAGGTGGTCGGACTCGCCCGCGGCGGCCCAGCGCTCGTGCGCCTGCCGCCTGCCTTCGGCGCGGTGGTAGCGCCAGGCGAGGCGGCGCAGCACCGCCTCGAGCCACGGGCCCCAGGCGCGCACGCGCGAGCGGTCGGCGCGCAGCGCCGCCAGGAACGTCTCCTGCACCAGGTCCTCGGCGGTGGCGCGATCGCGCACGAGGGTTCGGGCCAGCCGCGTCAGGCCGCGGCGGCGCGCTTCGAGCTCGTTTCTGAAGGAAGGGTCGTCGGGCATCGGCAAGGACTGCGAGCACTCCGCGGCGCGGGCCGGCGCCGAGGAATCCAGGGCCCCCTACACGCCGGGCAGGCGCGAGGGGACCGCCATTCACGCGGATTCCGCTACCCGATTCCGCAGTCGCAGAACGAGAAGACCGTCGTGCAGGTCTGGGGATTCTGGATGCAGATGCAGATGCCGAAGTCGCCGCAGAAGGAGAGGCAGGTGTTGCAGAGGCTGACGCACACCGGAGCACACGGGCCGCCGGCGGCGGCGGCTGCCGAGGTCCTCTCCGCGAGGAGGAGCGAGCGCATCTGGGCGAGCGCGAACGCTTCCTCGGTAGGGTCGAAGCCGGGCTCTAGCGCGCGCGTCTCCACGATGTCGCCGTAGGTGACCGTGAGCCGCCGCCCGCGCGCATCGAGCGTCGTGCGGAGCGGAAGGCCCTGCCCGAAGCGCGAGGCCTCGAGGTGCAGCTCGCCCGACGTCGCGGCGAGCACGGTCACGACGCCCTCTTCGAAGTGCGCGAGGGTGAGCTCTCCTTCGGCCACGGTGACGGTCTCGACCGCCAGCGGCGGCCCGACGATGGGCAGCTCGAAGTCCGCGGGCATGGAAGGCCTCGGCTCCGGGGCGTCCGGGCCGGGCCAGATCAGCGCGACCGACGAGGTCAGGGCGAGCACGGCCGCGATGAGGTTCTTGCGGGACATGGGGAAGTTCCTTTCGGTGAGTTGGACAAGGCGGCGAGGCCGCGCCGCCGGAACGGGGGGTGGGGTGCCCGCTCCCGCACCGGGTTCTTCAGCTTTCCGCGCTTCGGCCCCGGCTCTTACCGCGAGGAAACCGGCCTGCGAATCCGGTTCGACAGGCACGGGGTCGTCGGCCCGCGACCCGCATTCCCCAACCAAGGATCGAATCGATGCTTCGCCTGCCGTCCCGCTCGCTGCCCCTCGTCCTTGCGCTCGCCACCGCGTCCCCGGCCAGCGCGCAACACTGGTTCGATGCGCCGCTCCAGCCGCTGGAGACCCAGCCGGGGGCCTTCGTCCTGCACGGCGACCTCGACGGCGACGGCGACGAGGACCTGCTCGGCGGCTTCGGCGCCGAGCTCCACGTCCTGCTCAACGACGGCCAGGGTTCCTTTACCCAGGTCGCCACGCTCGCGCTCGGTCCGGACGAGGGCCTCGGCGGCGGCGAGCTGGTCGACCTCGACGGCGACGGGGTGCTCGACCTGATCCTGCCCTACGGGTTCTCGGCTGACCCGCCCGGTCTGACGGTGCGCCTCGGCCTGGGCGACGCGAGCTTCGGCGTGCCGTCGGAAGTGCTGCTCGCGGGTCGGGTGACCGAGCTCGAGCCGGCCCAGGGCGACGCGGACCCGGCGCTCGAAGTGGCGGTCTTCCTGAACGGCGACTTCCCGGACTACGGCGTGAGCTGGGTCGACTGGAACGGCGTCGCGCCGGTCGCGGGGCCGGCGACCTTTGGGCAGTTCACCTCGGGCGCGAACTCGGTCGCGGCGCTCGACCTCGACGACGACGGCGACGAGGACGTGCTGATGGCGGTGGACAACACGCTCGAGGTGTTCCGCACCGATGCGGGGCTCACGCCGGTACGCGACGGGGCGCTCGCGACGCCGCTGGCGCCGTCGGTGTCGATGCGGCTGGCGGCCGCGGACCTGGACGGCGACGGGGATGAGGACCTGCTGGCGATCGACAACGAGCTGACCGAGGCGACGCTGGTCGTGTTGGCGAACGACGGTGGGGGCCAGCTCGCCGCCGGTCCCGTGCGCGCGCTGCCGGACATCCCGCTGGCGTTCCATCTCGGCGACTGGGACGGCGACGGCGACCTCGACCTGACGGCGAACGACCAGTTCGTGTTCGACGGCAGCACCGACCTGCTGCAGATCGAGAACGTGGGCGGGCTCGACCTCGCGGCCGCGGTCGAGAACGAGATCGCCTTCGTCGGGGCCGGCGCCGGGCTGGCGGACTTTGACGGCGACGGCTTCCTCGACTTCTGCTCGCCGATCTTCGTCGTGTTCGGGGACGGGACGTTCTCGGGGCCCTTCGGCTCGGAGCACGCCTTCCCGGGCAGCAATGCGGCGACGTACCCGCTGGTCGACATCGAGCCCGACGGCGACCTCGACTCGCCGGGCGTGCAGGTGACCTACTTCAACGACGGGAGCGGCGCCTTCACGTCCGCCTCGACCTGGCCGGACCCGGAGCCGAACCACTCCTACAGCGGCGTCAGTGCCTTCGACGACTTCACCGGCGACGGGCGCCCGGATTTCCTGGTGCGCTACGTCGAGACCGTCGGGGTGTTCTCGCTGGTCTTCGAGGCGATCCACCTGATCGCCGACGACGGGGTCGGCGGGTACGTGGATCTCGGTCCGGCCGGCCCGCCCGGGGTCGACTTCGGCGCGCCCTCGGACGGTCCGCACGGAGCCGGCGACGTCGACGACGACGGCGACCTCGACCTGTTGGTGCCGGGCGGCGCCTGGCTCAACGACGGCGCCGGGCAGCTGGTGGTGCCCGTCGGATTGCCGCTGGGCGGCCACACCCTCGCGCTCGACCTCGACGGCGACGGTGACGACGACCTGGTGACGCTCGACGGGGGCGGTAGCCCGACGGTACGCGTGCTGCACCAGGACGCGCCGCTCGATTTCAGCGAGAGCACGCTCGCCACCTTCCCGGGCCAGATCGACACCGAGCTGCCGCTGGTCGACCTCGACGGGGACGGATGGCTCGACCTGGTCGTGTGCGAGCTGCTGCCCGCGGGGTCGCTCCTGCACCTGTTCCGCGGCGACGGGAGCGGCTTCGGCGCGGCCGAGGTGCTGGCGGCGCAGCCGTACTTCCAGCAGGCGGTCGGCGTCGACGACGTGGACGGCGACGGTGTGCTGGACCTTTTCGCGGGGACGACGGCGAGCTCCCCGACGAACCCCAAGCCCTACCTTGTGGTGTACCGCGGGCTCGGGGCGCCGCTCGACTACGACGCGCCGCGCTTCTTCCTGGCCGACACGATCCGCGCGTTCGCGGACCTCGACGGCGACGGGGACGTCGACGCGGTGGGGGCCGAGCTGATCGCCGGCCATCGCTTCGACGGGCCGGCCGACGGCGAGGTCCTGCAGTACGGGAGCGGCGTCGCCGGCTCGGGCGGGCTCGTGCCGGTGCTGGGGGCGAGCGGACCGGTGCGTCCCGGCTCGAGCGACGCCGCGCTGCGGCTCGCGGTCGCGCTCGGGGGGGCCACGACCTTCCTCGCGGTCGGCGCGGCCGAGGCCGAGCTCGCCGGCTTTCCGGCCCTCGGGCTGACCGCGCTGGTGGATCCGGGGACGCTGCTGGCGGTGCTCGACGTCCCCGCCGGCGGCGCCGGCGCGGGCCAGGGAGCCTGGGAGCTGCCGATCCCCGCCGCGGTCACGTTGGCGCTGGCCGGGCAGGCCGCCTACTACCAGGTGTTCGTGCTCGACCCCGGGGCGGCGCCGCTGATCTCCCAGACGACTGGGGTGGAGATCCTCTACGGTCTCTAGCGGCGCAGCGACCCCGTGTCGAAGGGCGTGATGCAGCGGGCTCCGCACCGAAGCGCGGAGCCCGCTGCGTCCCGGACGGGCCGCGCCGACGACTGGGACTCGACGCAGGCGTCGTTCGGGATGATGGTGAAGTTGCGCCTGCGGTAGGTCGGGTATGAACCCGCCTGACTGAGGGGCGAGGGGGGCGAAGCGCGAGCCGACCCGCTCGGCCTCACGGACGAGATTCGACGAGGTGCTCCTCGCTGAATTCGCGGCGGACCGGGCGCGAAGCACGGCGGGCCTTCGGGGAAGTGGCTGGCGCCCTGGCGGCAAGGGCGGAGGATGGTGGGATGATCGCTGCCCTCGCTCCGAACCGCGTCGCCGTCCCGCTCGCGTCCGCCCTCGCGCTTTGTGCGCTGCCCGGCGCGGGCTGGACCCAACTGCTCGCCGCCGTCGGCACCGGCACGCTGGGGAGCCCCGGCGGGCTCGTCGAGCTCGACGAGACGTTTGCCGGCACCTTCCTGGGGGACTCGATCGACCCCGGCGGCATCACCGGGCTGGCGTTCACGCAGGACGGACGGCTGTGGGCATCGGTGAAGTGCTTCGGCGCAACCGCGGGCGACCTCGCCCAGCTCGACCCCGCCACCGGCGCCCTGCTGGGGCGCTGGCCGCTCCTGGACACGACCGCCACCCCGGTCCGCATCAGCGACCTCGCAGTCCAGCCGGGGAGCGGCGTGCTCTACGGCTGCGGGAGCCGCCAGGGGATCGGCAACCACGGCGAGCTCTTCACCATCGACCCCGCGACGCGCGTCGCGGCGCTGCTCGGGCAGAGCGGCGTGTTCGCGGACGGCGGATTGGCGTTCGACGCCGCGGGCACGCTCTACATGCTGACGATCTCGACCTCGAACCCATTGCTCGTCACGCTTGATCCCGCGACCGGCGCCGCACTGACGAGCCTGTCGTACGGGCCGGACGACGGGCTCGACGGGCTCGCGGTCCGGCCCGGCGACGGCGCGCTGCTCGCGACGCGCGGGGGGGCGTTCGGTCTCGAGCAGATCGTGCAGGTCGACCCGCTCACCGGGCAGACGACGCCGCTCGGCGGAACGGGCGTGGTCGACACGACGAGCGATCTGGCGTTCGGCCCGTGCTCGCCGCTGCCCGCGTCGCAGACCGTGCGGCTCGGCGTTCCGCCCAACCCGCTAGCGTTCCTGCCGGATCCCGCGGGCGGCCCGCTGGTGGGCGGGACCTGGGCGCCCTTCCTGGACCACACGACCTTCCAGCCCGGGGCCGCGCTCGACTTCGTCGGCGTCTCGGCCGCGGCGGTGAACGTGCCCGGTGCGCTGGGCACGCTGCTCTGCGACCCCGGCGCGTTCGGGGTCGTGCTGACGAGCGCGCCGGGGACCGCCTTCGCCGTTCCGGTGCCGGACGACTGCGGGGTCTATGGAGCGACGCTTTGCGCCCAGGGCGGCTCGGTCGACGGTGGCGGCACCTTTGCGCTCGCCAACGCGCTCGACGTTACCGTCGGCACCTACTGAGCGTCGCTCGGGCCTAGCGCAGCGCTGCGAAGGCCTCGCGCAGCTGCGCGTCGGCGGTGGCGATGCGCTCGCGGGCGGTTGCGAGCCAGGTCCGCGCGGCCGCCAGCCGCTCGCCGTGCGAGGCGAGCATGCGTGCGGTCTCCTCCGGCTGAGTGCCTCCCAGCCCGCGCCGCCCGAGCACCATCGCGCGCGGGTCGAGCGCGCGCTGAAGGCGCTCGACATCGAGCGGCAGCTCGGCACCGGTCACCTCGCGGTAGGTCTGCGTCAGCTCGGCCGCCGTCAGGTCCTTCGGGCGGCGTCCGGTGCGCCGTCCGAGGTCGGTTAGGCGCGAGGCGTACCCGTGGCCGATGCGGAACGGGACGTCGGCGTCGCGCAGCAGCACGTCGGCGACCTCGGTCATCGTGGCGTAGTCGGCCTCGACCTCGCGGCGCGCGCGCTCGGCGTCGACATGCAGGCTGGCGACCACCTCCGCGTAGAGGGCGTACATCGCGCGGGCATCGGAGCAAACCGAGAGCACCTGCGTCGCGTCGCGGTAGTCGTGCATCCCCGAGCTGGTGTTGTGCGCGAACAGGGTGACGGTGTGAGCGCCGCCCACGACGGAGGTCGCGTAGCGCCGCAGCGCGTCGAGGGGGCGCGGGTTGCGCTTCTGCGGCATGATGCTGCTGCCGCTCGTCTTCGCATCGGACAACAGGACCCACGGCGCGGGCGCGTGGTACTGCGTGTGTAGGTTCTCGACCAGCTGCCCGACGTGGACCGCCGAAGTCGCGAGCACGGAGGCGACCTCGATTTTGGAGTCGACCGACGCCACCAGGTTCGCGTCGAAGGCGTTCTCGATGACCCCGCCGAAGCCGACTAGCTCGGCCAGCCGGCGACGGTCCAGCGGGAAGCCCGAGGTGCTCAGCACCGCGGCCCCGAGCGGGCTGCGGTCGACGCGCGCGTACGCTTGCTCGAGCCGCGCGGCGTCGCGCTCGAACGCCGACGCGAAGGCCATCAGCACGTGACCCAGCGTCGTCGGCTGCGCCTGCACGCCGTGGGTGTAGCCGGGAACGAGCGTCGCGGTATGGTCGGCGGCCAGGGCTAGCAGGGCCGCGCGGGCGCCCAGCTGGGCGTCGTAGGCCTCCAGTAGTCCGGCACGCAGCGCGAGCCGCCGGCTGGTCGAGCCGATGTCCTGGCGGCTGCGGCCGGTGTGCAGGCGCGACGCCGCGGGGCCGGCGAGCTCGAGCAGCCGCGCCTCGAACTCCAGGTAGTCGCCCGAGCGCGGGGCGTCGGGCGCCGCCTGCTCGGCCTCGATCCGCTCGATGCCCTCCGCGATGCGCGAGGCGAGGGCGCGCGGCACGAGCTCACCTTCGGCCAGCGCCACCAGCGACGCGCGGTTGATCCGCATCAGCCGCGCAAAGGCGTCCTCGGTGCCGCCGGCCTGGGCCGACGGCACCGCGCTGAGCAGCAACGCGCCCGCGGCCGCGGCGAGCGCGCGCACTAAAGGCTGACCGCCTCGACGTCGGTGATGCTGCCGAAGGTCGTCGTCACCGGATCGACGCCGACGCCGACGAAGAACAGGTTGATGCCGGGCGGGAGCGTGACCGGAATGCCGGGCGTCGAACCCGACCCGTCGGGTGCGATCGCGGTCGACAGCAGCCCCGCGCCCGCGAGCGGGATCGCGCCGGTCAGCAGCGGGTCGGGGGTGAGCCCGACGTTGCGCCCGTCGCCGGGCAGGAACAGGAAGCCGGGCGAGAACGACGCGAGCACCCAGGCGACCGGCGTGCTGGTCTCGAAGCGCTCGATGTCGAAGCTGACGAAGGTCGGGAAGCCGGAGAACCAGTTCTTGGGGACCAGGGTCTGGAGCCGGTAGCCGCCGGCGTACACGTTGTTGTTCCCGAGGTCGTCGGAGGCCCAGACGATCAGCGCGTTGTTGTACCCTTTGTTGTAGGCCACACGCGTGAAGTCGCTGTCGCCGGTCGTGTCCGAGACGGTGAAGCCGCCGGCGACCTCCCAGGTCGCTCCGCAGTCCAGCGAGTAGTTCGACTCGGTGTGGGCCCCGGGCTCGATCTCGCCGGTGACGTAGATCGTGCTGCCGCCGTCGGTGGCGAACTTCGGGAAGCCGACCGAGGCGGTGCCGGCGGCGCTGGTGAGCAGCACGTTGGGGCTCCAGGTCGCGCCGCCGTCGCCGGAGAAGCTCGAGTAGACGCCGTCGCCGCCGGTCCGGTTGTCGTCCCAGAAGGCGACCACGTTGCCACCGCACACCAGGACTCCGAAGGCGTCGGCGTCGGCGACGAGCGGATCGAACGTGCTGACCATCGTGTCGTTGGCGAAGGATACGCCCCCGTCGGTCGAGACGGCGACGTGCACCTCCTCGTTCGCGACGTCGATGAGCTCCTCACCCCAGACGACGGCCACCGTGGACCCCTCGGCCGACACGTTGGGGTTGTTCGCCACGTCGCCGTTGAGGGCACCGGACGCGTCGACCTGCACCTCGGGGCCCCAGGTGACGCCGCCGTCGGTGCTCCTGCGGTACCAGGTGTCGTCCCGCGCGCTGGAGCCGTTGCGGTTGTCGGCCCACACGCAGTGCACGGTCAGCCCCTCGGAGTCCATGCTGAAGCCGTCCACGTCCACGAGCGCCGAGGCGCGCATCAGACCGTGGGCGGTCGATACAGGTACCGCGGCGCCGAAGGTCGCGCCGCCGTCGTGCGACGCGGACAGCCAGATCTCCTCCTCGCCGTCGGTGTCCGCGGGGTCGATGCGCATCAGGATGTAGATGTGATCGCCGCCGGGGTCCGGGCTGAAGGACATGGTCCAGTCGTCCACCTGGAAGCCGCCGCCGGAGGCGAAGCCCTTCGGGACCTGCACGTCCGGCTGCCACGTCGCGCCGAGGTCCAGCGAGCGCGAGAAGTAGATGTCCTCGTCGCCGGTGCCGTTGCGCGCGTCGCGCCACACGACGTACACGTTCGTGCCGCTGAGGAACGTCCCGGGGTTGCCGAGGTTGAAGCCGGCCTCCTTCAGCGCGCCGCTCGTATCGTCGTCGACCTGGATCGGCGGCGACCAAACCGAACCGATGCCGCTGCCGTCGTTGAGCGAGGCGTACACGTGGTTGTTCACGCTGTCGGACCATACCGTCACGGCGCCGAAGTCGCCGCTGACGACGTCCAGGCCGTTGACGCTGCCTCCGAGCCCGCCGTCGAGCTGGGCGGAGGCGCGCGGGTTCTGGGCGGCAAGGGGAGAGGCGAGCACCAGGGAGAGGGGGAGCAGCATGCGCATGGCGGAGCCTCGGTTCGCGTTTCTCGTCGATAGGGATGCGCGCGGCGCGCGCGGCGTTGGAATCCCGCTGGCGGGGGGCTAGCGTCGCACGCGTCGCCCCGGCCACGGGTGACAAGTCGGTGAGTCGGTTTGTATTAAGAGCACCGCCCCGACGGGCCTAGCGCTGAGCCTAGTTTAGGACCAACTCGTGAGCGTCGGTGGTAGTGAAGAGCAGGTTGCCGGTCTCGGTGCTGGGAGCGAAGGCGACGCCCTGGACGCCGACGCTCAGGCCCACGACGCTGCTGCTGACCGGCAGGACCAGGCTCAGGCCGGCGCCGGCCAGGGCGGGCGTGGTGCCGACGGCGAAGGCGCTGACGGGCGCGAGCTGGACCTCGGGGAAGAGGCCCCACGCGCCGGGCGGGGCGCCCGTCGCCCATAGGTCGAGGTAGTACGAGGCCGGCGAGCCCGCGTAGCCGCCCGCCGGCGAAGAGAGCACCGCCGAGAAGAGCTGCCCGGCCGCGGCCGGCTTGCGCGGGCACGCGGTCACCGTGCCGTCGACGGCGGTGCGCAGCAGCAAGTCCTCGCCCGAGCCGGGATACTCGCGGTCCTCCGGCGCGGCCGCGCGGTCGGCGTAGCCGGCGTGCGCCGTCCACCCGCCCGCGTCGATGCCGAAACCCTGGAGCGTGTCGGCCAGGTCGCTGGGCGCCGCAAAGTCCGGCACGACCGCGCAGGCGGTCGTGCCGTAGGTCGCGGTCACGACAGCCATCGCCGTCTGGACGGTGAGCGCCGGGCGCGGGTGCGACAGGTCGGGCTCGTACAGCGCGGCGTCGAAGTTCTGGAGCGCCACGGCCTCTCCCACCGCCGCGCGGCGCGCGGTGCCGTCGCCGTAGGCCGCGTCGATGTCGAGCGCCGCTTGGCGGTAGGCCTGCTCGACCTGCGCGTGCATAGCGGAGGGGCCGGAGAAGGTGCCCGGGTAGAAGGAGTGCCCCTGCCCGCGCGCCCACGTCTGGAAGAGGCATGCCCGCGCGCCCGGGCTATGGAAGCGCACGTTCGCGACGATGCCGACCGCGTCCACCGCAAAGCCGGCGGGGTCGCCGAGCGTGGCGGTAGCTTCTGTCGACTGCCCCTGCATCACGACGAAGTCCCACTCCTCGCCAAAGGGGAGCTCCTGGGTGATCGCCGCGACGTGCCCGGGGTTGGTCTTGTGGTAGAAGAGGTCCTTGCCGCCCTCGAGGCGTTGCACGACCTGCGGCCGCTCGAAGCCGGCCTCGACGACCAGGTCTTCGACCAGCGCACCGACCGTGCCGTTGCGCAGAGTGTAGCTGTTGCCGTAGAAGAGCAGGTTGCGGTAGCCGTCGGCCGGACGCACCTCGAGCGCGCAGCGGAGCGTCGCGTCCGCATAGCCGGCCGCCTGCGCCGTGACGGTCGCGGTCGCCGCACCGAGGGCGAGGACGCCCTCGTCCACGGTCAGTTGGAAGGGCAGCGAGCCGATGGTCGCCGCCGGCACCGTGAGCCACGTCGGCGCAAGGCCGGTCGCGTCGTCGACGGCGGACAGCGTCAGGCTTGGCAGGGTGCCGTTGTTGGTGTAGGTGTCGAGGAACGCGCCGTACGGGCCCGCTCCCTCACGGCGCGAGACGTCGAAGCGGTTGAAGCCGAAGGCCACGAGCGGCGGCTGCGTGCCGGGGGCGTACTCCTCGATGCGGAGCGCGTTGAGGCAGAAGAAGCCGTCCTCGGCGTCGTTGGTGCGATCCGCGGCGAGCGTCAGGCGCAGCTCGCCGGCGCCGTTCGGTCGCAGGCCCGGGACCAGCACGACCTCGGAAGCGTTGTCCGACGCGTCGAGGATCGCCTCGGGCGTCTGCACGCCGAAGACCTCCACGTGAGTGGTGCGCAGGCTCAGGCCGCCAAGCTGCGAGGCCAGGAACGTCAGGTCGTACGTTGCGCCGGTGTCGAGTCCGCTCAGCGTGAGCTCGACGTCCGGCTTGCCCTCGTCGCCGTGGAGCGCGTCACGGGTCACGCTCGCGGGCCAGCCGGTCTGCGCGAGCGGGCTGCCCGGCGTCGGCGTGACCACGCCGTCGGTCGTCGACTGGGTGAACTTCAGCGCCGCGTCGAAGGTCAACACGAGGCCGCTCGGCGCGCCGGCGGTGTCGACGAGCGCATGCGTTCCGACCAGCCCGCTGACCACGTTGTTCCAAAAGCCACCGCCGCCGAAGGTCTGGAAGGACGGGCTGCCGCAGTCGATGAGCATCGTCTTCGACTGTGCGGCGAGCGACGCGGCAAGCAGGCAGGAGAGGACGGGGAGGAGGAGCGCCGTGCGTCGTACCATGGACGCCATGCTACGGGCGACGTGGATGTGGCCGGCGGGAATCGGCTAACATCCGCCGGGTGAGCGTCTCCCAGGATCCATCCGGCCCGGTCGGGGAGGCCCGCCCGCCGCTCGCGCGTGTCGGCCTCGTGCTGGGTCCGGTGCTCTTCGCGGCGCTGCTGCTCTGGCCCGGACTGCCGCTCGAGGGCGACCAGCGCCGCGTCGCGGCGGTCACGGCGTGGACCGCGGCCTGGTGGATCACGGCGGCGGTGCCGATCGGAGCCGCGTCGCTGCTGCCCGCGGCGCTGCTTCCCCTGTGTGGAGTGCTGGGCGGCCGCGAGGTCGCGCCGCTCTACATGCACGACCTGGTGTTCCTCTTCCTGGGCGCGTTCGTCATCGCGCTGGGGCTGCAGCGTTGGGGGGTGCACCGACGCATCGCGTTCTGGATCATCTCGCGCGTCGGCCCGCGGCCGCGCAACCTGGTGCTCGGCTTCATGCTCGCGTCGGCCTTCCTGTCGATGTGGATCAGCAACACGTCGACGACGCTGATGCTGCTCCCGATCGCCGTGGCGGTGGTTTCGAGCCTGGACGGCGACGCGGAGGGCCGTAGCCCGTTCGCCCTGAGCCTGCTGCTCGGGGTCGCGTATGCGGCCTCGATCGGCGGCATCGGCACGCTGGTGGGGACGCCCACGAACCAGGTGTTTGCGGGCCAGTTCGCCGAGGCCTTTCCGGACGCCGAGTCGATCGACTTCACGCGCTGGCTGGTCGCGTGGTTCCCGCTGACGGCGCTCTTCCTGCCGCTGGCCTGGGTGCTCCTCACGCGCGTGGCGATCCGCGTGCCGCGCGACGGCGCGCGCGGCGCCGAGGCCGTGCGCGAGGCGCGCGCCAGGCTCGGCCCGATGTCGGGCCCTGAGCGCTGGATGGCCGGCATCTTCGTGACGACCGCCGTGCTCTGGGTGACCCGGCCGGGCGTGGACTTCGGCATCCTTCGCCTGCCCGGGTGGGGGAGCATGGTCGCCCCGAAGGGCTTCGTCACCGACGCGACGGTGGCGGGCGCCATGGCGATCCTCACCTTCCTGATCCCGGTCGACCGCGCGCGCGGGGTGTACCTGATGGACTGGCGCACCGCCGCGAAGCTGCCCTGGGAGGTGCTGCTCCTGCTCGGGGCCGGCTTCACCATCGCGGGGGCCTTCAAGTCGAGCGGGCTCGACGCCGTGCTCGGCGAGGCGCTGGGGCCACTCCTCGCCGGCCGCTCGACCTGGATCGTGGTGCTCGTGATCGTGGCGGCGGTCGCGCTCTTGACCGAGATCACCTCCAACGTTGCGACCACCGCGGTGCTTCTCCCGGTGCTCGGCCAGGCGGCGGTGTCGGCCGGCATCTCGCCGCTCTTCACCATGCTGCCGGCGACGGTCGCCGCGTCGGCGGCGTTCATGCTGCCGGTCGCCACGCCGCCCAACGCGGTGGTCTTCTCCTCGCGCCTGGTGCCCGCGCCACAGATGGCGCGCGTCGGTGCGTTCCTCAACGTCGCGACCGTCGTGCTGGTGACGCTGGTCTTCCAGCTGTGGGTGCGGCGCTTCCTGGGCATCGACCTCGAGGTGCCCGACTGGGCGCTCAAGTGAGGAGCTGAACGAGAGCGGGGCGCCCACCCGAGAGTGGACGCCCCGCCGGGATTCTTCGCTCCGCGGCGCCTACGGGCAGGGGTCGTTGGCCACGCCCGGCGTGCCGAGGTTCTCGCCGGCCGTCGCGTCGTACAGCGACGTCGAGTTGCACCAGTTGGCGGGATCGTTGTTCGCGATCTCATCCTGGCTGACGGCCGGGTTGAAGCTCATCGAGTCGCCGGCATCCTCGGGCCACGAGGTGGTGTCCCAGACGACCTCGTCCTGCTTCTGCCCGGTGTCGTCGGTCAGCACGGCCTCGTCGCCGCTGTTGCCGAGGGTCCAGCTGGAGTACACGTAGTCGGCGGTGATGCCGCCGTTCACCAGCGAGTCGCCGTTGCGGCACAGCACCACGCGCCCGCCGGCCGGGATCACGAGCCCCGCGCCCCCGACGTCGATCGTGTGCGAGTCGGTGCCGAGGTCGCTCAGCACCCAGCCCTCGATGTCGATCGCGGCGTCGGTGGTGTTCAGTAGCTCGGCGTACTCGCCGTCGAGGTCCGAGATCGTCGTCGTGTCGTTCATCAGCTCGACGAAGATCACGTCGCCCTTCTCGGTCGGGTCGGTCGGCGGCGGGCACGCGGGGTTGGCGCCGTCGGGCGTCCCGGTGTTGACCATCGCCGTCGTGTCGTACAGGTCGGTCGAGTTGACGCACCAGTTGGCCGGGTCGTCGTTCGCCGTCGCGTCGAAGGACCCCGGATCCAGGCTCGCCGACGCGGCCCCCGCGAGGGGCCAACCGGCGGGGTTCGAGTACATCAGGCGATCGATCTCCAGGCCGCTGAAGTCGAGCAGCACGATCTCGTCGCCGGTCGCCGCGGTCGTGTTCGAGAGCTGATAGTTGCCGGTGCCCCAGGCGTAGTCGGGGGTCAGCCCGCCGTTCGCGAGCGCGTCGTTGCTGACGCACAGCAGGCCGAAGCCGCCGGCCTCGACGACGACGCCCTGGCCGCCCTTGTCGATGACGTGGAAGTTGGAGTCGTCGTCGGCCAGCACCCAGCCCTCGATGTCGATGTCGGTCGCGGTCGTGTTGAAGACCTCGATCCACTCGCCGTCGTTGTCGGAGATGACCGACGTGTCGCGCATGAACTCGGTGACGATGATCTCGCCGCCGGCAAAGCCGGACGGGGGGATCGTGGTGACCTTCAGCAGCTCGGTCGTCGCGCCCAGCGTCGACGGGCCGGCGTCGATCAGGTAGCCCTGCAGATAGAAGACATCACCCGGAACGGTCGGCGCAGGAGCGGGGATCACCGCCAGTCCGGTCGGGTCGGTGACGATCGGGACGCTGCTGACGATCAGGGTGTCGAGCGTGCAGCCGGGCAGACCGACGCCGGACAGGTCGAAGCCCGTTCCCCCGATGGGGATGAGCCCGATGCCCAGCAGGCCGGGCGTGTCCGGAGCGCCGCTGACCTCGATCGAGTAGCTCAGCCCCACCGTCGGGAAGCCCTTGCCCTCGATGGAGGCGACGGTGCCCGACTCGCCGGCGCAACCGGATCCCGAGAGCTCGAACTGGGCGCTCGCGGATCCCGCGAGGAGTAGAAGCGCTGCGGCGGTGCCCGCCGCGGGCGCACACTGGAACTGGAACATGGGATCCTCCTGAGCGGGGGTCGAGGTGGAGGCCGGCGAGGTGTGGCCGGGGGGACCTGCCGGGCCTGGAGGCCCGAGTGTAGCGCCCTAGCCCCCAAGCGGTCCTGACCTCTCGTTCAACCTCCACACACGCACGCCGGCGGGTGCGACGTCGCGGCAAGCGCTAAGGAACGCTGGATCCAGATGTTAAGCGGGCTTGCAATCAGGCGTGAGGCTTGCCCAAGCGCGCAGGAGTGGGGGGCCGAGTGGCCGAGGGCGCGTGCACCGGAGCGAAACCGCTTTCGCGCACACAGCGTGGGAGAATCGGGTACGACAGACGCAAGGCAAACCAACCAGGGAGTCCCGATGCCCGCCACCTGCACCTCGCCCGCGTCCCTCGCTCTCCTTCTCGCCGCCCCGCTCGCCGCACAGGAGCCGCCGCTGTTTCCCGACGCGCAGTATCCCGCCGGCGGCCAGCCCTTCGCCGTCGCGCTCGCGCACCTTGACGGGGACGGGAAGCTCGACGCGCTGACGGTCGAGAACCTCGTGCCGGGCGCGGTTCAGGTCTACCTCGGCGACGGCGTCGGTCGCTTCACGGCCGGCCCTTCCTTCGCGGTTGGCGACGGTCCCGAGTCGGTGGCGACGGCCGACATCGACGGCGACGGATGGACCGACGTCATCACGCCGAACCGTGACTCCGGCGACGTGTCGCTGCTGCTGGGTGACGGGGGCGGCGGCTTCGCGCCGGCCGTTCAGCTGCCGGTCGGCGACGAGCCGCGCGCGGTCGTGGCTGCCGACCTGAACGGCGACGGGGCGCTCGACCTCGTCGTGGCGACCCGCTTCGGATCGGACGGAGCCGTATCCGTGCTGCTGGGCGACGGGCTCGGCGGCTTCGGGCCGCCGGCGACCTTCCCGACGACCGGCGCGACGCCGGAGTTCCTCGCCGTGGGACAGCTGGACGGCGACGGCGCGCTCGACGTCGTTGGCGCCGCAAACCTGTCGACCTTCGTGTTCCTCGGCGACGGCGCCGGCGGGCTCGCGTTGCAGCCGACGCTGCCCAGCGGCTGGTACCACCAGGCGCTTGCGCTCGGCGACGTGAACGAGGATGCGGCCACCGACCTGGTTTCCTTCGGCGGCCTGTTCGGAGACTCCGCCGTCGTGGTGCGGCTCGGCGACGGGCTCGGCGGGTTCGCGGCGGAGGCGGTGTACCCGGCGGCGAGTGCGCTCGCGTCGCACGGCATCCTGGCCGACCTCGACGCCGACGGACACCTGGACGCGGCGCTGACGGACTACGGCGAGGTCTCGCTCCTCTTCGGCGACGGAAGCGGGGCCTTCGGCGCGCCGGTCTCGACCGTTGGCGAGTCGACCCAGGAGTGGGTCGCGGCCGGCGACCTCGACGCGGACGGCGACCTGGACCTGGTCACCGCGAACCGCAACGAGAACACGATCAGCGTGCACCTGGCCGCCGGGCCGGGGGCGTACACCAGCCCGACCGCGACCGGGGCGTCGGTCCTGACGCTGGCCGTCGGCGACGTGAACGCGGACGGCGACGTCGACGGGGTGGCGGTGTCCTTCGGCGAGCTGCGCGTGCTGCCCGGCGACGGCGCCGGCGGCTTCGGACTCGGGGCGACCGCGACCGGAACAGGCGCCAGCGGGCTCCGGCTGGCCGACCTCGACGGCGACGGCCGGCACGACGCGGTCGCGAGCTCGACCGCCGAGGACGCGGTGCGGACCTGGGTGGGCGACGGCGCGGGCGGCTTCGCCGACGTGGGCGCCTTCGCGGTCGGCGTCGACCCGCACGACGTGGCGCTCGGTGACCTCAACCTAGACGGGGCTTTGGACGCGGTCGCCGCCTGCAGCGAGGAGACGCCGTTCGGGAGCTCCTCGAGCGAGATCTCGGTGCTGCTCGGCGACGGCGCCGGAGGCTTCCGGCCGGCCGAGACCGTCGACGCGCCCGGTTCCGCGGTGGCGGTGGCGATCGCCGACGCGGATGCGGACGGCGTCGCCGACGTGGCGCTCGCGACCTCGTTCGGGCTGTCGGTGGAGCTGTACCTCGGTGACGGCAGCGGGTCGCTGCCCGCCGCGTCGACGTCGCTCGCGACCGGCGGCGCGCCCACCGCGTTGGCCTTCGCGGACGTCCACGGCGACGGGCAGCGCGACCTCGTGGTCGGCGCGAGCTTCGCCTTCTTCGCCGGCACCGGGCCGGCGCTCGAGGTCTTCGCCGGCGACGGTGCGGGGGGCTTCGCCGGCCCGGCGGCCTACCCGTTGGCGGGGTCCACGAACCGCCTGGCGCTGAGCGACTACGACGGGGACGGGGCCCTCGACGCGCTGGTCGCGACCACCGCCGCCACCAACGTCTTGCTGGGCGACGGGGCCGGCGGCTTCCAGGCCGGGCTCCTCTTCACCACCGGCAACAACCCCGCGGCGGCCGACGTGGACGCCGACGGGCGGATGGATGTGATGAGCGGATACGGAGGGCTGCTCGTCTCGCGCAACCAGCGCCCGGCACCGATCGGGCAGGCGCCCTTCGGCGACGGCACGCCCGGCTGCCTCGGGCGCCAGGCGCTGCTCGCGAACGGCCCGGCACAGGTCGGTGCGGTGGACTTCGGCTTCGCGCTGACCGGCGCGCCGGCCGCGAGCGCGGGCTTCGTCGCGGTCGCGAACGCGGCCGACGCGGTGGGTGCGGATCCGCTCGGCCTCGGCGCCGTGCTGCACCTGGACCTCGCCGCGACGACGCTGTTCCACGTGTTCGCCGTCGAGAGCAACGTCGGCGGCGCGGGTTTTCTGCCCCTGCCGCTGCCGCCCAGTCCGGCGTTGGGTGGGCTCACCGTGTTCGCGCAGGCGCTCTGGAGCTGGCCCGGCGACGCCGCCTGCGACCCGTCGGCGCTCCTGCTCAGCAGCTCGCGCGGGTTGGAGGTCGGCATCCTGCCCTAACGCTCGGCGGCCGGCACGCGCACGGCATGGGGCGCCGTGGGGACGCGCACCTCGCAGCACCACGGCGCCGCGCCGTCGCGCTCGACGCAAAGCGTCAGCGGCCCCGCAAGCACGTCCGCGAGCACCAGCGCGCCGGCGCCGTCGGTCGCCCCCGCGGCCGCGCCTCCGGGCAGTCGGACGACCGCTCCCGCGAGCGGCGCGCCGTCCGTGGCGAACAGCACGCGCAGGGGATGGCGAGGCGTTGGGCCGAGCTCAACGCGCGACGTCTCGCCACCCCGGAGCACGACGCGGCGGGGCGAGCTCCAGCGTCCGGGGCCGCCCGGGACGCCCGCGACGACCTCCTCGAAGACCGCGACTTCGACGGGACCCGGCGCGAGGCCGCGGCGGGACCAACGCCCGTCGGCCCCCGCCGCGGAGAAGCCGGCCGGGGCCCCGGAGCCCGGGCGGTCGCCGGCGGCGCGAAGATCGACGCGCGTGCCCGGTCCGAGCGGGGGCTGTAGCCGCAGGTCGAGGCGCGCGCCCGGGCGCAGGGCCACCTGGGTGACCGGGGCGCCGAGCCGGACCTCGCGCGGGAGGTAGCCGGCGAAGTGGATGCGCGCGACCGCGCCCGCGCCGTCGCTCGTCCAGCGCGGCGCGCGCACGAGCGCGATCCCGTCGGGACCCGTCGCCACCGCGGGCCGGCGCGCGAGCTCGGGCCCGCCGCGCGAGCGGACCGCGACCGCCGCGCCCA
>JBCCGI010000074.1:0-40006 GCA_039029355.1 Planctomycetota bacterium
GCACCCCAAACCAAAAAACCCCCACTCCCCCCCTTGCCGCCCCCACCCCCACCCGCTATCTCTCCCTCCAAGCATCCATGCAGCACACTCTCCGCACCCAGAAACCCGCGAAGGGCAAGAAACCGGGCCACCCGCCCGGCGCGCCGCCTTTCTAGGGTTTCCGAAGCAGAGAGATCCAAAAGCAAAGACCGGCCGCCGGGCTCCCAAGCCCGGCGGCCGGTCTTTTTTTTCACCCACCCACCCAACCCAAACCCACCACCCGACATGCAAACCACTCAAACCACCCCGACCGCCGCGCCCACCACCACCCCGTGCCCCGAGTGCGGCGCTCCCGTCCCCATCCCGCACGACGCGATCGAAGGCGAGATCCTCCCCTGCCCCGAGTGCAGCGCCGAACTCGAGCTGCGCTCGCTCGCGCCCCTCCAGGTCGAGCTGGCGCCCGAGGTTGAGGAGGACTGGGGGGAATGAGAGTCGGCTTTCTGGAGGGACGCATCCGTGTCGAGGAGAAGCTCCTGCTCGCCGAGCTCGCGCGGCGGGGCGTGGCGGTTCAGCGGATCGCCGTGGAGCGCGAGGTCTTTCACCTCGACGGGGCCACACCGCTCGAGGACTGGGGCGGCGTCGACGTCGCGCTGGACCGCTGCGTCAGCCACTCGCGCGCGCTCGCAGCGCTGCGCGTGCTCGGTGCGTTCGGCGTTCCCTGCGTGAATCCCTGGCGGGTCGGCGAGCTGTGTGGCGACAAGCTCGCGAGCAACCTCGCGCTGGCTTCTGCCGGCGTTCCCGTGCCGGAGGCGCGCGTGGCCTTCACGCCCGACGCCGCGCTCGAGGCGATCGAGGAGCTGGGCTACCCCGTCGTCCTCAAGCCGGTGGTGGGCTCGTGGGGGCGCCTGCTCGCGCGCGTCAACGACCGCGACGCGGCCGAGGCGGTGCTCGAGCACCGCAGCACGCTGGGGTCGTATCACCACTCGGTCTTCTACGTGCAGCAGCACGTCGACAAGGGCGGCCTCGACATCCGCTCGTTCGTGGTGGGCGAGGAGGTCATCTGCGCGATCGAGCGGCGCTCGGAGCACTGGATCACGAACACGGCGCGCGGGGCCACCACGGCCGCGCGACCCCTCGACGATGCGCTGGTCGAGACCTCGCTCGCCGCCGCGCGCGCCGTGGGGGGCGGGTTGATCGCCGTCGACCTCTTCGCGACGCCGGACGGGTATCTCGTCAACGAGGTGAACCACACCATGGAGTTCCGCAACTCGATCGAGCCCACCGGCGTGGACATCCCCGCGCGCATCGTCGACTACGTGCTGGAGGTGGGGGCGGGGCGCGAGCTTCCGTGCCCGCCGGCGCTCGCCGCCGGGGTTGCGTCGTGATGCGCGCGTCCATCGTCGGCGGTTCCGGCTACGCGGGGGGCGAGCTCGCGCGACTGCTGCTCTCCCACCCGGGCGTCGAGCTCGTCCAGGTGACGTCGACGCGGCAGGTGGGGCGGTACCTGCACTCGATCCATCCGAACCTGCGGGGGAGCACCGGCCTGCGCTTCTCCTCGCCGGGCGAGGTCGAGCCCTGCGACGTGCTCTTCCTGGCGCTGCCGCACGGCGAATGCGCACGCGGTGTCGAGCGCTGGGCGGAGGTCGGCGAGCGGATCATCGACCTCTCCGCCGACTTCCGCCTGGCCGACGCGGACGCGTACGCCAGCTGGTACGGCGCGCCGCACCCCGCGCCCGGGTGGCTCGACCGCTTCGTCTACGGCTTGCCCGAGACGCGCCGCGAGGAGCTGGCCGGCGCGCGCTATGCGAGCGGCGTCGGGTGCAACGCGACCGCGGTGAACCTGGCGCTGCTTCCGCTCGCCCGCGCCGGTGTGATCGAGCGTGCGGTCGTCGAGGTCAAGGTCGGCTCGTCCGAGGGCGGCGCGCGCGGCAGCGACGCCACGCACCACCCCGAGCGGTCCGGCGTCGTGCGCTCGTTCGCGCCGACCGGCCACCGGCACCAGGCGGAGATCGAGCAGGAGCTCGGTGCCCCCGAGCTGCACTTCTCCGCCACCGCCGTCGAGCTGGTGCGCGGCGTGCTCGCCACCTGCCACGTGTTTCCGACCGAGCCCCTAGAGGAGCGCGACGTGTGGGGCCTGTACCGCGAGCACTACGGGAACGAGCCGTTTGTCCGGCTCGTGAAGGAACGCCGCGGCCTGTACCGCTACCCGGAGCCGAAGCTGCTCGCCGGGGCCAACTTCGCCGACGTCGGGTTCGCCCGCGACGAGCGGAGCGGGCGGCTGGTCGTGATCGCCGCCATCGACAACCTGATGAAGGGCGCCGCCGGGTCGGCGGTGCAGGCCATGAACCTGATGTGCGGGCTCGACGAGTCCGCGGGGCTCGGCTTTCCGGGCCTACACCCCTGCTAGAAGGCACGCGCTGTGATCGTCATCAAGGTGGGAGGAGCCGCGGGCGTCGACCTCGACGCGGTGTGCGGCGACGTGGCGGCACTGGTCGCCGAGGGCGTGCCGCTGGTGCTCGTGCACGGCGGCTCGCACGAGACCAACCGCGTGGCCGAGGCGCTCGGGGCGCCGCCGCGCTTTCTGACCTCGCCGTCGGGCTTCACCAGCCGGCTGACCGACCGGCGCACTCTGGAGATCTTCGAGATGGTGTACTGCGGAAGCGTGAACAAGGGCGTCGTCGAGCGGCTGCAGACCCGCGGCGTGAACGCCGTCGGGCTCTCGGGCCTGGATGCGCGCCTCTGGGAGGGGAAGCGCAAGAAGGCGCTGCGCGCGCTCGAGAACGGCCGCGTGCGCGTCGTGCGCGACACCTGGACCGGTACGGTCGAGCGCGTCAACGCGACGCTGCTGCGCTCGCTGATCGACGCTGGGCTCGTGCCGGTGCTGACGCCACCCGCGGCGAGCGTCGACGGTGAGGCGATCAACGTCGACGGCGATCGCGCCGCCGCGGCGACGGCGGCGGCGCTCGGGGCGGAAGCGCTGCTGCTGCTCTCGAACGTGCCCGGCCTGCTCGCTCGCTTCCCCGATGAGTCCAGCCTGGTCCCGGCCCTGGCGGGGGCCGACCTCGAAGGGGCGCGTGAGCGCGCCGAGGGCCGCATGCGCGTCAAGCTGCTGGGCGCCGGCGAAGCGCTCGCCGGCGGCGTTGGCCGCGTGGTTATCGGGGACGCGCGCGGTGCCGAGCCCGTGCGCCGCGCGCTCGCCGGAGCGGGGACGGTGATCGCATGAGCCGCGCGTCCTTGCACCGCACCTCCGCCGACCGCAGCATGCCGGCGATGGCAGCCAACCCCGCGTCCCCCGCTTCCGAAGGATCCCACGGCTGGCTCGAGCTAGAGCGCCAGCACGCCCCCGGCGTCTACCCCGCGCGCGACGTCGTCGTCGTCCGCGGCGAGGGCGCGCTGCTGTTCGACGAGCACGGCAAGCGCTACGTCGACTGCGCGTCCGGGCAGGGCGTCGCGGCCCTCGGCCACGCGCACCCGCGCTTCGTCGAGGCGGTCGGCGCGCAGGCCGCGCGCCTGACCACCTGCGCCGCCGGCTGGCCCAACGACCGGCGGGCCGAGCTGGTCTCGCGCCTCGCGCCCCTCCTGCCGGGCGACCTGCGGCGGATCTTCCTGTGCAACTCCGGCGCGGAGGCCGTCGAGGCGGCGCTGAAGTTCGCGCGCGTGTCGACCGGCCGCCACGGCGTTGTCGCGCTCGAGCGCGGCTTCCACGGCCGCACCTTCGGCGCGCTGTCGGCGACGGCGAACGAGAAGTACCGCGCGCCCTTCGCGCCGCTCGTCCCGGGCTTCCGGCACGTGCCGCCGGGCGACCTCGATGCGCTCGACGCCAACGTGGGCGACCGCACGGCCTGCATCCTGCTCGAGGTGGTCCAGGGCGAGGGCGGCGTCTATCCGCTGGATGCCGACTTCCTGCACGGCGCACGCCGCCTCGCGACCGAGCGCGGCGCGCTGCTCGTCGTTGACGAGGTGCAGAGCGGCTACGGCCGCACCGGCCGCATGTTCGCGTGTGAGCACCACGACCTGGAGCCCGACCTCCTGTGCCTCGGCAAGGCGATCGGCGGCGGCATCCCGATGGGGGCGGTCGCGATGGGAGCGGCGGTGGCCGAGCTGTCGCCCGGCTCGCACGGCTCGACCTTCGGCGGCAACCCGCTGTCGTGCGCCGCGGCGCTCGCGGTGCTGGACGCGTTCGAGGACGAGGCGCTGGTCGACCGCGCGCGCGAGCTGGGCGCGTGGTTCGAGGGGCGCCTGCGCGAGCTCGGCTCGCCCGCGGTCCGCGAGGTGCGCGGGCTGGGCCTCATGCTGGCGATCGAGCTGCGCATGCGCTCCGCCCCCTTCCTCAAGGCGCTGGTCGGCGAGGGCGTCATCGCGCTCGCCGCCGGCGCGAACGGACTGCGCTTCCTGCCGCCGCTTGTCGTCGAGCGCGAGCAGCTGGAAGAGGTCCTTGCCGCGCTCGAGAGCGTGCTGCCGTCATGAACGCCGTCGAGTTCCTCACGCGCCTGGTCGCGACCGAGTCGGTCTCGGGCGAAGAAGCCGAAGCGGCCGAGCTGAGCGTGCGCCGCATGGCCCAGCTGGGGCTGGAAGCGCGCGTCGACGAGGCCGGCAACGCCGTCGGCGTGCGCCGCGGGCCGCGCGCCGCGGACGGCGCCGAGCACACGGTGGTGCTGCTCGGCCACATCGACACCGTACCCGGCCGGATCCCGGTCCGCGTCGAGGACGGCAAGCTCTTCGGCCGCGGGGCGGTCGACGCGAAGGGGCCGTTCGCCGCGTTCATCGAGGCGGTGGCGCGCACCGAGCCGCAGGCGGGCACGAGCTTCGTCGTGGTCGGCGCGGTCGAGGAGGAGAGCGCAACCTCGAAGGGCGCGCGCCACGTCGCGCCGCTCTACCGACCCGATGCGTGCCTGATCGGCGAGCCCAGCGGGTGGGACGCGGTGACCGTCGGCTACAAGGGGCGGCTCTTGGTCGACTACCGCGCCGAGCAGCCGGGCGGGCACAGCGCCGGCCCCGAGGGCGCGGTCGCGGAGCGCGCGACGCGCTTCTGGTCGCAGGTCTCGGATCGCTGCGCGCGCTTCAACGCCGGCAAGGAGCGGCTCTTCGAGCGCGTGCTCCCGTCGCTGCGCAGCATCCACACCGACTCGGACGGGCTCACCGACCGCGTGGCCGCGACGCTCGGCTTCCGGCTTCCGCCGGACTTCGACGTGCCGGCCTTCGAGGCCGAGCTGGAAGGCCTCGCGCCGGGCGCCTCCGTTCGCGTCTTCGGGCGCGAGCCCGCCTGGACGTCGCCGCGCACGACTCCGCTCGCGCGCTCGCTGGCGCGCGCGATCCGGGAGCACGGGGCGCGTCCGCGCTTCCTGCACAAGACCGGTACCAGCGACATGAACGTGCTGGGTCCGGCCTGGGGCTGCCCGATCGCGGCGTACGGGCCCGGCGACTCGTTGCTGGACCACACGCCGAACGAGCACCTCGACCTCTTCGAGTTCGAGCGCTCGATCGACGTGCTCGCGGGCGCGCTCGCCGCCGGGTGAGCGCGCGACGTCAGCGCGGCAGGCCCGCGCGCCGGTGCTCGAGGTCCTCGCGCGTGCCCCCGGGCGGCGCGAGGGCGATCGCGCGCTCATAGCAGGCGTGGGCCTCGGCGCGGCGACCGGCGCGCCGGTGCAGCTCGGCGAGCGCGGAGTGGAGCAGGTGGTGCTCGGTCAGCTTCGCGTGCTCGCGGTGGAGCCGCTCGAGCAGCGCGATGCCCGCGTCGGGGCCGTCCGAGAGCCCGACCGCCACGGCGCGGTTGAGCTCGACGAAGGGCGAGGGCGTCATGACCGCGAGCGCCGCGTAGAGCGACGCGATCAGCGCCCAGTCGGTCTCCTCGGCGGATCGCGCGCAGGCGTGCGCGCAGGCGATCGCCGCCTCGACCTGGTAGGGCCCCGGCGCGTCCAGCGCGGTCGCGCGGCGCAACAGGTCCTCGGCCCGGGCGATGGTGCCTTGGTCGTAGAGCGCGCGGTCCTGCTCCTCTAGGGGCACCGACCGTCCGTCGTCGCCTACGCGCGCGGCGCGCCGCGCGTGATGCGCGAGCGTCAGCGACGCCAGCCCGAGCGCCTCGGGCCGATCGGGGCACAGCTCGGCGACCAGGAGCGCCAGCCGCACGCCCTCGGCGCAGAGGTCGATCCGCACCCGATCGGGCCCACCGGTGGCGGCGTAGCCCTCGTTGAACGTCAGGTAGAGCACGCCGAGCACGGCGCTCAGCGCCTCGTCGATGCGCTCGGGCGGCGGGACCTCGAAGGGGATCTTCGAGCGCTGCACCTTCGTCCGGGCGCGTACGAGCCGCTGTGCCATCGTCGCCTCGTCGGTCCAGAACGCGTGCGCGATCTCGCGCGTCGTCAGGCCGCTGACCGTCCGCAGCGTGAGCGCGACCTGTGCCTCGAGCGACAGCGAGCGGTGGCAGCAGGCGCACAGCAGCGCCAGCCGCGCGTCGGGGATCTCGGGCGCCTGGGCGGGGTCGACCTGGCTGGCGTCTTCGAGCTGCTCCAGCACCTCCGCCTCGGCGAGCTGCGAGCGGTCGCGGCGCAACCGCCGCAGCGCCGCGCGCCGCGCGACGACCGTCAGCCAGGCCGCCGGCCGTGCCGGCGCGCCGGTCTTCGGCCACCGCTCCATGGCGGCGACGAAGGCCTCCTGCACCGCGTCCTCGGCCAGCGCCAGGTCATGGACGTCGCGCGCGAGGACGGCGAGCACCGCGGCCCACTCGGAGCGGGCCGCGCGCTCTAGGCTGCGGCGGGACGCGGTCAAGCGTCCGCGGGCTTGGGGACGCAGGGGCGGACCTCGACCGTTCCGTGGTGGGCCTCCCACAGGTCGGCCGTGACGTCGAGCACAGCGTCGAGGTCGGGCGCCTCGACGAGATAGAAGCCCCAGAGCTGCTCCTTGGTCTCGGCGAACGGCCCGTCGGTGATGAGCTTCTCGCCGTCGCGGATGCGCAGGCAGGTCGAGGTCCGCACGCTGTGGAGCGGCGCGCCCGAGGACTCGAAGCCGCGCTCCTCGAGTCGCTTGCCGAAGGCCTGGTGGGCGGGGAGCGAGGCGCTCCACTCGGTGCCCTCGGGGCCGGTTTCGAGGGAGGAGTCCGCGTAAAGAAGGACGGCGTACTGCATGGATGAACCCTGTGGTCTTGGTTTGGCGGTGCCCATCACCGCCACAACCGGGCGTGCCGCGGGCCGCCCGCGGATCGACAGCGATCCCGAGAAAAGGTGAGCCTTTCGTCGGGACCCGCAGCGGCGCGCTTCCGGGGGAGGGCGCGTGGTATCTTCCCGCCCCCGAAAGGAGACCCCCAATGAAACCGACGTTCCTGACCGCGCTCGCGCTCGGCCTGGCCGTGATGCTGCCCCAGGAGGGCCGCCAGGGCCCGCCGGCTCCCGAAGTGGGCAAGCCCGCCCCGCTCATCCGTCTCAACGACCACGAGGGCAAGGGCACGACCGTGGGCGGCGAGGCCGACCACTGGACCGTGCTGGCCTTCTACCCCAAGGCCGCCACGCCCGGGTGAACCCGCGAGGTGTGCTCGCTGCGGGACGCAGCGAAAGTCCTCGAGGAGCTCCGCGTGCAGGTCTACGGCATCAGCATCGACGACGTCGCGTCGATCGCGAAGTTCGCCAAGGACCAGGAGCTCAACTTCCCACTCCTGAGCGACCCGGATGGCAGCGCGGGAGCCAAGTACCGCGTGCTGCCGGCCAAGGCGCGCTTCGCCAGCCGCGTGACGTTCATCATCGACGAGAAGGGCGTGCTGCGTGCCATCGACGACCGCGTGCAGGTCAGCTCGCACGGCGACGACCTGATCGAGAAGCTCGAAGAGCTTATGGAGTAGCGGCCGTCAGCGAGCCCTCGGCCACCATCAGGCGGCGCATGTAGGGCTCGCATCCGACCAGGCGGCCGGCGAAGGCGAGCGTCTCGCCGCGCCGGCCGTCGAGGTCGTCGCCCACCTCGCGCGGCAGCTGCACGACCGCGCTCACCTGGCGCTTGCCGCCGAGGCCGTCCTCGATCTCGTGCAGCTCCACCACCGCCTTGGAGCCCGGCTCGGCGCCGAAGAGGGGATCGCTGCTGTAGCGGTCGACGCGCGTCAGGGTGCCGCTCCAGCGCACTTCGCGGCCGGCGAAGTCGCTCTCGAAGCGGTCGCGCACTTCGCCGCTCACGCGCGTGTCCTCGAACAGCTCGCGGCACGCCTCGGCCGCGTCGGTCAGCGGCGGCTGGGCCGGCGCGACCGGGGTGGGGGGCGTCGCGGGCTCCGGCTCGGGAGCGGGCGGCGGCTCGTGGGCCGTTGTGGTCGCCTCGGGCTGCGGGACCACGGGCTCGGGCTCGACCGGCTCGGGCGTGACGGGCTCGGGCGCGACGGGAGGGACCACCACCTCGACGGGCTCCGGCCGGGGCGGCTCGGGCTCCATGACCGGCGGCACGATCGGGGCCGGCGCGATCGGCACGCTCGCCTCCTCGACGAGCCCCGGCGGAACCGGCGGCGGCGCGACCGTTCCCGGAGCGCTGCGCGGCGGCGGCGTCGGCGTGAGCTCGGGCGGCACCGTGCCGTCGAGCGGGTTCCCGTCCGACCAGGGCGCGGTGCCCGTGTGCTCTCCAGCGAGCGTGTCGCGCCGGGCGCCCGAGAGCGCGTCGCGGCTCGCGCGCGCGAACACGTCGGCGACGTCGCACAGCCCCTCGAGCGTGGAGATGATCACCTTCGGGCTTGTGTCGATGTCGCGCCGGTAGCAGCCGACGGTCGTGTCGTTGATCTTCAGCGACCGATAGCGCGAGAGCCCGCGCCGAACCACCAGCCGGTTCGGCGGCGTGAGCAGGGCGCGGATGCGCTCGGCGTCGTTGCCGCGCACCAGGACCTTCTCGTCGAAGACCGGGTCGCCGATCTCGACGCGCTCGGCGCCGAGCATTCCTGCGACCTCGGCAAGCGGCGTGGCGCGCTTGAGCTCCAGCCCCAGCCCCAGCGACGGGTACTGCACGCGGTAGCGCGTCCGGATCTCGTGCGAGTCGCCGGCGCCCTTGCTGGACAGCTCGACGTGCACCAGATAGCCGCGCATCTGGCCCGAAAGGCGCTTGCCGTGTCCGACCCCGCCGGGGTTGTACTCGAGCCCCAGTTCGCGTGCCGCATCGGCCCACGAACGTTCCTTCTGCTTGCGCGAGCTCTTGGACATCACCATGAAGAAGGCGACGGCGAAGAAGAAGAAGGCGGCGAAGGGAGACATGGGGGGCGTGAGGGAAGGCAGAGATACCCGCGGGCGGGCTCGCCCGCAACCGGCTAGTCGATCGCGCCTGTCGCGCGCGACTCCGGAGCCGCGGGCGCGACGGCCTCCACCAGCGGCTCGGCGCGTTCGCCGAGGCCCGTGGTCCAGTCCATCGTGAAGCGCGCGTTGATCTCGCTTAGGGGGTTCAGCACCTCGCGCGTCGCCCCGGGCACGCGGTGGCGGAAGGCGTCGATGCCGAAGGGGCCGAAGTAGCCCGCCTGTGCCAGGGCGATCCCCGCGGCCTCGGCCGCCGCGGCGAGCCGCGCGTCGTCGTCGCGGACCACCTCGCCGCGCGCCGCGGGGGCGGTCGCCGTCCAGGCGCCGGCGCGGGTCACGCGCTGGAAGCAGGGCCGCGCCACCTCGATCGCGCCGTCCGCGTGGACCCAGCCGGAGCGCGTGTACTCGCGCGTGACCCGCACCCAGGGCTCGACCACGAGCGGCCCCAGCCGCAGGCTGGCCGCGAGCCAGGCGCGGTCGGTCGCGTCGCGGCAACCGGACTCGATCCGCCGCCGCCCACGGCCGGCGGCGCCGAAGGAGCGGCGCGCGAGCCAGCCGTCGGGAGCGGGGCGGGCGAGCAGCGCGAGCGCCTCGTCCAGCGTCGCGGCGACGCTCTTGTCGAAGCTGGCCGCGACCAGCGGCGCCCGCACGCCGACCGCGAAGGGACGCGCGTTGACCGCGCGTAGCGCGCTTGTGTCCGGCGCGGCCTGCACGAGTGCACCCGCGCGCTCCAGCCGTGCGAGCGCGCGCGGCGTCGGCGACCAGGCCATCCCGACCAAGCCGCGCGCGTCCCCGCCCGTGGCCTGGTCGCCGGAGAGCACGACGTCGCCCGGCGCGACCAGCTCGTCGAGGAGCCGCTGGCTCTCGCGCTCGACGATCGCGCGCATTGCGCGCGTCGGCGCGTACGACCCGCGCGCCTCGAGCTCGTGCTCGGCGTCGAGGTTCAGCACCCAGGCCCGCGGCGGGCGGCTCATCCCGGCTGCCCCGCGCCGGTGCTGGGCTCGGCCTCGAGGCGACGCAGGAACTCCTGCCCCAGGCCCGCGCGGCGGCGCGCCTCGCGGTTCAGCGGGCGCCCCTGCAGCAGCGCCGGCGTCAGTGGCGCCGGCAGCGCGGCGCGCCAGCGGTCGTAGCCCAGCGGTGCTCCCGAGAGGCGCTCGAACCAGCGCTTGGCGAAGGCGACGTGCGCGACCTCCTCGCGGCCGACGCGCTCGAGCAGCCGCGCGCCGCGCTCGTCGCCGGCGGCGTGGAACCACGCGGCGAAGCGCGCGCTGTGCTCCAGGTTGGCGCCTTCGAGGCCGAGCCCCTGGAACGCCACGAACGAAACGGCGTCGCCACAGCGGGGGACGCGCTCCCAGAACCAATCGCGCACCGGATAGTCGCCGATCGATGCGCCGAGCTCGGTCAGGTGCTCCGCGTAGAGCCGCAGGTGGCAGAGCTCCTCGAGGCACAGCCGCACCAGCCCCGCCCGAAACGCGCGCGGCGTGCCGGGGAAGGCCAAGACGGCCCACGCGAACAGCTCCGCGGCCTGCAGCTCGTGGTGCAGGAACGTGTGCAGCAGCCGCGCGCGGGCCTCGGGAGGCGCGAGGGCCTTCGCCGAGCGCGGCGTGCGCGGACTGCGGCGCGACACGCGCAGCTCGGGTGGGCGCGCCGGCGCCTCGATGCGCCGCGTCGGCGGCGCGTCCTCCCAGCTGGGCGCCTGCTCGGCCGCGGGGGGCTGCGGAGGGGACAGCTTGCCGTCGAGCGTCGTGGCGAGAACCAGGTCGAAGCACCAACGCTCGACCGTCCCCGCGCGGGGCGGGCTCTGAGGAGGGGAGCTCGTCACCCCGTCATGATGCACCGACGGACGCGCGCGCGGATCCCGCGAGCGCGGATTCCGCGCGCCGCTACTCCCACTCCAGCGCCAGCAGCGTATCCAGCCCGCGAACGAAGAGCTGATCGCCGGCCGCCGCCAGGTGCGCCCAGGTCTCGTCGTCGAGCACCTCGCGCTCGCCGAGCACGCGGTAGCCCTCGGGCGTCGCCTGGATCAGCCGCAGGATGCCGGTGTCCGCCAGCGCGAGGATGCGGTCGCCCTGGGCGACCAGCGACCAGTAGGAGTCGCCCGTCGGCTCCGAGATCCAGGCGTCTTCCCCGGTGCGCAGGTCGACGCACGCGAAGCGGTTGCTGCGCAGGAAGAGGTACACGTGGTCGCCGACCAGAACCGGCGACGTCATGTAGCCCTGCGCGCGGTTGGTCCACGCCTGCGAGACGCTGAGGCCGTCGTCGCCGGACTCGAGCTGGAGGAGCTGTGCGCGCCCGCCGTAGGGCGCGGTGAAGATGCCGTCGCCGTAGAGGAGCGGCGTCAGGATGTTCATGCCGCGGAAGGTCTTCACCGGCATCGACCACAGCACGTCGCCGTTCTCCGGCGCGACCCCGGTGAGGTCGGTGCGCGTCTGCACCAGCAGCTGCTCGCGCCCGCCGACCTCGGCGAGTACGGGAGACGAGAACGAGCTGTCGAGCCCGCCGCCCTCGCCCTGGTCCAGCGTGCGCCACACGGTCTCGCCGGTCGCCTTGTCGAGCTTTACGAAGGAGGCCCCCGCCTGCACGTACACGTGGTCGCCGACGACGAGCGGCGAGCAGACGAAGCCGAACTGCGGCAGCGGGCTGCCCTCGCGCTCGACGAAGTCGACGGTCCAGCGGACCTCGCCGGTCGCGGCGTCCAGGCAGGCCAGCACGTCGCGAATGCCGGCGACGTACAGCGACTCGCCGTCGTAGGCGGGCGAGGAGCGGATCCACGAGCCGTTGCGCGCCGCGAAGAACGGCACCTTCATCGCGCCCTCCCAGGACGCGCGCCACACCTCCTCGCCGCTGGCGCGATCGACCGCGATCACGACCTCGTGCGCCTCGTCCTCGGTCGCCACGGTGAACACGCGGTCGGCGGTCACCACCGGCGAGGCGTAGCTCGGGCCCAGGCCGTCCATGCGCCAGGCGGTGCGCAGCTTGAGCTCCGCGGGCCACGCGGGGCCGTGGAAGCGCCCGTCGCGGGTCGGTCCGCGCCACTGGGCCCACTCGTTGCCGGAGGTCTGCGGGGTGCCCTCGTCGGGCGCGAGGGCGGCGGCTTGGGGGGCGGTGGCGCAGAGCAGGGCGGTGCAGACGGTCGCGATCATGGCGGACTCCTTGGGCGGATCGGGGCTCTACGTGCTCCCTTCGCCGGCCGCGCGGCCCTGGATGCGCCCGCCGGGCGGAAGCGGCTCAGAGCCAGCCGGCCGGAGCCTCGCCGTCCGCCGTCCCCAGGCGTTCGAGCGCCGCGCGTACCCGCCGCAGCACGCGGTGCTTGGCCTTGTAGACCTGGTTGGGAGTCCAACCGGTGCGCTCGGCCACCTCGGCCGCGCTGCGCCCCTCGAAGAGCAGCAGCTCGAAGACCCGGAAGGTGCGCTCGCTCTCCTTGCGCCGCGCCTCTTCCAGGCAGTAGCGCAGGTGCTCGCGGCGCCAGCTCTCCTCCCACAGCTCGTCCGGACCCGGGTCGGGCGCCTCCAGAGAGCCGAAGGCCTGGGTGTCGGGCTGCTGCTCGCGCCGGCGGCGGAGGTGGTCGACGACCTTGCCGCGCGCCAGCGCCGCGAGCCAGCGCTGGAAGCGCCCGCGGCCCGGATCGTAGTCGAAGGTCGGCATGCGGCGGACGACCAGCTCGAGGCACTGGTCGCGCACCTCCTCGGCGTCGACCGGCCCCAGCCCGCGGGCGCGGGCGTAGCGCTCGAGCAGCGGCGCGTACAGCTCGAAGAAGCGCTCCCAGGCCTCGGCGTCCGAGGAGTCGCGCACGCGCGCGAGCAGCGTGCGGCTGGTTGAGGTCGGGCTCACTCGCCTCCTCCGCAGCAACGCGCCAAGAGCTCGCGGGCGAGGACCGCGCTGCGCGCCTCTTCGTGGCCGAGGCGCGCGGCGGTCGCGGCGACCTCTTCGAGCAGCGGGCGAGCCTCGTCGGTGCGGCCCGCGTCGACCAGCAGCTCGCCGAGGCGCGCCAGCGTGCCCGCCCGGATGGGGCAGTCCGCGCCGTACGCGCGGCAGCGCACGTGCAGCGCCTCGCGCAGCACGGTCTCGGCCTCGCCGACGCGGTCCTGCGCGACGAGCGACTGGGCCAGGTCGTTCGACCAGCCCGCGAGCTCGAAGGCGCCGTCGCCGCGGAAGGCGCGCAGCCGCCGGAAGGCCTCGGCGTAGGGCGGCGTGGCGCCCGAAGCCGGCGCGACGACCCGCGCGGCGAGCGCGTGCAGCTCCGAGGCGGCCGCGGGTTCCTTCGCGGCCCAGCTCGCGAGCTCGTGGGCGAGCGCGCGTGCGGACAGCTCCTCCGCCGTCGCGGGATCGCCGCGCTCGTGGCGCAGCCGTGCCTGACGCGCCAGCATCGCCGCGGCGCGCTCCTCGCCGTACAGCGTGCGGGTCAGCGCGACGGAGCGCTCGAGCAGCCGCTCGGCCTCGTCGAGGCGTCCCTCCTCCTGCAGGAACGACGAGTAGCTGCTGAGGCACTCGATCGTGCGCGGGTCCTTGGGCGCGTCCCGGTCGAAGACCGCCAGCGCGTCCCGCAGCAGCGGCTCGATGTCGGAGCGCAGCTCGGCGTACGAGAGCCGCGCGAGCAGGAGGTCCGCCTCGGCCGCCTCGAGCGCGTCGTCGCCGAAGCGCTCGCGCGCGCGGCGCAGGAGCTGGAGCGCGCGCTCGTGCTCCTCGGCCGAGCTCTTCCACTGCGCGCTGAGCGCCGCCGCGAGCTCGCGCTCGCTGCGGGCGATGCGCGCGTCGTCCGGCGGCAGTGCCGCCGTGCGGAGCGAGAGGCTCTCCTCGTGCACCGCGACGGCGTCGGGGTGGTTGAGCCCGGTCAGCGCGCGCCCGAGCACGTAGAGCGCCTGCGCCAGGTCCAGCCGCTCGCCGCGGTCGAAGCGGCGATAGCGCTCCACCGCCTTGCGCAGGTGCGGCTCGGCCTCGTGGAACATCAGCAGGCGCCGGTAGGTGTCGCCGATCGTGAGCTGCACCGCGGCCTGCACGTCGGGGGCGTCGCCGAGCCCCTCTTCGATGCGGCTCGAGGCCTCCTCGAACATCTCGAGCAGTCGCACGTCGCCGCCCATGCGCTGCGGCGCGGCGGCGCCGAGCAGGTCCTGGAACACCTCGCCGACCAGGCGCGCCGTCTCGCGCTGGCGTTCGGCGCGCAGGCGCTCGCGCACGGCTCCGGCGGCGAGCGCGGTGCCGAGCAGCAACACGACCGAGGCCGCGAGCAGCGCCAGCCGATGGCGCGCCAGCCCCTTGCGCAGCTCGTACCAGGCGCCGCGGCTCCTGGCCTCGATCGGCTCGTTCGCGAGGAAGTGCTCGACGTCGCGCGCCAGCGCGTCGACGGATGCGTAGCGCTCGGCGGCGTCCTTTGCGAGGGCCGTCGCGACGATGGTCCACAGGTCGGCGCTTAGGCGCAGCCCCAGCTCGTGCGGTGCGCGCGGCGGCGCCTCGCGGATGCGGGCTACGACCTCTTGCAGCGGGCCGCGCGTGTCGTAGGGGAGCTCGCCGGTCAGCATCTCGTAGAGCACGACCCCGAGCGAGTAGACGTCGGTGCGCGTGTCGACGGCGGCCGGGTCGCCGGCGACCTGCTCGGGAGAGGCATAGGTCAGCGTGCCGGTGAACTCGCCCGCGACCGTGACCCGTCCGCGGCTCGAGTCGAGCGCGTGCGCGACGCCGAAGTCGAGCACCCGCGGGCGCCCGCCCTCGTCGACCAGCACGTTGCTCGGCTTCAGGTCGCGGTGGATCACGCCGCGCCGGTGCGCGTAGGTCAGCGCGTCGCACAGCTCGGCGAAGAGGCGCAGGCGGCGCTCCCGATCCGGCCGCTCGGCGGCGAGCCAGGCGCCGAGCACGCGGCCCTCGACCAGCTCCATCGCGAAGAACGGCCGCTCGCCGGCTACGCCGCGGTCGTGCACCACGACGATGCCCGGATGGCGGAGGCGGCACGCGAGGTCGACCTCACGCTCGAAGCGCAGCCGCGCGCGGTAGGAGGCGTAGCCCGACGTCGCCAGCACCTTCACCGCGACCGAGCGGCGCGTCGAGCGCTGGATCGCGCGGTAGACGATGCCCTGTCCGCCGCGGTGGAGGACCTCCTGCAGCCGATAGCCGGGGACGTCGTCCGCGCCGAGCGGAGGCGCGGGGGCTTCGGCTGTGTGGCGCAGCTCCTCGAAGAGCTGCTGGTCGCGGCGCGCGTCGTCCAGCCGACGGCGGCAGCCGTCGCAGTGCTCGAGGTGAGCGCCGTCGTCGGAGCCGGCGTCCGCGCCTTCGGCGATTCGGCTCAGCGCCCCTTCGTCGAGGCAGCCGTTGGTTCGTACGTCGTTCGTCACCCCGCCCGCCATCGTAAGCCGCGGCGAGAGGACGGCGGGGGCGCAAAAAAAGGCGCGGAAAGAGCGGCAGAGATCGGCGGGTCGCCCGGACCGGAACGCAAGCAAGAGGCGCGCGCGCTGGGCGCGCGTCGACGTCTGCGCGCGGACCGCCGTCCGTGCGTCCGCCGTCCGCAAACCCGCCACTGCAGGGGGCCCTTCCGATGCGTTCGATTTCCGTTGCGCTCGTGCCGTTCCTCGCGTCCTTCGCGCCGCTGGCCCGCGCGGCCGACCCGCTCCCCGACGAGGCGCGGGTGCGGAACGTCGCCGTCTTCGTGTACGAGGGCGTCGAGCTGCTCGATTTCGCCGGCCCCGGCGAGGTCTTCGCCTGCTCGCGCGCCGCGGACGGCAGCCGCTTCAACGTCTACACCGTCGCCGAGTCGACCGAGCCGCTCGTCAGCCAGGGCTTCCTGACGGTGCGCCCGGAGTACGCGTTCGGCGACTGCCCGAAGCCCGACCTGGTCGTGTTGCCGGGGGGCGGCATACCGCTCTCGAACGAGGCCGTCGTCGCGTGGGTGCGTGCGGTGTCCGCGGAGGCCGAGGTCACGCTATCGGTCTGCAACGGCGCGCTCCTGCTCGCCAAGGCGGGGCTGCTCGACGGGCTGGACGCGACCACCCACCACGGCTCCATGCGGAGCCTGGCGGTCGCCGCGCCGGAGACGACCGTGCGTCCCGAGCTGCGCTTCGTCGACAACGGGCGCGTCGTGACGACCGCGGGCGTGTCGGCCGGCATCGACGGGGCCCTCCACGTGGTCGCGCGGCTGCTGGGCGACGAGGCTGCGCGCGAGGCGGCCTTCTATATGGAGTACCGCTGGGACCCCGAGGGCGCGGCCGAGCACCACGCACGCACCTTCGCGCCGGGCGCGCCCGACCGGCTGGTCGAGCTCGTCGAGGTGGCGCTCGACGAGGGCCACGCGGCGGCCCTCGCCGCGTGGCGGGCGATGGGGGACGGCGGTCCGGCCGAGGCGGACCTCAACCGCGCGGGCTACGCCCTGCTCCAGGTGGGGGGCCGCACAGGCGCCGCGGTGCGGCTCTTCCGCCTCAACACGGCGCGTTTTCCGAGCTCGGCGAACGCCTGGGACAGCCTGGCCGACGGCTGCGAGGCGGCCGGCTGGGCCGAGGAGGCGCTCGCGGGTACCGAGATGTGCCTCCGGCTGCTCGCGGGCGGGGAGGGCGAGGCGGACCTCGAGCAGCGGCTGCGGATCGCATCGAGCCAGCGCCGGGCGCGGCTCCGCTCCGAGGATGGCGAGCCGCGCCCGGGCGAGCGCTGGATCTGCCCGCCCTGCACCGCGGACTGCCACGACCAGACGTTCGAGCGCGCCGGCTCGTGTGCGGGCTGCGGGATGACGCTCATCCCGAAGGTCGAGTACGACGCTCTGGTCCAGGCTAGCGGGCGTTGAGCAGCGCCCACAGGATCGGCACGAGCATCGCCGCCAGCAGCCACCGCACCCAGCGGCGGCTTCCGGCGGCCGGCGTGCCCAGCTCGCGCTCCAGGTAGGCCTCGTAGTCGAAGTCGTCCAGCCCGAGGTCCGCCTGACCGGTCGACTCCGCCTCGTCCGACCACCCGGTGCGCGCGTCGGAGCCGCACTCCCGACAGAAGGTCGCCGAGGCGCGCAGATCGGCTCCGCAGTGGGGGCACGCGTGCATCGTGGGGATTGTACGCGCGCCCGGCGCTCCGGGTTGGTGACGCGCCCGGCGCCCGGCTAGGATTCCGCGATGGGTTGGCGCGGAATGCTCGACGGCTTTGAGGCGGACACCCCGGCGCGGGGGCGCTCCCACACCAAGGTCGTCGCGACCATCGGTCCGGCGTCGGAGGGCCGCATCGGCGACCTGCTCGACGCGGGCATGTCGGTGGCGCGGATCAACTTCAGCCACGGGACCCACGAGGATCACCGGCGCCGCGTCGAGCGGATCCGGAGCGAGGCCAAAGACCGCAGCAGCGCGGTCGCCATCCTGGCGGACCTGAACGGGCCGAAGATGCGGCTCGGCACCTTCCCGAACGGGACCTTGGACCTGGCCGAGGGCCAGCGCTACCGCGTGGTGGAGGGCTCGGGGCCGGCGGCCGAGGGGCAGATTCCCTTCGACTTCTCGGGCTTCATGGACGCCGTGGAGGCCGGCCACCGCGCCTTCTTGGCCGACGGCGGCGTCGAGATGGTGTTCGAGTCGGTCCAGGGCGGCCTGAGCGCCGTCGTGACGCGGGCCGGCACGATCGGCGACCGCAAGGGCGTCCACCTGCCGGACACGCCGCTCGAGCTGGAGGTCCCGACCGAGCGCGACCTCGAGGACCTCGAGCTGTGCCAGGAGCTCGGCGTCGACCTGATCGGGGTCAGCTTCGTGGCGCGCGAGGAGGAGCTGCAACGCGTGCGCGAGCTGGCGCCCGAGGCCTACATCGTGGCCAAGATCGAGCGCAAGCCGGCGCTCGCCAACATCCACGCGCTGCTCCGCGAGGCCGACGGCATCATGGTGGCGCGCGGCGATCTCGGCGTCGAGATGCCGGCCGAGCGGCTGCCGCTGATCCAGAAGAGCCTGATCCACGAGGCGCTCCGCACCGGCCGCTTCGTCATCACGGCGACCGAGATGCTGGAGTCGATGGTGACCTCGTCGCGCCCCACGCGGGCCGAGGTGGCCGACGTGGCCAACGCGGTGTTCGACGGCACCGACGCGCTGATGCTCTCGGCCGAGACCGCGGTGGGCCGGCACCCGGTCGAGGCGGTCCGCATGATGGGCCGCATCGCGGTGGCCGTCGAGACCAGCCGTCGCTACCAGGACATGCCCAAGGAGGGCTTTCGGACCAGCGAGCCCGACTTCTCGAACGCCACGGCGCTCGCCGCCGTGCGCGCCGCCGAGGCGCTCGGGATCCGGCGCATCGCCTGCTTCACCGAGACCGGCAACACCGTTCGCCAGCTGACGCGCTATCACCCCGCGGCCGAGGTCACGGCCTTCACGCCCAACCCAGCGACGCGCCGCAAGCTGGCGGTGCTGGCGCACGTGCGCGCCCTGGAGTTCGCGCGCGTGGCGACGCTCGAGGAGATGCTCGACGGCGCCTGCCGCGTCCTGCTCGACCTCGGCCTGGCGGAGGTCGACGAGGAGCTGGTCTTCGTGGCCGGCGTGCCCCTGGGCGTGTCGCGCAGTACCAATATGATGAAGGTCCACCGCATCGGGCAGTCCGTCCAGCTCGACGGTGGAGCGCGCTAAGCGGCGGGGTCTGGTATGGTCCTCTCCGCACCCCATCCCCGGAGTCTTCCCCCTACACCGCGATGAGGTTCCTGCCCCTCCTGCTAGTCGCCTTTGCGTCGGTTTCCGCCGCCCAGAACGCCGCGACCCTGACCGAGACGGTCGACGGGGTGACGGCGACGATCCAGCTCGTCGCGGATCCGCCCAACCCGGCGGCCGAGGCCGGCTTCGAAGCCCTGCGCACGACGCTGGGCGACGGGCACAGCACCGGCACCGCTTGCGACGCGGCGCTCGCCGCGCTGCGCGCCGCGGGCGCGCCCCAGGCGATCGTCGTGTTCCGCGGCGCCGCCGCGGCGGGCGAGCCGCCCCCGGGCGCTCCCGGGTGGATGATGCGCATGGGCTTCGGCACCGCCGGCCACGCGTCGGCGCTGTGGCCGCTGGCGCGCGCCGGCTATGCGGGCGCGGCGCCGGAGGGCGAGCCGCTGAAGGTCGGCGTGCTGGCCGGCGACGCCGCCAGCGCCGAGGAGCTCGCCCGCGAGGCGCAGCGCCTCGGACGGCGTGCTGGCCGGGCCCTGATCGAGGGCACGGAGGGAGCGCGGCTCTTCCTCGAAGACGCCCGCTTCCGACCGCTGTTCGACGGCCGCTCGCTCGACGGCTGGACCTCCGTCGGCGGACGCTACGACGGCGAGGCGATCTGGGCCGCCGAGCGCGGCGCGATCGTCGGCCGGACCGGCCCGGCGGGCGAGGGCGGCCTGCTCTACACCGAGCGCGAGTACACCAGCTTCGTCGTCGAGCTCGAGACCCAGATCGACTACCCCTTCGACTCAGGCGTCTTCGTCCACATGCGCCCGCGCGCGGAGGGCAACCTGAAGGGCGCCCAGGTCACGCTCGACTTCCGCGACGGCGGCGAGATCGCGGGCATCTATTCCGACGGCTGGCTGCACCACAACCCGGACGTGAAGGAGCGCTTCCGGGCGGACGAGTGGAACCACGTCGAGGTTCGCTGCACCGGCTTTGAGCCGCGCATCGAGGTGTGGCTCAACGGCGAGAAGGTCACCGACTACCAGCTCCCGCCCGACGCCGAGGGGTTCGCCTCGTCCGGCAAGATCGGCGTGCAGGTGCACGGCGGCAACCCGGGCGAGAAGCGCGCGCGCTTCCGCAACGTGCGCATCCGCGAGCTGCCGGTCTTCGGCGACCCCGACGTCGAGCGGGGCGAGTGGCTGGACCTGCTCGCCGGCGACAGCCTCGACGCCTGGGAGCTGAGCGGCACCCAGGAAGGCTACACCGTCGCGGACGGCCTGCTGACGGTTCCTCCGCTCGCGGCAGGGCACCTCTACACGCGCGAGGACTTCCGCGACTTCCGCCTGCGGCTGGACTTCAAGACCGCGCGGATGGCCAACAGCGGCGTCTTCCTGCGCGCGACGCGCGACGGCGAAAACCCGGCCTATTCGGGCTGCGAGGTCCAGATCCTCGACGACTTCAACTGGGAGAGCGTCACGGGCTCGACGCTGAAGCCGTGGCAGTTCACCGGGAGCCTGTACGGCTCGGTCCCCGCGGGGGACAGCGGCCTGCGGCCGCTCGGGGAGTGGAATACCTACGAGATCCTCTACCGCGGCAAGCGCTTGGCCGTGGCGCTGAACGGGCGCCTGCTCTACGACATCGACACCCACGCGCTCACGCCCGAGGCGGGCAAGCCGTTCGCCGAGCGTGCGGCGGAGGGCTTCCTCGGACTCCAGGCGCACTCGCCGGCGTCCGCTCCCGAGGGCGAGCCCTCGATCTGGTTCCGCGACGTGCGGGTGCAGCGCCTGTAGCAGATGCGGGCCAAGCGGTTCCTGAAGCGACTTAGCGTCGTGTGCGCCGTCGAACTCGCCCTCCGCGCCGCCGAACCCGGACCCTTCTCGCTCTTCGCCCGGAACCCGTACCCGGCGGACGAAGCCCTGCGCCACGAGCACAAGCCCAGCTTCGAGCGGCACTGGGAGGGCACCTGGTTCGCGACGAACTCGCTGGGCATGCGCGGCCCCGAGGTCCCCGCGCACAAGGCGTCGGGCGAGTATCGCGCCGTCACCCTCGGCGACTCGTGCACGTTCGGCAAGAGCGTCGGCGAGCAGCTCGATCCCGATCTGGTGATCGTCGGCTGCGACCTGAACGACCTCCCGAACGTCATCTTCGCCGTGGATCAGCACGTCTACAGGAAGCGCAGGCTGCGTCAGCTGCTTCTCGCAGGAGCTGGGCGACCGGATGGGGCGCACGGCGACGTACCGCTGGGTCCGGGCGACCTACTACGAGCTCAAGCAGGAGCGCGACTGGGCCGACGCCGAGCGCTTCGTCCGCGAGACCTCGAAGGAGGGGCAGACTCCCGAGGTGTGGGCCGAGCAGAAGCGCTGGTTCGTCGCGGCGGCGCGGGCCCGGGGCGCGCGCGTGGCGGTCTTTCTCTCTCCCTACGAGAGCCAGGTCTACGTCGACGCCCGCGACGACACGCCGATCGACCTGATGCGCGAGCTGTGCGCCGGCCTCGAGGTGCCGCTCGTGGACCTCGCCGAGCGCTTTCGGACTTCTCCCACTCGACCGACGCGCCGCGGCTGTTCGTCCGCGGTGACCGATACCACCCGACCGGCGATGGCTACCGCATCGTCGCCGAGGGCGTCGTCGACGTCGTGAAGGAGCGCGGGTGGTTGCGGGCGGAGTAGCGCTGCTCGCCGGGCTGCTGGCGCTCACCGTGGCGCACCCCAACTCGATCAGCAGCTCGCACATCACGGTCGAGGGCGCTTCGGTCCGCATCGAGCTCAGCTTCCAGACGCTGACGCTGATCGAGGAGCTGCCGGTCGACGACGACGGCGACCTGCTGCTGGACGACGACGAGCTCGAGCGCCACCGCGCGACGATCGAGTCGTATGTGCTGGAGCACCTCGTGCTCCGCTCGGGCGGCGTCGACGGCACGGTGCTCGGCGGGCGCGTCGAGGCGCTGGCGCCGGTCGTCGATCCCGCCGCCAGCAGCGGCCTTCCGATGTTGGGACAGTGGCTCGACCTGACGCTCGCCTACGACGCGGACGCGCCGGTCGAGGACTTCGTCGTGAGCTGGCACCTGTTCGAGGTGATGAACGCCGAGCACTTCGACTACGCCGAGCTGGTGTGGAACGACGAGGAGCCCCAGAGCTTCGTGTTCGGGCTGGGCACGCGCGTCTGGCGGCACGAGCCGTGGGCCGAGCGCCGCCCGCGCGTCGTGGCGGACTTCCGCCGGCGCGGGCTGGAGGCGGCGCTCGACGCCTGGCCGACGCTGGCGCTGCTCGCGGTCCTCGCCTGCGCCGCGCGCGGGCGGCGGGGGGGCTTCGTCGGGGTCGCCCTGGGAGCGCAGCTCGCGGCCGTCGCGCTGGGCACCCTGGCGCTCGGGCTCGGCGTGGCGGAGCGCGGGCTGCCCCCGGCGGCCTTCCTCGAGCTCGCGGCGCCGCTCTCGGTGGCCTACGTCGCGACCGACACGCTCGTGCGTCGCGCGCCGCGCAACCCCCTGCTGGAGGCGCTCGCCTTCGGCGCCGTCCACGGCTTCGCGGCCGCGCTGCCGCTGGTGCGCGACGTCGGCGACGAGCCCCAGGGCGGGGCGGCGATCGCCGGGCTCCTGCAGGGGTGGGGCGTCGTGATGGGCGGGGCGGCCATCGTGGCCGCCGCGCTCCTGGCCGGGCTCCCGGGCGACCGGCGCTCGGCCGAGGGGGCAGAGGATGCCGCGGCCCCCGGTTGGCTCGCGCCGCGCGTGCCGCGGATCGCGCTCTCGGTCGCGGCGGCGGCGGCCGGCTTCGTGCTGTTCGCCCGCCGGGCGGGCTTCTTCGGCTAGCCGGGGCGCACAAGAAAAATGGCCGCGCCGCGGGGACTCGCGGCGCGGCCAGGGAAAACGTGGATCGGGCCTTTCCCCCTCGGATTGAGCCGATCCGCGTAGCGGAGATGAACCCCGCGCTCCTCTCTCCCGCACACTCGGTCGGGAACTTCGGAGTTCCGGTAACGGCCCCCCCTGGGCCGCTACCTGGGTAACGGGGTCTTGGGTCGCGATCCGTCGAGAACCTGACGAAAAATCGCGGCCGCGCTCGGCGTGGGCTCAGGCGCTTCGGCGCGCGAGCAGGAAGGCCTCGAGGCGCCCTAGGGCTTCCCCGAGGCGCTGGCGCGACATCGCGTAGGAGAGCCGGATGTGTCCCGGCACCCCGAAGGCCTCGCCCGGCACGACGGCCAGGTTCTGCTGCTCCAGAAGATCCTCGGCGAAGCCGGGCGAGCCGCGGTCGTCGAGTAGCGGCGCCACGCTGGGGAAGGCGTAGAAGGCGCCGCGCGGGCGCGCGGTCTCGAGGCCGAGCGCCTCGAGGCCCGCGAGCAGCACGTCGCGGCGCGCCGCGAAGCGGCTGCGCATCTGCTCGACCTCCGGCGGCTCCTCGCGCAGGGCGGCCGCGAAGGCGGCCTGGGAGACGGTGTTGGGCGCGCCGGTCGTCTGGCTGTGCATGCGCGCCACGGCGTCGACCAGCTCCTGGGGGCCGGCCAGGAAGCCGACGCGGTAGCCGGTCATGGCGAAGGTCTTGCTGGCGCCGTCGACGATCACCGTGCGGGCGCGCGCGTCGGGTCCCGCCGACGCGGGGCTGACCGCGGGCTCGCCGTCGTAGACCAGGCGGCGGTAGATCTCGTCGGAGATCAGGGCCAGGTCGTGTGCCTGCGCCAGCCGCATCAGCTGCTGGACCTCGGCCGCCGACCAGACGTAGCCGGACGGGTTGGCGGGCGAGTTGAACAGGATCAGGCGCGTCCGCGGCGTGACGGCGGCCTCGAGCGCGTCGAAGTCGGGGGCCGAGCCGTCCTTCGACGGGACGCCCACCGGCGTGGCGCCGGACAGGCGCACGAGCTCGAAGTAGCTCACCCAGGCGGGGAGCGGGATCAGCACCTCGTCGCCCGGCCCGACCAGGGCCAGGATCGAGCCCGAGAGCGCGTGCTTGCAGCTGTGGCAGACCGCGACCTCGTGCGGGCCGTAGGGCGTCCCGCGCGTCTCGGTCAGGTGGGTGGCGATCGTCGCCCGCACCTCCGGAGCCCCCGCAGCGGGCGTATAGCGCACGTTTCCGCTCTCGATGCGGGCCACGGCGGCCCTCTGGACGGTGGCCGGGGCCGGGAAGTCGGGCTCCCCGACGGCCATGTTGATCACGTCCCGCCCCTCCGCGGCGAGCGCCTTGGCGCGCGCGTCGAGCGCCAAGGTCGTGGACAGCGGGATCCCCTCGACCAGCTGGGAGAGCTTCATAGCGAGATTCTCCCCTCCCTTTCCGAGCGGTCAAGGAAGACCGCGGCCCCTCGGGCGTCTCTTGCAGGCTTGGTGCGGAGTGCGCGAGCCGTCCGCCGGGATTCCCGGTCGCCCGGCCGCGACCTCGGCGGTCGACCTCGGCCAAGCGCGACCTACAATCCCGCCTGATGTCTCTGAAACGCCGGATCCTCAAGTGGGGCCTGATCGGCCTCGTCCTCCTCGCCTTCGCCACCTGGTTCGGGTTTCGGACCTTCCTGTTCAACCCGCTGGAGGACGACTACGCGTACGACGTGTCGACCCTGATCCCGCGGGGGGTGGACTTCTACCTCTCGAAGGCGGACCTGGGGCGCGACATCGACCCCGACCTGACGCTGGCGGTGTCCGAGGCCTTCGAGGCCAGCGAGCGCGGCCAGGCGCTGGAGAAGCTACCGGCCTTTCAGGAGCTCCTGGCCGTGGTCGACACGGCCGAGATCCGCGAGGAGGTGCGCCGGCAGCTCTCGCAGCTCCCGATCGAGGTCGACCCGCTCGAGCTCTTCGGGGGCGAGGACCTGGCCCTCGCGGGCTTCTTCCAGGGCGGCTCCCGGGCGCAGAACGACTGGGCGGTCTACGGGCGCGCGAACTGGGTCGCCAAGATGGGGGTCGCGCTCCTGGCCTATCCGGGGCTGCTGAAGCTCGAGGAGCAGGGGCTTAGCGTCGAGCAGGTCGACGACGCCACCGAGGGGTTCATCGCCTACCGGCTGTCCGGCGGGCAGCTGGAGCGTCCGCTCCTGGTCCAGCGCATCCAGGACGTGGTGATCCTCGGCACCGACGCCGAGCTCTTTCGCCAGGTGCCGCAGCTCGTCAGGACGCGCGGTGAGAACTCCTTCGGCCTCTCGGCAAAGTACGAGGATCAGATCAACCTGACCGGACGCGACGGCGACGAGCTGGAGCTGTTCGTCGACTACCGCGGCCTCGCCGAGTCGAAGGGCTGGTCGGGTCGCTGGCCCGACACGAAGGCCGAGGAGTTCCTGCCGGCCTACCTCGGGCGCTTCTTCCAGGCGGGCGCGATCAACGAGGTGATCGGGCACCTGACCTTCGGGCGCGTCGTGTCGCTCGACCTGCACACCACGCTCTCCAGCGAGGTGATCGAGGGGGCGCAGAAGCGCCTCTACCGGCGGCGCGGTTTCGACCGCGAGACGGTGCTGAGCGAGGTGGCGCAGCTGATCCCCCAAGACGTCGGCCTGTTCGCGTACGGCGTGGGGGACGTGCACGACCTCCTGCACGAGGCCCTGGCGTCGTCGGAGGACGCGCTGGTCTCGAACCTCGAGGACATGGTGCGGTCGGTGTGGTCGTACGACGACTGCGACCCGATGATCGAGGACCTCGACGCGATGTTCGCCGACCGCTTCGCGTTCTGCATGCGCGCGAACGACTACGAGGTGCGCGACGACGACCCGCCGCACGACGGCGCGGTGGTGCCGGCCTGGGCGCTGGTCCTGTGGGTCGAGGATCCCGAGCGCGTGAAGCAGTACCGCGAGACGATCCACAGCCGCCAGGCCGATTTCCTGATTCAGGGGCGCGAGCCGGGCTCCAAGGGCGTCTTCGAGCATACGCTGCGCCCCAGCGGCAAGCTGGTCTACGAGTACTGGTCGCCGATGGTGCCGGGCACGGGGCACATGGCGACGCTCACCGACGAGCTGCGCGGCGGCACGGTGTTCATGATCGGCAACAACCACAACCTCGTCGGGCAGATGTCGAAGACGTACTTCGACGGCGCGTCCGGCGGAGCGCCGCGGCTGTCCGAGCTCCCCACCTTCCGGACGCAGGTGGGGGCGGCGCTGCCGAGCGCGAATCTGCTGCTGTGGGTCAACCCCAAGACGATGGCGCGCACCTGGCGCGGCATGGCGCAGCGCTGGGCCTCGGACAAGGTCGTGATCGACTGGTCGGTCGAGCGCCCGCGTCTGGAGCAGAAGTTCGTGAAGGAGAACATGCCCGGCGCGGTGTGGGGCCAGCTGACCGAGAGCCAGCAGGAGGAGCTCGACCTGCGCATCCAGCCCGAGCTCGACTCGTTCGAGGCACAGTTCCGCGGGCAGCACTCGGCGCGCTTCGAGGCCGACTACCGCGATCGGATCGCGGCCTTTGAGGCGTTCGACGCCGCGCTCCTGGTGGTCGGCTTCGACAAGTCGTCGATCGACGTCTCGGCGCGGCTCAAGTTCCCGCTGGAGTAGCGGTCGCGCCGGCCCCTCCGGCCGCCCTGCGCAGGGCACCGAAGGGGGCCCGAAAGACCGAGGGGGGACCCGAAAGAAAGAAGGCCGCGCGTGCGCGCGCGGCCTTCTTGAATGGTGCTCGGGACTGGAATCGAACCAGCACGGGTTGCCCCACTAGATCCTTAATCTAGCGCGTCTACCAATTCCGCCACCCGAGCGACGGGCGGGAAGCATAGCAGCGCGGGTGGCGAAGGCAAGGGGCAGCCGATACCGTCTCGTCGTCCGGGCCCCGCAGGCGGCCCCGCGCCGACCCGCGCGACCCACCCCAACCCCCGAGAGACCGTCATGACCCTCCGCGGAAACGCCTTGATCGGCCAGTCCGGTGGCCCGACCTGCGTCATCAACCAGAGCCTCGTCGGCATCGTCCAGGAGGCGGTGGCCTCGGACGCCGTCCAGGGGGTCTACGGCGCGGTGCACGGCGTGCGCGGGATCCTGGAGGATCACCTGATCGACCTGGGTGCTGAGTCCCAGGAGACCCTCGAGGGCGTGGCGCGGACCCCCTGCGCGGCCCTGCGCTCGGTCCGCAAGAAGGTGACGCGCGAGGAGTGCGAGGCGATCCTTAAAGCCTTCCAGAAGCACGACATCCGCTACTTCTTCTACATCGGGGGCAACGACTCGGCGGAGACCGCGCACATCCTCAACGAGATCGCGGTCGCCGAGGGCTACGACGTGCGGCTCTTCCACGTCCCCAAGACCATCGACAACGACCTCCGGGTCACCGACCACTGCCCCGGCTACGGCTCGGCGGCGCGCTTCGTGGCCAGCGGCATCGCCGGCGACAACCAGGACAACCGCAGCCTGCCGGGCATCAAGATCGACGTGATCATGGGCCGCCACGCGGGCTGGCTGACCGCCGCCAGCCGCCTGGCGCGGGTGCACGAGGACGACGGCCCGCACCTGATCTACGTGCCCGAGCGGGTCTTCGACCTCGACGCCTTCATCGGCGACGTCGACCGCATGTACACCAAGCACGGACGCTGCTTGGTGGCCGCGTCGGAGGGCATCCACGGGGCGGACGGCGCGAGCCTCCTGACCTCCGGCGAGGTCGACTCGCACGGCAACGTCCAGCTCTCGGGCAGCGGCGCCCTGGGCGACCTGCTCGCGGCGACCGTCAAGGAGCGCCTGGGCAACAAGCTGCGCGTGCGCGCCGACACCTTCGGCTACCTCCAGCGCTCGTTCCTAGGCGTCGTGTCCGAGGTCGACGCGGCCGAGGCGCGCGAGGTCGGCCGCACCGCGGTCCGCGTGGCCACCAGCGGCGAGCGCCCCCACGGCTCGATCGTCATCGAGCGGCTGGGCGAGGGCGCCGACTACCGCGCCGGCTTCGCGGCGACCGAGCTGAAGAACGTGGCCAAGGAGACCCGCGACCTGCCGGAGGAGTTCCTCGCCGGCGACAACGACGTGTCCGAGGCCTTCCTCAGTTATGTGCGGCCCCTGGTGGGGGACATGCCCCAGGCGACCCGTCTTTCGGACTTCCCGCTCGGCGGCTGACGAGAAGCCGGCGGAACGCCCGTAGAAGGGCCTCGATCCCGGGGCTATCCTCGTTCGGCCTTTTTCGCCAAGCGAGGCCCATGGACCCCTCCGAGATTCCCGACACGCTGCCCGACGACCTCGACCCGAGCCCGACCGGCTTGGAGCCCGAGAGCCCCTACCGCAACCTCCTGGTGCCGCTGGTGGTGGTGCCGGCGCTGATCGTGATGGTCCTCGTGCTCGTCTACGTGCTCTTCGGAGCCGTGGCGGGCAACGAGCGCAGTCCGCAGGAGAACCTGGACCGCATCCTGAACGGCACCAGCAACGAGCGCGATCAGGCCTCGATGCTGCTGGTGAGCCAGGTCCTGCAGCACCTGACGGCCCAGCAGGAGGGCCGCGATTCGGAGTGGGAGATCGACGCCTCCTTCCTCCCGGCGGTCGAGCGCGCCTGGGAGCAGACCGAGGAGGAGGATGTCCTCCACCGCTACGTCTTCGCCGTGATCCAGGCGCAGCTGGGCGATCCGGCGGGGCTCGAACACCTGATTGCGCTGCTCGAGCTCCGGGATGACCTCGACGCCGACGGCAAGGTGCGCTTCTTGACCCTGCGCTCGCTCGGGGCCCTCGGACCCTCGCTGGAGCCGGCCGACCAAGCCCTCGCCGCGTCCCACGTGGCGCGCTTCCTGGAGAGCGACGACGGGGGCCACCGGCTGCTCGCGGCCAGCGCGCTGCAGACCCTGCCGAGCGACGAAACCGTGTCCCGGCTGCGCTCCGCGCTGTCCGACGGGCGGCTCGACGTCCGCGCGACCGCGGCGATCTCGCTCTCGTACCACGGCGACGGCGAGGCCGGGCCGGTGCTACGTGAGGTCGCAGGTTTGGAGGCCTACGACGCCGAGCGCAGTCTCGACCCGACCATGTGGCAGCGCTCCTCCGACGTCTCCAACAGCCGCACGAAGGCGGTCGAGGCGCTGGCGCGGCTCGGTCGACCCGAGGATTACGAGGCCCTGGAGCGCATTGCGCTCGACGATCCCGACCTGAACGTCCGCGGCGCCGCGCTCAAGGCGCTCGACGGCCGCTAGCTGGAGGCCGCTGCCGGGCCCAGATCGCGCTGCGGCAAATCGTCGCAGTTGGCCGGTCCCGGTCCTGATCCCGGATCCCGCTTTGGGCCCGAAAGCCTTGCCATCGAGCTGGGGCATGCTCATCCTTGCTGCCCGAAAACGCGATTAAAACCCGCGTCCTGAGGCGCCGCGTGTGGCGCCGTGGACCCGGACCGTCAGGCGAGGATCGCACTGTGGCTGAAGAAGAGAAGAAGACCGAAGAGCAGGGGTCGCCCGACCAGGCGAACCTCGTGCGCTCTCCGCTGCGCGGCGAGGTGAGCCGCCGCGGCTTCCTGTCGTCGCTGAGCTTTGGGTGGCTGCTCTTTACCGGCGCGTCCGTCGGCCTGCTCGGAGCGATCGGGCGCTTCCTCTTTCCGAACGTCCTCTACGAGCCGCCGCAGGAGTTCAAGGCCGGGTTCCCCGACGAGTTCGCGGTGGACCAGGTCGACGAGCGCTTCAAGGCGTCGCACAGCGTCTGGATCGTGCGCAACAGCGCGGGGTTCTTCGCCCTTTCCACCGTCTGCACCCACCTCGGCTGCACGCCGAACTGGCTGTCGGCGGACGAGAAGTTCAAGTGTCCCTGCCACGGCTCCGGCTTCGTGAAGACGGGCATCAACATCGAGGGGCCGGCTCCGCGGCCGCTCGAGCGCTTCAAGATCACGCTGGCCGAGGACGGCCAGATCCTGATCGACAAGAACACGAAGTTCCAACAGGAGAAGGGTCAGTGGGAGCTTGAGGGCTCGTTCCTCAACTACGTCTGAGCCCACCGAACGCCCCGCGCTCCCACCCCAGCATCCCCCCGCCCATGCCGAAGCTCCTCGACCCCATTCGGAAGAGCCAGATCTGGCGGTCGGTTTTCCGTCACGGCTACCCGGATACGCCGCGGAACCGCACGCTTGCGGTGCTCTCGAACGTCTTCCTGCACCTGCACCCCGTCAAGGTGCGACGGAGCGGGATTCGCCTGTCGTACACGTGGTGCATGGGCGGGCTGACGTTCTTCCTGTTCCTCGTCGAGACGATCACCGGCCTGCTCCTGATGTTCTACTACCGGCCGACGGCCGAGTGGGCGTTCCAGGACATCATGGCGCTGCGCGAGCACGTCCCGCTGGGCGTCATGCGCGAGGTGCACCGTTGGGCGGCGCACCTGATGGTGATCAGCGTGTGGCTGCACATGTACCGCGTCTTCCTGACCGGTTCGTACAAGCCGCCGCGTGAGTTCAACTGGAACGTCGGCGTCATCCTTCTGGTGTTGACGCTGCTGCTCTCCTTCACCGGCTATCTGCTCCCGTGGGACCAGCTCGCGGTTTGGGCCATCACGGTCGGCTCGAACATGGCCCGCGCGACGCCCATCCTGGGGCACGAGGGGCCGGGTGCGGCCTTCGTGAGCTTCGGCGGCCTGGACTTCATCCACGCCGGCGACGACGCGCGCTTCGGGCTTCTGGCCGGGCGCTTCGTCGGGGAGGGCACGCTGCTGCGCTTCTACGTGCTGCACTGTGTCGGCATCCCGATCATCGCGGCCACGCTGATGGCCGTGCACTTCTGGCGCGTCCGCAAGGACGGCGGCATCTCCGGCCCCCTGTAAGCCGCCCGCTCTTATGGAGACCCTGCGTAACCTCATCGACTGGCTCTTCGAGCCGACGCGCTACTTCCTGGGCAGCGCGCTCTTGCTGTTCGTCGTGCTGAAGTGGCGCAAGCTGTTCAGCCTCCCGATCTTCATCTACACGTTCTTCGTGTTCGGGACGCTGTTCTTCCTCTGGGCCATGCAGGATCCGGACTTCACGGCGATCGTGACCAAGCCGGACAATATCCCGATCGTGATCCTGCTGGGCTCGGTCGGGTACTTCAGTTGGCTGGCGCTGCGTCAGGCGGTGATCAACGACGAGCGCACGAAGCGCGGCGAGCCCACGATCGAAGCGGAGCTGTCGCGGAAGAAGGTCTTCACCTGGCCGGACCTGGTCTATACCGAGTTCATCAGCCTGATCCTCTTCACGGCGTTCCTGATCGCGTGGTCGATCGAGATTCCGGCGCCGATCGAGGAACCGGCCGAGCTCTCGCGCACGCCGAACCCGTCCAAGGCGCCGTGGTACTTCCTGGGGCTTCAGGAGCTCCTCGTGTACTTCGACGCCTGGATCGCCGGCGTGCTGCTGCCCGGGTTCATCATCGTCGGGCTCTGCGCGATCCCGTACCTCGACACGAACCCCAAGGGCAACGGCTACTACACCTTCGACGAGCGCCCCTTCGCCATCAGCTTCTTCTGGGTCGGCTTCATCCTGTTCTGGGTGTCGTTCGTCATCCTCGGGACGTTCCTGCGCGGACCGAACTGGTCGTTCTTCGGGCCCTTCGAGTACTGGGACGTCCACAAGCTAGAGCCGATGGTCAACGTTGACCTGTCGACCTACTTCTGGGTGTTCCTGATGAAGCAGCCGCTGCCCGAGGCGATCCTGCTGCGCGAAGCGCCGGGCATCCTGCTGCTCAGCGGCTACTTCGCCGTGCTTCCCGTGCTGCTCGGGAAGACCGCGCTGCGCGGTCTCTACGCGCAGCTTGGCGCGGTCCGGTACCACGTGTTCTTCCACATGCTTCTCTGGTTCGGGCTGATCCCGATCAAGATGCTCGCGCGGTGGATCTTCTCTCTTAAGTACTTCGTCGCCATCCCCGAGTACTTCTTCAACGTCTAGCGACTCATGGCTGATCGAGGCGACACTCACTACCACGTCCCGAAGCTGAACGCCTGGTTCGCGCTCTCGAGCTTGGCTTTGCTCGCGGTCGCCTTCTGGATGGTGATCGACGACTGGGACCGTTCGTGGAAGGACTACCAGCGCGAGTTTCGCCAGATCGAGATCGAGCGCACGCGCGCCTCGCTCGAGACGCCCGAGGCGCTAGCCGCCCTGGCGGCCGAGGCCGAGCTCGAGAGCCAGCTGGCCGACGCCCAGGCAGACCTCGATCGCCGGCGCGCCGAGATCGAGGAAGAGGAGGAAGAGCTCTTCCAGCTGCGCGGCAAGCAGTTCAAGGACACCGAAGCCGCCAAGTCCGCCAAGCAGGAGTTCAACTGGGAGCGCTACCTGCTCGAGGAGGGCCACACGACCGAAGAGGCCTTCATCAAGACGGAGAACGGCCTCAACGACGCCGCCAAGCTGCAGGAGGAGACCGACGCCGAGGTCGCCGCCCAGGAGGCGCTGGTCAAGTCACTCTACGCTGGGGTCGATGCCGTCGAGCGCGACATGAAGGCCGCGGCCAAGAGCATCGACCTTAACCGGAAGAAGCTCGCCAAGCTGGCGCCCGACGATGCTCCCACCCAGGTCGCGAACGTGCTTCGCGACTTCCCCGGACTCGACTTCATCGGTCCGAACATCAAGGTCAACAAGGTCGTCCTCGACAAGCTGACCTTCGAGCTCAACTTCACGAAGAAGCCGCGCATCGACATGTGCCAGACGTGCCACCTGGCGGTCGAGCGCGAGGGCTACGTCGAGGAGGACCTCGAGCATCCGTTCCGCTCGCACCCCAAGCTCGACCTGTTCCTGTCGGCTAAGTCGCCGCACCCGCTGAACGAGGTCGGCTGCTCGATCTGCCACCGCGGGTCCGGCGAGTCGCTGCACTTCGTGCGCTCCGACCACCGGCCGAGCGACGCCGCCGAGGGCGAGGCTTGGGCCGACGAGTACCACTGGCACAAGCAGCACCACTGGGACTACCCGATGCTCAGCTCGAAGCACGTCGAGGCGAGCTGCGTGCAGTGCCACAAGGACTCGATGGAGCTGATCGCTCCCGAGGCTCCGCAGGTGACCAAGGGTTACCGGCTGTTCGAGCGCTACGGCTGCTACGCCTGTCACAAGGTCGAGTGGTTCCCGACCAAGCGCCGGCCTGGCCCGTCGCTGAAGAAGGTGGCGGAGAAGGTCGACTCCGACTTCATGTCCTCGTGGATCGCCGATCCGCGCGGCTTCCGGCCTTCGACGTGGATGCCGCAGATCTTCCACCTCGAGAACTTCAAGCCGGACGAGAAGGTCGTCACCTCGAACTACGGCGCCGGCCGCGACATCCTCGGTCAGGAGTGGAACGACACCGCGATCGGGGCGATCACCTCGTTCATCATGTCGCGCTCGTCCGACGCGGCCGAGCCGCCGCTTCCGGTCGAGGGCGACCCGCTGCGCGGCCGCGAGTCGTTCCGCCTGTCGGGCTGCCTTGCGTGCCACAACATGGCGCCGTTCCCCGGCCAAGAGGCCGGGAGCAGCGACATGGCCCTGGCCAACCGCGGCACGAACGAGCACGGGCCCAACCTGCGCGGCGTGGCGACCAAGACCACGCCGGAGTGGCTCTTCCAGTGGATCAAGAACCCGACCGCCTACTGGGCCGAGACGCGCATGCCCAACCTGCGGCTCTCCGATCAGGAGATCGCCGACATCGTGGCGTACGTGTTCGAGGATCCCGACGGCTACTTCACCGACACGCCGGAGGGCTGGACCGAGGGTCCGTCGCCCATGACGCGCGACGTGCTCGAGGAGCAGGCGCGCTGGTACTTCGGCAGCAAGAGCCGTGCGGAGCTCCAGACGGCGCTCGAGACCGAGTGGGCCGACGATCAGGTCCTGTCGGTCGCGGTCGGCGAGAAGCTCGTGATGAGCTACGGCTGCCAGTCTTGCCACGACATCTCCGGCATGGAGAACGCGATGCCGATCGGCGCCGAGCTCACCACGTGGGGCTCGAAGACGGTCGACAAGCTCGACTGGGGTCACCTGCCGTACATCTTCGCCGAAGAGCGCGGCTGGGATCACCACGCGACCAAGGAGTACAAGAGCTACCGCGAGCCCTGGATCTCCCAGAAGCTGGCCGAGCCGCGCTCCTACGACCGCGAGAAGGTGAAGAACCCGACCGAGCGGCTGAAGATGCCGTGGTTCGACTTCGAGGAGCACGAGATCGACGCGATCGTCACGTTCGTCGTCGGCCTGGTGAAGGACGAGGTGCAACGCGCCAAGATGGTGCCCAACGAGACCCAGGCCAGCATGGACCTCGGCCTGCGGGCGATGCGGCAGAAGAACTGCGCGGCGTGCCACATCATCGAGCCGGGGCAGATCACCTACACCGACGAGGACGGGCTGCGGCGCACGGTCGAAGGCCAGGTGTTCCCGCTCGACTCCGATGAGTACATCGCGCCTCCCCTGGGCGACGAGTTCCACCCGTTCCTGGCGTCCTACGAGGACTACGTCGAGGAGGACCTGGAAGAGGTCATCATCGAGCTGCTCCGCCCCGAGCCGGGCGTCGGCAACATCGGCGACACGGTCGTTGTCGAGGGCGTCGAGAACGTCGACTCGATCGAGACCAAGCCCGCCTGGGGCGGCGACTTCGTACCGCTGGTCGTCGACTACTACCGCAACGCTTGGGGCTACGACGAGGCCACCGACGAGGACTTCTCGAAGACCGGCGACCCCGACGGGGAAGGCCGCGTCCAGGACGTCGACGGTGAGTGGCGCGACTACTCCGGCGAGGAGTACACGAAGGTACGGTGGACCTTCGCACCGCCCTTCCTGGTGGACGAAGGCTACAAGGTCCAGCGCGACTGGTTCTATCAGTTCCTTGAGGAGCCGTATCCGCTGCGTAAGCAGATGCGCGTGAAGATGCCGAGCTTCACCTGGAAGGACGGTGAGGCCGGCGCCATCGCGGACTACTTCGCTGCGGCGGCCAACAAGGACTGGGCGGTGCGCTTCTCGCGCAGACTGCTCGTGGAGACCGACAACGACGTCGACGGCGCGGTGGAAGCTCTTGCGGAGCTAGACGTGCCGACGACTCAGCGCGAGCTACAGGCCATGCTCGACGGCTACCAGCCGACGATCGATGCCAGCCTGTCGAAACTGGAAAGGTTTGCCTCGTCGGATGGCGTGGCATTTGAGATCCCCCCGCCCGTGGACCCGTCCTACGAGATCCTCCACCCGCGGACGCCGACGATCCTGAACGGAACGCTCAAGCGGCACCCGGACTTCTTCCAAGGAGTCGGGCTGCTGACCAGCGATCCGCAGCGGGGGCCCAACTGCTTCCAGTGCCACTGGTTCAACGGCGATGCGCCGAATGCGGAGGGCCCGATCGCGTGGGCGCCGGACCTTCAATATGTACGGGAGCGCTTGCGACCCGATTGGGTGCGCGAGTGGCTGACCAATCCGGCAGGCATTTATCCGGGAACGGCGATGCCCGCCAACTTCGTTGGCGAGCAGTACCAGGAGCTTTGGCCGAAGCCTCCGGAGGAGCAGATCGAAGACGTACTGATCTGGCTCTTCAACCTCGACCGAGAGCCCTCCCGCTAGGGCGCCTTCCCTCCCTCTCCTTCCCAAGAAACACGCCATGAAGATGATCCTCACGCTGTGCGCGGCAGGCGCACTCCTCGCTTCCAACTCCAACAACGAGAGTCCCGGCCCGGTCAACCCGCCCATGGGCTCGGTCGCCGGCAAGGTCATGTTCGAGGGCGATCGGCCGAAGGCGCTGCCCGACCTCGCTCCGAAGGAGGAAGAGCTCAAGGGCTGCCACCACGACGGCCACGCGATGGACAAGAGCGATCGCACGCTGCTGATCGACGACAAGGGCGGCGTGGCGAACGTCGTCGTGCTGATCGAGGTCAAGGGCGCGGAAGTGAAGCCGCGCACCGAGCCGATCGTCATGGACCAGCGCAGCTGCCGCTTCGAGCCGCACGTGCAGGTCGCTCGCGTGGGTGAGACGGTGCGCTTCCTCAACTCGGATGGCACCAACCACAACATCCACACGTACGCCAAGAAGAACAAGAACATCAACAACAACGTCGCCGGCGGTTCCAACTACGACATGACCGTCGAGAAGGAAGAGATGATCAAGATCGGCTGCGACATCCACCCGTGGATGGGCAGCTACCTGGTCGTCACCGAAGCGACGCACTTCGCGATCTCGAAGGCCGACGGCACGTTCCAGATCCCGGATCTCCCGGCCGGCACCTACAAGGCCGAGTACTGGCACGAGACGCTCGGCAAGGGCAAGGCCGACGTCACGGTCGAGGAGGGCAAGGCCGCCTCGCTCGAGATCAAGCTCTCGGCCGCCAAGAAGAAGAAGGGCGGCCGCCGCCGCTAGTCCGGCCGGTCCTCCTGCGCGGAGCCAAGGAGGGGGGGCGTCCCGAGGGGACGCCCCCCCTCGTCTTTTTTACACGCCGCGCAGCCGCGGGCGCCGCGATCGGCAAACAGCGGTGGGCCCTCGGACGTAACGCCCCACGATCCCTTTCCAACCCAGTCCGGCTGGGTTCCGCGCGGGACGGCGCGGCGAGCTCTGGAGGAAGCCCCACGAGGCGGGCGGGCTCGACCGCGAGGCGGGTTCCGGGACCCGAGGCCAGGCCTCGGACCGCGCCCGCGCCGGCGGACCCTCGCTCGATCCCCGCCCTCCGGTGCCCCGCTCTGGCGGGGGCCGGCGGCGCGCGACCCCGGCCGGCGAGCACTCGGAGGACCCGATGAACCCGACCACTCCGCTCCTGACCCTCGCTCTCGCCGCCGTGCCGCTGGCCGTACGCGGCATCTCCAGCCCCCTTCCCATGGCTCCCCAGGACGCCTACCTCGGGATCTACGTCGCCGACGGCGACGCCGACGGTGCCCAGGTCACGCGCCTGATGGAGGCCTCTCCCGCCGGCGAGGCCGGCCTGCGGGCCGGCGACCGCATCGTGTCCTTCGGCGGCGAGCCGGTGGCGAGCTCCGAGGATCTGGTCGAGCTGGTCGCCGCCCGCGACGCCGGCGAACGGATCGAGGTGGTGTTCCTGCGTGGCGACACGCAGCGCTCCTACGAGATCCAGCTGGGCGACAAGGCCGCCCTCGACGCGGCCGGCCAGGTGTGGGAGGGCACCCTGCCCGAGGGCCTCGGCCGTCTGGCGCCCGAGACCCCGCCGGAGTGGGTGCCCGAGCCCCAGGAAGCCGCCCCGGCCGAGCCTCCGCACGCGGCCCACGGCGAGCGCGGGATCCACGGGTACGCGGACGCCGACGCGGCGGCCGAGGACCGCTGGCGCCACCTGCTGGAGCTCCACAGCGCCCACGCCGACCGCTGGTCGGTCGAGCTCGACGACCGCCTGACCGAGCTCCGGCGGCGCATGGAGGACCGCTGGAGGGACCTCTCCAACGAGATCAGCGCCTTCCAGCGCGAGCGCGTCGACGTGTCCTTCCGCGAGCGCCTCGAGCGCCTGCGTCAGGACCTGGACCGCGATCTGGAGGCCCGCACCTCGCAGATCGACGAGCTCCGCGACCGGATGCGCGCGGCCGAGGCCGAGGGGCGCGAGCGCCTGCACCGTTGGATCGAGGAGGCGCACGAGCGCCGGGCCCCGCGCACCGAGCTGCGCTGGTGGGGGCAGGACTCGAACGGCGAGCGCATCCTCACCCAGCCCCATGTGGTCGAGATCGAGCCGGTCGAGCCGGGCGTGCCGCACGCTCAGCCCATCCACCCCGGGCAGATGGGGATCCGACGCGGGCGGGCGTCCGGAGGCGACGTCGAGGCGCTCCGCGACGAGGTGCGCGAGCTGCGCGCCGAGATCCAGGGCCTCAAGGAGCTCCTGAAGAACCGCTAGGCGGTGTACCCGGGGGCGCGGCGGCCGGGAGGCTACCGCGCCCGCCGAACCCCCTCCGGAGAGAGGGGAGCCGGGGCCGCGAGCTCGGCGTGGCGAGCCCGCGTGAAAACGTGCCGAGGCCCGGGCGAGGGGGACCCAGAGCTCCGGCCGGGGGACGCGGGGACGCTACTCTTCGGTCGGCTCCTCGGGCGCTTCCTGGAGGCGCTCGGCCCACTTGTCGAGCCAGCGTGGCGGGTCCCAGCCGTGCAGGACGTTGGCCACCGTGCCGAGCGCGTGGAGCTCGTCGGTACTGGGGGGAGCGGAGCCGGTGGCCTTTGGCGGGGCCTCCCCGGACTGCTGAGCCTCGACCTCGACCTGGGCAACGAAGCTGCGCTCCAGGAAGGCGAGGAGCCGCTCGCGCATCTCCGGCCGGACGTTCTCGGCTCGCTCGGCGAGGGGCAGCATGCGGTCGCCGAAGGCGGCCGACACGCCGTACCGTCGGCAGAGGTCACGGATGTAGTCGCGCGGGTTCATGGTTCTGAATCAAACCTACCCCGGCTCGCTCCGGCGGGGCCGCGACCCACGCTTTCCCGGCCCGAAAGCCCGCATTTACGGCGCATTCAGCGAATTTGGATACGATCTTCAATCCCCGCAAGGCGGCGTGCCCCTACACTGTTTCGCCTTAAATCGCGGACCCCGCAGCCAGGGGTCGCGTTGGACTTGTTTCCAGCCCCGCCCGCGGGGCTCTTCCCCAAGGCTCTCTCAGGAATGAACACCAGATTCTGCTTCTACACCCTCGCCGCAGCGGCCGGCGCCGGCTCGCTTGCGAGCGCGCAGCTGGGCGAGGTCATGATCTGCGACCCGATCAACGAGCACGTCTACCGGTTGTCGGACCTCAACGGCGACGGGGACTACCTCGATGCGAACGAGACCACCCTCCTCCTCGACTTCGCCACGGAGGGGTTCTTCAACCCCGAGGGCGCCGAGGTGCGCGATGAGGCCGGCACGCCGGTCGTCTACGCGGTCTCCGACTTCCCCGACGGCCTGTACCGCGGCGCGGACGCCAACGGGGACGGCGTGATCAACACCGGTGAGTACACCTTCTTCGTCGACAGCCAGACGCTGTTCGGCGGGGGCATGGACGCCACCGACGTGACCCTGACCGACGACGGCGCGGTCTGGCTCTCCAGCGGCTTCGAGACCGTCGAGGGCCTCTTCCGCAGCGAAGACCTCAACGCCGACGGCGACGCGAACGACGCGGGTGAGACGGTCCAGATGGTCAGCGCGACCCCGCACCCCGTCGAGACCGACGCGGGCGTGGTCCCGATCGCCGGCGACGACATGTGGCGCATGGCGCGCGACGGCAACGGCGTCGTCGTCTACTGCGGCTTCTCGAGCTCCAGCACCGCGGACGAGGACTCCATCTTCCGCTTTGAGGACCTCAACGGCGACGGCGACGTCCTGGACGCCGGCGAGTCGAAGCTGTTCCTCAACTACACCGGCAAGAACCCGGCGCTCCCGGTCAACCCGGACTTCGGCACCGTGCTGCCGACCCAGGAGATCCCGAACATCGACTCGCCGTCGACGCCGTTCTACAACCGCCTCAACCACGTCGAGGTGCGCGACAACGCCGGCACGACGGAGTACTTCTTCGCCTGCGACGCCTCGAGCACCAGCATCTTCTCGACGAGCGTCACCGGCGACGTCATCAACGCGCTGGTCTTCCGCGGCGTCGACAACAACCTCGACGGCGACGTGAACGACGCCGGTGAAGTCACCATCTACTACGACGGCAGCGTCGACGGCCCTCTCGGCCTGGGCGAGCAGATCGACAAGATCGTGGGCATGGGTGAGGACGACGGCTGGCTCTACCTGGCCGACGCCACCGGCGCGCGCATCAACCGCATCAAGGACATGAACGGCGACGGCGACGCGATGGACGCCGGCGAGATCGAGATGGACCTGTGGTCCTTCGGCGCCTGGGGCTTCAACCCGCCGATCGTCGACCCGCTCGGCCCGTTCGTCGAGAACATCGAAGCCGGCCCGAACGGTCTCTTCCCGCCCGCCTCGGCCAACTTCACCACGAGCGGCGTGGGCTGCTCGACCTTCGCGCCCGGCCCGCCGGCCATCGGTGCGACCGGCAACGCGCAGATCGGCACGTCGAACTTCACCTGCTCGGTCAGCAACACCGCCTCGTTCGCTCCGGCGCTCCTGGCGTACGGCCTGTCGAACACCGACTACCTCGGCCTGCCGCTGCCGCTCGACCTCAGCTTCGTCCCCGGCCTGGGCGGCTGCCTGCTGTACCAGAGCCTGACCGGCGACATCAGCGCGACCACCGACGGCACCGGTGGTGCGTCGACCGTGATCCCGGTCCCGAACGACCCGGCGCTCGTCAACATCCCGGTCTACCTGCAGTGGCTGATCATCCAGCCCGGCGTGGTGGTTGAGTTCGCGCTGTCCGACCTCGGCACCGTGCTGATCGAGAGTTGCCTGGTCTCTGGCACGGTTTCCAGCAGGATTCCGGCAAGTTTCTGCTGATCCAGCAACAGATCATTCGGCCATTTCAGTGTAAGCGTTAGCTGGGTTGAGCTTTGAGCTTCGATGGTTTTGCACACGGCCAGGCTTGCTGCAAGGGAAAAACCTGGCCATTCAGCCATTTCCAGATTGGGTTTCGTA
>JBCCGI010000075.1:0-39987 GCA_039029355.1 Planctomycetota bacterium
CCGCGAGCACCGCGGCCGCGCCGCGGTCGGGGTCGCGCGCTTCGCCCGCGCGGGTCGGCGACGGGCGCCCGAGCGCCGCGGCCACCGCCGCCGCGCCGCGGCCGATCAGGCGCGCCTCCTCGTCCCGCTCCGAGCCGAGTGCATCAACCCAGGCGCACAGGCGCTCTAGATCCCCGAGCGCACCGCGCTCGCGCGCCAGCAGGCCGAGCGCCGCGCCGACCTCCTTGGCGTCGACACCGACCCGGTCGCAGGCGGCGGCGAGGCGCAGCGCGTCGTCGAACGACGCCAGGCCGAGCGGCGGGCCGAGGCTCCAGAGCTTGCCGAAGCGTGCCGGCTGCCCGGGCGACCCGGCGCCGCCGGAGGACGGCCGCGTGAAGGCCCAGCCACACGGCGTCGGGCACCCGCGGCACCCCACGCGCTCGCGCGGGGTCTCGGCGGCGTCGCGCGCGAGCGCCTGGCCCGCGTCGCGGTCGAGCTCGCCGCGCGCCGCGCGGGCGGGGCCAAGCTCGAAGGTGCCTCCCGCCGCGCGGGCCTGCAGCCGCGGCGACGCGGTGAGCGCCTGCACCAGCTCGGGGTCCGGCGACGTCGCCAGCTCGCTCGCCGTGACCGCGAGCGCCTTGAGCCCGAGCCCGGCGAAGGCCGCGCCCAGGCCGCCGCGCCCGACAAAGCTCGGTACGCGGTCGCTGCCCGCCAGGCTCGCCACCGGAAGGCCGCGCTCGCCCGCCGCCCCGACGCGCAGGGACGCGCACCGGCCGAGGCGCCGCTCGAGCGCCGCGTGGGTCGCGACCGGGTCCAGCCCCGCGAGCTCGGGCATGCGCTCGAGCCGTGCGCCGTCGCGCTCCAGCACGAGGACGCCGGCGCCGCCCGGAACGGTGCCGCGGAGCAGCAGCGCGTCCGCCAGCCCGGCCAGGCGCCGCCCGAGGCCGCCGCCCACCAGCCCCTCGGCCAGCCGGCCGGTGAGCGGCGCGCGCGCCGCCACGGTCGCGCGGGCGGCCGTCGGCACGCCGCGCCGCACGCCGTCGCCGACGGCCAGCGCAAAGGCGCCGTGCTCGCCGGCCCGCGCGCTCTCCAGCAGGAGCAGGGTCGCCAGGCCGCCCCCGGCCCAGGGCGCGCAGCCCGCCAGGTCGGCCGCGGCCGGCCGCCAGGGCTGCGGCCCCCACCGTCCGCCATCCGCGGCGGAGAGGTCGACGAAGAGCACCTGGGGCGGGTCGGGCGGCATGATCGGGGTTGTACGGGCGATCGTAGGGGCCTAGTGTCCCCCCTCGACGCCGCGGTCGCGAGGCCTTCCGGAAACGAACCGCGATTCCGTGCGTTGTCCCCACGCCTCGGACGCCCGGGGCGTACTCCTCCCGTGCTTGGCTCCTGGAAGATCAGCCGCCTCTTCGGCATCGACATCCGGATTCACTGGACGTTCGTGCTGCTCCTGGCGTTCCTGCTGCCGACCCTCAGGGGCGGCGACCCCGTTACGGGGCTGTTTGCGTTCACCGCGCTGTTCGGCTCGGTGCTGCTGCACGAGCTGGGCCACAGCCTGATGGCCAAGCGCTTCGGCGTCGAGGTGATCGACATCACGTTCTGGCCCCTCGGCGGCATGGCACGGATGACCGAGATCCCCGAGGAGCCGCGGCTCGAGGGCCTGATCGCGATCGCGGGCCCCGCGGTGAACTTCCTGCTGCTCGGGCTCTGCGTGATCTGCCTGATCCCGCTGCTCGTGCTCGGGCAGAGCGGCTGGCTCGTGAACTGCCTCGGGCTGGCGCTCGTCGTCAACGCGATGCTCGGCATCTTCAACCTGGTGCCGGCCTTCCCGATGGATGGCGGCCGCCTGCTGCGCGCCTTCCTCGCGCGTACGAACAACTACGTGCGCGCGACCGAGCTCGCCGTCCGTGCCGGGCGCTTCGTCGCGGTGCTGATGGTCGCCGGCTCGATCCTCGCGAGCTTCTTCGGCGGGCCCTTCTGCGTCATCCCGCTCATCGCGCTCTTCATCTGGTACGCCGGCGGCCGCGAGCTGATGGCGGTGCGCGTGCGGCACGGCCTCAGCCCGCTCGGCGGCCGCGCGCCCTTCGGGCCGCGCGCGGGCGACGCGGGCGGCTTCGGACAGCCGGAGCCGCGGCCGGCCCAGGCGACGAGCTCGCCGGCGCCCGAGCGCGCGGCGCCGCAGACGCCCGATGGCGGCGCGCGCCGGCCGGAGGCGTGGGACAACATGGACGGCGGCCGCCGCGGCTTCAGCGAGGACGAGATCCGTCAGCTGGAGCGCTACCGGGGTCGGCTGCAGCGCCCGGACTCCGAGGCGGAGCCGCCTGCGGACGACCCGGCCTAGCGCGGCGCGCCGACGCCGGCGTCCAGCCGCGCAGCTCGCGGAGGAAGAGGAAGATCTCGCGCAGCACCTCGCGCGCCGGCACGTCGCTGCCCGCGACCGCCTCCTCGAGGCCTAAGCGCTGCAGGTAGTGCGCCGCCGCCTCGCGGTGCAGGCGCTGGCGCGCGCGCGGCTCGAGGTCGGGGCGGCCCAGCAGCGAGCGGAGCAGCCGGTAGTCCGCGGCGTCGAGCCGCGCGCCGAGCGCGGGCACCAGCGCGAGCCGGCGGTTGGGGAGCTTGGACCACTCGTCGCGCGGGAACGGCTCCGCCCCCGCCAGCTGCACGTCGTCACGCAACACCACCGTGCCCGCGACGAGGTCGCCCAGCCGCTGGCAGCGCTCGGTGGCCACCATCAGGATCAGCGCGACCGGCACCGGAAAGACGAGCACCATTGCCTCGAGCGGCCAGAACAGCGAGCGCAGGACGATCTGCACCGGGCCCGCCGGATACCCGTTCGCGTCGGCGATGCGCAGGCCGAGGAAACGCTTGCCAGGCGTCTGCCCGTTCCAGAGGAGCGCGAACACCACCTGGTACGTGGCCGGCAGCAGGATCAGGCCGCCGATCAGGAGCCCGACCGCAAAGCCGCTGAGGCCGGTGATGTCCCCCGCCGTCATGACCAGGAGCACGATCAGGAGCGCCAGCCAGACGATGAGGAACACCGTCAGGTCGAGCAGCGCCGCCGCGGTGCGCGAGCCGGCGCCCGCGATCTCATAGCGCAGCGAGACGCCCTCGGGGGTTTCGACGACCAGGGCGGGCATTGCGGTGATGGTAGTCGGTAGCATTCCCGTCGTGAAGCGCACCGCCCTCGACGGAGACGACGAGCGCCACCTGACCGAGCTCGGCTCGCTGGTGCGACGCGTCCGCCGCCGCCGGCGCGGGCTCTCGGCGCGTGAGGCGCAGGACTTCCCGCGGCTCTACCGCCACGCCTGCACGACCCTCGCGCGCCTCGAGGCGCGCGCCGAGGACCCCGCCGCCAGCGCCCGCGTACGGCGCCTGGTCGGCGACGCCCACGGCATCCAATACCGCTCGCGCCGGGCGGGCTTCACCGCGGCGGTGCGCGGCGCCTTCGCGCTCTTCTTCGTCGAGTCGCCGCGGACGGTGCGCGCGGAGTGGCGGCTGTTCGCGCTCTCGTTCGTGTTCATCTACGGGCTGGCCACGCTCTCGTTCCTGGCGGTCCGCCGCGACCTGGACCTGGCGCCCTCGCTGCTGCAGCCGGCGGTGGTCGAGGCCGAGATCGAGCAGCTGGAGCAGACCGCCGAGGGCGAGCCGTTCCGCGGCAACTTCACCTTCGGGATCGGCGAGTCGCCGCAGACCGCCGGCTGGATCATGATCCACAACATGGGCGTCGGCGTGCTGTTCTTCGCCGCCGCGCTCGTGCCGCCGCTCTACCTGATCCTGCTGGCGACCAACGGCCTGATGCTCGGCACCTACACCGCGGTCGCGGGACACTGGGGGCAGGCGGGCGCGATCTCGTCGATCCTGTGGTGCCACGGCGTGATCGAGATCCAGGCGCTGGTGCTGGCCGGCACCGCCGGCCTGGCGCTGGTGCGCGCCTGGGTCCGACCCGGCCCATGGTCGCGCCGGCACGCGCTGCGGCGTGAGAGCCGCGTGGCGTGGCGCCTGCTGGCGCCGGTGTTCCCGATGCTCTTCGTCGCCGGGATGATCGAGGCCTTCGTCAGCCCGCACGCGCCGCTCGAGGTGCGCCTCGCGGTGGCGGTGGGCACCGGTGTGATGCTGCTGCTCTGGGCCGGGCTCCTCGGGCGCGGCGGCGGGCCTGCGCCGGCCGCGCCGGCGGCCTAGCTACTAGCTAGCGGGTAGCCCTCACCCCCCCAGGCTGCGGCGCTCGTCGAGCCAGGCGGCGAGCATCGGCCCCGCGGCCTCGGCCGGCACCGCGTCGAGCACGCGCACGCCCGTCCCCGCCAACCGGCGCAGGGCCAGGCGGCGGTCGTCCATCAGCTCGTAGGCTGCCGCCCGCGTCGACGCGGCGGTGCTCTGCCCCAGCGCCGTCTCGCGGATGCCGGGGTCGTCGAGCGCGGCGAAGATCACGCGGTGGCGGCGCGAGGCGGCGGCGAGCGCGCGCCTTTGGTGCGGGACCGAGAACGGGTCCGCGACGTCGCTGACGACGAGCACCAGCGCGCGCCGCCGGTGCCGCGCGGCGAGCTCGCGCAGGGCGCGTTCGGGGTCGCTCTCGCCCACGCTCGGCTGCAGGTGGAAGAGCGACTCGCGCAGCCGCTGCAGCTGGCGCGCGCTCTTCGCCGGGGAGACGTAGGCCAGCACGCGCTGGTCGAAGGCCAGCGCCCCGACGCGGTCGCCGCGCGCGAGCGCGACCGCGGCCAGCTGCAGGGCCGAGTCCAGCGCCCAGTCCAGCTTGGTCCAGCCGGCGTGGCGGCCCTCGGAGGCGACCGTGCGCATGCGGCGACCGCAGTCGAGCAGCAGGATCAGCTCCTGGCCGCACTCCTCCTGGTACTGCCGCACGGTGGGCTTGCCCCGGCGCGCGAAGGCCTTCCAGTCCACACGCCGCGGGTCGTCGCCCTGCACGTAGTCGCGCAGCGACTCGAACTCGGTCTGCCCGCCGCGCCGCCGGAGCCGGCGGACGCCCAGGTCCTGCCAGCGCTCGGACGCGGCCAGCCGCAGGGTGTTCTTGAGGTCCGCCAGGGCGGGCTCGATCGCGACGATCTGCTCGCCGCGCAGGCGTCGCTGGCGCTCGATCAGGCCGAGCGGCCCGCGGATGCGCACGCGCAGATCGCCGAGCGCGTGCGCGCCCCGCAGCGTAGGGCGGTAGACGCGCCGCAGCGCGAGCCGCCCGTCGGCGGCGAAGGCGCCCAGGTCGGGGCCGCCGCTGGGGTCGCCGTCCTGGGGTGGCGCCTCGTCGCCCCAAACCGAGCGGCGCAGCACCTCGAACGAAGCGGGAAACTCCTCGTGCACCTCGACACGCCGGCCGGCGGGCCGACGGCCCGCGGCGCTCGCGTCCAGCCGCACCGTGCGCTCCAGGTCGGCCGATAGTCCGGTCGCCTCCGGCGCGTCGCGCTCGACCGCGAGACGTCGCGGCGCCGGGGCCAGCGCAAGGTCGAGCGCGAGGGCGGCGACGAACAGCAGATCGACGAGGGCGAGCGGCAGCCGCAGCGCGCCGTAGCGCAGCGTCAGCGCCGACGCCAGCGCCACGGCCGCGAAGACCCAGATCGCTCGCCGGGTCGGGATCAGCGCGGGACCTCCACCGAGTCCGAGATACGCATCAGCACCTCGTCGGGCCGCACGCCCTCGATCTCCTCGGCGGGGTCGAGCCCGACGCGGTGGCGCAGCGCGGGCAGGAAGACGCCCTTGATGTCGTCCGGAGTGACGTAGTCGCGTCCGTCGAGGCACGCCAGCGCCTTGGCCGCGCGCAGCAGCATCACGCCCGCGCGCGGGCTCGCGCCGAGCACGAGGCTCGGCGTGCGCCGCGTCTCGCCCAGGAGACGCACGACGTAGCCCGGCAGGTCCTCGCGCACGACGACGTCGTCGACCGCGCGCGCGGCCTCGGCCAGCTCCTCGGGCGTCACCGACGGGCGTACGCCGAGCTCCTGCGGCGAAGCGCCGGGCCGCTGCGCGTGCATCTCGGTCAGGAGGCGCGCCTCGACCTCGGGCTCGGGGTAGTCGACGATCAGCTTGAACAGGAAGCGATCGAGCTGCGCCTCGGGCAGCGGATACGTGCCCTCGTGCTCGATCGGGTTCATCGTCCCGAAGACGCAGAACGGGTCGGGCAGAGCGTGCGACTCGCCGTCGATCGTGACCTCGCGCTCCTGCATGGCCTCGAGCAGCGCCGACTGGGTCTTGGCCGGCGCCCGGTTGATCTCGTCGCACAGCAGGAACTGCGCGAAGACCGGACCCGGCCGGAAGCGGAAGGCCCCCTCGCCGGGGTGGAACACGCTGGTGCCGGTAACGTCGGCCGGCATCAGGTCGGGGGTGAACTGCACGCGGCTGAAGCTGCCGCCGAGCGCCGCCGCGAGCGTGCGGACGAGCAGCGTCTTCGCAACGCCGGGCGGCCCTTCCAGCAGCACGTGACCGCCGGCAAGCAGCGCGGCGAGGGCGTGGCGGACCTCGCCCTCGAGGCCAACCAGCACGCCCGAGGTGGCGGCGACGATGCGGTCGCACAACTCGCCGGCGCGGCGGATCGAGGGCGGTGGCTCCGCAGGCGCAACCGGTTCGGCGGGCTCGGCGGGCTCGGCGGGCTCGGCAGGCCCGGCCGGGGCGGCGGGCTCGGCCGGGGCGGGTGACTCCGGCTGCGGCGTCTCGGGGACGGGTGCGGGCTCGGGCGTTTCAGCTTCCATGGGATCCGGACTCAGGGGCCAGGCGGCGCATTCTGCTCGTTCCGGCCCGTGCGCGCGAGCCGCTCCAGGCGAACCAGTTTGCCGGCGAGGAGCTCCAGCTCCTCCTCGGTCTCGACCGCGTCGCGCAGGAACCCGGCCTCCCAGGCGGCGACCTCGTGCTCGTCGCGGGCCAGGTGCTCGACGGTGCCGAGCGCGCGGCGCACCTCGTGCGCCTCCAGGCGCGGCTCGTCGTCGTCCCCGCGGGAATCCCCGGGCTCGGCCGCCGGGGCCGGGCGCCGGCGGGTCGCGCCCGGCAGCCGCGCGAAGACGCCGCGGCGCAGCATGCCGGCGAGCAGGTCGAAGCGGCCGAGCCGCGCGAGGAGCTCGCCCTGGGAGCGCGCCCGGGCGCGGGGGCTCGTGCGGCCCAGGGACTCGGGGTCGCGCGCGAAGGCCGACGCCCAGGCGAGCGACCAGACCGCCAGCACCACGAGCAGCGCCAGGTGCGCCGTCAGCGCGAAGCGGCCCGGCGCGAGCGCCAGCTCGAGCGGCGTCTCCGGCACCCAGCCGCCGAGGGCGAACTCGTCGAAGTAGATCCCGTCGAGCGGGCCCAGCGCCTCGACGACGCGCACCAGCAGCAGCGCGTTGTCGCCCTCTTCGAGGGTGTCGTTGTCCGCGAGCTCGTCGGTCGGCAGGAGCACCAGCTCGCCGCGCCCCACGGGCACGCGCAGCACGACGCTGCGCGCCGGGTCGTCGGCGTCGGCGACCAGCGTCTCGAGCTCGCCCAGGTCCGGGGCGTTCAGCCAGCGGCGCGCGCCCCAGCCGACGGAGAGCTCCTGGCCGCGCCGCGTGACGACACCCTGCGGCGCGTCGCTCTCCAGCTCGGAGCGCGTGATCTCCTCGACCCGCTCGAGCCCCAGCTCGTCGAGCAGGAACGCGCGCCGGCCGTCGTCCAGCGCGGCGACGAGCACGCCCCCCTCCTCGACGAAGCGCCGGTAGTGGCGCGGGTCGCGCAGGCGGCGCGTGACCGGCGGCCGCTCGGCGTCGGGGTCGCCCGACTCCTCGGCCTCGTCCATCTCGTCCCAGATGCGCTGTAGGTAGTCCGGCGCCTCGCGCGGCGCCTCGGGCAGCCAGAGCGCGAAGCGCCCGCGCGGCAGGTCGCCGGGGGCGTCGCGCCACGCGCGCGGGGCGAAGCCGAGCTCGCGCAGCAGCAGGAACACGCCGAGCCGTCCGCGGTCGGTGGACGAGAAGGCGCTGCGGTCGCGCTCGTCGACACCCTGCGGGATGCTCGCGAGGAAGAAGCCCGCCAGCACGACGAAGGCGAGCAGCAGGAACGCGAGCGCGCGTCCGAGTCCACCGCGCTTCACGGACGTGCCTCCCGGCCGAGCCAGCGCTCGCAAAGCGCCTCGAGGCGCTCCACGTCGGCGGGCAACACCGGCTCGCGGCCGAACTCCTTCGCCTCGAGCTCCGCGATCAGCGGGGAGAGCAGCGCGCGCACGTCCTTCGACGGCTCGCCGCGCTCCATCAGCTCGCGGTTGGTCCAGCTGTCGCGGTAGCGCAGGTCGCCCCGCTGGCCGAGGCCGACCACCAGCGCGAACAGCAGGTAGCGCAGTGCGAGCGCGTCGTCGCCGTCGCGCCGCGCGGCCGCGGCGAGGGAGCGGAGCTCCGAGACGCGCGTGCGCACGAGCGTGCGCGCCGGGTCCTCGGCGCCCCGCCGGCGCAGACGGGCGCGCAGCACCAGCAGACGCACGAGCAACACCAGCAGCACCAGCAGCGCGATCCCGCCGAGCGCCAGCAGCACCTGCTCGAGCACCGCGCCGGTGCCCGGCCCCAGATCGGGAAGCAGGTGCTCGAACATCCAGTCGAGCAGCCGCGACAGCATTGACGGCTCGCTGTCGAAGTCGCGGCGCGACAGCACGCGGTCGAGCGCCTCGCGGACCTCGTCCGCCGGCACCGGGTCGCCGGTGCGCGGATCGAGCCGGCCGATCACGCCTCGCTCCCCCGGTGGCGGTCGAGCACGGCCCGCAGGCGCAGCTCGAGGTCCAGCCCCTCGCAGCGAACGCGCTGGTCGACGTAGTAGACGGTCTCGACGACGGCCATGTAGCCGGTGCCGATGGCCAGGAAGGGCGCGCCGACGGCGGCGACAGCGAGGTCGAAGGGCAGCCCTCCGAGCGCGAGCTGCTCCTGCAGCGCGTTGCGTACGGGGACGACCCCCATCAGCTCGCGGAAGCTCGCGAACGGGTACACCATCATCCAGCCGACGGTGCCCCAGCCAGCCCAGCGCAGGAAGGCGGGCCACGACGACACCAGCTTGATCGCGCGGCCGAGCGTCTCGCCCATGCCGGTGCGCTCCAGCACGTAGACGGCCGGCACCAGCGAGAAGAGCCACGCCAGCAGGATGCCCGGCAGGAAGCATGAGCACATGCCGAGAACCGTGAGCACGCCGGTGAAGCCGCCCAGCACGATCATGCCGGGGAAGCGGTGCAGGCCGTTCGTGACCGCCTCGCCCGCCGACACGAAGCGTCCCTGCAGGTAGCCGCCCACCAGGCTGCAGATGAAGACCGACGTGAAGAGCTGCACCAGGACGGGGAAGATCAGCCCCCATCCGAAGAAGAGCGCGTCCTGCCCGAGGCTCAGCAGCAGGGACTCGACGAAGAGCGTCGGGAACCACAGCAGGAAGGCCACGCCGAAGCACGCGCCGAAGCGCGCCGCGAACACGTCGCAGGCCGCGTCGAGGATCTGCCCCACCCCACGCGGCGCGAGCAGGTCCGCGCGCTGCGCGAGGCGCGCCGCCGAGTAGCGCTTGCGCGCGAGCCCGCTCCCCTGGACCGGAGCGCCGTCCAGCTCGAAGCGCAGCGTCGTGGTGCGGCCGGCGGCGGGCGTCGAGGCGGCGCTGACCAAGGACGCCCCGCTAGAGGTTGCCGAGGCTGATGGCGTCCGTCGGGCAGTTGCGGGCGCAGGCGTGGTCGCGCGTGCACTCGTAGTTCGAGAGCTTGCGCACCTCGGCCTTGCCTCCGCGCGCCCAGTACGCATCGGTTTCGCAGACCATCTCGCACATCCCGCAGCCGATGCAGGCCGCCGGGTCGATCCGGATCGAGACGTAGTCCCGGGGCGTCACCGGGCAGCGCAGGCCGGGGGTCGGGTCATCGCTGCAGAGGTGCCGCGTGGCCGCGTGGGACGTGAGCACGCGCAGGGCCTCCTCCTCGCCGAGCCGGACCACCTCGGGCACGTTGTTGAAGTCGAAGCGTGCCAGGTGCCCGACCTTGGGTTGGATCAGCGCGGTGCGGTAGTCGGCGTGCATGTGGAGGAGCTGCTCGACGATCACCTCCTCGGCGATCTCGAAGGCCCGGAACAGCGTACTGGCTACGCGCGCTTTGTAGTTCGGCGTCTTGAACGTCGCCTTGACCGTGAGGTCGACCGCGATGATGAGGTCGGGATTCAGCGTCTTCGCGAAGCGCAGCGGCAGCGGATCGACGATGCCGCCGTCCATGTAGTTGTAGCCGTCGCGCTCGTAGGGCTCGAAGATCCCGGGCAGGCAGCAGGAGGAGTAGACCGCGTCCACGAGCTCGATCTCCTCGAGCCCGCGGGTGCCCCAGAAGACCGAGCCCCCCGTCTCCAGCCGTACCGCGTTGCAATAGAACGGGAAGGCCAGGTCCGCGAACCCGCCGCCCGGCAGGATCTCCTCGAGCCGCTTGCGGAAGGTGTCGCCCTGGTAGACGCTGGGCGTTCGTACCCCCTTCAGCAGGAACTTGACGACGTTCAGCCGGAAGTAGTCGTCCTTCTGGAGGCGGCTGATGATGTCCTCCATCCGGTCGACGTCGTAGGCGCCGGCCGCCATGGCGCCGACCAGCGCGCCGATGCTCGTCCCCACGATCGCGTCGTACTGGATTCCGAGCGTCCGGAGGGCCTTCAGCACGCCGATGTGCGCCATGCCGCGCATCCCGCCGCCGCCGAGCACCAGCACCGTGCGGGGGCGCTCGACCCCCAGCCCGAAGCGCCGCGGCGCGGCGTCCTCCAACGCACCGTCCCCCGGGGAGTCCGGAAGCGGGTCGTTGCCCGGTTGGTCGGAGGCCTCGGCGGGTTCGCCGGGGTCCTGGCTGTCGGGGTTGTCTTGACTCAAGTCTCGCGCGGGGGACGGTCGACGGGCTCCATTCCACCTAAGTCGGCCGTGGCGGCGGAAAACCTTTTCCGGAATCGGGACGTCCGCCGCGCTTGCCCTTCGCCCCCCGGAACGCTTCCATCGAACGCTTGGCACCGAAAGCGGATCAAGACCCCATCGTACTCGCCGCCGGCCTGCGCCTGCCGCAGGCTCGGGCCGGTGTACGCTATGCCCGCGAAGACGCCGGGCACCTCGGAGCCGCGGTCGCGCGCGAGCTCCTCGCCAGGACCGCCCTGGACCCCGCCGAGCTCGACGAGGTCATCGTCGGCTGCGTGGGGCCGCCACACGACCAGGCCAACATCGCGCGCGTGATCGCGCTGCGGGCCGGCGTGCCCCAGGACGTCCCAGCCCAGACCGTGGCGCGCAACTGCGCCAGCGGCATGCAGGCCGTCACGACGGCCGCGACGAGCCTCCTGGCGGGGCGCGGCGAGCTCTTCCTCTGCCTCGGCGTCGAGGTGATGAGCGCCTACCCCCTGCTCTTCAACGGAAAGGCGACGGCCTTCTTCGGCCGGATGATGCGCGCGCGCTCGCTGGGCGCGCGGCTTGGCGCTATCGCCTCGTTCCGGCCGGCGATGCTGACGCCGCGCGTGGCGATCACCGAGGGCCTGACCGACCCGACCAACGGGATGATCATGGGCTCGACGGCCGAGGTGCTGGCGCGCGACTTCGGCGTCACGCGCGAGCAGGCCGACACCTACGCCCTCGCCAGCCACCAGCGCGCGCGCGCGGCGCGCGACTCCGGCCGCCTGGGGCGCGAGATCGTGCCCTACCTGCCGCTGGCGGCCCGCGAGAAGGACACCGCCCTGCAGTCCGACGACGGCATCCGCGACGACCAGTCGAAGGACGCCCTCGGCCGCCTGCGGCCGTACTTCGAGAAGCCGGACGGCGTCGTCACCGTGGGCAACGCCTGCGGGATCACCGACGGCGCGACCGCGCTGCTCGTCGCCAGGCTCTCCAAGGCAAGGGCGCTGGGCCTGACGCCGCTGGCCGCGCTGCGGTCCTTCGCCTGGTCGGGCTGCGACCCCGACCGGATGGGGCTCGGCCCGGTGTACTCCTCGGCCAAGGCGCTGAGCGAGGCGGGGTGCAAGCTGGACGACGTCGGCGCGGTCGAGCTCAACGAGGCCTTCGCGGCCCAGGTACTCGCCTGCCAGCGCGCCTTCGACAGCGCGTCATTCGCCGAGCGCGAGCTGGGCCTGGGCGCGGCGCTCGGCGAGCTGCCGTCGGCCAAGCTCAACCGCAACGGCGGCGCGATCGCGATCGGGCACCCCGTCGGCGCGACCGGGGCACGGCTGCTGCTGACGGCGGCGCACGAGCTGGAGGCCTCCGACCATGAGCTCACCCTGGCCACGCTGTGCATCGGCGGCGGTCAGGGCGGCGCGGTCGTGCTGGAGAGGGTGGCGGCATGACGATGAGCTGGGACGACCTGCCCGCGCCGAAGGACGCGCCCGAGCCGGGCGCCTGCTGGCGCATCGAACGCCCCGAAGAGGGGCTGATCCACCTGATCCTCGATCCCCCCCACCGGCCCAAGCTGGCGGTCTTCGACATGCCGGCGATGCGCGACCTCAACCTCGCGCTCGACGAGATCGAGGGCGACGCGTCGGCGCGCGCGCTGGTGGTGATGGGACGCTCGCCGCTCTCGTTCGCGGGCGGCGCCGACATCGAGGCGATCGGCGAGGTCACCGACACCCGCGTCGCGGCCGAGCTGGCGCGCCGCGGCCAGGAGACCTTCACGCGCATCGAGAAGCTCGGGCGCGAGGCCGGCGGACGGCTGTTCACGGTCGCGGCCGCCGGGGGCCCCGTGCCCGGCGGCGCCTGCGAGCTGACGCTCGTGTGCGACCGCAGCGTGCTCGCCGACGACCCGAAGACGCGCATCGGGCTGCCCGAGGTGAAGCTCGGCATCCTGCCCGCCTGGGGCGGCACGTCACGCCTGCCGCGGCGGATCGGCGTGCCCGCGGCCACGACGGCGATCCTCACCGGACGCCTCTACCGCGCGCGGCAGGCCAAGAAGCTGGGCATCGTCGACCGCATCACCAAGCCCGAGTACCTGGTGCGGGTCGCGACCGACATCGCGATGGGCCGCGCCAAGTGCGCGCGCCATGACCGCGGCTGGAAGGCCTTCGCCGTCGACAAGAACCCGATCATGGCGCGCTTCGTCGGCGGCAAGGCGACCAAGGGCGTGATGGAGCAGACGCGCGGCAAGTATCCCGCGCCGCTCGCGGTGATCCCGCTGGTGGTCGAGGCGCCGGGCAAGCCCCTGGAGGAGAGCCTCGAAGACGAGATCAAGGCCATCACCCCGCTGGCCACCAGCCCGGTGACCGCGAGCCTGGTCGGCCTGTTCCAGCTGTCCGAGGACGCGAAGAAGCTGGGCAAGCTGGAGGACGGCACGTCGGCCGCCGGCTTCCGGCGCGGCGCCGTCGTCGGCGCGGGCGTCATGGGCGGTGCGATCGCGAGCCTGATGGCCGAACGCGGCATCGCGGCGCGGCTCTCCGACCTCGACCAGGCGGCCCTGGACCGCGCCGTGCGCACGCACCGCGCGGACGTCGACAAGAAGCGCAAGCGCCGCCGCCTGCAGCGCCACGAGGCCGACCGCGCGACCGACCTGCTCGAGACGACCTCCGACCAGACCGGCTTCGGCCGCTGCGAGATCGTGATCGAAGCGGTGGCCGAGGTACTCGAGGTCAAGCGCAAGGTGCTGGGCGGGCTCGCCGCGGCGATGCCCGACGGCGCAATCCTCGCGACCAACACGTCGTCGCTCTCGGTCGACGACATCGCGGCCGAGCTGCCCTCCCCGGAGCGCGTGATCGGCATGCACTTCTTCAACCCGGTGAAGAAGATGCCGCTGGTCGAGATCATCCGCGGCGCGCGCACCTCCGACGAGACCGTCGCGCGCACGGCCAAGCTCGCCCTCGACCTCGGCAAGACGCCGGTGGTGTGCAAGGACGTCGCGGGCTTCCTCGTGAACCGGCTGCTCGGCCCCTACCTCGACGAGGCGGTACGCCTGGCCCAGGCCGGCTGCGACCTCGAGGCGGTGGACGCCGCGATGCTGGACTTCGGGATGCCGATGGGCCCCTTCGAGCTGCTCGACGAGGTCGGGCTCGACATCGCCGCGCACGCGGCTTCGTCGCTCGAGGCCGCCTACGGCGAGCGCATGATCGCCTGCGACTACCTGGCACCGCTCGTCGAGCGCGGCGACCTGGGCAAGAAGACCGGCACGGGCATCTTCTCCTGGAGCAAGGAGAACGGCCGCCCGGTCAACGGCGGCCGCAACCCGGCGCTGCCGGAGCCCGCGCAGAACCTGGAGCTCTCCGACGGCGAGGTGGTCGACCGGTTGGTCGGCGCCATGCTCGCCGAAGGCGTGCGCGCGCTCGAGGAAGAGGTCGTCGCCGGCCCGCGCGAGCTGGACCTCGCCACCGTCTTCGGCATGGGCTTCGCGCCCTTCCGCGGAGGCCTCCTGCGCTACGCCGACGCGCGCGGCCTCGACAACGTCGTCGCCGGGCTGAAACGCGTCGCCGAGGCGCCCGGCGTGCGCGACCGCAAGGGCGGGCCCGAGCGCTTCGCTCCCGCGGCCCTGATCGTCGAGCTGGCCGGCAAGGGCGGTCGCTTCCACGGCTGAGCCTGGAGACCCCGAGTCAGGCCCGACTCCGGCCTGACTCGTCCCCTGCTCGTCGTGGATCGGCGCCCGCGCCACCGCTACGCTGGCGTTGTCCCCGTCCCCCGCCACGCCTTCGCCGGAGGAGAACCGGTCATGGTCACGAGCCAGGCGTCGTCTCTCGACCAGCTCTGCATCAACGCGATTCGCACCCTGTCCATCGACGCGGTCGAGCGCGCCAACTCCGGGCACCCCGGCCTGCCGCTCGGCGCGGCGCCCATGGCTTACGTGCTCTGGCAGCGCCACCTGAAGCACGACCCGCGCGACCCCTCCTGGGCCGACCGCGACCGCTTCGTGCTCTCGGCGGGGCACGGCAGCATGCTGATCTACAGCCTGCTGCACCTGACGGGCTACGACGTCACGCTCGACGACCTGAAGGCCTTCCGCCAGTGGGGCTCCAAGACCCCCGGACACCCCGAGTACGGCCACGTGCCGGGCGTCGAGTGCACCACCGGCCCGCTGGGTCAGGGCTGCTCGAACGCGGTCGGGATGGCGATGGCCGAGCGCTACCTCGCCAGCCGCTTCAACCGCGACGGGCACACGGTCGTCGACCACTTCACCTACGCGCTGGTCGGCGACGGCGACCTGATGGAGGGCGTCGCGGCCGAGGCCGGCTCGCTGGCCGGGCATCTCGGGCTCGGCAAGCTGATCTACCTCTACGACGCGAACGACGTCACCCTCGACGGGCCGTGCGACATGCACTTCACCGAGGACGTGGCGCGGCGCTACGAGGCCTATGGCTGGCACGTGCAGACCGTGGCGGACGGCGACGGCGACCTGGACGCGATCGACGCGGCCATCGCCGCGGCGCGCGCCGAGACGGGGAAGCCGTCGCTGATCGTCGTGAAGACGACCATCGGGTTCGGCTCGCCCAAGAAGGCCGGCTCGTGCGCGGCGCACGGCGCGCCGCTGGGCGCCGACGAGGTGGCCGCGACCAAGGGCGCCCTCGGTTGGACCGCGGCCGAGTTCGAGGTGCCGACGGACGCCGCCGCGCAGCTCGGAAGCGCCGTGGAGCGCGGCGCGCAGGCACACGCCGAATGGAACACGCGCTTCGAGGCCTTCGCCGCGGCGCACCCCGAGCTCGCCCAGGCCTGGCGCCAGGCGCAGGCGGGTGAGCTGCCGGGCGGCTGGGACGCAGGGCTGCCGGAGTTCGAGGCCGGCTCGAAGCACGCGACGCGCGACGCCGGCGGCGCGGCACTGACCGCGGCGGCGGCGACGATCCCGTGGCTCTTCGGCGGCGACGCCGACCTCGGGGGCTCGACCAAGACCGTGCTCAAGGGCGAGGACGACTTCGACGGGCGGAGCGGCGCGGGCCGCAACGTGCGCTACGGCGTGCGCGAGCACGCGATGGCCGCGATCGCCAACGGCATCGCCTACCACGGCGGGGCGCGGACCTACACCGCGACGTTCTTCGTGTTCTCCGACTACATGCGCCCCGCCCTGCGCCTGGCGGCGATGAACGGGCTGCCGGTCGTGAATGTGTTCACGCACGACTCGATCGGCGTCGGCGAGGACGGCCCCACCCACCAGCCGGTCGAGCACCTGATGAGCCTGCGCGCCATCCCGAACATGGTCGTGCTGCGCCCCGCGGACGCGGCGGAGACGGCCGAGGCCTGGCGCGTGGCGCTGGGCGAGACGAAGCGGCCGGTGAGCCTGGTGCTCTCGCGCCAGAAGCTCCCGACGATCGACCGCGCGACGCACGGCGCGGCGGCCGGCCTGCGGCGCGGTGCCTACGTGCTGCGGGACACGCTCGACCCGCGGGCGATCCTGATCGCCACCGGCTCCGAGGTTCCGCTCGCGCTGGCGGCCCAGGACGAGCTGGCCTCGCACGGCGTCGGCACGCGGGTCGTGTCGATGCCCTCGTGGGAGCTCTTCGCCGATCAGGACGCCGCGTACCGCGACGAGGTGCTGCCCGCCGACCTCGGGCCGCGCGTCTCGGTCGAGGCCGGCGTCACCCTCGGTTGGGAGCGCTGGACCCACGGCGGCGCGTCGGTCGGCCTCGACCGCTTCGGCGCCTCGGCACCCGGCGACGTGCTGTTCCGCGAGCTGGGCTTCACCCCCGAGGCCGTCGTGCGCTGCGTGCGCGGCCTGCTCGGCGCGTGAGCGACCGGCGGCGCCTGGCGCTGCTCCTCGCGGTTCTCGCGGCCGCCGTGCTTGCGGCGCTGCTCCTGCCGCTCGGCGCGTGGCTCGAGAGCTACCTGAGCTGGGCGGAGGGCTTCGGCGCGGCCGGAGCGTGGCTGGTTGCGGCGCTCTTTCTGCCCGGCTGCGTGCTGATGGTGCCCGGCACGCCGATCACCTTCGTCTGCGCCTTCGGCTTCGGCTTCGCAGCGACGCTGCCGCCGATCGTGCTGTGCACCAACCTGGGCGCGCAGCTGGCCTTCCTCGCGGGCCGCACGCTGCTGCGCGGGCCGGTGGAGCGCCGCGTGGCGGGCGACGAGAAGCTCCTGGCGATCGACCGGGCGGTCGCGTCGGCCGGCTTCCGCACCGTGCTGCTGCTGCGGCTGTCGCCGCTGGTGCCGTTCAACGCGCTCAACTACGCGCTCGGAGCGAGCCCGGTGCGCTTCCGCGACTACGCGCTCGGCACCTTCATCGGGATGCTGGCGGGCAACGTCCTGACGGTCTACCTCGGCACGGCGCTCGCCACGCTGGCGCAGGCGCTGCGCGGCGAGGCCGAGGTGGGGCTCGCGGGCCAAGCGCTCTTCGCGCTCGGCCTCGCGGCCACGCTGGTGCTGGTCGTCTTCGTCTCGCGCCGCGCGCGGCGCGAGCTGGACGCGCTTACGAGCCGACCGTGACGGCCAGGCCCTCGGTGGCACCGAAAGTGATCCCCGAGGTGCCGCCGGCGTCGAACATCAGCCCCTGGAAGAAGAGCGGGAAGCCGACCAGCTGCGGATTGTTCGGGAAGGCCACCGGGATCGACGCGGGGTTCGCCCCGTCCCAGGCCACCGGGCCCAGCGAGAGGATCGGGTTGGGAGCGGTCAGGTCGATCAGCAGCTCGCCGTTCGCACCCGCGCCCGACATGCCGAAGCCCGGCAGGACGAGGCCGCAGGGGAAGCCCGGCGCCGACACGGTCGAGGCGGAGAGGAACGCCAGGGAGCCCGCCGGCTGCGTGCCGAGCGGGTTGTCCACGCCGACGACCCAGGTGCCGCCGACGCGCGGCTGGCCGGAGATCGTGGTCAGGCTCGCCGACGGGTTGACGCAGCCGTACGGGTTGGCGATCGGCGCCTGCTGGACCGTGACCGTGCCGTCCTGCCCGAACGCCGCGTGGATGATGCAGAGGTACTCGTAGACCCCGCCGGGAACCGGGTTGGCCAGCAGGAAGGCCTGGTCGAAGGTCACGCTGAACTCGAAGCCGACGTCGCCGGTCACGCCCGAGCTGAAGATGCCGTCGGGGATGCCGCTCACGCTGCTGTCCACCGTGTGCACGCCGCCCTTCCAGACCCAGGTCACCGTGTCCCCCACCTGGATCGTGATGTCCTTGGGGATGAAGTCGAACGTCGGCCCGTTGTCCACGAAGTGCGTGGTCTGGGCGCTGAGGGAGGCGGAGGCCAGGAGGCCGGTAGCGAGGGTCAGAAGCGCTTTGGAGATCATGAAACTGGGATCTTGGGGGGCAAGAGACCGACCGATCAGTCTATCGCTCCTTTCGGTTCTGCTGCGGCCCGCGGATGCTCAAAAGCCCCTTAACGTTTTGGCTAGGCGCGGCGATTCGGTCCCGGCGAGCCTCCCTTGCACAAGGCTCACCGGGCCGCGCAGCGCGCCCCGCCCGCGACCGGGCCGGCTCAGGCCGCGGCTTCGTCGAGCTCCTGGCGAAGCGGGAGGCGCACGACGAAGGTCGTTCCCTTCCCCAGCTCGGACTCGAACTCGAGCGCGCCCCGGTGCTTCTTGACGACGACCGCGTGGGCGATGGACAGGCCCTGCCCGGTCCCCCTGCCCACTCCCTTGGTGGTGAAGAAGGGGTCGAAGATCCGGTGCCGCGCATCCTCGGGAATGCCGGCTCCGGTATCGGCGATGCGGATCTCGGCGTCCTCGCCGAGCCGGCGGGTGCTGATCCGGATCTTACCCTTGCCGTCCGCGCCGTCGCCCACCACGTCGGCGATGGCGTGCGAGGCGTTGACGATCATGTTGAGGACCACCTGGTTCACCTCGCCGGCCATGCACGGCACGGAGGGGAGGTCCTCGTCGAAGTCGGTCTCCACCTCGGCGACGTACTTCCACTCGTTCGTCGCCACGGTGATGGTGCTCTCGATGGCCTGGTTCAGGTCGACGTGGGACATGTCCTCGACGCCGGGGTGGGAGAACTCCTTCATCGACAGGACGATCTTGCGGACGCGCTCGATGCCCCCCAGCGACTGCTCGATGGCGACCGGGACCTGCTCCACGAGATACTCGATGTCGGCCTCGGCGAACGCGGCGTCCAGCTTCCCCGCGAGCGCCTCGCATCCGGACCCGTCCAGCACCTGACGGCACAGCTCGCGGGCCTGCTCCAGCAGCGGGAGCAGGTCCTCGAAGCTCTCCTGGAGGAAGCGCGTGTTGTCGCCGACGTACTGCGTCGGCGTGTTGATCTCGTGCGCGATGCCGGCCGCCAGCTGGCCGATCGACTCCAGCTTCTGGGCGCGGGCCAGCTCCGTCTGGAGGGTCGTTCGCTCCTGCTCGACCAGGCTGCGCTCCTCGGCTTCGCGCTTCAGTCGCTGCTCGGTTGCCACCAGCGAGTTGATGGTCACCGAGTTCTCCCAGAGGACGCTCTCGAGCTGGGCCTGGAGCCGGTCGGCGCGCGCGGCCGCGCTCTCCTCCACGTGCGTCTCGTCCCTTTGGAGGCTCATGCGGCGGCTCCGCGCCACGCCTCTAGGCGGAGCATCCCCGCGGGTACGACCTCCTCGACGAGTGCGCGGAACTGGTCGCCCTGCAGGCCCATGTCGATGAAGGTCTCGATGTACGCCCGCTCCTGGATGGAGCGCACCTGTTCGCGCTCCTGGCCGTCGAGCTCGCGCCCGATCGCCGCCTCCAGGCTGCAGACGTCGAGCCCAGCCTGTTCGACCAGCAGGCCGCGCAGCGCCCCGAGCAGCTCGGTCAGCTCGGTCAGGGCGTGCTCGCGCTCGTCCGCGCTGGCGCGCTCCGTCGCCGCGAGGGTCTCGAGCGTGTCCAGGCGCGCGTGCTGCGCCTCCTCGACCCAGTGCAGGCGGAACAGCTGCTTGAAGGCGGGGTCGAGGTCGTCGCCGGCGCGCTCGCGCTCGAAGAACCGCAGGTAGTGGGCCTGGGTCAGCCACTCGAGCATCGACGTCAGCAGGAGCACGCTGAGCCGGGAGTGGGCCAGGATGGTCTGCCCCACGGTGTCCGAGCCATCGATCACGCCGCAGGGCGACTCGAAGCCGGCCTCGAACTCGCGCTCGAACAGCTCGAAGAGCTGCTGGTGCTTGCGCTCCTCGTCGGCGAAGAGCACGAACGCCTCCCGAGCCGTCTCGCGGGACTCGTGCTCGTGCTCTGCGATCAGCTGTTGGGCGAGCGCGATGATGTACTCCTCGACAAAGCGAAAGATGTGAGCGTACGTGTAGCCGCGGATCTGGTTGAGGCGCAGCGCCTCGGCCTCGGACAGGCACCCGATCGCACGCACCTGCGCGAGGTTCTCGGGTAGGAACTCCTTCGAGAAGTCCGGCTGGAGGCCGGCGAAGTCCTCGAGACTCCAGCTCGCCGCCCGCGACCGGGCGATGCAGCTGGCGTAGGTATAGGGGTGGTCGCGCATGAACTGCAGGAGAGTTCGGGCCCATCGGGTCGGGATCTCGGATCGCTATCGGAGATCCCGGCGCCGGCTCTTGGGCTCCACGCACCGGCACGCGTGAAGGCGATCCCCGGGGAGGGAATCGCGGGCACGCGACGCGGGGATCCCCAGAGAAAACAACGACGCGGTCGGTGCCGCGCGGGTCGGGACCGAGCGCCGGAGCTAGAGGCGCAGGGCGTCCTCGAGCGCGGTGGCCTGGTCGGTCCCCTCGTCGCGCACCTTGACGATCACCGCGCACTGGAGGCTCAGCCCGCGCTCAGCGGCCCACGCGCCGCCGGCGGGACGCGCGCCGGGCACCACGACGGCGCCGGGGGGAATCGTCAGCGGCTCGTCGGGCGTGCCGCGCAGCTCTCGCTCCGCGACCAGGTCGTACACCGGCGTCGATCCGGTCAGGACCACGCCGGTCGCCAGGACCGCTCCGCGGCCGATCCGCACGCCCTCGAACAGCCCGCACTGGGCGCCGATGAGCGCGTCGTCCTCGACGATCACCGGTCGCGAGCCGACCGGCTCGAGCACGCCGCCGATCTGTGCCCCCGCGGACAGGTGGACGCGCTCGCCGATCTGCGCGCACGAGCCGACGAGCGCGTGGCTGTCGACCATCGTCCCGGCGCCGACCCACGCGCCGATGTTGACGTACATCGGCGGCATCAGCACGCAGCCGGGCGCCACGTAGGCCCCGCGTCGCACGGCCGAGCCGCCGGGCACGAGGCGCACGCCGCCCGCGGCGTCGAAGCGGCGGGTGGTCAGCGGCTCGCGGTCGACGAAGCCGCCCTCGAAGTCGACGTTGTCCGAGGAGCGAAAGAGCGCGAGGATGCCCTCCTTGACCCAGGCGTGGACGCGCCACGCGCCGTCGGGCCCGGGCTCGGCGACGCGCACCTCGCCGGACTCGAGCGCCTCCAGGAGCGCGCGGCCGGACGGATGATCGGGGGCGCTCATTCCGACCCCAACAGCCCGGCGGCCGTGCGCGCGTAGTCGTCGACGGCGCGCTCGAAGGACTCCAGCGTGAGCTTCTCGTCCGCGGTGTGCGCGTCGAGGATGCTGCCCGGCCCGTAGAGGAGCGGCGTGCCCCACGCGGAGAGGTGCGGCGCGTCGGTCCCGAACGCGACCGCGATCGACTCCTGGTCCTCGGGGACGAGGAACTCGACCGGGCCGTAGTTCTTGCCGAGCTCGAGCTCGACATGCTCGGTGAGGTGCGTCCGCAGCTTCTCGGTGACCGCGACCGGGTCCTGCACGATGCGCAGCAGGAGCTCGGCCTGGGCCTCGGGCGCGACCACGTTGGCCGCCAGCCCCCCGCCGATCTCCCCCACGTTGACCGTGCCGCTGCCGAAGCGCGCGTGCTCGCCCCAGTCGTCGCCGAGGATGCCCTGCAGCACCGTGACCAGCTCGTGGATGGCCGAGGGGCCGACGTCCTGGGAGCTGTGCCCCGCGACGCCGTGCGCGCGCAGGTTGCACTTGTAGACGCCCTTGTGGCCACGGACGAACGAGTTGTCGGTGGGCTCGCCCACGATCGTGAAGCGCGGGCTCCAGGGGTCGGCGAGCTGCTCGTTGGCGAAGACGGCGCCGGCGCCGTCGGTCTCCTCCCCCACCGTCAGCAGGAACCCGATGCGGTCCTCGCCCTCGGCCAGGAGCCGCCGCGCGGCGAGCAGCATCGCGAGCGCGGGCCCCTTGGCGTCGCAGGCTCCGCGCCCGAAGACGACGTTGCCCTTGCGCTCGGAGCCGAACCACGGCGGGACCGTGTCGAGGTGCGTGCAGAACACGACCTCGGGGTTGGCCGCGCGGGCCAGCACGTTGAAGCGGCCGGGGCTCAGCTCTTGGCGCTCGACGCCGAGCCCCTCGGCCGCGAGCGCGCGGCCGAGGGCGTCGCCGTAGTCGCCTTCGCCTCCCGTCACGGAATCGATCTCGATCCAGTCCTGCAGGGTGGCGAAGGCATCGGTCATGGTGTCGTTCCTCAGCTACCGATCGTGACCCTGAGGCCGTCGGTAGCGCCGAAGGTGTTGACGAAGCTCGAGTCGACGATCAGCCCCTGGAAATGCAGCTCGACGCCCGCCAGCGGCGGGGTCGGGGGCACCGGGATCGGGAAGGCGGCGGGCTGCCCCGTGCCGGTCCAGATCACCGGGCCGAGGCTGAGCACCGGGTCGGGGGCGGTGAGCCCGATCAGGAGCTCGCCCGTCGCGACCGCGGGGTCCATGTGGAAGCCGGCCAACGGGAGGCCGCACGGGAAGCCCGGCGCCGGGTTCAGCGAGGCCGCCAGGAAGGCCAGGCTGCCGATCGGCTGGCCGCCGGGCACCGGGTTGTCGACGCCCAGGGTCCAGGTCTGACCGAGCACCGGCTGCCCGCTGAGCTCCACCAGGCTGCCCACCGGGTTCGCGCAGCCGTAGGCCGTCACCACCGGCTGCACGGTGTTGTTGACCGTGACCGTGCCGATCATTCCGAAGGAGACGTGGATCGAGCAGAAGTAGTCGTAGACGTTGTTCGGCACCGGGTTCGCGGCGAGGAACGCGGAGTCGAAGGTGACCTCGAACACGCTCGGCGCCACCACCGGGTTGCCCGAGTCGAAGATCCCGTCGACGATCCCGCCGACACCGCTCTTGACGTCGTGCAGGCCGGGGCCGGCCCAGGTCCAGCGCACCGTGTCGCCCACGTCGATCGTGACGTTGGCGGGGAGGAAGTCGAACTGCGGTCCCACGCTGACGTCGTGGGTGGTCTGAGCGGAAGCGAGGCCGGCGCACAGGAGCGCGGCGGCGAGGGAGAAGCTGGCTTTCATCGAGTCCTTGAGAGAATCCGGTTGAGGGGAGAGCTGGCCGGCCACGGCAAGCTAGCGAAGCCGTCCGAGGCGGTCAAAGCGCACGCTCAGGGGTTCTGCTCGCGCCAGCTCGGGAACCAGTTCCGCATCAGCTCGGCCCCGGCGAGGGCCGCCTTGGCGGTGTTGCCCGCGCGCGTGAGGTGCACGAGGTCGAGGAAGACCTCGTCCGGCTTCAGCCCCGGATAGACCGGAAACTGCTGCGCGGCGTCCACCAGGAGCCAGCCGCGCTCGGCGGCGAGCTGGCGCTGGATCTCGTTGTGCTCGGCGATGCCGTAGTAGAAGACCGCCTGGGCCTTCGGCGTGGCCGGCGGCTTGGTCGGCATCGTCATCAGGCACATCGTGGCGCCCAGCGTCTCGACGCTCTGGCCGATCGCGATCAGGTTGCGCCGGTAGGCGTGCGCCGTTTCGGCCGGCAGCTTGCCGTGCTCGCGGAACGGCAGCTCGCCCGGCTGGCGGATGGTCGACATCGAGGCGAGGGTCGGCGCGCGGTTCTTCACGACGTAGCGCGCGTAGACGTCGCTGAAGCGGATCAGCGTGCGCTCGAACGGCCCGAAGTGGGGCTCGTTCCAGGTGCCGCGCCAGTGGCGGTAGTCGGGCGTGAAGCCGGGCGAGTTGCGCGGCATCACGTCGTTCACGGCGTGGTGGACGATCACCACGTCCGGGCGGAAGTCCTGCAGCGTGAGGAACCACGACACCAGGCTCTCGGCGGTCGTCCAACCGGACACGCCGCAGTTCATCACCTCGAAGTCGAGGCCGGTCTGCACCCTCAGCCCCTCTTCCAGCAGGTGCGGGTATGAGCCCTCCAGCCCTTCCCCGTTGCCGCCCTCGGTCGTCGACGCGCCGAGGCAGGCGATGCGCGGCGCCCCGGGGTTGCGCGGGCGCTCCCACTCGGGCCCGCGAAAGCCGAGCGCGTTGGTGATGTCCTCGCGGCCCTCGATCAGTCCGTAGGAGGTGTGCGGGCGGCCCTCGTACACCGCGTGGCCGCTCTCGACCAGCCCGCGGAAGTTCCGCAGCTGGACCTTCTCGGCCTTGCTCATCGGCTTCACCCAGCCGTAACCCAGGTCGAGCAGAACCAGCCCCAGCAACGAAGCGGCGAGCGCGACGGCGCCTACGGTCAGCAGGCGCCGCGCGCGGCTCGGAGGCTTCTCTACGGCGCCACCTCGACCGCGACCGCCGACGTCGGGGCGAGCGGGCCGGCGTAGTCGACCGCGGCCCAGTGGATCGTGGTGCCGATGAACGGCGCGAGCTCGCCCGGAGGCGCGATGAAGCTCGCCTCGGCGCGGCCGCCCGCGTCGAGCAGGCCCACCGAGCCAGGCAGCGCGGCGGTGCCGGCCTTGACCAGCGTGCTGGTCAGGAACCAGTCCTGGTTGAGCGGCAGGATCGGGCCGCCGAGGTCGATCCCCGGCACGGTGCCCGAGATGCTGCCGAGCAGGATGTACGGGTGCCCCGCGGCGGCCGCCCCCAGGTTCAACACGAACGGCGCCTCGCCGCCGGCGGCGGCCGGCAGCGAATCGACGCCCGCGTGCAGGTCGGTCAGCGGGTCGACGGACAGCTCGAGGTACGGGAAGAGGGTCGCGACCTCGGCCCCGTCGTCGACGCGGATCACGAAGGTGTCGTCACCGGCGGTCGTGCCCGCGGCGAAGGGGATCGTGTACGTCCCGTCGCCGTTGTCGACCACCGCGCCGGGCGTCGCGTAGGGCGTGCTGCCGTCTTCGGTCTCGACCGTCACCAGCGCGCCGCCCTGGAGGATCGGGTCGCCCTCGACGTCGTACAGCCTCACCACGACCTCGGTCGACGTGGCGCCATCCGCGACCAGCGCCGTCGCGCCGGGGGTGACCGTCGACAGCAGGTGGTCGGGGTGACCCGCCATGCCCTGGCGCCAGGCGTCGTAGTCCATCTGGAGCTGGATCACCGGGTCGATGTCGTCGGAGTCGCCGCTGACGGCGAGCTTGACGTAGTACTCCTCCTGCGCGCAGCCCAGCGCCCAGTAGCAGCCGCCGTCGACGTCGCCCATGCGCGAGGTCACGATGAAGGCCGTGTGCGCCGACTTCTCGAAGTCCGGCGGCGGCGTGCCGCACGAGAACGGGGCGCCGGTCGTGCACGAGCAGCGGCCATCGCCGCCGAGCACGCGCGCGGCCTCCATGCCGGCCATCACCTTCTGGGTGAGGTCGCCGGGCGCGCCGAGCAGCGCTCCCTCGGCCGCCGTGACGACGATGTCGCCCGTGATCACGTTGCCCTGGATGGCGTAGCGCAGGTCGCCGACGATGCCGGTGACGCCGTGGTGCTCGAGGCCGGCGCCGTTGCCGGTGTAGGTCACCGGATCGTTCTCGAAGTCGACGATGCCCCACTGCCGCGCGTGGACCGACGAGCCCTCGTTGAGGAGGGTCGTCAGGATCTCGTCGGGCGTGTCCCCGGCGATGAAGCCGTCCCAGATCTTGATGCGGTGCACCGCGCCGAAGTCGATCAGCCCCTGGGACACCGCGCCGCCCTGCCCGACGCGCATGACCGGCAGGTCCTTGATGAGATTGAAGTTCTCGATGCACGTCGCGGCGGCGACGCAGACCTCGCCGGTCTTGGTGTTGACGACGACGATCGACCAGGTGGCGCTGGCGGTGGAGCCCGTGAGGGCGGCCGTCGCCGCGAGGGCCAACAGACGGCGGAAGCGGGGGAGTCTCATGATGCGGGGCTTCGGGACTGGGGACGGTGGTGGCCTGAGCCGGGCCACCGTAAGGCTAGCAGGTCCAGCCGCCTGCGGCAGCAGGAGCCCGCGCGGCGTTCGACCGCTCCCAGCCCTCCTGCTAGGTTGGGGCTGAGTCATGGCACCCACGAAGGCTCAGAGGGCGCTCGCCGCCCTGATTCCGTTCGCAGCCGGCGCGGCCTTCCTGGGCGCGTCGCTCGTGCCGTGGATGCACCTGGTGGGCCCCGGCTACCTGGCGCGCTTCGCCGGCTTCGCGGCGGGGCTGGCGGTGGTCGCGGCGCTCGTCGGGGCGGTCCTGCGCCGGGCCCTGCGCCGGGAGGGAGCGCTCCCGGCGATGCTCGGCGCGGCCCTCGTCTTCGTCCCCACGTGGTTCTGGAACCGCGTCGGCGAGATCGACGTGATCCTGCTGCACGTCGACACGCTGCGGGCCGACCACTGCTCGGTCTACGGCTACGAGCGCCGCACCACGCCCCACCTCGAGCGCTTCGCCGCCGAGCACGCGGTGCTCTTCCGCACCTTCATCGCCCAGTCGGCCGGCACCGACAAGTCCACGCCCGCGATCCTCGCGAGCATCTACCCGTCGATGTTCTACGACCCGGGTACCGACGGGTCGAACTTCCTGGTGCCCGACCGCTTCCCCCTGGCGGGCGAGTACCTGCGCGACGCGGGCTACGTCAGCCTCGGCTTCTCGTCCAATCCCGTGATCGGCTCGCGCTACAACTACCCGCGCGGCTTCACGCACTTCGAGGAGCTGTGGCACGACGAGCCACGCCCCGCCGCGCTCGTCTCCCACCTGCGCTCGCGCATCGAAGCGCTCGACCGGCACTACTTCTACTTCGGCCTGATCCTCGACCCGCACTCGCCCTACGCCCCCGCCGAGGGCTTCAACGTGTACGCCGAGGACCCCGCGCTGACGTACGAGGAGATCGGCCAGCGGGTCTTCGCCGGCGACGACCTGGAGCTCTACCTGCGCCCCAGCATCGACCTCTACGACGGTGAGATCCTCGAGGTCGACGCCGCGCTCGGCACGCTGATCGAGTGGCTCGAGGAGAGCGGCCGCATGGACCACACGATGCTGATCGTGACGTCCGACCACGGCGAGGCGTTCCTCGAGCACGGCTTCATCGGCCACGGCGGCACGCTCTTCGAAGAGGTGATCCACGTGCCGCTCCTGTGGAGCTTCCCCTCGCCGCTACGCTTTCCGCGCCTCGAACCCAGCGTCCGTGACGTGGCGCCGGTCGCGAGCCAGGTCGACCTCCTGCCCACGATCCTGGGCTTCCTCGGCCAGGACATCCCGCGCGACACGATCCAGGGCGACGACCTGACCCCGCGCCTCTTCGGGCGTGAGCCGTGGCCCGAGCGGGCGATCCTCTCCGAGGAGCTCGGCGACGGCGTCGAGACGCGCAGCCTGCGCTCGGACCGCTACAAGCTGGTCGAGCGCAGGAACGAGGACGGGACCTGGACGCGGGTCGTGGTCGACCTCGTCGCGAGCCCGGACGAGCGCGACCTGGTCGCCGAGGGTGAGCTGGTCGAGCGCCTGCTCGCCGACCTCCACGCGCGCCTGGACGCGGCGCGCGGGCACTACGCCCCCAAGGAGCAGGCGCAGGCGCTGACGGCGGACGAGGCGCAGGAGCTCCGCGACCTCGGCTACTTCTAGTGGGGTGTCGCGGCAGCTCGATGCAGAAGTTCCGCGCGACACCCCACTAGGGCGCGCTACTCGCTCACGAGCGTGATGAGCTTCGCCCCGCTCGCGACCGCCTCGCCCGCCTCGACGTGCAGACGCTTCACGCGGCCCGCGGACGGCGCCTCGATCTCGTTCTGCATCTTCATCGCCTCGAGGATCAGGAGCGGCTGCCCCTCCTCGACCGTGTCGCCCTCGGCGACGAGGAGCTCGACGACCACGCCGGGCATGACGCTCTTCACGTCGCCGCCGGACTTCGCGCGCTCGCGCTCGGCGGCGTGAGCCGCGCGCTCGCGCTCGTCCTCGACCTCGACGCGGTAGAGGTGCCCCGCCACGGTGACGGTGCTCTCCTGCGTGGTGCCTTCGATCGAGACGGCGTAGGCGTGGTCGCCGACGAAGAGCGCGACCTGGCCCAGCCGATCGACCTCCTCGTGGCGGACCTCGATCGGGGCGCCGTCGAGCGTTACCTCGAGGCGGCCCCGGCGTTCGGTGAGGACGACCTCGCGCTCGCGGCCGTTGACGGTCACGAAGTACTTCATCGCACGCCCTCCTCGCTGCCCGCGCGCCCGGCGGGCGTCTGGGCGGGGTACTCGGTCTTGCCGGCGAGGCCGCGGCGCAGCCACGCGGTGCGGTCGGAGGCCGACGGCTCGAGCGCCGTGCGCCGCGCGGTGTGCCAGCGGTGGATCGCGGCGGCGACCGCGGCCGCGTCGGCGCGGTCGCCCTCGACCACGGCGGTCAGGTCCATCGACTCCAGGAGGTGCGTGTCGAAGTCGCCGCTCCGGAAGCGCTCCTCTTCGAGCACCGCCAGCGCGGCCGGCACGCCGGTGCGGACGCCGCCGACGTTCAGCTCCTGCAGCGTGCGATGCATGCGCTCGATCGCGCCGGCGCGGTCGTGCGCCCAGATGATGACCTTGGCCAGCATCGGGTCGTAGTTCAGGCCGACCTCCATGCCGCGGTAGAGGCAGGAGTCGATCCGCACCCAGGGCCCGCCGGGCAGGCGCAGGTTGTGGATCGTGCCGGTCGACGGCAGGAAGCCGTTGGACGGGTCCTCGGCGTTCACGCGCACCTCGATCGAGTGGCCGTGGAAGGCGACGTCGTCCTGGGTGTGCTCGAGGCGCTCGCCGGAGGCGACGCGCAGCTGCTCGCGCACGAGGTCGATGCCGGTGACCATCTCGGTCACGGGGTGCTCGACCTGCAGGCGCGTGTTCATCTCGAGGAAGAAGAACTCCCCGTTCGACCACAGGAACTCGACCGTCCCCGCACCCTCGTAGTCGACGGCGCGACCGGCGCGCAGCGCGGTCTCGCCCATCTGGGCGCGGACCTCCTCGTCGACGATCGGTGAGGGCGCCTCCTCGACCAGCTTCTGGTGTCGGCGCTGGACCGAGCACTCACGCTCGCCTAGGTGGACCGCGCCGCCGTGGCCGTCGAACATCACCTGGATCTCGATGTGGCGCGGACGGTCGAGGTAACGCTCCAGATAGATGCGGCCGTCGCCGAAGGCCGACACCGCCTCGCCCGACGCGGTGCGGAACGCGCCGGCCATCTCGGCCGGCTCGCGCACGATGCGGATGCCCTTGCCGCCGCCGCCGGCCGCGGCCTTGAGCGCGATCGGGTAGCCGATGTCCTCCGCCGCGGCGACCGCCTGATCGGCGTCGTCGACCGGGTCGGTCAGGCCGGGCACGACCGGCACGCCGGCTTCCTTCATGATGCGCCGGCTGATGATCTTGTCGCCCATCGACCGGATCGCGCCGGGCGGCGGACCGATCCAGGCCAGGCCGGCCTCGGTGACGCGCTCGGCGAAGGCCGCGTTCTCGGACAGGAAGCCGTAGCCGGGGTGGATCGCCTCGGCGCCGGTCCGGCGGGCGGCCTCGAGGATCTTGTCCATGTCGAGGTACGACTCCGAAGGCAGCGAGCCGCCGAGGCCGACCGCGATGTCGGCCAGCCGCGTGTGCAGCGCGCGCTTGTCGAAGTCGGAGTAGACGGAGACGCACTCGACGCCCATCTCGCGGGCGGTGCGCATGACGCGGAGGGCGATCTCGCCCCGGTTGGCGATAAGGATGCGCTTGAACATCAGAGCGGGATGTTCCCGTGCTTGCGCGTCGGGCGCGCCTCGACCTTGGTCTTGAGCAGCTCGAGCGAGCGGATCAGGTAGGGCCGCGTCGTACGCGCTTCGATCACGTCGTCCACGTAGCCGCGCGCGGCGGCCATGTAGGGGTTGTTGAAGGTCTCCTCGTACTCGGCGGCCTTCTGCGCTTCGACGGCGGCCGGGTCGTCGGCGGCCTGGATCTCGCGGCGGTGGATGATGCGGGCCGCGCCGGCCGCCCCCATCACGGCGATCATCGCGCCCGGCCAAGCCAGGTTGATGTCGCCGCGCACGTGCTTCGAGGACATCACGTCGTACGCGCCGCCGTAGGCCTTGCGCGTGATTACCGTCAGCTTGGGCACGGTCGCCTCGCAGTAGGCGTACAGCAGCTTGGCGCCGTGCAGGATGATGCCGCCGTACTCCTGCTCGGTGCCCGGCAGGAACCCGGGCACGTCCTCGAAGGTGACCAGCGGGATGTTGAAGGCGTCGCAGAAGCGGATGAAGCGCGCGCCCTTGATCGATGCGTCGATGTCGAGGCAGCCCGCGAGCACCGCCGGCTGGTTCGCCACGATGCCGACCACGTGGCCGCCCAGGCGCGCGAAGCCGACGACGATGTTGCGGGCGTAGCCCGCGTGAACCTCCAGGAAAGACCCCTCGTCGACGACGAGCTGGATCACCTTGTTGATGTCGTAGGGCTTGGTCGAGTCCTCGGGCACGAGCTCGTCCAGCGCCGGCTCCTCGCGGTCGCGCGGGTCGTCGGTCTCGACGTAGGGCGGCGCCTCGGCGTTGTTCAGCGGCAGGTAGGACAGCAGCCGCCGCAGGAGCGCGAGGCACGAGCGGTCGTCCGGCGACGTGAAGCCCGCCACGCCCGAGCGCGTCGCGTGGACCTCGGCGCCACCGAGCTCCTCGGACGTCACCTCCTCGTGCGTCACCGTCTTGACCACGTCGGGCCCGGTGATGTGCATGTACGAGCTGCCCTCGACCATGCAGATGAAGTCGGTGATCGCCGGGCTGTAGACCGCGCCGCCCGCGCAGGGGCCCATGATGGCCGAGATCTGCGGCACGACGCCCGAGGCCTGGGTGTTGCGCCAGAAGATCTCGGCGTAGCCGCCGAGGCTCTTCACGCCCTCCTGGATGCGCGCGCCGCCGGAGTCGTTGAGGCCGACGATCGGCACGCCGACCTTCAGCGCCATGTCCATGACCTTGCAGATCTTCTCGGCGTTGGTCTCCGAGAGCGACCCGCCGAAGACCGTGAAGTCCTGGCTGTAGAGGTAGACCGGCCGGCCGTCGATGTGCGCGTGGCCGCAGACGACGCCGTCGCCGAGGATCTTCTGCTTCTCCATGCCGAAGTCGGCACAGCGGTGCGTCACGAAGCGGTCGATCTCGACGAAGGAGCCCTCGTCCACGAACAGGTCGATGCGCTCACGCGCGGTGAGCTTGCCCTTGGAGTGCTGCGCCTCGATGCGCTTGTCGCCGCCTCCCAGTCGAGAGGCGGCGCGCATCTCGTGCAGTTGCTCCAGCGGAGTCGTCTCCGTCATCGTTGCTCCAGTGCGGTTGGTTGGGGTCCTCAGGCCGGATCGGATGCGGGAACCTCGACCAACTCGGTCAAGACCCCGCCGGTGGCCTTGGGGTGAACGAAAGCGATCCGCGTGCCGTGGGCGCCCGGACGGGGTTCCTCGTCGATCAGGCGCAGCCCCGCCGCCTTGAGGCGCTCGATGGCCGCCGCGACGTCGTCGACGCGCCATGCGACGTGGTGCATGCCGCCGCCGCGCTGCTCCAAGAAGCGCGTCACGGGCGAGTCCGGCGCCGCCGGCTCGACCAGCTCGATGCGCTGCCCGCCGGCGTAGCAGACCAGCACGTTGACCTTCTGGTCGGCCACGTGCTCGACCTCGGACTCGGCGAGCCCGAGCACGCCGACGTAGGTCTTGCGCGCCTCCTCGATCGAGGGCACGACGATCGCGACGTGGTGCAGCTCGCGCACCACCTGGGCCAGGGGTCCATCGACCATGGCTAGAGCACCTCCGGGGGAACGTAGCGGCCGAAGACCTGCTCCAGCTCGGCGCAGATCTCGCCGACGGTCGCATAGGCCTCGACGGCCGCCAGGATCGGCGGCATCAGGTTCGCGGTGCCGCGGGCCGCCTCGCCCACGGCGGCGAGCGCCGCCTCGACCGCGGCCCCATCGCGCTCGGCGCGCACGGCGGCCAGGTCGGCGAGGACCTCGTCGCGCGCGCTGGCGTCGGGCTGGAAGATGGTCGGCGCGGGCTCCTCGACCTGGTAGCGGTTGACGCCGACGACCACCTGATCGCCGGCCTCGACCTGGCGCTGCCACTCCATCGCGCTGCGGTGGATCTCGCGCTGCATGAAGCCGCGCTCGATCGCCGCCACGGCGCCGCCCATCTCGTCGATGCGGCCCATCAACGCGTGCGCCTCGGCTTCCAGGCGATCGGTTAGATCCTCGATCAGAGGCGAGCCGCCCAGCGGATCGACCACGTCGGCGACGCCGGACTCGCCCGCCAGCACCTGCTGGGTGCGCAGCGCGAGCCGCGCCGAGGTCTCGGTGGGCAGCGACAGGGCCTCGTCGCGCGAGTTCGTGTGGAGCGACTGCGTCCCCCCCAGGATCGCCGCCAGGGCCTGGACCGTGACGCGCACGACGTTGTTGTCGGGCTGCTGGCTGGTCAGCATCGAGCCGGCGGTCTGGGTGTGGAACCGCAGCATCCAGCTCTTCTCGCTCTTGGCGCCGAACTCCTCGCGCATGATGCGCGCCCACATACGCCGCGCCGCGCGGAACTTCGCCACCTCCTCGAAGAGGTGGTTGTGAGCGTTGAAGAAGAAGGAGAGCCGCGGCGCGAACTCGTCGACGCCGAGCCCGGCCTCGATCGCCGCGCCGACGTAGGTGCGGCCGTTCGCGAGCGTGAAGGCCAGCTCCTGGATCGCGGTCGAGCCCGCCTCGCGGATGTGGTAGCCGGAGATCGAGATGGTGTTCCAGGCCGGCACCTCGGCGCGGCAGAAGGCCATCACGTCGGTCACCAGCCGGAGCGAGGGCGTCGCCGGGAAGCGGTAGTTCCCGCGTGCGACGTACTCCTTAAGGATGTCGTTCTGAATCGTGCCGCGGATGCGGTCGGGCGCCACGCCCTGCCGCCGCGCCAGCGCGACGTACATCGCGAGCAGGACGCCGGCCGTGGCGTTGATGGTCATCGAGGTCGAGACCTCGCCCAGCGGGATGCCCTCCAGCAGGCGCTCCATGTCGCGCAGGCTGTTGACGGGCACGCCGACCTTGCCGACCTCGAACTCGGCCAGCGGGTGGTCCGAGTCGTAGCCGATCTGCGTAGGCAGATCGAACGCGGTCGACAGCCCGGTCTGCCCCGAATCCAGGAGCATGCGGAAGCGGCGGTTGGTCTCGCGCGCGCTCGAGAAGCCGGCGTATTGCCGCATCGTCCAGAGCCGCCCGCGGTACATCGTCGGGCGGATGCCGCGCGTGTACGGGTAGCGGCCGGGCAGGCCCTCGTCCGCGCCCGGAGCGCAGTAGAGCGGCTCCAGGGACAGGCCCGAGCCGGTGGCGAAGGACTCGCTCCGCTCGGGGCGGCGCTCGACCTCGGGCCCCCAGGTCTCCTCACGCCACGCGGAGGCGGGGTCGACGGGCTGATTCTCCGCGGGTCCTTCGCTCACGTCTTCGAAAGTTGGGGGGGGGCGGCGCCGGGGCCGCGTGGGTCGGGGATGGGGCAGGGCTCGTGGCCGCCGCGAGGGGCGGGGATTCTATCCCGCGCCAGCGGGCCCAACAATTCCGCGCGTCCGAGGCGGGCGTCCCGACCCCGCCGGGGGGTCGAATACTGCTCTCGAGGCACCGTATCCTCGGCGTCCCCCACCGCGACCGCCTCCGATCCATGAAGAAACTCGCTCTCGCCGCCCTATCGCTCGGCGTCCTGTTCCTCGGCTTCTCGATCAGCCTCTTCCTGCTGCCCTCCGGCGACGAGGGCGCGGGTTCCGAGGCGGCGGTCGAGCCGCAGGCGCGCATCGAGGCTCCCGAGAGCGAGCCGACCGAGGCCGACCTGGTCGCGGTCGAGACGCCGCGAAGCGCCGACCTCACCGCGCCCGAGCTGCCCGACGAGGGGCGCCGCGCGGTCGTCGCCGAGGTCTCGGTGACGCGGACCATCGGCGCCTGGGGCGGCGCCAAGCGTCGGCAGGTCTCCGGACGCATCGAGCTGCCCCCCGGGGTGCCCGAGGATCCGACGCTGCAGATCGTCGCCCTCTCGAAGGAGCTTGAGGCGGAAGACATCTACGGCAGCCGCGGCGTGCTCGGGAAGCTCGAGCGGCTCAGCGCGGGCCGCGCGGACTGGGCCAAGGTCGACCGTGAGCGGGCCGAGGCCATCCTCGCGGCCCCCGCGGAGGAGGCCCTGGAGCTCTTGCCCGAGGGCGCCGACATGGTCGTCATCGAGGACGAGGATGAGCCGCTCGTGGCCGAGACGATCGACGGGATGCTGGCGCTCGCTCCGGTCGCCGCCGACGGGACGTTCGAGGTTCCGTTCCCCGAGGACGCGACCGCCGGCTGGTTGGCGGTCACGGGGCGCTACCTCTTCTCGCCCGAGCCGACGCGGGTCGACCTGTCGGGCAGCGAGGAGCCGCTGGTGGCCGTCGAGGTCGGCGCCTGGGTCACCGGGACCGTGGCGATCCCCGCCGACGCCGAGGATCCCGAGCAGGTCTTCGAGGACATGCGCGTCGAGCTGGAGTACGACCCGTCGCAGTTCTCCTTCTTCGACCTGCAGGAAGACTGGTTCTTCGAGCGCCGCGCCATCCTCGACTCCGAAGGTCGCTTCGAGTTCCGCGGCGTCGACACGCGCCCGCCGTACCGCGTCGAGGTGATGAGCGAGCAGCTCGCCAACCAGAGCAGCGGCAACCTGGCGCTGGGCGACGGCGCGGACAAGCATCTGGAGTTCGAGCTGGTCCACGGCGCGATGGTGCGCGGGCGGATCACGGACGAGGACGGCGAGCCGATCGCCGACGCCTGGGTGCGCGCCAGCGCCGGGTCGTTCTTCGGTTTCGCGATCGACACCGTGGCGCGGGGCCGGTCGGACGACGACGGCTGGTTCGAGCTGGCGCACGTCTCCCCCGGCAAGGTCCAGCTGCGCGCGCGGCTCGACGGCTACCTCGACTCCGAGGCGCACAGCCTGGAGCTCGAGGACCGCGAGACGCGCGACGGCATCACGATCGAGCTCGGCGTGGGCAACGAGGTCGGCGGCATCGTGCTGCACGCCGACGGCACGCCGGCGGCGGACATCGAGGTCGAGGTGGGCTTCGACCCGGACGCGCTCGCGAGCATGGCCGCGTTCAACGCGGCCCGCGGCGCCGACGGCGACGCGGTCACGGGCCCCGACGGACGCTTCCGCATCCAGGGGCTCGGCGGCGGACCGTTCCTGGTCACCACCACGGTGATGATCGACGGCGAAGGCTTCGCCGCACGCAAGGCCGGCGTGACGCCGGGCACCAAGGACCTCGAGCTACACCTGCAGCCGGATCCGACGCTGAACGGCGTCGTGGTCACGCCCGACGGCGAGCCGGTGACCGAGTTCGACGTCCTGGTGGAGGCGGCCGGCGCCGCCTTCTGGATGGGCGGCGAGTCGATCGAGGAGCACATCGAGGATCCCGAGGGCCGCTTCTCGATCCCCGGCCTCCGCGAGGGCTCGTGGACCGTGCAGGCGGTAGCCAGCGGCTGGGCGGTGTCCGAGGCGCTGTCGCTCGAGCTCCCGATCGAAGAGCCGGTGCAGATCGTGCTGGTGCCCGAAGCCGTGGCGACCGGCTTCGTCGTCGATCCCGACGGCAACCCGATCGCCGGCGCCACGGTGCGGCGCGAGCTCGACATGATGGAGACCATCGCGTCGGCCGCCGGCCGCATCGACGTGACCGAGGCCCGCACCGACGAGGAGGGCCGCTTCGAGCTCGGCGGGCTCTCGGCGGGCGCGGTGTCGCTGGTCGCCGACCACCCGGACTTCGTCGAGAGCGAGCCCTCCCCCGCCGAGCTGATCGCGGGCCAGCGCGTCGACGACGTCCAGCTGCGCCTGCGCGTCGGCGGCACGCTGACGGGCGAGGTCTTCGACGAAGAGGGCAAGCCCGCCGGGGGCGTGATGGTCTTCATGCAGGACACCGGCAACTTCATGCCGGTGATGATGCAGACCGAGGCCGACGGCACGTTCCGGCGCGAGAGCCTGAAGCCCAGCCGCTGGCAGGTGAGCGCGATGCTCACCGAGCTCGACGCGACCGGGTTCCTCGAAGGCGACGAGGAGCCGGACATGGGCTCGTTCCTGTCCGGCATGCGCATGAGCTTCGCCGAGATCAAGGAGGGCGAGGAGACCCACGTCGTGATCGGCGCGCCGCCGGCCGACCCGGTCAAGCTCACCGGCTCGGTGACGCACGCGGGCGAGCCGGTTGCCAAGGCGCTCCTGACGATGTTCCCCGAGGGCGCCGAGAACCTCGGCGCGATGAAGTTCCTGACCACCGACGGCGAGGGCAAGTTCGAGGCGGTCCTCGACAAGCCGGGCGCATACCTGATGCAGGTCCAGGTCAAGAGCTCCAGCGCGATGGAGCAGGACAACCTCGAGCTGCCGCAGGTCGTCCCCGAGGGCGGCGAGCACCACATCGACATCGAGCTGCCCGCCGGACGCATCTCGGGCCGCGTGGTCGGGGTCGACGGCAAGCCCGCCGCCGACGCCCGGGTGTCGCTCGGGAACGACGACGGCGTCGCCTACGGCAGCTTCCTCGGCGGACGCTATGTCGAGGCGCGGACCGACGACGACGGCAACTTCGACATCCGCTACCTCAAGCCGGGCACCTATTCGGTCTCCGCCGGGGGAACGATCGCCGGCGGCTTCTTCGGCGGCCAGTCCGCCGAGGGCCGGCAGATCATCTCGGGGCTGCAGGTCGGGGAAGGCGAATGGCTCCAGGGCGTCTCGTTCCGGCTCGAGAAGCCCGGCGAGATCACGGGCCAGGTGGTCGACGTGACCGGCGCGCCGGTCGCCGACGCGTCGGTCTTCGTGCGTGACCAGAACGGCCAGCTGCTCGAGCGCTTCTCGTTCATCACCACCGACTCCTCGGGCAGCTTCCGCTACAGCGGCGTCGCTCCCGGCCAGTACACGCTGAGCGCGCGGACCGGCGACCTCGCCAGCATCGAGGGCCCGCTCGTCGCGGTGCGCGCAGGAGAGGCCAGCGAGGGGCGGCTGACCATGGGCGCGGGCACGGTGCTGCTCGTCACCGTCGTCGACAAGCGCGGCGAGACGGTGAAGGTACGCCTCACGGTGCACGACCAGCACGGGCACCAGGTGAACGGCATGCTGTCGATGCAGGAGGTCATGAACGCCCAGGGCAACCTCTACGACCCGACGCACGACCGCGTGGGGCCGCTGGCGGCGGGACGCTACTCGGTCACCGCCGTCTCCAACGACGGGCGCAGCGTGACCAAGCCGGTGACCCTGTCGGGCCAGGCCGAGCGCAAGCTCAAGCTTCGCCTGAAGTAGGCCGCGCGCGCAGCCACGCGAGCAGGCGCGAGAGGTCGGTGGGCAGCGGCGCCTCGAAGCTCAGCCGCTCGCCGGTCGCGGGGTGCGTCAGCGCCAGGCTCGCCGCGTGCAGCGCCTGACGGCGCGGCGTGGGCGCCTCCCGCGGCAGCCCGTCGCGCCGCCCGCGCCGTCCGGTGTAGAGCCGATCCCCCACCACGGGGTGGTCGATCGACTCCAGGTGTACGCGGATCTGGTGCGTGCGGCCGGTCACCGGCCGGCAGGCGAGCAACGCCGCGACGCCGAAGCGCTCGCGCACCTCGTAGAAGGTGCTGGCGGCGCGTCCCTCGTCCTCGGGAACGACCGCCATGCGGTCGCCCCCGCGCGACGAGCGCCCGAGCGGTGCGTCGATCCAGTCGGAGTGGAAGCGCGGGTCGCCGCGCACGATGGCGAGGTAGCCCTTCTCCACCTCGCGGTCGTGGAACTGGCGGACGAGCTCCTCGCCTGCCTCCGCGCTGCGCGCGAGGACGAGCACGCCGCTGGTGTCGGCGTCGAGCCGGTGCACCACGCCGGGCCGGTCCTCGCCCTGGGGCGTCGGCAGCGGGCCGAAGCGCTCGACCGCGAGCTCCGAGACCGTGCCACCGCGGATGACGCTCGAGGGGTGCACGACCATTCCGGCGGGCTTGTCGACGACGATCAGGTGCTCGTCCTCGTGCAAGAGCTCGAAGCTCAGGCCGGCGGCGGACCCGGCGCGCTCGCGGCTGCGCGGCACGTCGAGGAGCTCCAACACCTGCCCCGCCCCCACCGGATGCGAGGGGCGTCGGACCGGTTCCCCGTCGACCCGCACCCCGCCATCGCGGATCCGCTCCTGGATCCGGGTGCGCGAGGGGCCGTCCAGCAGCGCCAGGAGGGCGCGGTCGAGCCGCTCCCCGTCGAGCTCGGCGGGGAGCGGGCCGAGCCTCCGGGGCTCGCCCGTGGGTCGGGAGGGGGAGGGAGCGTCGTCGGACATCGCGGCGGCCATCTTGACCGGGCGCTTTCCGGCATCCAAGGGCGGTACAAGGGGCGGCTCCTTACGAAATCGAGCGTTGAAACCGCCCCGGCCCCGAACGCCGGCCGCCTGGGGCCCTCCAGCGCCGGTCTACGCCGCGTCTTGCGCCCCCACGGGGCGCCTGTAACATCTTCCGGCTCGAGGGGTACAAGTCGGGTCCCCCCCTCGCGTGTTCTCGCGGTCCTCCGTAGAGGACCGTCGACCCCACAGCCCGAGAGGTTTCCGTTGTCGTCCCAGACCCTTCTAGCTTTCGCCGCCGTCGGCCTCCTGGCCGGTGCCCCCTTCGCCGCTCCCCAGGACTCCTCCGATCCCCCGGGCCTGGTCAAGGTCTCCGGCCGCCGGACCCAGGTGGGGAGCGACACCAAGAGCATCCAAGCGCTCATCCTCGAGCACGAGACGATGCGCGACTTCCTCGTCGGGGAGACGCCGCAGCACTCCGTGCAGGTGGACGACTTCTGGCTGATGGTCACCGAGGTGACCAACGAGCAGTACGCGGCCTACGTCGCCGCGACCGGCGCGCGCCCGCCCCATACCTGGGGCAAGGACGCGCTCGAGGTGGCTCGCAAGCAGTACTTCGAAGACGAGAACGAGCGTCGCCAGGCCGCCAAGGCCGAGGGCAAGCAATACCTCCGCGGCGAGCCCTTCGACGAGTTCGTCTGGTGGGAGAAGAACTGGGAGGGCAAGAGCTGGGAGGTCCCGCGCGACATCGCCGACCACCCGATCAACTTCGTCTCCTTCGAGGACGCGGTCGGCTACGCGAGCTGGGCAGGGCTGCGCCTGATGACCGAGTTCGAGTTCCAGTGCGCCGCGCGCGGCGGCACGAAGAACGTGTTCCCGTGGGGCGACAACTGGGACAAGCTGAACGCCGCCTCGCTGCAGTCGGGGCGCGACGGGACCTGGTCGGTCGGCTCCTTCGAGGGTGGCGCGATCGACGGCATCTACGACCTGGTCGGCAACGTCTGGGAGTGGACCTCGAGCCCGTTCGTGCGCTACCCCGGCTACAAGCCGATGAAGGTGACGATCGGCAAGGGCAAGCAGAAGCGCTCGGTCGAGGCGATGGCGGGCTTCGACGCCAACTCGCGCGTGTCGGTCGGCGGCTGCTACAGCACCGACCCGCTGGCCCTGCGCATCGCGACGCGCCGCAACACGGCCCGCAGCCAGCGCACCTCGGCGCTCGGCTTCCGCTGCGCTCTCTCCGTCAAGCCGGGCCGCGACATCGCGCAGACCGTCTGGCAGGAGATGATCCCGGGCGACATCCTCCCCGAGGACCTCACCTACCTGCACGAGCAGCCCACCGTGCTGCACCGCTGGACGGCCCACGCCGGGGGCGATAACGACACCGCCGAGCAGGGCATCGCGGCCGCGGGCGCCGCCGCGCCGCTTCCGGCGCAGCCGACCGGCTATCAGGTGATCTCCGGCTACGACGCGGTGGTCTTCGTGCCCTCGGCCGAGGTCGACGCGATCAACGAGAAGGGCCTCAAGGAGACCGCGATGGCGAAGATCCAGCACATCGGCATCCTCTACACGACGGTGCCGGTGATGGAGCCGGCCCTGGCGCCGGGCGCCTACATGGTCGCCTTCCGCGGCGCCGGCGAACTGCCGAAGGTCGAAGAGGGCGCCGAGCCGCCGGCGTGGTTCGAGGCTCCGGGCCTCGCGCCCGAAGCGCAGCAGTTCCTGTTCTTCGACGCGACCGGCGCGCCGGTGGGGACGCTCGACTCGCCCGGCGTGCTCTACGACCGGCTGAAGGAGGGCTCGGTCCGCTACCAGGCCTGGACGCCGCCGACCGAGGAGCTGCCCGAGGGCGCCACGCCCCCGACGCCGAAGGACTCGGTGATGTTCAGCGTCTTCACCAAGGGCCGCCAGCGCAACAAGGGCTTCCTCTTCAAGCTCGCGCTCGCCTTCGAGCCCGGCAAGGTCGACGCGAGCTGGCACTCGAAGTAGCCCGCTCCTGAAACGCTCGAAGGCGCGCGGCGGGAGCCGCCGGCGCGC
>JBCCGI010000076.1:0-39256 GCA_039029355.1 Planctomycetota bacterium
CGAGTCCTTTCCCCAGTCCCTCCGCAACGCGCTCAGGAGCTCGCCATGCAAGCCTCACACGCAGCCTCATACCTCCTTCCGTTCTTCCTCGCCGCCGGCGCCGCGCCTGCGGCCCAGACGCTCGAGCTCGGCTCAAACGACTTCAGAATCAGCAGCATGGGGCCCGACGGCGATGGCGCGTTCGACGCCCGTGAGCCCGAGGTCGCCTACGACCCCGACCGCGACCAGTACCTGGTCGTATGGCACTCCGACGACGACACCGGCGCGTTGGTCAACAACGAGAACGAGGTCTACGCGCAGTTCCTCGACGCCGACGGTCAGCCGCTGGGCACGCGGCTGCGGCTGAGCGAGATGGGCGTCGACGGCGACAACGCCCACGACGGCTCGCGGCCGGCGGTCGCCTACAACCCGGTGTTGGGCGAATTCCTCGTCGTCTGGCACGGCATCGATGAGGACGACCTCGGCGAGGAGATCTACGGTCAGCGCGTCGACGCCGCGACCCGCTCCGAGGTCGGCGCCGACGACTTCCGCATCAGCAGGATGGGCGGCGAGGACGAGGACCCGTTCGGCACCGCCAGCCGCCCGGACGTGGTGTACAACGCCGTGCTCGACGAGTACCTGGCCGTCTGGGGCGGCAAGGACGCCGGCGGTGGCTCGGACCGCGGTGTCTACGCTCAGCGGCTCGACGGGCTGGGCGGTGAGCTCGGCGCCGACGACGCGCTGATCGGGTACGGCGGGCCGGTCCAGGACCCGAACGTGGTCGCGGCTGCGGCCGCCGGAGCGGACGGGTATCTGGTCGTCTGGGAGCACGGCGAGTTCGACAGTTCGGGCACCCTGCAGCAGGCCTTCGGTCAGCGGCTGGGCGCGGACGGCAGCGAGATCGGCGTCGACGACATCGTGCTCTCAGGCGTCGACGGACTGCGCAAGTATCCCAGCGCGGCGTACGACCCGCACGGCGAGCGCTTCCTCGTCGCTTGGCGCGGGCAGGAGGTCGAGTCCGACGCGATTCACGCACGCCGGGTCGCGCTCGACGGCACGCTCGGCGCCCCGTTCGCGCTGCACGGCGCGTCCGGCCCCGGCGCGCCGACGGGTCGTACCACCGCGAGCGCCTACTCCGCCACGAACCAGGCGTTCGTCGTGGTTTGGCCCGCCGACCCCGCGGGGGGGGAGGTGGACGACTACGAGCTCTTCGGACAGTGGATCGACGCCGGGACCGAGGCTCTGCTCGGTGAGCCCGGCTTCGCGATCTCGGACATGGGCTCGACGGACACCGGCAACCACTTCGCCCTCGATCCGGCGGTCGTGCTGCATCCGAGCGGCGAGATGCTGGTGGTGTGGAGCGGCTCCGACGACACCGCGCCGCTGGTCACGGGCGAGCTCGAGATCTTCGGGCAGCGCCGCCTGGTCGCCGTCGCCGGCACCGAGGCCGCGCGCCTCGGCACGCCGCCGAACCCGAACGCGCTGCTCCCCGGCCAGACCGTCGGCCCGGTGATCGGCACGACCTGGGATCCGATCGTCGACCACGGCGCCTTCGCGCCGGACGCCGTGCTCGATGTGCTGATCATCAGCCTCGAGGCGGCCAACGTTCCGACCGCTTCGGGCACGCTCCTGTGCGGGCTGGGGAATCCGAGCGTGACGCTGACCGCCCTGCCCGGCACGGCCTTCGCGTCGGTGACTCCGGACCAGCCGCACTTCGTCGGCGTCGCGCTCTGCGCTCAGGCGGCGTCGGTAACGGCGACCGACGTGCTCTTGACCAACGCGCTCGACCTGGTGATCGGGACCTACTAGAGCCCCACTCGGCGTCGGGCGGCGCTCGCTAGGCGCCGTCCGACGCGTCGCTTGTCCCTAGGGCACGAACCGGACCGTCTCCGGGTTCGTCAAGCTCCCCGCAAACGTGAAGCCCTGCAGCGCGACGGTCGTGCCGGGCACGATCCCCGGCGGCAGCGCGACCGCCACCTGCGCCTCGCCGTACGCGTCCGTCACGCCTGACACCAGCGGGTAGGCCGGCAGCAGGTTCAGGAGGCCGAAGGTCGTCGCGAGGCCGGGCGTTAGCGCGGGGCCGGCGCCGATGGCCCAGGCGGTGCTCGCGGTGGTCGTCATCCCCAGGAAGGCGCTCTCGTCGAGCGACACCGGGTGCGGCGGGAGGCCCCAGAAGCCCGCGTAGCCGGCCAGGTTGTTGACGCGCATGCGGGCGTCGCACGACGCCTCCTGGACGCCTTCGGGGGTGGGGGAGACCTGGCGGTAGAGGAAGATCTCGTCGGAGATCTCGTCGATGCCGATCAGGTCGAGGTCGCCGTCGCGGTCGTCGTCGACCAGGATCATGCACGAGCCGGCGAAGGTCGCGTCGAACGTGACCGGGCTGACCATCTGGCCCGTGCCGTCGTTCTGGTAGTAGGTCCAGTCGCCCGAGGCGTAGCTCGAAGCGATCAGGTCGAGGTCGCCGTCGCCGTCGGTGTCGCCGAGGTCGATCGCCAGCGGGAAGAAGCCGACCGCGTAGCTGTCGGAGGGCAGCAGCCCGCCCGCGCCGTCGCCGCGCACGACGGAGGCCGAGGAGTCGCTCGAGTTGCAGCTGGCCGCGTCGACGTTGCCGTCGCCGTCGATGTCGCCGGCGGCAAGCATCCAGGGATGCCCGGGGATCGACTGCGTGCCGGTGTTGGCGAACGTGCCTCCGCCCTGGTTGGTCAGGCAGCCGATGTTGTCCGAGTCGTACCCGCCGACGAAGAGGTCGCCCAGGCCGTCGTGGTTAGCGTCGACGGCGATGATCGACGTCTCGCCCGCGACCCCGGCGTTGAAGGTCGACGGGGGCGAGAAGGTGCCGTCGCCGGCGTTCAGGTGCAGCGCCACCAGGCTGTCGTTGCGGAGCGCGACGGCCAGGTCCGCGTCGCCGTCGCCCTCGAGGTCGAGCACGGCCACCCCGCGCGACGCATCGCCGCTGGGGTAGGTGGTCGACGGCAGGTAGGAGCCGGTGCCGTCGTTCAGCAGCACGCTGACCGTGTCGCCGCCGATGTTCGCGACGGCGAGGTCGATGTAGCCGTCGGCGTTAAGGTCCGCGCCCTCGTTCGCGCTGGGCACCGAGCCCGAGGGCACCGAGGTCAGCTCGGGCGTCGTGTAGCTGCCGCAGCCGTCGTTACGCATCACCCGGATGTCGTTGGCGATCTCGTTCGGGATGCTGAAGTCGGGCGAGCCGTCGCGATCGAGGTCGCCCGCGTAGATGCCGTACGACTGGATGAAGCCCTCGCCGTCGAGGCGGACCGACAGCACGTCGACGAGCTCGTACGAGTCGGTCCCGAGGTTCGAGCGCGTCCAGAAGTGGAACGCATGTCCGCCGGTCAGCGGGTCGCCGCCGGTGCTCTGCACGCCTTCCGACAGCGAGACGGTGACCGCCTCGCCCGGGAAGAACGCCAGGTCGGGTCGCCAGGTCACCGTCGAGCCGTCGACGGTGTAGGTGCCGGGGCGCACGCCGCTCCAGCGGCCGAAGACGTGGAAGGTCGAGGGCGAGACGCTCGCCGCGTCGACCGGTGCGTCGAACGTCAAGGTGACGTTCGTGGCGGTCGAGACCGCCAGGGCGTTTCGGTCCGGCCCGACCGACGTCACCGAGAGCTGCGCGCCGGCGAGCGACGCGAGTGCGAAAACGGCGGCCGGCGTGAGGACGAGGGAGCGCGTTGCGGAGTGCTTCATGCGGAGGGCGGGAGCTGGGGAAGAAGTCGAGGACTGCCTCCAGGCTAGCGCCTCGTCCGCAGCTGGGTAGGACCCGCGCCGCTCCTCCGCCCTACGGGCACTCGTCGGGAATGCCGTCCTGGTTCACGTCGGCGCTCAAGCCGCTCACCACGTCGAGCAGGTCGTGGATCCCGTTGCCGTTGCAGTCGGCCTCGCACTCGTCCGGGCGGCCGTTCAGATTCGCGTCCAGCGACGTTCCCTGCGCGATGTCCACCGCGTCGTCGACGCCGTTGAAGTTGCAATCGTTGTCGAGGTAGAGGAGCGCCGTGTCGGTGTGCGACAGCCCGAGCGGATCCGTAAGAGTCATGTCGACTCGCCAATAAAGCACGTCGCCCGGGTCCATCGGGTGCGCCAGGAAGGTCCCCGCGGTCACGCAGGCGGTGTCCGGCGGCTCGGGGTGCGTGTGGTTGTCGTGCACCAGCGTGACCTGCCACTCGCAGTCGCCCGTGAGGTGCTCGGGATCCGAGAAGCTCGCGAAGAAGGGCAGGGTGACCGGCTGGCTGACGTCGATCGCGGTGCCGCTGACCGGGCTCGTGATCTGGACGGTGGGCGGGGTGTTGTTGACCGAGATCACCTCGGTCGAGCAGTCGGTCTTGCCCGCCTCGTCGGTGACGAGCAGCGTGACGGTGTAGTTCGTCGGCTCGGTCACCTCGTTGCCCGTGGTCAGCACGCGCAGCTCGGCCACGCTCACGAAGTCGATCGTGCCTCCGGGGATGCCGAAGAGCCGGACGCCGTCTCCGACGACCGGGTCGAAGTCGACCTCGAAGATCTGGAAGCTCACGGCGCCGTTCGGCTCGGCCGGAAGCGGGTAGTGCGGCGTGAAGGTCAACCCGGTGACCTCGTTCCAAGCGCCGGTCGCGGCGTCGCGCACCTGGACCGTGGGGAACAGGAACCAGCCGCCCACCAGACCCGGCCAGCGTACGCCCTCCTGGAACAGCAGCCCGCGGAACTCGTGCTCGCCGGAGTAGGTGTAGCCGATCCAGTCGTCTTCGCCCTTGTCGGGCAGCAGCGTGAGCGGATTGAAGTGCCAGGTGTCGAACTGCACCAGCGGGTACGTCGAGTCGAGCAGCGGGTACACGCCGTCCCGGATCACCTCCGGGTCGAGGCTGCCGAGCCCCATCGGCACCGGCGGGTCGAGCTCGTCGAGCTTGGAGACGATCGTCCCCGCCGGCGTCTTGTCGAGTGTGGGGAACGTGTGCGTGACGTTCGCGCCGGTCTTCGGGGGCGAGCCGTCACCGAAGTCCCACGAGTAGGTGAGCGCCTTGCCCTCGGGATCGATCGAGCTGGTCGCGTCGAAGGCGACCTCGAGCGGCACGGGGCCGTAGTTCGCCGAGCTGGTGAACGACGCCAGCGGCGGCTGGTTGTCGGTCGAGAAGGCGATGCGCCGCACCGGGTTCTCGTCGGGGTTCTCGAGGTCGATGTAGTAGAGGTCGCCGCGCACCGGATCGATGGCCATCCCCACGACCGCGCCGGCGGTCGGCGCGAACTCACGCACCTCGATCAGGTTGTTGAAGTCGTCGAAGATCAGGTTGCGGATCCACCGCGCGCCGTAGTCGGCGTGGAAGTACGTCTCGTGGTAGTCGGGCGGGAAGCTGCCGCTTCCGTACCAGGCGCCGGCGATCGAGCAGTTGCCGGCGAACGAGTCGCCCGCGACGGGCGAGCCGGCGGTGCCGAGCTCCTCGGAGGCGGCCTCGCCCGAGCCGTCAAAGGTCGGCACCAGCGCCGGGCCGGTGAAGTGCAGCCAGGTCAGCTCCGGCCGCGTGTGCGAGTGGTGCGGGATCGTCGCCGGGACCTCCTGCGAAGGGTCGCACGGGTTCGGCCACGAGTACGGGTTCAGCGAGTCCTCGGCGAGCAGCTCCTGGAAGTAGAAGAAGGGCCGGTCGCAGAGCCCAACTCCGGGGATCGTCTGCTGGTACAGCGGGTTCGGCGCGTCGAGGTTCTCCTGCGGCTCGGCCAGCGTGGAGACCTCGGCCGCCATGCCTTGATACATCGGCCAGCCGAAGTTCTCGCCGCCCTGGCAGATGTTGAGCTCCTCCCACTCGGCGCCGCCGACGTCGCCGATCAGCAGCGTGCCCGGGCCCTGCCCAGCGCTGCCGCCGCCGCGCAGCGTCATGCGGTAGGGGTTGCGCAGCCCCATCGCCCAGACGCGCGAGCGCGCCGACGCCGGCGCGCTCGCCTCGTACCACGGGTTGTCCGGCAGGCCGTCGCCGGTCGCCGGGTCGACGCGCAGCACCTTGCCGCTGAGCGAGTCGAGCAGCTGGCTGCGGCGCGAGTTGACCTCTTCCTTAAGCGTGATCACCCCGTCGGCCAGGCACGAGGTGCCGGGCATGCCGTCCTGGTTGCCGTCGCCGCACGACACGGCCAGGGTGCCGTCGTCGAAGAAGACCAGCGAGCCGATGCCGTGGATGCCACAGATCGGGAAGCCCGAGCTCATCGTCTCGCCGATCAGCACCTTGCGCGACGCCGGGTCGACCTGCGTGAAGCCGCTCGCCGCCGTCGCGGTGTAGCGCGTGAGCCGGCCGATCGTGTTCTCCCAGAACTGGTCGGCCTCGGGATCGTACGAGGGCGTGCCGAAGTACAGCACGTGGTGCTTGTCGACGGCGTACAGCAGGTAGATGTGCCCGTTGACGTAGAAGTCGGGATCGAGCGCGAAGCCCTTCAGGCCGTGGGACTCCCAGTCGCCCACCTCTTCGGTCAGGTCGATCAGTGGTTCGGCGCTCTTCACGCCGTCCTCGAGCAGCCACACCGAGCCCGACTTCTCCCACACGTAACCGCGCCCGACGCTGTCGAACGCGATGCCGACCGGCTGGATCCAATCGGTCCCGACGAACGTCTCCGCGAAGTCCGGCGGGAGGTCGGAGGAATCCGCGCCCTGGTCGCATGGGGAGGGGGGCGTGCGCAGCACAGGCCCGAAGCCCGAGCGAGCCGGGCCCTGGGACGGGGTCTGGGCCAGCGCCAGGCCCGTCAGGAGCGACAAGGCGACCGTAGTGCGGAGAGACTTCATCACGCCGGATTCTACCCGGCTCCGGGCCGATCCGGTCCCCCAGGAGCACCCCACAGGGCGTTTAGGGGGTCGCCGCGGGCTAGGGCTTCTTGTACTTCGCCCGCTTCTTGATGCGGCTGCTGTTGACGGCATACACCAGCGAGACCTTGTGCTTGTCCTTGATCTCGCGGTAGATCTTCGCCGCCTCGACCTTCTGGCCCTTGTCCCAGAGGTCGTCGGCCCGCTTGAGCAGGGACTTCGGATCGTTCCCGCCCTCGTCCTTGGCCGCGCCGGTGAGCGACTCCAGGGCGTCCTGGAGCTCGGACTTCACCACGTTCTTCGCCAGCCCGGTCAGCAGGCCGCCCGAGTCGATCTTCGGCCGCGTGATCGAGCCGCCGATGCCGACGTCGAGCGTCTGCCCGCGCAGCGAGCCCAGGAAGTCGTTGCGCTTGACCACCTCGTCGGTGACGGGGATCGACCACTTGAGGTCGAGCGTCTTGTCGAGCCCGATCGACCCGCCAAAGCTGGTCTTCGCGCCGCGGATGCTCCACTCCCACGGCGTGTCGTACGTGACGCGCCCATCGACCACGCGGACCTCGATCGGGTCCAGCGAGAAGTCGCTGCGGCCGCCGAGGTTCAGCTTGCCCAGGAGGTCGGCGATCAGCGGCGAGCCGACCAGCGAAGCCTCGTCGAGCCCGAACGAGATCGAGCCCTGGATCGGCTCCTTGGGCAGCGCGTCCCAGCCGCCCGCGAGCGCTGCCGCGCTCAGCACGCCGTCGTAGCGCAGCTCTAGGTCGCACTGGATGACGCCGCCGATCTCGGTCTTGTTGAGCGAGTCGAGGCCGCTGAACGCGGGGTGCAGGTAGGACAGCAGCGGGCCCAGCCCCGAGTTGGCCTCGACGCCGTCCGCGTTGACCACAAGCCGCGAGCCGCGCGACTCCAGCCCGTCCTCGCCGGGGACGAGCGAGAGCTCGCCGTCCAGCTTCAGCTCGCCGCCGTTCGCCTTCAGCGCGCTCTCGACCCGCGCCTCGCCGCGCGCCAGCTCGACCTTCGCCGCGCCGCCGACGTCCAGGCCGGTCTGCCGGTAGCGCCCGACGCCCACGTCGATCGTGCCCTCGAGGCCCTCGACGACCGCCGCCGCGTCCGCTCCGCGCACCTCGCCGTCGAGCTGGAAGCGGCAGGGCTCGGGGTCCGCGCCCGACAGCTCGCCGGGGATCAGCGGGCCGAGCGCCGCCGCGACGAGGTCGGGCACGTAGGTCAGGTCGCCGGTGAGCCCCTGCACGCGCACCAGCGGGCCCTCCTCGTCCGAGGCCGCCTCCTCCGCCGCTACCGACAGGCTCCGCAGCCCCTCGATCTTGCCCTGCACGGTGCCGCGCGCGGCCTTGGACTCGAGCTGCAGCTTGGTCAGCTCGACGTCGCCCGCCTCGACGCCGACGAGCGCGTCGAGCGCCAGCTGCACCCGCGGCTCGGACACGTCGATCGGCTTGGCGTCCTCGCCCTCGGCTTCGGTGTGCAGCTCGGCCTCGACCAACTCGGCGTCCGCGACGACGTGGAGCGTGTCGAGCGGCCCGGCGAGCGTGAAGTCCGCCTTCAGCGACCCCACCCGCGCGTCGAACGAGCCGGGGAAGGTCGCGACGACGTTCGATCCCGACGCCTCGCCGCGCAGGTCCACGACCTGCTCGCGCAGACCGCCCTCCAGCCGGGCGCTGACGTCCTTGCCGGCCAGGGTGTTGTCGCCCAGGAGCTCGTGCACCCACCCCGGCAGGTTCGAGGGATCCGCCGACAGCGTGAGGTCGACCGTGGCGTCGGGCAGCTCCTCGGCGCGGTCGAGCCCCGCGACCGAGCCCGTGCCGCTCGCGTCGAGCCCCTGGCACGACAGCCGCAGCTCGTCGAGCGTCGCCGCGGCGGCGTCCGCGTTGTAGTCGGCCTTGAGGGTGGCGAGCAGGTCGCCGTAGTCGGTCCGCTCGGCGCCGGCGCCGAACGCGAGCCCGCGCGTCTCCAGGCGCGCCTCGATCGGCGTGCTGGCGCCCTCGGCGACGGCGTCGAGCCGGCCCTGCACCTGGCCGGCGAACGACAGCTCGCCGAGGTCGAGCAGATCTCCGGCCGCGGCGCCGAGCGCGTCGAGGTCGGCGTTCAGGTCGAAGCGCGTCGCGCCGAGCTCGGGCGCGGCGCCAGCGAGCGAGAGCGCCGTGTTGCCCTCGACCTGGACCGGGCCCGCGGTCAGGCTCAGCCGCGGGACCGTCAGTGAGTCGCCCTCGGGGTCGTAGCGCAGCTCGGCGCCGAAGCGCGCGTCGGCGAGGGTGCCCAGGTCGATCGGCCCCCGCACCGCGTCGGTTGCGGCCAGCTCGTCAAAGCGCATGTCGACCGTGGCGCCGGTGGAGCCCAGTGCGCCCTCCGGGAACGCCGTGTCGAAGGAACCCTCGACGACCAGCGCGCCGGCGAGCTCGAGCCCCGCGCGGAAGGCCACCCAGCCGTCGGCGAGCGAAGCGAGGCGCCCGAGGTCGCCGTCGACCGCCAGCGTGCCCTGGGTCGGCGTGCCGGGCTGGCTCACGTCCTGGTGCGCGTCGAGGACGACCTTCAGCGCGTCGTCGGCGGTCAGCGTGACGGTCTGGCGATGGACGTCGGCCTTCGCGGTCGTCCCCTCGTGTTCGCCGAGCAGCTGGACGCTCGCCAAGCGCAGCGGGGAGGCGCCTTCGCGCGGCCCGACGACCTCGAGGTCGTCGAGTGCGAACCTGAAGTTCGGGACCACCTCGGGACCGGGCCGCAGCACGACCTGGCCGCCGCCGGACACGCGCCCCGAGCGCAGATCGGCTCCCAGCGCCCCGCGCAGCGCCGGGCCCAGCTCGGAGAGGTCGATCGGATCCGCGATGGTCACGGTGACCCCGCCGTCGTCCTCCTGCGCGAGCAGAGCGCCCGGGTCGCCCGGCAGCCAGCCGTCGATCTTGACGCTTCCGCTCTCGATCCGCGCCGAGCCCTCGAACCTGGCGGGGTTGGTCGGGTGGTGGAACTCCACCGACAGCGCGGCCTCGGAGACCCGCAGGTTGCCCTCCCGACCGTGGATGTGGAGCTCGATGTTGCGGAGCTCGATCGGGCCGCTGACGTCGAGCGGGTCGCGCTGCCCGTCGTCTTTCTCGTCGTCGTCCTCCTTCTCCTTGCCGGTGTCGCGCACCAGGTGCTGGAGGTTCCAGCTCCCGTCCTCCTCCTCGTGCGCGTGCACCTCCATGCCGTCGAGCAGCACCGAGATGTTGTACGTGCCGAAGAGCGCCGACAGCGGGCTGAGCGAGGCGTCGAGCTGATCCATCGAGGCAACCAGGCGCCCGTCCAGGTCCTCCAGCACGAAGCCCGCCAGGTGCACCGAGCCGCCCAAGGAGAACGACAGGTCTTCGATCGACGCCTTGACGTTGAGCTGCTCTTCGAGCCCGTCGACGACCTTCCCCCGCACGAACGGGGCCAGGAGGCCCGGCAGGGCCAGGGCGGCGACGATCGCGACCACCGCCACGATCGAGAGGAGCTTCCACAGCCGCCGCTTGCGGCTCGGCCGCGCTTGGGTGCCTTGATCCATCATTGCGGTTGGGATTCTACGCCCGCCCGGGCGCGTCGCACGAGCCCGAACGCGAGCCCGAACGGCGCCGCGCGCGCCTGCTACGGGATCCGGAACGGGGTATTGCGTGGGATGGGGCGATCCCCGTCCTTAGCATGGCGCGCGTGAGCACCCCGATCCTGCTTCTCGACGTCATGGGGACGCTGGTCTACGAGCCCTTCTACAGCGAGGTGCCCGACTTCTTCGGGATGTCGCTGAAGGACCTGCTCGCGGCGAAGCATCCGACCGCCTGGGCCGAGTTCGAAAGCGGCCAGATCGACGAGGTCGAGCTCGAACGCAAGTTCTTCCTCGACGGACGCGAGTACGACCATGCCGCGATGCGCGACTGCATGGTCGAGGCCTACCGCTTCCTCGACGGGATCGAGGAGCTGCTGAGCGAGCTGTCGGCCGCCGGCGTCGCGATGCATGCGCTCTCGAACTATCCGGACTGGTACCTCTTGATCGAGCGCAAGCTGCAGCTGTCGCGCTTCCTCGAGTGGAGCTTCGTCTCGTGCCGCACGGGCCACCGCAAGCCGGATCCCGAGGCGTACCGAACGGTGGTTCGCAAGCTGGGTCTGCCGCCCGACAGCCTGCTCTTCGTCGACGACCGCGAGGAGAACTGCATCGGGGCGCGCCGCGAGGGCCTCTCGGCGATCCGTTTCGAGGGCGCCGAGGCCCTGCGCGGCGAGCTGATCGAGCGCGGCTTCCTGGCCGAGCTCTAGCGGAGCCGAGCCAAGTCGGCCTCCGCCGCCAGGTGCCCGAAGGCCGGCCAGAACCCGCCGGCGAGCACGGTCTCTAGGCGCGTCCGCGCGCCCTCCGCGTCGCCTTCCCAGAGGCGGCGGTTCGCGAGGCCGTAGCCGCGCGTCGAGTGTTGCACCGTGCCCGGCTCGATCCCGCGCAGCACGTCCTCCTCGGTGAGCTCGCCCTTGTAGTGGAGGAGCAGCGCGTGGTACGCGGTGTTCTCGAGGATCTCGAGGTCGGCGTGGATCGGCGCGAGCACCTCGGCGGCGCGGTCGGCGCGGCCCAGCCGCATGCACGTCATGTAGGTCCAGTAGGCGGTCGCGACGCGCATGTCGTCGGTCGACGAGAAGCCCATGCAGGTCTCGTAGGCGGCGAGGGCCTCCTCGAAACGCCCCTGCAGGTAGTTCGCGAGGCCCAGGTGGTAGTAGATGTTCGACTGGTTGGTGCTGGTTGGGATGCCGAAGCGGTTGGGCGCGCCGTCGGGCTCGACCTCGTCCGGCACGCCGCGCGCCAGCTCGGCCGCCCGCGCCAGGTCGGTCACGGCGCGGTCGAAGCGGCGGAGCGTCACCCAGCGGTGCCCGCGGTGGCGCAGCAGCTTGTAGCTGGCGGGGTGGACCTCGAGGCCGTGGGTGAACACCTCGACCGCGTCGCGGTAGCGGCCGAGGTAGGCGAGCCGGCGGCCGGCCCAGATGACGGCCTCCTCGTTCTGGGGCGCGGCGGTGTAGTCCTCCCAGGCGTGGTCGAAGTTGGCCTCGAGCTCGGCGCGCCGTTGGTCGGTGAGCGGAGTGGGGAAGAGCTCGTCGCCGAGCAGCGACACCGCCTCGGGGCCCGCCGGCGCCTCCGGGGACAGGACCGGAGGCTTGGGGGGACCCTCGAGGTCGATCGCGCACGAGGCGACGAAAAAGAGCGGGGCGGCAGCAAGGATTCGGGTTACCACGTCGTTCGGCCTCCTTTGGTCGGGGCCAGGTAGCATACTCCGCCCGACAGTCAGCGACCCGGAGACCGATGCGACGCTTCCGCTTCCCGCTTCTCGCCCTACTCGTCTCGATTCCGTTCTCCTCGCCCGCGGGCGGCCAGGAGGTGCAGGGGCCGCTCATCTCCGTGCCGCACGAGCGGCACCGGGTGGACTCCCGGTTCTGGAAGCCGCGCCTGGAGGCCGCCCGGGCGACGCTCGTGCCGGCGCTGCTCGACCGGCTCGAGCAGGACGGCCTCCTGCGGAACTTCGACCTCGCCGCAGGCGGGAAGAAGGGCGGGCACGTCGGCGGGCCCGCGGCCGACGCGGACGTGTACCGCGCGATCGAGGCCGTGGCGCTGCTGCTGGAGCAGGGCGAGGACGCCCAGCTCAAGGGCCGCATCGATGGCTGGATCCCGCGCATCGCCGCGGCGCAGCGCTCCGACGGGTACCTGTCGACCTACGTCACGCTCGAGGCTCCGGGCAACCGCTTCGGCAACGTGCGCGACAACCGCGAGCTGTACTGCGCCGGGCTCCTGATCGAGGCCGGCATCGCGTGGGCGCGTGCCACCGGCGAGCGCGAGCTCTTCGACGTGGGGCTGAAGCTCGCGCGCAAGATCGAGGACAAGTTCCACGATCTCGGCAACCGCAACCCTCCGGGGCGCCAAGGCATCGCGCTCGCGCTCGCGAAGCTGTTCCACTTTGCCGGCGAGGAGGACCTGCTGTGGCTCGGCGACGACCTGCTGTCGCGGCGTGGCTCGACCGACGGCCGCAGGCTGTGGGGCGAGGAGGTGCAGGACATGCTGCCCGTGCGCAAGCAGTTCCAGGCCAAGGGCGACGTCCTGGGGCAGCTGTGCCAGTCGCGCGGCATGCTCGAGGAGTACTCGATTACCGGCGAGTACGCGCTGCTCGCGGCGCTCGTCAACCTGATGCGCGACCTGCAGGGCAAGCACACCTACCTGACCGGCGCGCTCGGCGTCGCGCCGGGCGGGCGCTTCGGCGCGCCGTCCGAGCTGCCCAACGCGCTCGCGATGGGCGACCCCGCGACCGCCGTGCACTTCGCGCTGCTGTGCCGGCGTCTGGTGACGCTGACGCGCCAGGCGGCCTTCGCGGACCTCGAGGAGCAGATCCTCTACAACGTGCTCGCCGCGAGCTTCGACCCGGACGGCGGTTCGCTGCTGGAGTCGGCTCCGCTGTCGTCGCGCGGCGACGTCGAGCGGACGGCGAAGCCCGCGAGCCCGCGTGCGCAGTCCGAGCTGGCGCGCTTCCTACCGCTCCTGGCCGAGGGCACCTACGCGCACGACCAGGACGAGATCTACGTGTGCCACTACCTGGCGGGCGAGACCGAGCTCGCGCTCGAAGCCGGCAAGGTCAAGCTGACCCAGACCACCGACTACCCCTGGGACGGCAAGGTCGAGATCCGCGTGAAGCCCGAGAAGCCGATGCGGCTGATGCTCCACGTGCGCGTCCCGATCTGGGTGGGGAACAAGCTGGGCGCGGGGATCGACGATTCGTCGGCCGAGCTGACCATCGACCGCGGTGACGAGCCCGGCATGTGGCTGTCGTGGGAGCGGCTGTGGACCGGCGAGGAGGTGCTCGAGCTCGACTTCCCGATGCGACCCCTGCGCGTGCCGGCCGACCCGGAGGTCGCGGGGAACGCCGGCCGCGTGGCGCTGCGGCGCGGGCCGCTGGTCTACGCCGTCGAGGGTGTCGACAACGCCGGGAGCGCCCTGAACGTCGCGCTGCCGGCCGACGCTGAGCTGTCCGAGGCGCGGCGCGACGACCTCTTCGGCGGGATCACCGTGCTGACGGCGCCGGCGCAGGCCGTCGCGCTCGAGGGCGAGAAGCGCAAGCTCGCCAAGCACGAGCTGACCGCGATTCCGTACGCCTTCTGGGCCTGCCGCGAGCCGTCGCCGATGGCGGTGTGGCTGCCCGAGGACCCCGCCGTGGCCGAGATCCCGGGGCAGATCGCGGCGCGCCTGGACCAGCTGACGATCACCGCGTCGCACTGCAGCCGCATGCACTCGCTGGCGGCGATCTACGACGGGGTGACGCCTCCGCGCTCGTCCGACCCGACGACGCCGCGCATGACCTTCGAGCCGCGCGTGGGCTCCAAGGAGTGGATCCGCTACGACTTCGACCAACCGCGCCGGCTCGACGGGGTGCGGGTCTACTTCGCCGAGGACGACCGCGACGGCGGCTGCCGCATGCCGCGCTCGTGGCGCGTCTACTGGAAGGACGGCGAGCGCTGGCTGCCGTGCAAGCCCGCCGCCGGCTCGTTCTGGCTGGCGGCGCCGCACGACCCGAACGAGGTGCGGATCGAGCCGGTGAACACGAAGAGCCTGCGCCTGGAGCTCCAGCTCCGCCCGGAGTCCTCGGTCGGGATCTTCGAGTGGGAGGTCCTGGACGTTCCCTAGCGCGCTAGCGGAAGGCCTCCAGTAGCCGCCGCAGCGCGCCCAGGGCCTGCCGGCGGGCGCGCCGGTGCCACGGGTGCAGCCGGCGGGGGGCTCGTCGCGGCGCCTTTGAGATCGCTCGCTTCATGACGCGCTGGGACGCGTTTCGGGGCCGTCTATTTCCCGCGGCCCCGATCTTGGCCCAGGCTTCACGAAGCGGGGAGCCGTCGGGCTCGGCCGGTTCGAGGTTCAGGCGCGGGGGGCCAGCCGGTATTCTCGCGCCGCGCCATGGATCTCTTCCCGCTCTTCTCCGCCGTCCTCGCTACCGCCGCGCTGTTCAGCTGGCTGAACCACCGCTTCATCAAGCTGCCGACCACGATCGGCGTGATGCTGATCGCGCTCGTGATGTCGCTCGGGCTGATCGCGCTGAACCTGGTCGGCGTCGAGGTCCGCGAGCCGGCGGTCGAGCTGCTCGAGCAGCTGCGCTTCCGCGAGGCCCTGCTCGACTGCATGCTCGCCTTCCTGCTGTTCGCGGGGGCGCTGCACATCGACCTGAACCTGCTGCTGGGTCAGAAGCGCGTCATCGGCGTGCTGGCGACCGTGGGCGTGGTCGTGACGACGTTCCTCGTCGCGCTCATGACCTGGGCCGTGACGGCGATGGTGGGGCTCGAGGTGAGCTTCCTGCACTGCCTGCTGTTTGGCGCGCTGATCTCGCCGACCGACCCGATCGCGGTCCTCGGCATCCTGAAGCAGGCGAAGGCGCCGAAGAGCCTCGCGACCAAGATCGCGGGCGAGTCGCTGTTCAACGACGGCATCGGCGTCGTCGTCTTCCTGGTGATGATGCAGCTCGCCGGCGGCGGGGGGCACGGCGGCGACGGCGGCGGCATGACGGTCGGCGACATCGGCGTGCTGTTCTCGCGCGAGGTCTTCGGCGGCGTCGTGGTCGGGCTCGGTACGGGCTGGCTCGCCTACCTGCTGATCCGCAGCGTCGACCACTACCAGGTCGAGGTCCTGATCACGCTGGCGCTCGCGATGGGTGGGTACACGCTGGCGATGTCGATGCACGCTTCGGGGCCGCTGTCCGTCGTGGTCTCGGGGCTTCTGATGGGCAACACCGGGCGCGCGATCGGCATGTCGGCCGTGACGCGCGAGCGGCTCGACACGTTCTGGGAGCTGATCGACGAGATCCTGAACGTCGTGCTGTTCGTGCTGATCGGGCTCGAGGTGCTGGTGCTCGACTTCAGCGGGCCGGTGCTCCTGGTCGCCGTGCTGGCGATTCCGATCACGCTGTTCGCGCGCTTCCTGTCGGTGGGCTCGACCGTCACCGCGCTGCGGCGCGTGCGGGACTTCACGCCGCACGCGGTGAAGATCATGACCTGGGGCGGGCTGCGCGGAGGAATCTCGGTCGCGCTGGCGCTCTCGATCAGCCCCGACGTGCCGGCGCGCGACCTGATCCTGACGGTGACCTACGTCGTCGTCTGCTTCTCGATCCTGGTGCAGGGGCTGACGGTCAAGCGGCTCGTGGGCTGGATCCCGCGCGACGCGGTCTGAGGCGTCAGCCCAGCTCTTCGAGCGTCTTCGGCCAGCTCTTCTTCAGCAGCCGCGACAGGGCCCGGTCGGCCAGGAGGCGCCCGCCGGTCTGGCACTTGGCGCAGTAGTTGGTCTCGTTCGAGGCGTACACGATGCGCTGGACGGGCGAGCCGCAGTCGGGGCACGGCTCGCCGTAGCGGCCGTGGACGGCCATGCCCTCGCGGAACGCGGTGACCTTCTCGGGGAAGTCGTCGCCGAGCTCCTCGTCGAGGCGGTCGATCCAGTGCTGCATGGTCGCGCATACCGCCTCGTGCAGGCGCTCGACCTCCGCGTCGCTGAGGTTCTGCGACAGCTGCACCGGCGACAGGCGCGCGCGGTGCAGGATCTCGTCGGAGTAGGCGTTGCCGATGCCGCTAAAGGCCCTGGGGGCGCACAGCGAGCGCTTGAGGGTGTGGTTCTCCTCGCGCAGCTTGGCGGAAAAGGCCTCCAGGCCGCACGTCATGACGTCGATCCCCCCGGGGTCGTGAGCGTGCAACGCGTCCTTTCCCTGAACCACGTGCAGCGACGCGCGTTTCTTGGTGCCCGCCTCGGTGAGCAGCAGCGTGCCGCCCTCGAAGTCGAAGGCCGCGAGCCCGAGCTTGCCCGGCAGCTTCGCACCGGCCTCGCGCCAGCGGAAGCGGCCTGCGATCATCAGGTGGAACACGAGATGCAGCTCGTCCTCGAAGCCGATCGCGATGCGCTTGCCCAGCCGCTGAAAACCCGCAACGCGCTTGCCTACGCAGGCGTCGGGCGGAGGGGCGACCGAGCGCAGCAGGAACGGGCTCTTCATCCGGATCCCGACCAGCGCCTTGCCGCCGATGCGCGGCTTGAGGCGCTTGATGTAGAGGGTTACGTCGGGGAGCTCCGGCACTACCCCAGGATACCGGGAAGAAGCTTCCGCCCGCGTTTCGCGCATCCTAAGGCCCAAGAAGATCCGGCGCCGCGCCGTTCCACGCCTTGCACCCGAACACCAGCCCGCGGATCCACATGAAAGCCACCTCCCTGCTCCTCTTCGCCGCCGCCACGCTTGCGCCCGCCGCCGCGGGCCAGGACGCCTCGGATCTGATTCGACAGGGCGAGGCCTACCACGCGCGCGGCTCGTTCGCCGAGGCCCTGAAGGTCTACCTGCGGGCCGACGCGGCGGAAGCCGACGAGGACGTCGCGCGCTGGATCGACTTCCGCATCGCCGACTCGCGCTGGCGCAGCGCGGCGGGCAGCAAGAACCCCGACAGCTCGCAGCTCGACACGGCGCTGCAGGAGCTCCAGGTGCTGGCGGGCGCCTACGGCGAGGACGACCGCGACGACCTGTGGGCGGAGGTGCAGGGATCGCTCGGTGACTGGTACTGGATGCGGCGCGACTCCAACAACTGGCACTCGGGCTGGGGTCACTACAACCAAGCGCTCGACTGGTGGGCGGGCTCGCGCGACATCGAACGCGCCCGCGAGCGCTACCTGGGGCTGGTGCGCCACCTGGTTCACCCGACCCGCTGGTCGGAGCGCTCCCACTACTCGGTCCTCGGCAACCTCGCCCCCGAGTTCCTGGAGCGCGCCGTCAGCATCGCGCGCTCGGACGACGAGCTGGGCTGGACCAACTTCTTCCTCGGCAACGCCTACCGGCGGCACGGCGGCAACGAGGGGCAAGCGCGCGCGCCGCAGGCCTACCAGCGCGTGCTCGACCTCGGCCGCGGCGGCGAGTGGTACGACGACGCGCTGTTCCAACTGGGGCTCTTCCAGGAGGAGCGCGGCGAGCTGATCTACCAGGGCGACGGATCGCAGCGCTTCGAGCCGGACTACCTGGCCGCCGTCAAGGCGTACCAACGCGTCCTGGACGAGTTCAAGAAGGGCGAGACGCGCTACTACGACGACGCCCGCTCGCGCATCAAGCGCATCACGACGAGCGAGATCGGCGTGTCGGTGGACCGCTTCTTCGTGCCGGGGTCCGAGGTGCAGTACCGGCTCCGTTGGCGCAACGCCAAGGAGGTGCGCTTCGCGCTCTACCCGGTCAACCTCACCGGCGCGATCGACCTGGACTCGAACCCCGGCTCGTACCTCCAGCAGCTGCGCCTCGACGGCATTCGCCCGACCGATACCTGGACCGTGTCGACCGGCGATGCGGGCGACCACGTGCCGGGCGAGAAGGAGCTGGTGCTGCGAAGGAAGCCCGCTACCGGCGCCTATGTGCTCGTCGGCAGCATCGCCGGCCAGTCGTCGCGCGCGCTGGTGCTCGTCAGCGACGCGATGCTGGTCGCGAAGGAGGCGGGCGGCCGGCTGCTGGCGTGGTTCACCGACCTGGAGTCCGGCAAGCCGATCGCCGAGGCGCGCGTGTTCCTGTGGGAGCGCTACTACAACCGCGGCTGGAAGGTACGGCAGGCCGAGGGCGTGACGGCCGCCGACGGCACGGTGACCTTCGAGCGCGAGGGCCCCACCGGCAGCACCGAGTACTACGTCGCGGCCGCGTCGGGCGGCCGGCAGGCCTTCGTGCTGGGCTCTGGCTACCGCAGCGCGCCGTCCGAGGGAAACTGGCGCGTCTATTCCTTCTCGGATCGGCCCGCCTACCGCCCGGCCGACGAGATCCGCTGGAAGGCGATCGCGCGCATCGACCGGCTCGACGGGTACGAGACGCCGGCGGAGACCGAGCTCAGCTACCGCGTCATCGACCCGCGCAACCAGACCCTCGCGGAGGGCGTGGTGACGACGAACGCCTTCGGCGCCTGCTGGGGCGAGCTGACCACCGAGCCCACGAGCCCGCTGGGCGCCTACCGCCTCGAGCTGCGTACCAAGGGCGGCGTCGTGTCGAACGCCGAGCTCTTCCGGCTGGAGGAGTACAAGCTGCCCGAGTTCGAGGTGTCGGTCTCGCTGCCTGACGATCCCGATCGCCCGGGCAGGCCCAAGCTGTTCCGCCTGGGCGATCGCGTCGAGGCCGAGATCGCGGCCGACTACTACTTCGGCGGGCCGGTCGCCGGCGCGACCGTGGAGGTGCTCGTCTACCAGCGGCCCTACTACTACCAGTGGCAGCCCCAGCACGAGTACCCCTGGTTCTACGCCGACGCGACCTCACAGCGCAGCTGGTGGGGCGGCCCCGGCCAGCTGATGCTGCGCGAGTCGCACACCACCGACGCCCTGGGCCGGGTGCAGGTCGCCTTTGACGTCCCGGGCGGCGCGGCGAACGACCTCGAGTACACGATCGAGGCGCGTGTGGTCGACGCCTCGCGCCGCCAGGTGGTGTCGTCGGACCGCCTGCGCGTGACGCGCCAGGCGTACTTCGTGAAGGTCGAGCCCGCGCACCGCGTTCATCGCCCCGGCGACCGCGTCGAGCTGAACTTCGAGGCCCGCGACGCCAACCGCAACCCGATCCCCGCCGAGGGTGACGTCGTGGTGACCCGCTACACCTGGAACGAGGTCTGGATCGACCCCCGCGGCCGCCAGCTGAGCGGCAAGCCGCTCGAGCGGCGACGGTCCAAGCACGGGGTCTTCCCGCCGCCCGATGAGCCCGGCTGGGTGCTGAAGTTCCGCGGCTACGAGAGCGAGGAGGTCGCGCGCACCAAGGTGCAGCTGGCCGCGGACGGCACCGCCACCTGGAGCTTCCCCGCCGAGCGTGAGGGCTACTACCGCGTCGCGTGGACCAGCGAGGACGACCGCCGCAAGAAGATCCACGCCCAGGCGTCGATCTGGATCGCGGACGAGACCTCCCAAGACCTCGCGTACCGCCAGGGCGACCTCGAGATCCTGGTCGACAAGGACACGCTCCGCACCGGCGAAGACGCAGTCGTGCTGCTCTCGACGCCGCGCAGCGACCGCTATGTGCTCTTCACGGTCGAGGGCAAGGACCTCTACGAACACCGCGTCGTGCACGTCTCCGGGACCGTGAAGCTCCTGACCCTGGAGCTTGGGCGCGAGCACGTCCCCAACGTCTATCTCGGCGCGACGCTGGTCTCCGAGCGCAACGTGTGGATCGATCAAGAGGAGCTGATCGTCCCGCCGGTCGAGCAGTTCCTCGACGTCGAGCTCAGCGCCGCGGCGGCCCACGCACCGGGCGAGACCGGCACCGTGGCGGTCACCGTGACCGACCACGAGGGCAAGCCCGTCCAGGGCGAGGTCTCGCTCGCGGTGTACGACGCCTCGCTCGCCTACATCCAGGCCGAGCAGTCCGGCGACCCGCGCCAGCACTTCTACGGCGAGCGCAACCAGCAGGCCGTCCGGACGACGACCACCACGCAGCAGCGGCGGTTCGAGCGCCTGGTCAAGGACAAGGACGGGGACGTCGTCGACGAGCGCTTTGCTCTGAAGAAGTCCGAGGCGCGTCGCTCCGAGGCGAGCCCCTTTGCGTCCGACGAGATGATGGTGGGGCTGTCCTACGCCTCCGACTTCGAGGTCGTCGAGGAGGCCGCCGAGGCCTTCAACGACGTGATCGGCATCGGCGGCGGCGGCCCCGTGGGGGCGCCTTCGCCGCGCGCGAAGTTCGGCGGCCGGCAGAACCTGCGCGCGAGCGTCGCGGCGGACCAGCCGGCTCCGGACCTCGGCGCCGTCGAGGTCCGGACCGACTTCCGCAAGACCGCGGCGTGGGAGGCCGCGCTCGTCCTCGACGAGGCCGGGCGCGCCGAGGTCGAGGTGCGCTTCCCGCAGTCGACCACGCGCTGGACCGCGCTGGTACGCGCCTCCGACACCGGCGCGCGCTTCGGCTACGGCAGCGGCGAGACCGTCACCCGCCAGCCGCTGATCGCGCGCCTGCAGGCGCCGCGCTTCCTCCAGGTGGGGGATGAGGTCACGGTTTCGGCCAACCTCAACAACAACACCGGTGCGACGCTGCCGGTGCACGCGCTGCTCGAGGCCGACGGCGTCGAGATCCTCGGGCGCCTCCAGGACGGCGAGCTGATGCAGCCGGAGACCGGCGCGCTCGCCGTCGCCCCCGCCGCGCAGGTCCGCGTCGACTGGGTCGTTCGCGTGACGCGGCCGGGATCGGCCGCGCTGCGGCTGAAGGCGGCGTCGCCCGAGCACTCCGACGGCATGGCGCTGACGCTGCCCGTCTACGAGTACGGCATCGAGGCCTTCGTCGCGCGCGCCGGCAAGATGACCGGCGACGAGCTGCGCCTCACGCTCGACCTGCCGGCGGCGCGGCGCGCGGGGACGAGCACGCTGGCCGTGCAGCTCACGCCGAGCCTCGCGGTGACGATGCTCGACGCGCTCCCGTACCTGGTCGACTACCCGTACGGCTGCACCGAGCAGACGATGTCGCGCTTCCTCCCCGCGGTCGTCGTCGCGGGCACGCTGCGCGAGCTGGGCCTCTCGCCCGAGGACGCGCTAGGTCGCGTCTTCGGCGGCATCGAGCCCGGACGCGCGGGTGAGCCCGGACCGATCGACGCCCTCGACGAGGTCGTCGCTCAGGGGCTCGCGCGGCTCTACGACTTCCAGCACGGCGACGGCGGCTGGTCGTGGTGGAAGACCGGCGACAGCGACCATTGGATGAGCGCGTATGTCGTGTGGGGGCTGACGCTCGCCCAAGAGGCCGGCGTCGAGGTGCGCGGCGACGTGCTCGACCGCGGGCGGCGCTTCCTCGAGCTCGAGATCGTCGAGCGCGAGCTCGACTCCGACCTGCAGGCCTGGATGCTGTTTGGCCTCGCCAAGCGCCTCGCGCGCGACGAGGCGCAGAGCGAGCACGCGACGCGCGCGTTCGACAACCTCTGGGAGCAGCGCAGCGGCCTGAACGCCTACGGGCGGGCGCTGCTGACGATGGCGGCGCGCGACCTGGGGCGCGCCGACGAGGCCGCCATCCTGGCCGAGAACCTCGCCAACGGCGTGATCCGCGACGACGCTCCCGACCGCTCCGTGGTCCAGGTCGGCGGACCGGCCGGTCGCGACGACGCGCTGCGTACGGCGCACTGGGGCGAGGACGGCGTGTGGACGCGCTGGAGCGACGGCGGCGTCGAGGCGACGGCCTTCGCGCTGCGAGCGCTCCTCGCGGCCGACCCGACGAGCGAGCTGGTGGCGCCCGCCGTCAACTGGCTGGTTCAGAACCGCCGCGGCAACCAGTGGTCGAACACGCGCGACACCGCGATGGTCGTGCTCGCGCTCACCGACTACCTGAAGGCCTCGGGCGAGCTGGAGTCCGAGGTCGAGTACGAGCTCTCGGTCAACGGCACCAGCGTCGCGCAGCGCAGCATCGCCAAGGACGACCTGCTGGCCGCGCCGAGCGTCTTCGACGTCGACCCGTCGCTGCTCCAAGACGGCGCCAACGAGATCCGCGTCGTGCGCACCAAGGGCGGCCCGCTGTACTTCGCCGCCAACGCGACCTTCTTCAGCGAGGAGGACCCGATCCCCGCGCGCGGCAACCAGCTCTTCGTGCGGCGCGAGTACTACCGGCTCAAGCCGGTGCCGACGCTGCTGAAGGGCGTCGTGTACGAGAAGGAGAAGCTGGAGGACGGCGCGAGCGTGCCCAGTGGGGACCGCATCGAGGTCGTGCTCACCGTCGAGGCCAAGAACCACCTCGAGTACCTGGCCTTCGAGGACCTGAAGCCCGCCGGCTTCGAGGCGGTGCAGCAGCGGAGCGGCGAGTGGATGGTCGCGCGCGAGCTCAAGGCGAACGAGGTGCAGCGGCGCTTCGTCGACGACGGGGCGCGCGAAGAGCTGCTCGTTCCCGGGTCTGGCCGCACCGCCTACGGCTGGCGCAGTGAGCCGGGCTACACCGGCCGGACGCGTGGGCTCCACCAGGAGCTGCGCGACCGCAAGGTGGCGCTCTTTGTCGACAAGCTGCCGCAGGGCGTCTGGGAGATGCGCTACGAGCTACGTGCCGAAGTCCCGGGCAAGTTCCATGCGCTCCCGGTGCTCGGCCACGCGATGTACGTGCCCGAGGTGCGCTGCAACTCGACCGGGGTGCGCGTCGACGTGCTGGATCAGGGCGTCCTCTAGGGCTCGGGGAAGCGCGACGAAGGGCGGGCTGGACAGCTCGTCGGCGGCGGCGCACCCTGGGGCGATGCTCGTAGAGAACGACGGCAAGCGCCCCAGGATCGCACCCTCGGCCTACGTCGCACCGAACGCGGTCGTCAGCGGCGACGTCACGATCGGCGAGAACTCGCGCGTGCTGTTCGGCGCCGTCGTCACCGCGGACGGCGGGCCGGTCACAATCGGCGACAACACCGTCGTGATGGAGAACGCGGTGGTGCGGGGCACACCGAGGCACCCGATGCAGATCGGAGACTCGGTGATGATCGGGCCGGGCGCCTACCTGACCGGCTGTGAGATCGCCGACTGCGTCTTCATCGCGACCGGCGTCACCGTGTTCAACGGCGCGCGGATCGGGTTGGGCGCCGAGGTCCGCATCAACGGCGTCGTGCACCTCAAGACGCTGCTACCCGCCGGCGCCACCGTGCCCATCGGCTGGGTGGCGGTCGGCGATCCGGCCTGGATCCTGGCGCCCGACAAGCACGAGGAGATCTGGAAGATCCAGGAGGCGCTCGACTTCCCGAAGGAGGTCTTCGGCGTCGAGCGCTCGCCCGACGTCGGCGCGACGCAGCGCGCGATCATGGCGCGCTACACGCGCGCGCTCGGCCGCCACCACGAGGACGTGATTATCGAGTAGCGGCCAGGTCCGCCGCCAGCAGGCGGTGGAAGTGGTGCATTCCGTGCTCGACCTCCGGCGCGTAGCGTCCGCGGTCGTAGGCTGGCGAGGCGAGGCCGCGCTGCACCTGCTCGGAGATCCAGACGTCCTCCTGCTGCGTCTCGTCCGAGGTCTCGATGCTGTCCTGGACGAAGGCCTCGGCCTCCTCGGCCGTGCCGTCGAACCAGTAGTCGAAGACCACCTCGCACCGGTCGACCCCGACCGGCAGCACCAGGTTGGTGTCCAGCGTCGGGCCGTAGCGGTTCAGCATGAGGTTGGGATACAGCCAGGCGTACACCGCGCCGTCGCCGATGCGCGCCCTGAGGTCGCGACCGAGCTCGACGCCTGGCTCGCGGTGCGCGTCGCACGTCTGCACGTTGAAGCGCTCGAACACACGCGTGCGGTAGGTCGCGAGGTCCAGCTGGCTCGCGAGCCCCTTGTGCAGGTGGGCGATGTGGTATCCGCCGTCGAGGTAGTTGTCGACGAACACCTTCCAGTTGCAGCGCATCGGATAGCGCCGGCGGAAGACCCAGCGCAGGCCCGCGCACTCCTTCGGATCCAGCAGCGGCGCGAGCTCGGCCAGCTGCGCCGCCAGCGACTCGCGCGGCTCGCCCGCGTGCACGAAGACCAGCGGCCCCCAGACCTCGACGTGGACCCGAACCAGCCCAAGCGCGTCCGTGCCGAGTCCCTCCATCCCGGCCGAGCGCGGCGCGCTCTTCAGCCGGCCGTCGAGCGAGTAGGTCCAGCCGTGGTACGGGCAGACCAGCGCGTCGACGCAGGCCTCCTCGCCGACGAGGCGCGCCGCGTGGTGCCGGCACACGTTGTGGAACGCGCGCAGCTCGCCGTCGCTCCCGCGCACGACGAGGTAGGCGTCGCCCAGCACGTCGGCCGCGACGCACGCGCCAGGCTCGCGCACCTGGTCCGTGCGGCAGGCGAAGACCCAGCCGCGGCGGAAGACGGTGTCGCGCTCGTGCTCGAGCAGCTCCTCGCGCACATACCAGCTCGCCGGAGGCGTCGTCGCGCGCTCGATCGGCACCCGGGGATCGAAGCGCTCGATCTCCGATCTGACGCGCGCCGCGTCCACCGCTAGCGACCCCCCCGGCGCACGCAGCCCTGCATCGGAAGCGTGGCCATCGTGTGGAGCCCGGGCGCCGCCGCGCGCAGCGCGCGGATCGAGTTGAGCACGATGGCCGACGTCGCGGTGTCGCCGTGCATGCCGCCGCGCCAGACCAGGTCGACCGGAGGCTCGCCCTCGATCTCGACGCGGTCGTGCGGGTTCTCCTGGCCGATCGCGGCCTGGAAGATGAGCTCCGCGGTCAGGCGGTCGCCGGTCCAGCCGCGCGCGACCTGGCGTACGCCGGCGGCGTGGCCTGCGGGGATGGTCCCGAGGGCGCACTCGAGCTCGCGCTCGGCCTGCACCGGCTCCAGCTCCTCGTCCCAGCGGTCGAAGCGCAGGCCCAGGTAGTGCCCGACGAGATGCAGCGACTCGCCCAGCCCGACGTGCCGCAGCGAGCCGTCGGCGCGGCGAGCCGCGAAGCCCGCGTCGTCGAGGCCGGCGCCGATCTTGCGCTGGAACGGGACGCGGCGCGGCGACGCGTCCTGCAGGCGCGTGACCCGCACCGAGGACACCGAGTGGCACGCCGTCGCCGCCGCGACCGGGAAGGCGTCCATCAGGAAGCCCGGGTTGACGCCTGTCCCGAGCACGCGTCCGCCGTTCCGCACGGCGCGCTCGCCGAGCTCCTGCGCGTGGATCGGATGTCGCAGCCACGGCCAGGCCAGCTCTTCACACGTGCTGACCACCGTGTACCCGCGGTCGAGCAGCGCGCGCATCGTCGGCATGATCGCGTCCAGGTCGGACAGCGTCGTCACCACCGCGGCGTCGATCGGCTCGTCGGCGGGTACCTCCTCGACCACGCTCAGCACCTCGCCTTCGCCCGCGCCCGGCACCAGCTCCGACAGCGGCTGCCCCACGATCTCGGCCGCCGGGTCGACCGCGGCGACGACCGTGCCGAGCTCGCGCGCGATCAGGTCGCCCGCGACCTTCTGGCCGAGCGGGCCGAGCCCCACCTGCAGCACGCGCAGCATCAGCCGACCCCCTGCGCGGCGACGCGCTCTCCCAGGGTGTGGTGCGCGATCGCGAGCTCCGGATGCCGTTGGGTGAGCCACGCACCCAGGCACCAGATCGCGGCCTTCACCCCCGTCGTCGCGTGCGCGTAGCCCAGCGAGGAGAGCTTCAGCAGCAGTCCTCCATCCCGGTTCGGCGCGACCTCGATGGCGAGCTCCTGCTGCAGGCGATCCTCCTGCACCAGCGCGTGGACCAGCCACGAGGCGCGGTCCTCGCGCCGGAAGGCCGCGATCAGCTTCACGACGATCAGGACGCCGTCCTGGTCGAGGCGCTGGGAGGTGGTCTCGAAGCCGGCGAAGAGGTCGGCCGGCGCCGCTTCTGCGGTGCGGGCCGTCAGGGTGAGGCTGGGCATCGCGGAGAGGGGGTCCTTGGAAAGGAGCGCCGGCACGGGCCCATCGGGCTCGGACGCCTTGCGCCAGGGAAAGTAGTGGATCGGTACGCCGGCGGCCATCGCCTTGCGCTGGTACTTGGTCGTCTCGCGGCCGGGCGGTTCGGGTATCTCGGTCGCGCCGTGCACCGGGCGTAGCGCGGTCTGGCCTTCGAGCGTCTCGGCGATCCACTCCGCATAGGCCGCGTGGTCGGTCACGATCGTCACCGGCGCGCCCGGCGCCATGCGGCTCGCGAGGAGCGGGAGCGTCTCGGGCCGAACCAGCCGGCGTCCGTGGTGGCGCTCCTTCGGCCATGGGCACGGGTGGTTGATGAAGACCTCATCGAGCGATCCCGGGGCGAATAGAAGCTGCAGCGCCAGCTCCGCGTTCGCCAGCAGCACCCGCACGTTCGGCGTCGCGCCGCGGTCGAGCCGCCGGAAGAGGTACGTCGCCGACGTCCACGAGAGCTCGATCCCGACGTGGTTCCGATCCGGCCGTCGCGCGGCCTCGCGCTCGAGGAACTCGCCGTTGCCGAAGCCGATCTCGAGCGCGAGCGGGGCGTCGCGCCCAAGCTCGGCGGCCCAGTCGATCGGCCACTCGCGCCGCCGCCAGGGAACGACCCAGTCGGCGATCTGAGAGCTCAGCGGACGCGGCATCAGCCCTGGAGCTCCTCCGGGACGTCGTCGGGGCTCGTGAAGAGCTCGCGCGGCAGCTCCGCCGGCGCGGCGATGTACCAGTCGGCCCCGCGTCCGCGGCTTGCCGCTAGCCACAGGTCGCCGAAGGGCCGCCAGTCGGTCCAGGGCCCGGTGAAGGCCGGGGCCTCGTCGGTGGCGCTCGCGTAGAACGACCACTGCTCGACCAACCCGGAGTCCGCGGCGACGAAGACCTCGTAGCGGTTGTCCGGCGTCAGGCCGACCGTGTCGAACGTGAGCTCGAGCACCCGCGCGTCGCGGCCGTCGGCGAGCGAGCCCGCGCCGAGGTCGCGCAGATGCACGCCGGGGTCGAGCAGCTTGTACGGCATGAACATCCAGTAGGAGTCGTTGACCCACCAGCCGTACCCCTGCTCGAGCAACTCGGCGAGCGCGTCCGGATCCTGTACCTCGACCCCGTCGCGCCAGGCGCGGCCCTGCCGCGTGCCGAGGTTCATCAGGAGGAGCACGTCCCCGGTGTCGATGCGCACGTCGCCGGTCGCCTTGTCCCACCAGTGCTCGCGGCGGCCGAAGAAGCGCCAGCGCAGGTAGCGGGTGGAGTCCCAGGCCTCCCAGCCGCCCATGCGTTCGACGACCGCTTCGGCGACGGCGCGCGCCGCGGGCTCGGCGTGCTCGGTCGTGGGACGGGCGGGGGTGCCCGCACAGGCGGCGAGCAGCAGCGTGAGGGCGGGGATCGGGTTGGCTTTCATCCTGCTGGGTGCGGCCCGGCATTCTAGCGCCGGGGGCTTCGTTCGAGCGAGGTATCCTGCCCTCCCGTGCTACGTGCAAGCGTCTAGAATCGGGGTCCAGGAGGTGTCCCGCATGCGCTACGCCATCACCGTTCTCGCCCACCTGCTTCCGTTTCTCGTCAGCCTCGCCTTCGGCTAGACCGAGCGCTTCGCCCGGGTCCCGAGCGAAGCCCATCCGCGGGCGCTGAGCCGCCCGCATCCGCCGCGGCGTGGCGCGCGTCCGCGCGGCATGCTACGACCACGCCCACGTGAGCGGTTTCGGCGCGGTCGACTGGGCGGTCGTCGGGGGATTCTTGGCCCTGACGACGCTCCTCGGAGAGCGGCTTGCCGGTCGGCAGGCGACGCTCCGCGACTACTTCCTCGGCGGGCGGCGGCTGCCCTGGTGGGCGGTCGCGGGCTCGATCGTCGCGACCGAGGTCAGCGCGATCACCTTCGTCAGCCTACCGTTCGTCGTGTTCCGCGACGGAGGCGACCTGACCTACCTGCAGCTCGGCGTGTTCGGGCTCTTGATCGCGCGGCTGATCGTCGGGTACGCGCTGGTGCCGCGTTACTTCGAGCGCGAGCTCTACAGCCCCTACGACTTGGTCGGCGAGCGGCTGGGAGTCGGCGCGCGCCGCGCGGCGAGCGCGCTGTTCTCCGCGGGCGGCGTGTTGGCACAGGCGTCGCGCGTCTACCTGACCGCGGTCGTGCTCGAGGTGCTGCTCCACGGCGAGCTGGCAGCGCTCGAGCAGCGCGTCGGCGTGCCGCCCCTGGCGGCGTCGGTCGCGGCGATCGGCGCGGTGTCGGTCGTCTGGACCTGGCTGGGCGGCATGGCGACCGTGATCTGGACCGACGCCATGCTGTTCGTGGTGTTCCTCGTCGGCATCGCGATCTCGATCGCGACCGCGACCGCGGGCGTCGACGGCGGCGCGGCCGAGGTGCTCGCGACGGCGCGCGACGCCGGCAAGCTGCGGCTACTCGACTTCGACACCGATCCGGCCAAGGCCTACACGTTCTGGGCGGCGCTCTTCGCCTACACGATCTGGGGCGTGGGGGCTTTCGGGACCGATCAGCTGCTCGCCCAGCGACTGTTCTGCTGCCGCGATGCACGCGACGCGCGGCGGGCGATCGTGGCGAGCAACGCGGCGCTGGTGGTGACGGCGCTGGCGGCGCTCCTCGGCATGGCGCTCTTCGCGTACTACCAGGCGCATCCGCTGGAGGGCGAGGCGCTGGCGCTCTACGAGGAGAAGGGGGACCGCATCTTCCCGATCTTCATCCTCGAGGCGGTGCCGACCGGGCTGCGCGGGCTGATCGTCGCGGGCGTCTTCGCGGCGGCGATCTCGTCGCTGGACTCCATCCTGGCCGCGCTCAGCCAGACCGCGCTGGCAACGGTCGTGCCCGAGCGGCTGCGAAGCGTGCGTACATCGCGTGTGCTCGTCGTGGTCTTCGGGGTGCTCCTGTGCGTGCTCGCCGTACAGATGGAGCGGGCGCACGCGCGCTACCCCTCGATCCTGGACCTCGCGCTGGCGATGGCGGGCTACACGGTGGGGGCGCTGCTCGCGGGCGTGCTGCTCGCGCTCTGGCCGGGAGGGCGTGACGGGCGTGGCTATGCGTGGTCGGCGCCGCTCGCAGCGATGACGGTGGTGGCGGTCGCCTGGCATACGTCCGCGAGCCGCACCGCCTGCGCGGTCTTCGCCGCGGCGCTCGTGGTGCTGGGGCTCGTCCGCCTGCGCGATGCGCGCGTGGCCCTGCTCGCGGCCGGTGGCGCGGGTTTGGTCGCGCTGTCGCTGTGGGACGGGCTACGGCTGGCCTGGCCCTGGAACGCGCCCATCGGGCTCGCCGTGGCCTACGGTTTCGGCTGGCTCCTGAGCAAGCCCGCGCCGTACCCTGCGGAGCCTTCAGCCCCCCCCGGAGACAGACGATGACGAAGCTACGCTGGTGCCTCGCGGCCGCCGCGCTGTGCGCGCCGTCGAGCGCGGCACAGGAGATCGACGCCGACGCGCTCTTCCAGACCAACTGCGCCTCGTGCCACGGCGAGAAGGGCGACGGCGACGGCTGGACGCAGCTGGACCGCCCCGCCCGCAGCTTCCGCGATGGCGGGTTCAGCTACGGCAACACGCCCGACGCGCTCTTCCGCACGATCACTTACGGCATCCCGGGGACGCCGATGCCGTCGTTTGAGAGCTCGCTCTCGGAGCCCCAGCGCGAGGCGCTCGCCGCGCATGTCGTGTCGCTCGGCCCGCCGATCGAGGCGGTCGACCCCGAGCAAACGGTGCTCGCGGTGGCCGACAAGCCGGTGTTCGTGCGCGGCTACCTGCCGCCGATCGCCGACGGGCTGAAGCCGGTCCCGCGCGGGCTCCTCCTGGGCCGGCCCGAGGGCTTCACGTTCGAGTACCGCGCCGACGACGTGCGGCTGCTCGGCCTGCGCCAGGGTGGCTTCGTCGACCGGCGCGACTGGACCGGGCGCGGTGGGACGGCGCTGCAGCCGCTGGGCCGCGTGGTGCACCTGGTCGAGGACGGCGCGCCGCGGGCTCCCTTCCGCCTCGCGGGCTTCGGTCCGCTCGCGGCGAAGCTGCGCAGCACCTGGATCGACGCGCAGGCAGGCGGGCTCAGCTACGAGCTGCGCGCCGACGGCGCCGCGGTCGCGCGCGTGCGCGAGGTGCCCGCGCCGGCGGGTAGCTCGCTGGGAGCCGGCTTCTCGCGCCGCTTCGAGCTCGAGGCGCTGCGCGCCGGGACCGTGTTCCAGCGACTGCAGGCCTACGGCGCGGCGGTGCGCGTGGACTCCTTCGCGACGCCCGGGCGCGAGTGGACCGTCCGGCGCCGCGAGGACGGCATGTACGAGGTCGCCGGAGTGAGCCTGGCGCCCGACGGGCGCAGCTTCCGACAGAACGAGGGGGTGTACGAGGTGCGGTACGAGCTGGAGCCCGGCGCCAAGGCCGCGATGGAGCTGACGGCGCTCGTCGCCTACGACTGGAACGACGAGCTCGCCGCCCGCTTCCGAGAGGAGGTGAGCCGGTGATTGCGCTGCTGCTCTCCCTCGCTCTCCAGGGCGCCGAGGCGGACTACTACGCCGTCGACTACCTCACCCCGCCGGCCGGCGAAGTGCTCGAGGTCGGAGGCATGGACTTCCTGCCCGACGGCAACCTCGTGCTGAGCACTCGCCGCGGGCAGGTGTGGATCGTCGAGAACCCGCTGGCCGACGACCCCGCCGAGGCACGCTTCCGCCTGTTTGCCGAGGGGCTCAACGAAGGGCTCGGCCTGAGCGTCGTCGACGGCCACGTGTATGTGGTGCAGCGCGGCGAGCTGTCGCGGCTGCTCGACACCGACGGCGACGGCTCGTGCGACCGCATCGATACCGTCTGCGACGGCTGGGGGCTGTCGGGCAACTACCACGAGTTCGCCTACGGCCTACCGGTCGACGACGACGGCAACTTCTACGTCAGCCTCAACGTGTCCTTCTTCGCGCCGAAGTGGTGGCACGGCAAGTCCACCGTGCCGTGGCGCGGCTGGGTGCTGCGCATCTCGCCCGACGGCGAGGTGACGCCGGTCGCGAGCGGCTTCCGCAGCCCCTGCGGCATCGACCGCAACGCCGAAGGCGACCTGTTCGTCACCGACAACCAGGGCGACTGGATGGCGGTGTCGCCGATCTTCCACCTGAAGGAGGGCGAGTTCTACGGCCACCCGGCCTCGCTCGCGTGGACGCCCGCCTACCGCGAGGCGCAGGCCGAGCCCTCGGATACGGTCCCGCCGGAGGCCGCGAACGCGCGCGCCGACGCGGCGGTGTGGCTGCCGTACAAGTGGTCGCGCTCGCCCGGCAACCTGGTGCCCGATACGACCGGCGGCGCCTTCGGCCCCTTCGGCGGGCAGATGTTCCTGGCCGAGCTGACCAACGGCATGGTGCTGCGCGTGATGCTCGAGCGGGTGCGCGGCGAGTATCAGGGCGCCGTGGTGCCCTTCCGCCAGAAGCTCGGCTCGGCGTGCCGCGTGCGCTTCGCTCCCGACGCCACGCTCTTCGTCGGCATGACGAACCGCGGCTGGGGCGGCCTGCCGCCCGCCTCGGGCCTGGCGCGCATCCGCTGGACCGGCGTGACGCCGATGGAGATCGAGGGCGTCCACCTGCTGCAGCGCGGCTTCGAGGTGAAGTTCACCAAGCCGCTCGCCGGAGAGGTCGCGCCCGAGTCGGTCCGCTTGGTGCAGTACGACTACGACTATTGGTGGGAGTACGGCTCGCCCGAGCGCGCGCTCGAGACGGTCGAGCCCTTCGCGCTGGGCCTGTCGCCCGACCGGCGGACGCTGACGATCCGCGCCGACCTCACCCCCGGCAAGATGGCGCGGGTCGAGCTCTTCGACGTCGCCGCGGACGACGGCTCGCCGCTCCTGCACAACGAGTTCGCGTACACCATCAATCAGCTCCCCGAGGGCGAGCCGACTCCCGATCACGTCGTCAAGATCGTGCCGCCTCCGCCGGGGCGCGAGAGCGGCGAGGAGGGCTGGCTGCGCCTCACCTTCGGCGACGCGACCGACGGCTGGACGCACGAGGGGTGGGAGCTGGTCGATGCCGAGCTCGACCCCGACGACACGACGCGCCTGATGGTCAAGAAGGGCGTCAACGCCCTGACGAACACCGGCAACGACGCGCCGACCGACTACGCCAGCAAGCAGCTCTTCGGCGACGCGCGCATCCACGCCGAGTTCATGCTGCCCGACGGCGGCGACTCGGGGATCCTGCTGATGGGCCGGTACGAGATCGACCTGCGCGACAGCGACCCGGACCGCCGCCTGACCCCCGAGCACTGCGGCGGCATCGCCGCGGGCGCGGGCTTCGATGGCGCCGCGCCGCGCTTTCACGCCTATTCGAACGAGGGGCAGTGGCACAAGGTCGACGTCGACTTCCAGGCACCGCGCTTCGACGCTGCCGGCCGCAAGGTCGAGAACGCGCGCATCCTGCGCGTGCAGATGGACGGCACGCTGCTGCACGAGAACGTCGAGCTGCCCGGGCCGACCGCGGGTCTCGAGGGGCCCGAGGTCGCCGCGGGCCCGCTGGTGCTGCAGGGGGCGCGCACCCACGTCGCCTTCGGCAACGTCCGCGTGCGTCCGAGCGCCGGCGGCGAGGAGGAGGCCGGCTGGACGTACCTGTGGACCGAGGACGATGAGGAGCTCGAAGGCTGGAAGACCAGCGGCGAGGCCATCTGGACGCTCGACGACGGCGTGCTGATCGGCGAGGGCCCGCGCGGGCACATCTTCAGCCCGCGCAGCGACTACGGCGACCACGAGATCAAGGCGCGCGTGAAGATCAACGTGGGCGGCAACTCGGGGCTCTACTTCCGCACGGCCTACGGCGACGGCTGGCCGGCGGGTTACGAGGCGCAGATCAACAGCTCGTACGCCGACCCGCAGAAGACCGGCAGCCTGTACGGGCTCGTGCCGATCAAGACTCACCTCGTCTCCTCGGATACCTGGTTCGATTACCACGTCACCTGCCGCGACGTCGACGAGGGCACGCACGTCATGATCCGCGTGAACGGCGTGATCTTCGCCGACTACGTGGACGCCGAGCGTCGCCACGGACCCGGCCACATCGCCCTGCAGCAGCACCACGACGGCTCGGTGGTCGAGGTGAAGGAGCTGCGCGTCCGCGAGCTCGACTGACGCTTCGATGAAACCGCCGCGCTACGTCCTGAAGGAGGGCTACTGGTTCGCCTGCTTTGGCGCGAGCGGGTGGATCGAGGCGCGCCCCGAAGAAATGGAGGGCGTGTTCCTCGAGGACGTGCGCCTCGTGGATTTGCTCGAGGTCCGCTTCGCCGGCCTAGAGCTGCCCGCCCTGTGGGTCGACGCGTCCGAGAACCAGCGGCTGCGCATGTCGTGCTCGAATGCGACGTTCGCAACCGATCTGCCGCCGGGCGCGGTCGTGCTCGAGTCCGAAAAGCGCGTGTCGCGCGCGGGCTACGTCGAGTCGCTGCGTCTCACCAACCACACCGCGGAAGCCCTCGAAGGGCCGCTCGAGATCCTCATCAGCTTCGAGCTGGCCGACGTGGCCGAGGTGCGCGGCCTGCTGCGCGATGGCTGGGACCGCGAGCTCGAAACCGAACGCCCGCGCGACGACACGCTGTTCGTCCACTATCGCGGCCCCGACGACTTCCAGGTGTCGGTGCTGGTGTCGGCCTCGCGCCCGTTCGAGTGGGACGGAGATGGCCTGATCGCCTTCCCGCTGCGCCTCGCGCCCGGCGAGCCCTTCGAGGTCGAGCTCCGCATCGGCGGTCTGGTGGGCGAGGGGACCCTCGCCGCGCCGACCGCCGAGCTGGCCGAGGCCGAGGTCGAGCGCGCCGTCGGCGCCTGGAGGCGCTCGCTGCCCGAGGTGTCGACCGACGACGAGGAGACCAACGAGCTGCTCGCGCGCAGCGCCGACGACCTGCGCATGCTGTGGACGTGGACCGGTCGTGAGACCGGCTTCTTCGCGGCCGGCATCCCGCACTTCGTCACGCCGTTCGGCCGCGACGGCCTCCTGACCTCGCTCGAGTTCCTGATGATGCTGCCGGAGCAGGCGCGCTGGACGCTGGCCGAGCTGGCGCGCCACCAGGGCCAAAAGGTCCACCGGTTGAGCGAGGAGGAGCCCGGCAAGATCCCGCACGAGATCCGCCGCGGAGAGCGCAGCCGGCCCGACGACTATCCGTACGCGTACGCGTCGATCGACGCCTCGCTGCTCTTCCCGGTGCTGCTCGACGAATACCTGCTGTGGTCGGGCGACGTCGACTTCGTGCGCGAGATGGAGCCCGTGCTGCGCGGCGTCCTCGACTGGTGCGCGACCTATGGCGACACGAACGGCGACGGGCTGCTCGACTACCGCGACGCCAAGGGCGGCGCGCAGGGGCTCGCGCACCGCGGCTGGAAGGACGGCGAGAAGGCCGCGGTCACGATGGGCGACGGGTCGGAGCCCGCCTACCCGATTGCGATGATCGAGTTCCAGGGCTACGCGCGCGACGCGCTGCTCGGTTGCGAGCGCATGTTCCGCCTGCTCAACGACCCCTCGGTCGCCGAGGACTGCCGGACCGTCGCCGACGGGCTCAAGGAGAAGTTCGCCGAGGCCTTCTGGTGGCCTGAAGAGGGCTGTCTCGCCATGGGCGTCGATGGACAGGGGCGCCGGCTCGACTGCGTCGGCACCAACCAGGGCCACTGCCTCACCAGCGACATCGTCGCCGTCGAGCACCGCGAGGCCGTCGTCGAGCGCCTGATGCGCCCCGACAGCTTCAGCGGCTTCGGGCTGCGTACGCTCTCGACCGGCTCGGTCGCCTACTCGCCCTTCCGCTACCAGCGCGGCGCGGTGTGGCCGCACGACAACGCGCTGGTGGCGTTCGGCATGCACCGCCGCGGCTTCCGGACCGAGGCGAACCGGATCGCGAGCGGCATCCTGAGCGCTGGGGCACAGATGGGCGAGCACCGACTGCCCGAGCTCTTCAGCGGCCTCGCCGCGGACGACACCGAGGGGCGGGCGGTCGAGCTGCCCATCTCGTGTCGGCCCCAAGCCTGGGCGGCGGCCAGCCCGTTCCACTTCCTTCGTGGAGCCCTTGGGCTCTTCCCCGACGCCCTCGCGCGGCGGGTCGTGCTGCGGCCGGATCTGAGGGGTCTGCCGTTCGGCGAGGTGCAGGTGCGGCGCCTGCGGGTCGCCGGCGGCGCGCTCTCGTTCGACGTGCGGCGGTCTGGCCCCGACGATCCGGGCCAGGTGGTCCCGATCGCGAAGGAAGGCGAGTTCGTGGTGGACCTCGGATGACAGACACGTGGGGGGGCGCCGCGCCCGCGGTGGTGTAGGCTCTACCCGTGTCTTCCGAGAAGCGAGCCGATGCCGCGCTCAGGTTCGTCCAGGCCGTCCTTTCGGGCGACCGCGAGGCCGAGCTGCGCTTCATCGAGCGCATGCGCTGCGTTCCCCGCATCCTCGCCCACAAGAACGGCCAGCTCGGCCGCCCGCTCTCCGAGCACGAGCTGGAGGACCTCACTCAGGAAGTGCTGACCGCGCTCTGGAAGAAGCTTCCGACCTATAACGGCGCGGCCGCGCTGGAGACGTGGGCCTACCGCTTTTGCTATCTGGAGCTCATGCGCACCCTCCGCGGTAAGCAGAGGCTTCCCAAGTTGGTGGAGGACGGCATAGAGGGTTCTTCCTATGAGCCCGAGACCCAAGGCGCCGAGCCTGCCGACGAGACCGAGCGCGTCCTCCAGGCCCTGGACGGCATGGAGTCCGAAGAAGCCGACCTCCTGCGCCTCAAGCACTTCGAGGGACTGACCTTCGACGCGATCGGCGAACGGCTCTCGCTCTCGCCCAACACCGTCAAGACGCGCTATTACCGCGGTTTGAGGAAACTGAAGGGCCTACTGGCGCAGACAACGCGCCACGGGGCCCCGAGGAGGGCTGAGTGAGAGAGGAAAACCGCAACGACGAGCAGCTGCGCCGCGAGCTGATCGAGCTGACGGGCGACGTCGGCGAGACCGACGATCTGCTCGACTCGGCCGATCTGCTCGACGACATCGGCGCCGAGGCCCGGCAGGTCCTGGCCGAGGTTGGTCGCATGGACTCGGTTCCGGGCGAGCGGGCCGCGGAGGAGCACCTCCGCCGGTTGATGGCCGAGAACCGACCGCCGCAGGCCTGGGGGCTCGCGCCGATTCTGCGCATCGCCGCCGGGCTCGCCGCGGCCGCCGCGCTGGTGCTCTTGCTGCTGCACTTCTCGGGCGATGCGGGCGAAGAGGGCGGAGGTCGTGGTGGCACGCTCGGCGGAGGATCGATCCGCCTGCTGGAGCCCCCGGCCGAGGTCGGGGCGTGGGGTGAGTTCCGCTGGACCGGGCCCGCGCCCGGCAGCGGGCGCTACGAAGTCGTGGTCTATCCCGGAGACGACGTGACCGCCGAACCGATTGCTCGCGCGCTCAACCTGAAGGAACCTCGATGGGAGCCCACCGACACATCGCTTTGGCCGGACCGGATCGCGTGGGAGGTGCGCCTCCTCGACGTCAACGGCGAGCTGCTCGATTCGGCCGAGGCGGAGTCCGAGCGGCGCTAGCCGTCCTGCTGCTCGCCGCGGCGGTCGGCGGGCAGACGCGCACCGAGCTCAAGAACCGCTCGCTCGAGCTCGCCGGTCCGCTGCGCGCGGGCAATCCCGCCGAGCGCGAGGCGGCGGCCGACGGCCTGATCGAGATCGGGCAGATCGTCGATGAGCGCATCGCCTCGGCGTCCAGCGAAGCCGAGCGCGGCAGCTACTACTACGTGGCCTTCGCGACCTACCGCTCGCTCGGCCGCTTCGCTCCCTCGGCGAACCTCGATCAGCGGCGCACCTGGCTCGCGCGCTGTGTCGAGGTTGCCGACGTTTGGGGCCAGCAGGAGGCGATGTGCGACGGGCGCTACTACCTCAGCGAAGCCCTGCTCGGCGGCGGTCGGGTTCGCGAGGCGCGCGAGGTGTTGCTCGACGCTCTACGCGCGGCTCCCGACGCCAAGGGCGCACGTCCCGCCGTGCTGCACGGGCTGGCTGAGGCCGAATCGAGGCTTGCGAGCTACGACGACGCGCTGCGCCGCTGCGACGAAGCCGAGGCCGCGCTGATGCCCGATGTGATGAAGGCGCTGGAGTACCGGATCCAGGGCACGCGTGGGCAGGTCTACCTGCACCTGGGGCTGCCGGATCGTGCGGCGCCGCTGATCGAGAGCGAGGCGGCCGGTATCACCGAGCTGCTCTCGATGGGCGCGGTGAGCTTCAAGGACCTGATCGCGAGCGACATCCACCGCGCGAACCTCGCGGTGGCCAGCGGCAACCACGCCTACGCCGCCGAGCTGTGTGCGGAGCTGCTGACGAACGACGACCGCTACCCGGTCGGTTCCGGTGGGCACGCGGTGTTGCTGGCCGCGTTGGGGGAGGCGCGCATCTTCCTGGAGCGCGAAGCGGCGGCTCCGGCCGGGAGCGCGCGGGCCGCGCTCCTCGCAGCGCTCGATAGTGATCTGCCGGAGCTCGACCGCATGCGCGTCGAGACCCGGCTGACCGAGATCCTGCTCGACGAAGGTCAGCCCGGCGAGGCGACGCGCTACCTGGACGCGGCCCGCGAGCGGCTCGCTGGCTGGCAGAGCGCGGAGGCCAAGCCGAGCCGTAGCCCGCACCGGATCCACGTCGCGGCCTGCGCCGCGCGGCTGGCGGTCGAGGGGGGCGCGGCGCCCGACGAGCTGCGCGCGTGCCGCGACGAGCTCGCCTCGGCCTTCGGCGACCGGGTCGCGCTCTGGAGCTCGATCCCGCCGCGCGTGGGCGGGCTGGGCTTTCTGCACCACCCGTCGCGTCGCGAGTGGCTGAGCGAGCTCTTCCGCGTCGAGCTCGCGGTCGACCCGGACGGCGGCGCGCAGACCGCGCTGGGTTGGCTGATGCTCGCCCAGGCCCAGGGCACGCTGCTCCGCAGGCTGGGCAGCCCCGAGATCGGCGTCGAGGACGTGCAGGCCGAGCTGCTGGACGCCGGGCGGGGGGTGGTCGCGCTGGTACCCGCGCCGCGTCGCAGCCACGTCTTCCTGATCGAGCGCGGCGAAGTCCGCCACGCCGCCGCCGCGCCCGAGCACGTGCTGAACCGGCTGCGACTCGATCACCTCGCGGCGATCGAGTCGCGCAACCCCATGCGCGAGCGGCAGCTCGCACGGCGCCTGTCCGAGGAGCTCCTCCCCGGTGCGACCTCCGCGCGCGTCGGCGGCTGGAACGGGATCACGCTGGTCGGTGCAGGGCTCTTCGGCCGGCTTCCCTTCGAGTACCTTCCGGTGGGCGAGGCGCCCTACATCGGACTCGCCAGGGCCGTCGACCGGCTTCCCTCGCTGCCGCTCGGCGTTGCGCTTCACCGTCGCGTCGAGACGCGCGGTCCGGCGCCCGAGCTGGACCTGGTGCTAGCCGCCGCGCCGCTGCCGAGCGAGGCCGCGCGCGGGCGCTGGGAGTCGGTCGCGGAGCTGCCCTGGACGACCGAAGAGGAGCCGATCCTCGCCGCGTACCGACCCGGAGCCGCCGAGGCGCTGCTGCGCGAAAGCGTCACCGTGCCCGGGGTGTTCCCCGCCGATGAGCCGGCGCGCGCGCGCGTGCTGCAGGTCGTCGCGCATACCGTGCTCGACGCGGAACTAGAGCGCAGCCCGACGCTGGTGCTGACGCCCGGCGGGGGCTACGACGGGCTCGTCACGTGCGATGCGATCGAGGGAGTGTCGGCGCCGGAGCTGGTCGTGCTGACCTCCTGCAAGGCGGGCAGCGGGCCGGTGCGGCGCGGCGACGAGGCCACCGGACACATGGGCGGCGCGTTCCTCTTCGCGGGCGCGAGCACCGTGTTGCTCAGCGATCAGGAGCTCTTCCTCGGTCCGGCCACGCGCTTCAGCGCTTGGTTCCACGAGCGCCTGTCGGCGGGCGAGTCGCCGGCCGAGGCGGCGCGCTTCGCGCGCGTCAAGTCGATGGAGTCGGGGCTGTTCGCCGTGCCGACCGAGGCCGGGCTGATCTACGTGCTCGGCTTGGGGCAGCGACCCGTGTTCCCCGAGCGCGCCGTCGCCGCTCCGCCCCCCGCGCCCGAGGCGCCTGCGGCCAGCCCGGAGCTCACGCCGCTCGGCGCCGGGCCGGACGGCACCGAGTCGGAGGCGACCGCGGGCGAGGGCGCATCGAAGAGCAGCCTCCTCTTTCGCGTCGGCATCGCCTTCGGGGTCCTCGCGCTCCTCCTGATGCTGGTCTCGATCGCGCTTCAGCGCCGCAGCGCAGCGCGCGCGAGCGACTCGTAGCTCCGCGGAAACGGCGAGCCGCCCGCGCTCCTGGTCCTGGGCGGACAGGGGCGGGGGCGGCCCGCGCATCGTGC
>JBCCGI010000077.1:0-38692 GCA_039029355.1 Planctomycetota bacterium
CCCACCCGCGCGTCGGCCGCCCCGCGGCACGCCCGGGGAAGCCCCCGGGGGCCTGGGGCTCGTGGCCCCCGGCGGACGGGCGGCGGCCGCGGAAAAGGGGACGGGACGGGGGGGTCTCCCCCGCCCCGCCGCGAGCGAAGGGCCCCAAGAACCAGGAGGCCCTACTTCAGGATGTCCGCGATCGCCGGGACCGGAACGCGGCTCGGACGGATCTGCGTCGGCGGGGTCGTGCGCAGGTCGAAGGCCTCGACCACGCCGCCCTCGCGGCTGGTGCAGACCAGGAACTCGACGTCCTTGAGGTGCAGCGTCACGCGCAGGCCGTTGTCCTCGGTCTGCTCGCCCGCCGCGAACGAGTCGGCGACGCCGCGGATAAAGAACTTCACCAGGCGGTCGAGGCCCAGGTCGGCGAGCTCGGTCGCGGCGTCCGCGGAGGACGACGGGTCGACCACCTCGCAGAAGCCGGGCGAGTTGACGAGGTCCATACTCGGCAGCCCCGTGGCGGGGTCGAAGACCACGTCGCCGGCGGCCTCGTCGTTGGTGACGCCGAAGAAGAGCTGGCCCTGGTCGTCGAGCTCGCCCATCAGGCCCAGCACCACGACGTCGAGGTCCTCGCCGCCGTCAAAGAAGTCCGAGCCGTCGCCCGGCGACCACAGGAAAGCGTCGTAGCCGGGGCCGCCGAAGGCGCGGTCGCGGTTCTCGGAGTTGAAGTGCTCGGTGCCGCCGATCAGCACGTCGTTGCCCTCGGAGCCGACGATCACGTCGGTCCCGAGCCGGCCCTGGATCACGTCGTCGGAGTTCGTGCCGAAGAGCATGTCGCCGAACTTGAGGGTCTGGTCGCGGCCGCCGCCGGACAGCGCCGGATCCTCGGGCTGGAGGAAGGTGTTCTCGCCGCTGTTGTTGTCCTGGCCGATGATCAGGTTGGGAAGCAGCAGCGAGGCCGCCGACCAGGCCACGGGAGCGGCGACGAGGGCGGCGGCAAAGAGCGCGGTCTGGGGACGGAGGATGCTTTGCGTTTTCATGACGTTGCTAGGTCCTTGATTTTCTCTCGGTTGTCCTTGGAAGGGACGGGCGGTCGGGGCCGCCCGGTGTCGCGCTTCTGCCACGCGACCTGCGCAAGTTAGGCCCCCCCCGCCGGCGCATCCTGAGGGCGAGGTTGGAACGCGGTAGTATTGGGGTTACGGTGATCCAGAAGGCCGTAACCTTGCCGCTCAGCCCCCCATGTCCACCGCAACGGAGCTCTCCTTCGGGGACTTCCGCCTCGACCCGAGCAACGAGTGTCTCTGGAAGGCGGGCGAGGCGATCCCGCTGCGGCCGAAGGCCTACGCGCTGCTGCGCTATCTCGCCGACAACCCCGGCCGGATCCTGACCAAGAGTGAGCTGATGGACGCCGTGTGGCCCGACGCGGTGGTCGGGGACGCGGTGCTCAAGGTCTGCGTGCGCGAGCTGCGCGTCGCGCTCGGCGACACGATGAAGCAGCCGACCTTCATCGAGACCGTCCATCGCCGCGGCTACCGCTTCCTGGGGCGTACAACCACGCACGCGGTCACCGCCGCGGCCCAGGCGTCGGCGGGGCCCGTGCAAGCGGCGCTCGCGGGCCGTGACGAGGAGCTCGGTGAGCTCGCCCGCGCGCTCGACGCCGCCCACCGCGGCGAGCGCCAGGTCGTCTTCGTCGAGGGCGGACCCGGCATCGGCAAGACGTCGCTGACCGAGTCCTTCCTCGCGGGGCTCGCGCCCGCGCGCGACCGCTGGGTGTCGCGCGGGCAGTGCCTCGATCAGTTCGGTCCGCGCGAGGCTTACCTACCGGTCCTCGAAGCCCTGGCGCACCTCTCGCGCGGGCCCGAGCGGAGCGAGCTCGTCCCGGTCCTAGAGCGCCACGCCCCCACCTGGCTCGCCCAGCTGCCGTGGCTGGTGGCGCCGGACGACCGCGAGCCGCTCGAGCGCGAGCTCTTCGGCGCCACGCAGGAGCGCATGCTGCGCGAGATGGCCGAGGCGCTCGAGGCGCTCACCACGACGCGCACGCTCGTGCTGATGCTCGAGGACCTGCACTGGGCCGACCCGTCGACCGTCGACCTCATCGCCGCGCTTGCGCGTCGACCCGGCCCGTCGCGGCTGCTCCTCCTGCTGACGGTGCGGCCGACCGACCTGGCCCTGCGCGACCACCCGCTGCGGCGCGTGAAGCGCACACTCGCCGCGCACCGGCTGAGCCGCGAGATCGCGCTCTCGCGGCTGTCCCTCGAAGACGTGGGCGCGGCGGTCGCCGCGCTGCTCGCGCCGCTGCCCGCGCCCGACGAGCTCGCGCCGTGGATCCACGCGCGCACCGACGGCAACCCGCTGTTCCTCGTCAACCTGGTCGACTCGCTGCAGGAGCGCGGGCTCCTGTACGAGGAGGAGGACGCCTGGCGCCTGACCGGTACGCTCGGCGACGAGCGCGTCCCCGACGGTGTGCTCGCGCTGATCGAGGACATGGTCGACCTGCGCAGCGAGGACGAGCAGCGCGTGCTCGAAGCCGCGAGCGTCGCCGGCGTCGAGTTCGCGACCGCCGCCGCCGCCGCGATCCTCGAGCGCGACCAGGACGAGATCGAGGAGACCTGCGAGCGGCTGGTCCGCACCAGCCACTTCCTGGCCCCGATGGGCACGCAGCAGCTGCCCGACGGCACGCCCGCGCACCGCTACCGCTTCACGCACGTGATGTACGCCTCGGCGCTGCTCGCCCGCATCCCCTCGGGCCGGCGGGGCGGCTACCACCGCCGCAACGCCGAGCGCGGCGTCCAAGCCTACGGCGAGCAGATCGCCCTGATCGCCGGCGAGCTGGCGCTCGAGTTCGAGCGCGGCTTCGAGCCGGCGCGCGCCATCGAGCTGCTGCAGCTCGCCGCCAGCGAGTGCGCGCGGCGCTACGCGAACCGCGAGGCCGCGGCGCACCTGGAGCGCGCGCTCTCGCTCTCCGAGAGCCTGCCCGCGGACGGGCGTGCGGCGCTGCGCGCGAAGCTGTTGGAGCAGCTCGGTATCGTCCTGCGCTCGATGGGCGACATGCCGGGCGCCAGCGAGGCCTTCCGCCCGATGGGCGCGGCGACCGCCGAGGCGGGCGACCGCGAGGGCACCGTGCACGCGCTGCTGCTCGAGGCGAGCTCGTCGTCGTGGCACGACCGCGAGCGCTGCCTGAGTGCGATCGCGGCGGCCGAGCGCGAGAGCGAGGCGCTCGAGGACGGGCTCCTCCGGCGGCACGCACACGGCTACGCCGGCTACTGGAACCTGCTGTGGACGGGCCGCAGCCCCGAGGACGCGGCCGCATGCGAGCTGGCGCTCGCCACCGCGCGCGAGGCCGGCGACCGCGCGCTGGAGAGCCTGCATGGCGTGCGCCTGGGCTGGTTCCACGCCCTCGGCGGCCGCTACCGCGACGCCGCGAGCGTCGCGCGCGAGGGCATCGCGAGCTGCCTCGCCGTCGGCGACTCGTTCGACTACCTGCTCGGCCACTACTTCCTCGCCTGGTCGCTGCTGCACGCCGGCGCCTTCGGAGAGCTGCGCCGCACGCTGGCCGAAGCGCTCGGGCTCGCCGAGCGCAACGGGCACGCGACGTGGAGCGTGCTCTTCCGCGTGCTGGAGGCCTGGCTGCACATCGAGGCGCGCGACTTCGACGGCGCGACCGAGCGAGCCGAGGCGGCGCTCGAGCGCGCCCGCGAGCTCGACAACGTCGTCGCGCGCCAGCTCGCGGGCACCGTGCTGGGCCGCGCCAGCTTCGAGCGCGGCGACGAGGCCCAGGCGCTGGCGCACTTCGACCAGGTGCTCGCCGACGGCGCCGAGCGCGCGCTGATGAGCTGGGTCGCCGAGATGGTCACCGCCGCCGGCGGCGCGCGCGCCGACCTGGTCCGCGGCGACCTCGACGCGGCGCGAGCGCGCGCGGCCGCGCTGGTCGAGCGCGCCGAGGCGACCGGCGAACGCACCTACGCCGCGCTGGGCCGCCGCACGCTGGCCGAGATCGCGCAACGCGCGGGCGACGACGAGCGCGCGCGCGAGGAGATGGAACGCGCGCTCGCCCACCTCGCCCCCGAGCCCGCACCGCTCGCCGCCTGGCGGGTGCACCTGGCCGCGGCCGAGGTGCTCCCTCCGGCCAAGTCGCACCTCGCCGCCGCCGCGCAAGCGCTCCAGGGCCTGGTCGACTCGCTCGACGCGGACGACCCGCTGCGCGCCCCGCTGCTCGTTCAGGCGAGAAAGCTCAAGCGCTAAGAGAGACGGGCGCCGCCCCCCGCTCCGGGAGCGACGCCCGCCGCCATCGATTGCCCGCGAGGGCCAGGAGTCACTCGGTGCCCAGCACCAGGTCCAGTGCGTTCGTGAGCGCGATCGCGCCCAGCGCGTCGACCGACCCCGCCTGGGAGCAGAGGCTCAGCCCGACGAACTTGCAGTCCAGCGGGATCGGGAAACCAAAGCTCGCCCCCACGCCCGCCACCTGGGTGCCCAGCAGCGGATCGCCGCAAAGAAGCGTCCCGATCGGGAGCGGCACGTTCGCGGCCACAGGCGACACCGCGGCGAAGTCCAGGATGGCCGCCGGAGCGAAGGAGCCGTGGTCCACGCTCGGCGTCCAGGTCGTCCCGACCACCGGCGGCTGCGCGCCGGGCAGGTAGGCCTCCGGGTTCGCGGGTTCACCCAGCCGCACCGTCACCGACGAGGGAACGAAAGGGCACTGGTAGAAGTCCAGGTCGGTGGCCTTGCCGCTGCCGGTCGGGCCGATCTGGGTCGTCTGACCCGTGGCGGGATCGATCTGCACGATCATGTCGCCGCCGGAGAAGCCGCCCCGCGTCGCGATCAGCGCTCCGTCGGACGGCCGCACCGCGAGTCCGTCGAGCCCCACGTCGGGCCCGTAGTTGAGCTGCGTCAGGATGCCGCCGGTGTCCGGGTTCAGCGTGTAGAGCCGTGGCTCCGCCACGACGCTCGACGCCAGGTACAGCGTCCCGTCGGGGCCGAAGCCCAGGCCTCCGTCGTTCACGAAGTTGCCTCCGAAGAAGCTGGCCACCTCGCCGGTGTCGACGTCGATGCGGTAGAGCAGCGAGTCGGGCGCGCCGCCGCGGCGGCCGACGCCGTAGAGCTGCCCCGTCCCCGGCTGCGCCGCCAGGTCGCTGATCTTCACGGTCTCGCCGCCCTCCTGCAGCGGGACGCGGCTCAGCTCCGCGCCGGTTGCGGGGTCCAGCTCGACCAGGTCCGAGACGAAGCCGCCGCTGACGGTCTTCACCGACCCGAAGACCCGCCCGTCGACGCTCGCGATGCCGGTGAGCCAGCCCGGCTCCACGCCGTCGCCGATCAGCGTGCCGGCGAAGGTCGCCGGGTCGAGGCGCACCAGGCCGCCCTGCGGCCCGCTCGAGTTGCCCGCGATCACGCCGAGCGTCGACTTGCGCACGAAGGTGAAGCCGCCCGCGTTGCCGACTCCGAGGCTGCCCAGGGCGGTGGTCTGCCCGGTCACCGGATCGATCGACACGACGAGGTCGCCGCCCGCGGTCCCTCCGCGCGTGGCGAGCAGCTCACCGCTGGTCGGATCCACCGCAAGCGCGTGCAGGCCGACGTGCCGTAGGCCGTGCTCGAGAGCACCGAGGCGTCCGCGGGGTCGACCTCCAGGAGCTGCGGAGTGAGGGTGTCCGAGAAGATCACGTACAGCGTTCCCGAAGGACGAAAGGCCAGGCCAGCGAAGGGAGCGGCCAGGGGCGGGCCGACGGCCGTGGCAGCTCCCGTGGTGACGTCCACCGTGTAGAGCACGCCGTTGCCGAAGGTGTAGAGGACGTCGGTCCCCGGATGGATGGCCAGGTCGGCGACGTCCACGTTCTGCCCATTCAGAAGGATTCGCACCTGGCTGAGGATGGCGCCCGTGATGGGGTCGAGCTCCATCAGATCCGCCTCGAGGCTCCCCTGGAAGGGCCGGACGACGGCGTAGAGCCGACCGGTCGAGGTCACGGCCAAGCCGGTGATCCCGCCCGAGTCGATCGAGTCGCCGAGCACGGTGCCGGCGTACGTCGCCTGGTCGATCTCGACCAAGGCGCCTGGGTTGAGGGCCGAGCCGGCGGCGATGCCCCCGACAAGGCGGTACTCCTGTGCGGCCAGGGGCGCGGCGAGAGCGAGCAGGGTGGCAAGAAGCAACGAGGGGTGGCGCATGGGAATCTCCTGGAAGATCGAAGGTTCGAGCTCGGAGGGAGTCCGTTGCCCCCTCCACCGGGGACGCGCCGATCGCGGCCGGCCGCGAAACCGGAATCCGCGCTTTCTCTTGGCCCCAGCGGGCCGGACCGCCGCGTGCCGTGTCGCTGCGGCCGGCGGAGCCGCACTCGAAGAACGCTAGCGCAGCCCTTCGAGCGCCAGCTGCAGCGCCGGGTCGCGGTTCGCGAGCCAGTCCTCCGACGACGGCACGCGCACGAACTCCGGCTCGAGCGAGAGTGCGCCCGACCCCGGACGCCGCGGGTGGAAGCGGGTCGAGTAGTTGATGTGCCAGCCCGCCCCCGGCAGCCGGAAGCTGCGCACCTCGCCGTAGACGTTGAGCGCGCCGCCGGTCGCCTCGCCGACCAGCGTGGCCTCGGTCTGGTCGTCGATCTCGATCGCGTTGCCGCTCCCCGAGGAGAACGTGCCGCGGTCGATCAGGAGGAACAGCCGCTCGGGATCGTTGAAGGCGCTCGCCCGCAGCCCCGGCAGCAGGAACCAGGAGAGCTGCAGCGAGCTGCCCCCGGTGTTGCCGCGCAGGTCGAGGATGAGGCGCTCCGGTGGGTCGCTCTCCAGCTCCGCGAGGATCTCCGCCGCAAAGCTCCGAAAGCCCAGGAAGTCGAGGCACTTGCGGTAGCGCACGTAGAGCACGTCGGGGCGCTTGAGGCGCTCCTTCCAGAAGATGCGCTCGGGATACCGGTCCTTGAAGCGGCCCTTCACGAAGGCGGTCGAGAGCGAGGACGGCACGCCGACGGCAAAGGACACCGAGGGCGGCGCATCGCCTCCCGCCAGCCGCAGCTCGACCGGCCCGTCGCCCGGGTCGTCGATGGCGCCAAGCACGTGCAGCAGCGCGGGGCGGAGGAGGTAGTCCGGCGACTGGCGCAGGAGCCACGAGCGGTTCTCGTGCGGGATCACCGCGCTCACGCGGTCGAAGAGCTCCTCGACCGGAACGCCCGCCAGGTGGGTCACGCGCGCGCCGAGCAGCCGGGCGACGTCCGGCGCCTCGGAAGGCACGTGCGTCAGCACGAGTCCGTCGCTCATCCAGCGCATGCGGAGCGGAAGCGACGGGACGTGGTCGAGGTAGCCGGAGAGTCCGGTGTGCGCGTCGCCGATGCTCGTGACGATCGCGGCGAGCTCGGCGCCGATCCCGAGATCGGTCAGCTCGTCCACGCGCGCCGCCAGCCGCGCGAAGGACGCGCGCAGCTCGTCCTCAGACACGGTGTGCAGCGCGTTGACGTGCAGCCGCAGGAGCTCGGACTCGGCGTAGGCGAGGTCCTGCCTCCAGCGCTCGCCGCGCTCCTCCACCGGCGTCGGCGGCGCCGCGGGGATCGGGTACCAGCGGTAGCCCGAGCCGATCCAACCCCAGAGGCTCGCCGCCCCCCACCCGAGGGCCGCGAGTAGCGTCCACGCCACGCGCAGCCGCGGGCGTCGGGCGAGCGCGAACGCCACCGGGGCGAAGGCCGCCAGCGCGATGCACCAGGGTGCCCAAACCGCGCGGCCGCGCAGGGCGAAGAAGCTCGCGAGAACGAGCGCCGCGCCGACGCCGAGACACGCGCCGACCGTAGGCGGCGGGCGGTCCTCGGAGCGCGAAAGCAGCCACACGCACCACGGCACGAGGACCAGCACCGAGCCCGCGAGCTGCCAGGAGAGCCCGTCGGCGAGGGCTCCGGCGACCCCCTCGTCCGCGACGAGCCGCAGCGCCACGCGGGCGGAGTCCAGCACGACGAAGCCCGCGAACAGGCCCAGGAGAGCGCGCAGAACCACAGAAGCGACTCGCATCTCCGCACCGTACCGCATCGCGCATGGGGGCGCCGCCGCGGACCCGGCTTGGCGGCTTGATCGTCCGGGCAACCCGGCTAGGCTGGAACTCGGGAGCCGTGGGCTCCCGCTCCATGGTCTTCCGTCGCCCAAGCCGAAGCTGGCACGCCGCGACCGCCGCGGCGATCTGTGCGTGCGTGCTGCTGCAGCAGCTGCACGGCTTCGCGCACCTGGCGCTCTTCGACCACTCCGTCGCGCACGGCGAGGGCCGCGCGCCGGAGATCCACGCGGAGCACGGGCACGGGCACCGGCACGCGCACGCGGGGCACGTCCACAGGGAGCACGACCCCGCGGGATGCGAACACTCGCGCGGGGACGCATCCAGCGGTCACGAGCCGCACCCCGCCGACGAGCACTTCGAAGAGCTCGACCCGACGCCGCTTGTGTCGCGCGTCGACCCCGGGCCGCTCGGCTTCGCGCCCGGCCCGCCGACGCTGGCCGCCTTCGACCGGCCGATCGGCACCGTCGCGGCCTTCGAGCGTCGCCGCGTGCCGCGCGTTGCGCCGCGCGTGACCGCTCCCCCACGCGCTCCTCCCGCCTGCGCCTAGCGCCCCCTTCGTGTTCGGCCGACCGCGCCCGCCGCGGGCCTCGGCCGGGGTTCGGCCTGTGCCGAACCGATCGCATCGTGCAGGCAGAGGAAGCCACATCTTGCTGGAGCTCCGGTCCATCCACCGATCTCCGCGCGCGCCCGACGCGCGCGGCGCCGCGGGAGCGGCGAAGACGCCTACCGCGTTGGCGACGCGTCGTCGCTGCGCGCGTGCGGGAGCGCTCGTCGTCTTCGCGCTCGGAAGCTGCCAGACCTACGCGCCCGAGCCGCTCGACCTCGACGCCCACCGCGCTGCGTGGCACGCCCGCGACGCCGCCGACGCGGCGGCTGGAGAGCCCCGGCCCCTCGCGCCGGCGCCGACCGCGTTCGACGTGGCCGACGGACTGACGCTCGACGAGGGGCGCCTGGTCGCGCTCGCCTTCCACCCCGAGCTGCGGCTCGCGCGCCTGCGCGTCGGGCGCGCCGAGGCGAGCGCCGAGCACGCCGGCCGCTGGGCCGATCCGACGCTGGGCATCAGCGCGCTGCGCGTCGCCGACGACGTGCCGGATCCCTGGATCCTCGCGCCGCAGCTGACGCTGCCGATCCCGATCTCGGGGCGCCTCGGCGTCGAGCGCGCGCGCGCGGCCGAGGCGCGGAAGGCCGAGCTCGCCGTGCTGCGCGAGGCCGAGTGGCGGGTGTGGCGCGACGTGCGCGTGGCCTGGTCGCGCTGGTCAGCCTTGCGGCTGCGTGCGGAGGAGAGCGAGCGCCTCGTCCGCGACCTCACGCCGCTCGCCGAGACCGCGTCGCGGCTCGCGGCGAGCGGCGAGCTGAGCGGGCCGGAGGCGACGCTGTTCGCGCTCGGCGAGGCGCGTCACGCGGCGCACGCCCGGCGCCTGCGCGGCGAGGCGCGCGCCGCCGAGCTCGCACTGCTGGCCGAGCTCGGCCTGGCGCCCGAGGCCGACGTGCGCCTGTTGCCCGCCCTGCCGGCGGCTCCGGATGCTACGGCGGGCGAGGAGCTCCCCGCCTGGGCCGCCGAGCGCAATCCGACCCTCGCGCGCCTCCGCGCCGAGCACCGCGTCGCCGAGGAGACCCTGCGACGCGAGATCCGCGCGCAGATCCCCGACCTGACGCTCGGCCCGCAGTACGAGTCCGAACAGGGCCAGTCGCGCCCGGGCCTGTGGGCCTCGATCCCGCTGCCGCTCTTCAACGCCAACCGCCAGGCCATCGCCGTGGCGCGCGCCGAACGCGAGCTCGCGCGCGCCGCCTTCGAGGTCGGCTACGAGCGCCTGGCCGGACGCTGGTCGGCCGCCGCCGCGCGCGCCGCGGCACTAGCCGCCCAGCGGGCCGACTTCGAGCGCGCGCTGCAGCCGCTGCTCGACGTGCAGACGACCCAGGCGGCGGAGCTCCTGCGCCTGGGCGAGGCGAGCGCGCTGGTGCTCTTGGAGAGCCTGGTGCGCGCCCACGAGATCCAGCAGGAGCGCATCGACGCGCGCCTCGCCCAGACGCTGGTCTGGGCCGAGCTCGAGCACCTCGGCGGACCGCCCGCCGAAGAGGAGGACTCCCGATGAACGCCACCCGACTCGCCGCGCTCCTCGTGCTCGCCGCTGGATGCGGCGCGGACGACCCGCACGGGCCCCACGCCGGAGGCAGCGCTCCGCCCGCCGACGGGCCGAAGGTGCGGCTCGACATCCCCCCCACCGTGCGCCGCAACCTCGGACTGACCTTCGCCACGGTCGAGGCGCGTCGGGTCGAGCAGACGCTGCGCGTCCCGGGCGCGTTCGAGCTCCTGCCCAGCGCGCGGCGCGAGTACCGCATGGCGCTCCCGGGTCGCATCGAGCTGTTGGTCGAGCAGTACGAGCGCGTCGAGCCGGGCCAGCCGCTCTTCCGCTTCCTGTCGCCCGCGTGGCCCGAGCTCCTGCACGAGATCGTGGTCGGCGAGCAGCAGATGGACGCCGCCCGGGCGGAGATCGCCGCGGGTGAGGCGCGCCTGGTCGAGGCGCGCACGCGGGTCGCGGCCCTGCGCGGTCGGCAGACGACCCTGGCCGAAGCCGACGTCAAGCGCGCCGACCTCGACGCCGAGCTGGCCGAGGCCGAGGCGAGCCTGCCGCGACTCGAGGCCGAGCTCGGCATCGCCCGCACGCGCTACGCGAACGCGACGCGCACGCGCGAGCACGCGCTGCACGTCGCGGCCACCGCGTCGGGCTTCCGCGAGGCGGAACTAGAGGCTCCGAAGGTCGTCGACGGCGAAGAGCGGCCCACCTACGCCACGATCGACTGGATCGAGGTCTTCGCCGCCGAAGCCGGCGTGGTCGAGCGTCTGTGGGTCACCGACGGCGCCTTCGCCGAACCGCCCGACGCGGTGCTCTCCACGGTGGATCCCGAGCGCGTGCGCTTCCGCGCCTTTGCGCTCCAGGCGGACCTGGCACGCCTGCGCGAGGCGGACGCGGCGCGCGTGGTGCCGCCCGTCCGAACGGCTGCCGCGGGCGGGTCGGGGACGGCCGCTGCCGACGCCGTCGAGGCGACGCTGACCTTCGGCCTGGAGGCCCACCCCGAGGAGCGCACGTTCGCGCTGCTCGCGACGCCCGCGGCGCCGGCGCCCTGGATTCGGCCGGGCGTCTCGGCCTTCCTCGAGGTCGTGCTCGACCCCTCCGCAGCGCAGAAGCTCGCGGTGCCGCGCTCGTGCGTCGTGCAGGACGGCCTGACGCACGTCTTCTTCCGCCGCGACCCGCGCGACCCGAACGTCGCGATCCGGGTCGAGGCGGACCTCGGGCCGAGCGACGGGCGCTGGGTCGTGCTCGAGAGCGGCGTAATCCGCGGCGACGAGGTGGTGCTGGCCGGCGCGTACGAGCTGAAGCTCGCCTCCGAGCGCGACCGCTCGACGACGGCCGGCGTCCACGTGCATCCCGACGGCACCACCCACGGGGACCACTGAGGAGCGCCCTCTTGCTGTCCCGCCTCATCCGCTTTTCGATCGACCACGCTGCGCTCGTGCTCGTGCTCGCGGGGCTGCTCCTCGGAGCCACCGCGTACCGCCTCCCGCGCACGCCGGTGGACGTCTTCCCCGAGCTGAACGCGCCGACCGTCGTGGTGATGACCGAGGCCCCCGGGCTCGCGGCGGACGAGGTCGAGCAGTACGTCACGCTCCCGGTGGAGACCGCCGTCAACGGCGTGCCCGGCGTGCGGCGCGTGCGGACGTCGAGCGCGATCGGTCTGTCGATCGCGTACGTGGAGTTCCGCTGGGGCGCGGACATCTACCGAGCGCGCCAGCTGGTGGCTGAGCGGCTCGACGCGGTGCGCGAGGACCTCCCGGCGGGCGCGCACGCGGAGATGACGCCGGTCACGTCGATCACCGGCGAGATCATGCTACTCGCGGTCTCGTCGCCCGACGGCTCGCAGAACGCGCTCGAGCTGCGCTCCTACGCCGAGTTCGACCTGCGCACCAAGCTGCTGTCGATCCCGGGCGTGGCGCAGGTCTCGGTCATCGGCGGCGAGCTGCCCGAGTATCAGGTGTTGGTCGAGCAGGAGCGCCTGCGGCTCTACGGCCTGACCGTCGCCGACGTCGCCGCGGCCGCGGGCGCCGCGCACAGCACGCTGAGCGCCGGCTACCTGCCCGAGGTCGACCACCTCGAGCTCCCGATCCGCCAGAGCGGTCGCGTGCGCTCGACCGGCGACATCGCGGCCGCCGTGGTGAAGATCCACGACGGCGCGCCGCTGACGATCGGGCAGGTGGCCGAGGTGCAGCTAGGCCCGGCGCCCAAGCGCGGCACCGGCGCCGACGGCGGCCGGCCGGCGGTCGTGATGACGATCCAGAAGGCGCCGGGAACGAACACGCTCGCGATCACGGCGGCACTCGACCAGCTGCTGGACGAGCTCGCGCCCTCGCTCCCGGCCGGGGTGCGGGTGAACCGCAGCGTCTTCCGCCAGGCCGACTTCATCGAGCTCGCCGTGCGCAACGTCGTCGAGGCGCTGCGCGACGCGGCGATCATCGTCACGCTGATCCTGGCGCTCTTCCTCCTGAACCTGCGGACGACCCTCGTCACGCTCGCGGCGCTGCCGCTCTCGCTGGCCGCGGGCCTGCTCGCGCTCGAAGCGCTGGGCGAGACGATCAACGTGATGACGCTCGGCGGGCTCGCGATCGCCGTGGGCAGCCTGGTCGACGACGCGATCATCGACGTCGAGAACGTCTTCCGACGCCTGCGTCAGGACGCGGCGCGGCCCGCGGCCGAGCGGCACGGCAAGCGCCGCGTCGTCCTCGAAGCCAGCAACGAGATCCGGCCGGCGATGGTCTTCGCGACCGCGCTCATCGCGCTGGTGTTCCTGCCGCTGATGTTCCTCGAGGGCGTCGAGGGACGCTTCTTCCGCCCGCTCGGGGTCGCCTTCGTCGTCTCGCTGCTGGCGTCGCTCCTGGTCGCGCTCACCGTGACGCCCGCCCTGTGCAGGCTGCTGCTGGCCGCCGGGGGGAGCGCGGGCGAGGATCCCGACAGCTGGGTCGTCCGGCGGCTCAAGCAGGCCTATGCCCCGGTGCTGCGCTTCGCGCTGCGCGCGCGTGTGCTCGTGCTGGGGCTCGCGGCGCTCGCCACGGCCGGCACGGTCTGGCTCGCGACGACCTTCGGCACCTCGTTCCTCCCCGAGTTCAACGAGGGCACGTTCACGGTCGCCCTGCTGGCGCCGCCGGGCACGTCGCTGCCCGCGAGCGATCGGATGGCTTCGGCGATCGAGACGCGCTTCCTCGAGCTCGAAGGCGTCCGGAGCGTGACGCGCCGCACCGGACGCGCCGAGCGCGACGAGCACGCCGAGCCGGTAAGCAACTCCGACCTCGAAGTCACCGTCGAGCCGGGGGCCTCCAAGCGCGAGGTGCGGGCGCGCATCGCCGAGGTGCTGGCCGAGGTGCCGGGCATCACCGCCAACGTGGGCCAGCCGATCGAGCACCGGCTGAGCCACATCCTGTCCGGCACGCCCGCTGCGGTGGCGATCAGCGTCTACGGCGACGACCTCGCGACGCTGCGCCGCATCGCGCGCGAGATCGAAGGAGCGCTGCGCGACCTGCCGGGCGCCCGCGACGTGGCCGCGAACCGCGAGGTGCGCATCCGGTCGCTGCCGATCGAGTACCGCGCCGCCGACCTGGCGGCGTACGGGCTGACCCCGCGCGCCGCGGCCCAGCAGGTCCGCGACGCGGTGTTCGGCGTGCGCGTGGCCGAGGTCCACGAAGGCGTCAAGCGCATCGGGCTGGCGGTGCGGCTGCGGGAAGAGGAGCGCGACGAGGTCGACGACCTGCGGCGGCTGGTGCTGCGCGGTGCCGGCGGAGCGCTGGTGCGCCTGGCCGAGGTGGCGGACGTCGGTCCCGAGCTCGCGCCCAACCTCATCGTGCGCGAGAACTCGCGGCGCAAGGCGGTCGTTTCGCTGAACGTCGCCGACGGCGCCAACCTCGGGCATCTGGTCGAGCGCGTGCGCGCGCGCGTGGACCCGATCGTAGAGCGCCACGGCTACACCGTGCGCTACGGCGGACAGTTCGAGGCGCAGCGCTCGGCGACGCGCTCGATCGTGATGCTGGGCGGAGCCGTGCTGCTGCTGATGCTGCTCCTGCTGCACCTCGCGATCGGCTCGCTCCGCGTATCGCTGCTGGTGCTGGCCAACCTGCCGCTCGCGCTCATCGGCGGGGTGCTGGCGGTCTTCTTGAGCGACTCGTCCGACCCGCTGGCCAACGCGCGCGCGCTGGTCGGCAACGGAGCCTACACCGCGCCGGTGCTGTCGATCGCGAGCATGGTCGGCTTCATCACGCTCTTCGGCATCGCCGTTCGCAACGGGATCCTGCTGGTGAACCACTACCGCTACCTGATCGAGCACGAGAGCCGCAGCGTGCGCGCGGCGGTCGTCCAGGGCTCGCTGGAGCGGCTGGTGCCGATCCTGATGACCGCACTGACCGCGGCGCTGGCCCTGCTCCCGCTCGCGCTCGGGCGCGACCAGGCCGGCAACGAGATCCTGAGCCCGTTGTCGGTCGTTATCCTCGGCGGACTTCTGACGTCCACCTTCCTCAACCTGATCCTCGTTCCGGCGGGGTACGTCCTTCTGCATCGCGCCCGCGGCGAGTCGCACGGGCGTTCGGAGATGAGCTGAGCCATGATTCGAAATCGCGTAGTGCTGGCGCTGGCCGGCGTGCTCCTCGGCTGCGGCGGAGGAGCCCAGGACGACGGCGCCCCCGGCGGCTCCCCCGGCGGAGGCGCCGCCTCCGCGGAGTCGGACGACCACGGGCACGATCATGCCGAGCACCCCATCGGCACCGCGCTCCTGGGCGAGCACGAGCTCGAGCTCGCCCAGGGTCACGGCGCGGTCACCGCCGGCAAGGAGGCGCATCTGGTGGTCCAGCTGCCCTACTCCGACGGCGGCTCGACCACGGTCCGGGCGTGGCTCGGTACGGCCGATCGCACGCTCTCGTACGTCGGGCGCGGCGAGTACGCCAAGTCCCACGACGACTACGACGTGCACGCGACCGCGCCCGATCCGCTGCCGGCGGACTGCCGCTGGTGGATCGAGCTCGAGCTGCCCGACGGCACGCGGCTGGTCGGATCGGCGCAGCCGCTGCTCGAATAGCCCCCGGGGGGCATCGGCCGGCCCGTGGAGGGGCCCACGTGGCCGAAAGCCGGAGAATCGGGATTTCGCCGCCACTCGGGGCGCCACCGCGGGGAAGAGCGGGTAGAGGTGAACGCCCTGAAGAAACCGATGCCCCAGACCACCGACATCCTTCTGAGCCACGCCGCGGGCCTCCGCGCCCTGGTGAGGCGGCTGGTCTCCGACGAGCACGCCACCGAAGACGTGCTGCAGGAGACCTGGGTGGCCGCGATCGAGCGCGGCCCCGGCGATGCCGTGCCCCTTGCGGGCTGGCTGCGCCGGGTGGCGCGCAACCTGGCGCTGAAGCGCCGGCGCGGAGACGGGCGCAGGTTCACGCGCGAACGCGGAGCGTCGCGCGACGAGCGTCTCGCCTCGACCCAGGAGGTCCTCGCGCAGCGCGACTCCCTGCGGCAGGTGACCGAGGCGGTGCTCGGGCTCGACGAGCCCTACCAGACCGTCATCCTCTGCCGCTACTTCCAGAACCAGACGCCTCCCGAGATCGCGGAGCGTCTGGGCGTGCCCGTGGCCACGGTGAGCTCGCGGCTCCACCGGGCCCGGGAGCGACTGCGCGAGCGCCTCGACGAGGCCGCCGGAGGTGAGCGGGAGCAATGGGCTCTCGCCCTGGCGGCCTGCACGGGCTTGGGTCGGCCCGAAGCCGGCCTGGCAGGAATCCCCGGAGGTTGGGCGATGCAGTGGAAGGTCTTGGTCGGAGCGGCTTCGGTCGCGGTCATCACGATGGGTGCTTCGGTATGGAGCGACGCGGAGCCCGCGGAGCCGGGCGCGGCGGGCGCCCCCGCGGGCGGTGCGCAGGAGGGCGACGCCACCGTGTCGGCGCAGCTCGCCGCGCCGGAGCGCGGCGAGGAAGCGGCGGACGAAGCGAAGCAGGACGACCCCGCGCGGGTCGCCGTCGGCGCGGTCGGCGCGGGCGGTGGAGTCACGGTGCGCAGCGAGCCGCTGCCGCGCTTCGAGTACGTGCTGCGGGGCAAGATCGTCGACGGCAGCGACCTCGGCATGTCCGGGGCACAGATTCTGCTGGCGCCGGTCGAGCAGCCGCTGAACGTGGCCGGCGTGACCGGCTCGGACGGCACGTTCGAGCTGCGCTGGAGGGCGGACGCGCCGCGCATGGACGTCGCGCTCCTCGTACACCCGAGCAGCGGCCCGAGCGCGCTGCGCCGGCTGACGCTGGACGCCGGCACCGAGAGCCTGCGGCTCGCGATGCACGGCGCTTCGTTCGAGCAGCTGCACCTGCGGATGACCGAGGTGCAGATCCTCTTCGACGTCGCGGACGCGGGGAGACACGACATGGAGGCGCGCGAGGAGGCGCTTCGAAGGCTGAACGAGCTGGAGTTCCAGCTCGCGTCCGAGCGCCTCTCCCCCCCGATGGGCGGGTGGATCTTCCTCGCCGAAGACGAGTCCGGCGTGCGCTTCCGCTGGCCGACGATCGAAGCGATCAAGCGCGCCGAGGAGCAGAAGAAGGAGCGCGATCTCGCGCTGATGGCGCTCGATCAGGAGCGCGCCGCCCAAGAGCGGCTCGACCAGGAGCACGCGCGCGTCGCGGTCGAGGTCCAGGAGAGCTACGACCTGGTGGAGACCCGCCGCCGCCTCGTGGAGGAAGAGAACCAGCTCAACGCGGCCGAGCCGCTGCGCGTCACCGGGACCGTCTACGGCGAGTCCGGCGCGCCGGTGGGCGGCGCGTCGGTGCTCGCCCTCGACGGGCACGGCTGGATCGTGCAGTCGACCCGCACGGCCGATGACGGGCGCTTCGCGCTTGCCCTCACGGAGCCGGGCAACGTCCGCCTGCGGGCCGGAGGTGGCTCGTTCGGGATTGCGGAACGGAACCTGGCGGTGGCCGCCGAGGACCTCGGCGCGGCCGTGTCGTGGGACCCCCTGCTCGACCGCGGCCGTGAGATCGAGGGGACCGTCGTCGACGCCGCCGGCAAGCCGGTGCGCGGCCTCGTGGTCGAGGTCGAGGGCGAGCAACGCGCCTCGCGCTGGAGCGACGTCGCCAGCGCCGAGGACGGCTCCTTCTCGATCCCCAACGTGCCCGGCGGCGGTCTCCTGCTCGTGCGCGCGCCCTCGGTCTCGCCGCACTTCCCGATCCACGTCGTTCCGTCGGTGTGGCCGGACGCGCCGCTCGAAGTCCGGCTGCCGGACGAGGCGCTCGTCACCGGCACCGTCGTGGTCGAAGGCACGAAGCCGCTTGATGCGGGCCCCTACGACGTGCGGCTGTGGCAGCAGTCGACGGGGCGCGGCGCGTGGCTCCACGCCTCCGACGACGCGGACCAGCACCGCCTCGGGCGGGTTCCCGCCGGCTCCTACCGCGTCGTCGTGGGCACGCTGGGCCGCGGCTACGCCGACCTCGGCGTGGTCGAGGTGATCTCCGGCGAGACCGTCACGCTGACGGCGCCCGCGTTCGCTCCGGAGGGCCACGTGACCTGGGACGCGGTCGCGGACGCCGAGCTCGGCGCGGCCACCTGGACGCTGCTCCAGCGCGGCGACGACGTCGCGGGCCTGGTCGCGAGCGGCACGCTCGACCAGCCCTTCGCGGATCCGCTTCCGGCCGGCGCCTACCTGCTCGCCGTCGACGGAGCCGGGCTCGCGGCGCCGGCGCGGCGCTTCGAGGTTCGCTCCGGCGAGACCACCCGCGTCGACCTGGCGCTCGGCCACCTGCACGAGGTGGTCTTCCGGATCGAGGGCGAGCTGGATGGGGCACGCCTCGAGATCCTGGACGCGGCCGGCGCCGAGGTGCACGCGTGCGCCGCGGCAGAGGCGCTGCTTCTGCACCTCGGCTCGGGCGACTACCGGGCACGCGTCCGCGGCAAAGCGGGCGAGCTCGAGCTGCCCTTCGAGGTCGCGGGCGACTCGACGCGGGTCGATCTGCGCCTCCCGTAGGGCACGCCCCCGCGGGCACGGCACGGGTGGTCGGGGCGGCTTCGGGGGCCGAAGCCGCCCCGCCTTCTTTTTGGCCCGGCGGCGGCGGAGCGGGCGAAAAACCGAGACCGCTGTCCGACTCCCAGGGCGCGCTCGCTATGGGCTCGCGGCTCCCCGGCCGATTTCGCCCGACGCTCCCGCCTTTCCCAAGGAGGCCCCATGCGAGCCCTGCTCTCCGCGCTCCTCTTGCCCCTCGCCGCGTCCGCCCAGGGCCAGCTCTACGTCGTCGACGACGACGGCGGGCCGGGCGTCGACTTCACGGCGGTGCACGACGCCATCGACGCGTCGTCGCCCGGAGACTCGATCCTGGTGAAGGACGGGACCTACTTCGTCCCCGCCATGCCCTTCGCCTCCTCGACCTACTCCATCACGCACGCCCTGACGCTGACGGCGGAGGAAGGCGCGAGCGTCAACCTGGAGTCGCCCATCCGGGTCGTAGGCCTGGACGCCGACGAGACGGTCGTGCTGCGCGGCCTGAACGTCGACCTGTCGTTCTCCACGAGCTCGTCGTACGCCAACGCGCTCGAGGTCATCTTCTGCGAGGGCACGGTGTGGATCGAGGACTGTGACCTGCGCACCTCAGGCGGCCTGATCTTCGTCGAGGACTTCGACACGCCGCACGCCGTCGCGGTCGACCAGGCCAAGCTGGTGATGGAGAACAGCACGGTGTCCGGCGGCATGGTGTTCAACCTGAGCAACCTCGGCTACACCTTCCACGCGGAGGACGCCGAGGTCTACCTGCACAACTCGTCGATCCTGCCGTCGGAGACCTTCCTGATCCCCGGTTCGCCGGGCGTGCGGTTCTTCAACAGCTTCCTCTACGCGTCGGGGTCGACCGTCCGCGGGGTCAACGGAGGCGACGCGACGAAGACCATCTTCGGCCCCCAGTGCGGCACCGACGGAGGCCCGGCGGTCCTGCTGGCCGAGGGCGCGGCCGGCTCGACGGCCTACTTCCTCGACACCGAGCTGATCGGCGGCGCGCCCGGCGCCGACCCCGACTGCATGGCGGCCCAGCAGGGCCCGGGGATCCTGATCGACCAGGGGCAGGCCTTCTTCCTGAACGGCACCGCCCGCAGCCTGTCCGCGCCGCCCACCGCGCCCGCGGGCGGGCAGGTGACGCTGGACTTCGATGGCGAGCCGGGCGACCTCGTCCTGCTCGCGGCCGGAGCGGCCTCTGCGCCGCTCTTCCTGTCCGCGGTGGCGGGTCCGCTGCTGCCCGCCGGCGCCGTGGCGGTCGCGACCGTCGGCACGACGGACGGCGCCGGAGAGCTGTCGTTCCAGGCCGCCCTCCCGCCGCTCTCCGCGGGGGTCGGAGGGCTCACGCTCTACCTGCAGTCCGTCTTCGTCGGCGCGACGCCCGTCGCCTCGTCGGCGAGCGCGCTGCTCGTGACCCAGCCGGCCCCGTAGGGGAAACAAGCGAAGAGCTCGGACTCCGCTGTCCGACGCAGGCACTCCCGGCGCTATTGCGGAACAGCTCCCCGGCGACTCCCCCGCGTCTCTCAGGTCCCGAACAAGAAGGAGCTCCCATGCGAGCTGTGATCCCCTCCCTCCTGCTTCCCATCGCCGCCGCGGCCCAGGGCCAGGTGCACGTCGTCGACGACGACGGTGGCGCAGGCGTCGACTTCACCACGCTGCACGAGGCGATCGCGGCATCCATGCCCGGCGACTCGATCCTGATCCGGGAGGGCACCTATCAAGCGGTCGCCGCCACGCCGTCCGCTTCCCCGCAGTTCCTCATCGACCACCGTCTGACGGTGACCGCGGAGCAGGGCGCAGACGTATGGCTGCGGTCGCCGGTCCGGATCGTCGGCCTCGGCGCCGACGAGACGGTCGTACTGCGCGGCCTCGTGATCGACCTGTCGTTCACCTCGACATCCTCGTCCGTGAACGCGCTGCGGCTCTTCTCGGCCACGGGCACGGTCTGGGCCGAGGACTGCCTGCTGCGGGGCTTCAGCGGACACACCACCTTCGATGACTACGACAGCCCCCACACCGTCGACATCGAAGGCGGCACACTGGTGCTCGAGAACAGCTCCATCTCCGGCGGCGTCGTCTTCGGCTCGTCAAGCGGACTGGGCTACACGCTCCGCGCGAAGAACGCCGAGGTCCACATGCACGGCTCGACCGTGACGCCGCCGGAGACCTCGATCTTCGGTGCGTATCCCGCCGTCGTGTTCCTCGACAGCCTGCTCTACGCATCCGGGTCGACCTTCCAGGGCCTGAAGGGCCTGGATGCGGCGATCGGCCCCTTCGGCCCGGTGTGCGCGACCGATGGAGGCCCGGCGGTCGTGCTCACCGGCGGCACCGGCTCGACGGCGTACGTCCTCGACAGCGAACTGATCGGCGGCGCGGCCGGCGACGACCCCGACTGCATGGCGGCCCAGCCCGGTCCGGGCGTCGAGACGCAGCAGGGGCAGGCCTTCTTCCTAAGCGGCACCGCGCGCAGCTTGACAGCGCCGCCCACGGCGCAGGCGGGCGGGCAGGTCCCGCTCGACTTCGAGGGCGAGCCCGGCGAAGTGGTCCTGCTCGCCGCCGGGGCGACCGCCGCGCCGCTCTTTCTGAGCCTCGTCGCCGGGACGCTGCTTCCGTCGGGCGTCGTCGCGGTCGTGACGGCCGGCACGACCGGGCCGAACGGCGAGCTGTTCTACCCGGCCCCACTTCCGCCTCTCGCGCCGGGAACCGAAGGGTTCACGCTCTACCTGCAGTCCGTCTTCGTCGGCGCCACGCCCGTCGCCTCGTCGGCGAGCGCGCTGCTCGTGACCCAGCCGGCCCCGTAGGGAGAAGCCAGCGGTGGGCGAGGTCGGACCTTGGGGGGCCGGCCTCGCCCGGCCCGGCGCGCTTCCCCCCTTTCCCCCTCACCTCTCAGGAGACCTCATGCAAGCACTGCTGACCGCCCTCTTGCTGCCCCTCGCCACATCCGCCCAAGGCCAGCTCTTCATCGTCGACGACAACGGCGGTGCGGGGGTCGACTTCACGACGCTGCAGGGCGCGATCGACGCGTCGTCGCCGGGCGATTCGATCCTGGTCAAGGAGGGTAGCTACTCCGTGCCGGCCGGTCCGTTCGGACCCTCGTTCCACTTTGTGGGCCACGACCTGACGATCGTCGCCGAGGCCGACGCCAACGTCCTCCTGGAGTCGCCGGTCCGCGTCGCCGGGCTCGACGCGGGCGAGACCGTCGTGCTGCGCGGCATCGACATCGACCTCTCCTCCTTTCCGCCGTTCTCTTCGCTGCTCAACGTGCTGTCGGTGAGCTCGTCGGAGGGCATCCTGTGGGCTGAGGACTGCGACCTGCGCGGCGCGGGCGGCGTCCTCTTTGTCGATGAGATCGACAGCCCCCACACGGTCGACGCCCACTTCGGCACGCTCGTGCTCGAGAACTGCCGCATCTCCGGTGGCATGGTCTTCGACTTTGGCGGACTGGGGCACACGCTCCACGCCGAGAACTCCGAGGTCTACCTGCACGGGACTACGATCACTCCGCCGGAGGAGTTCCTCCTCCCCGGCGTCGCCGCGACCTTCTTCGAGGACTCCTTCGTCTTCGCCTCGGGCTCGACCTTCCAGGGCATCGACGGAAAGGACGCGGGCACGAGCATCGCGGGTCCGACCTGCGGTACCGACGGCGGCGCGGGCCTCGCCCTCGGCGGGAACTTGGTCGGGACGACGGGCTACTTCCTCGACTGCGATCTGATCGGCGGAGCCGCCGGCGCCGACCCCAAGTGCATGACGGCCCAGCCCGGCGCCGACTTCGAGATCTTCAGCGGTCAGGCGTTCTTCCTCGACGGCAGCGCGCGCAGGCTGTCGGCGCCGCCGACGGCGGTGGCCGGCACGCAGGTCACGCTCAGCTTCCAGGGAGAGCCTGGCGACCTCGTGATCCTGGCGGCCGCGGCTTCGGCGACGCCGGTCTACCTCGGCGCGGTGGCCGGGGCTCTGCTCCCGAGCGTCCCCGCCGCGATCGCGACGGCCGGGACGACCGACGCGGGCGGCCAGCTCCTGTTCCCGGTGCCGCTGCCGACCCTCACGGCGGGCGTCGAGGCCCTCTCGCTCCAGCTGCAGGCGGTCTTCGTCGGCGCGACGCCGGTCGCGTCGTCGGGGAGCACGGTGCTCGTCACGCGAACCGCTCCGTAGGGGTCGCGCGGCAGGCGACGGACGAGCGAGGCCGGAGATCCACAGCCGGCCTCGCTCCCCGCGCGAGCGAGGTGTCGCGGTAGTCGGAACATCCGCTCCGAACAACCGCGCCCCCCCGCTAGGGAGCCGGCGTATAGACGTAGCCGGTGGACCCGTCCGCTCCAGGAGCGAAGATCGAGTCCAGCGCGACGCCGCCGAGCAGCACGTAGGTCCCGTCGTAGCCGGGCGTCAGCGTGCTGGTGCCGCGTCCGTCGGTCGCCGCGCCGGGCAGCCCCGGGTTCAACCCGATGTCGGTCAGCGCCGTGTACGCGGTACCGTCGTGGCGACCGACGAAGTTCGCGCCCAGCAGGCTGGCGTTGAGACCGCCGACGATCAGCGCGTCCCCGTTCGGAAGCGCGACCTGGCTGTGCCACCCGACGCCGGTCGCCAGGTTCCCGGCCGACGCCCAGGCGCTGCCGTCCCAGCGGTAGCACAACGAGGTCGGAGTCGCGCTGCCGCCCGAGTTGAGGAAGCCCCCCGTCACCAGCACGTCGCCGTTTCCGAGCGTGCTCGCGGCCTGGTAGCCGACGGCGAGCGTGAGCGGCGCCTCCGGCACGAAGAGGCCGGTGGCCGGATCGAAGCGGTCGACCGTCGCGGTGAAATCGGGCGACCCTCCGGAGGCTCCAAAGGCCCCACCTACGACCAACACGGTGCCGTCGTCAAGGAGCGTCGCCGTGTGCCCGGCGCGGGTCGAAGCCATCGCGGCTCCCGCGGCGGCCCACGTGTCGGTCGCGGGATCGTAGAGCTCGGCCGTGTCCATGGCGGTGTTCATCGCCGCGTCGAAGCCGCTGGACGCCGACGGGTTCTGGTAGTCCTGCAGCCCGCCGGCCACAAGCACGCGCCCGTCGAGCAGCAGCGTCGCGGTGTGCGAGGCCCGCTCCACCGAGAGGTCGGCTGCGGGCGTGATCGTTCCGGCGTCGGGATCGAACAGCTCACACGTGCGGTGGCAGATCCCGTCTTCGTCCATGCCGCCGACGATCAGCACGCGGCCGTCCTGCAGCCGCGTCGCGGTGTGCACGGCGCGCGGCGCGGCCATGTCCGGGCCGGGCGTGAACGAGCGGTCGAGCGGGTGGTAGACCTCGGTCGACGCCAGCGAGTCGGGCACCGTCACCGAGCCGGTGCTGCTGCCCCCCGCCACGAAGATGCGCGACTCGTTGTCGCGTCCGTCGGCGTAGAGCGCGGTCGCGGTGTGCTGGAAGCGCGGGACGGTCAGGTTCTGGGTGGGCGCCCACGAGTCGGCGTTCTGGAAGTAGAGCGCGGTCGTCTTGCTCACGCTCCACTGGTCGTTCTCGAAGGTGACCGCGTGCGAGTAGAAGTTCGGAGAGCTCGCGAGCGCCGGGTCCGGCGGCAGGTCGAACGAGAAGCTCGCGTTGCCGGACGCGTCGGTGGGCAGGATGAAGAGCACCCAGCCGGGCGAGTCGGTATCGAGGCACACGTCGCCGAGGAACGGCGTGGACGTCAGCTGAAAGCCGTCCGAGACCGCGAAGAACACAAACCCGCCGGGCACGTTGGGCGAGCCGACGTCATGGGCGAAAGGGCCACCGATGTAGGCGGGACCGATCTCGATATAGGCCCCCCCGACCCCGTTGCCCTGGCACAGGTCCTGGGCGGAGAGCGGCGCGGAGGCGAGCAGAAGGCAGGGCGCGAGCGGACGAAGGAGCGGCATGCGGGAACTCCCGGGGCATGGGCAGCAGGACGCCGCGCCTGGGATGGCACGGTCTGTCCGCCCGACCGGAGCGCCCGGCGCGGTTCCTCGGCTTCTCGCGCGTTTTTCCCGCGCGCCCGGGTCAGCGCCCGCGCCCGACGCCCAGGCGCGCGAGCCAGCCGCGCCGGGTCGGCGGCGCTTCGAGCAGGTTCTCAGCCCGCTGGGCGCGCGCCTCCAGCCGGCCGACCTCGCGCGCCAGGGTGGCCTCGCGGCGGCGCGAGACCTCCAGCTTCTCCTCCAGGCGGTCGGCGTAGCGCTTCGCCGCGGCCTCGACCTTGTCGGAGGCCGCGAGCTCGCCCTCGAGGCGGGCCACGTCGACCGCGCGCCGCTGGACGCGCGCGCGCTCCTCGTCGAGCTCGGCGCGTAGCCGCAGCACATAGGCGACGGTCGCGGCGTTCACGCGCTCCTTCGGTGCCCGCGACGCGGACGGCGCGGTCGGGCGGGGGATCTCCCACGTCTCTTCCATGTTGCTCCACGTTGCAGATTCGGAGGCCCGGAGCAAGCCCGAGGTGCGCACCAGGGCCAAAAGAATGCGTGCCAAGCGCGCCTTGGATGCCGCCCGCGCAACGCCGCTCCGAGGCGGGTTGTGGGCTCCGGATACCGCGCCTACGGTGAGTTCCCTCCCCAAAGCCCCTCCTGCCCACATGAAGAGACTCGCACGCGGCGTCTACGCCGCCCTTTGTCCGCTCGCCCTCTTCCTTTGTCAGGCCACCCCTGCGGCCCAGGCGTCGCAGGTCCTGGAGAACGACCTCGCGCGCTTCACCTTCGTGGCGCCTGCGGGAACGGCCAACCTGAACCTCAAGGAGGCACTCCTGAAGTCGGGGAGCTCAGGCCCGATCACCTTCCAGGACATCGCGCCCTGGAAGGTCCGTCTGCGCATCGACCCGCGCGACCCCAACAATGAGGCCTACAACCTGGATGTCGAGGCCGACCAACTGTCCCTGCCCGCCGTCACCACGGGCTTCGTTCCGGGCGCCAACCCGGCACAGGTCCTGACCATGCGCTGGGGCCCGGAGGAGCTCCCCCCCGCCTCCGGCGTGAGCCCGCCGGGACCCGTGCTCGAGGTGATCGCACGCTGGACGCTGCGCGACGACTCCGAGACGCTGCTCGCCTCCTACGAGGCGCACATCACCAACCCGGGCCAAACGACCTACCGGCTGTGGAACCACTGGTTCCCGCGGCTTGCGATCGACCCGCTCGACGGCGTGGACGGCGACGACTCCAACGGGAGCGACCGGCTGCTGCTGGGTCGGCGCGGCGCCGTGTTCGGCGATCCGGTCGACTACGTGGACCCGGACCGGCGGTCGCACTTCCGCTTCACGGCCGACTCCGACCACAGCATCGCCTCGTTCCTCTCGATCGACAGCGTCGGGCCCGGCGGCGCGTACTCGGTGCCTCTCTCGGCCTACTACGACGACGTCGACGGGCGCGGGCTGTACCTCGCGTGCGACGACCTGGACGGCTACGGAAAAGGCTACTACTGGGACGTGATCGAGGAGGACTGCGGACCCGGCGTGCCGCCCTGCGACGGCATCGGCCTCCTGTTCCAGCTCCTGCACCTGACCGACGGGAACATCTACGACGCGTGCAGCTACGTGGCGCCGTACAAGCTCCACATCGCGCCGTTCCAAGGCGACTGGATCACGGCGGCCCACAGGTACCGCGACGAGATCTACACCGACCCGATCCTCAACCCGCGGTACTCGGGGCCGATCGGCGCGATGACGAACACGACGGTCTCCGACGCGGTGAAGAACGTCCCGCTGACGGGCATCCTCACGAACGGCGAGACCACCGCCGCGACCGGCGGGCTCTGCTCGGACACGATCGATCTTCTGCCGATGATCAAGCGCGTGATCTTCTGGAGGAGCCACTTCGGCGTGCCGATCCCGTTCCTGCTCGTGAACCGCTTCGCGGTCGTTCCGCCACTGGAGGTGAGCAAGGCCGGCGTCTATGCGCCCGATCTTCTCACCCAGACCCTGCGCCAGGTTCTGGCGACGGCGGAGTTCGATGGGTTTGGGCTCGCGATGCTCGGGCTGACCGAGAAGCTCGGCACGCTGCCCGGCGGCATCGGCGGCGTTTGCGACCTGTTGCCGAGCTGCCCTGCGGTCGGGGGCTGCCCGATGGCTCCCTACTGCGACCAGGTCGACTGCGGCGCGACCGGCGTCACGCAGCTCAACCTGGACAACCAGCAGGCGGTCGCACCGGTCACCAACCCGGATCCGGCCAACTTTGGCGGCACCTACTGCCCGGTCGGCGATCCCGCAGACCCCTGGGCTCCGTGGTGGACCGACCTGACGGTGAGCGTGGCGAAGGAGCTGCCCGCGACCGCGGGCGCGGGTTGGGTGTCTCCCGGTCCGTCGTGGGACTACTGCTTCCGCGAGGACCACGGGCACCCGCCCGGGGCCGGGCGGTTCCTGTCCGACGGCTGGCGCAGCATCGCGCAGGACGTCTCGCAGGCAATGATGGGGCCCTTCCCGATCCTGTGGGAGACCGCGGCCATCGCCTTCTCGGACTGGTCGCCGATCCAGAACGAGTGGGCCTTCAACGCGGGCGACCCGGCGCATCTCGTGGTCGAGAACTCGTCGGACCTCGCCTGGTACGACGCGCCGATCTGGATGGTTCCGCTGGCGCAGATGACCGCCGGAGGAAGCCTGCGCTACACGTCGAACTACGCGCCGATGACGTGCGACCTCGCGTACACGCTGACCTCGGCCCACCCGGCCGACTCCGACGCGATCCTCCAGACCTTCCCCGCCCTCAGCGGCGCGCTTCAGTGCTGGAACATGGCCCAGCGCGTGACCGAGTGGCAGGGCAGCATCTACCTCAACAACGTCTACATGCCGGACCCGGACCTGCTCCTCGCCACCGGCACCGACCCGGGCTTGAACGCGTACTCCGACATGTTCGACTACTACGCGTGCCTCTTCGATCTGCTGACGGACGCGTCGTTCGTGCCCGGCGGCGTCGCCGAGCGGGTGATCGAGTACCACACCGGCGTGATGGAGCGCTCTCCCGCGCTCACCCTCGACGATGAGGTGACCGAGACCTTTGTGCTCGACGCCGACGACCTCGCGGTGATCGGCAACGGGAAGCCCGAGCCCGAGAAGGTCACGCTCGCCTCCTACCTGCCGCTGTTCGGCGTCGGCGGCGTCGGCAGCACCGTCTCACTCGACATCGACCTCAGCTCCTACCGCCCGCTCTACTCGCGAGCCTTCATCCACCCCACGCACGGCCCGACCGTGTTCCCGATCTCGTCGACGATCGAGCCGCACTGGCTGCCCCACGGCACCTACCGCCACCCGGACGGCGACCGCGTCGCCGTGCTGGTGACCAACCCCTGGGGCGTGCGTCACTTCGAGGGCGGCGTCGACGTCGGATGTATGAACCCCTTCGAGTTCGACTTCCCGAACGCGACGCCGAGCCCCACCGACTACGCCTTCTCGTTCACGTTCGATCCCGCCGACTACTTCGACGGGACCGGCTTCGAGTACGCCCAGGTCGTACTTGCCAGCTCGGGCACCACGGCGTCGAGCGACTGGCAGACGCCGACCGGAGCGACGCAGATGCTGCAGCTCACGCTGCAGCCCTTCGAGTCGGCGGTGTTCTTCTTCCGCGAGATCTAGGCCGAGCCGAAGCGGAGCGGCCCGGGGCCGCTCCGCGCAGCGCTCCTCAGCCCGCCGCCCGCACCGTGGCCCAGCGCCCGAAGTGCTCGTGGGCCTTGGTCCAGGTGTAGCCCAAGAAGATTGCCAGCACCGTCAGCTCGGCGCCCACGTCCGCGACGACGTTCACGACCTGCCGCAGCCAAAGCGGCAGCTCAAAGAAGGCGATGCGCCGGGCGAGCCACCAGAGGGCGTCGCTCGCGATGTCCGCGAAGAAGAGCGTGAGCTTGAACACGAAGAGCGAGATGAGCGCGGTGAAGCCGGCCTCGAAGCTCGCGCCCGCGGCCGAGCCTGCGTCCCGGGCGTAGGTCCAAGGGGTCAGCACCCAAAGCGCGATGACGCTGTTCCGGCAAAAGTCCTCCAGGAACGACAGCGGATCGAAGGCGTCCCAGGCGAGCTGGCAGGCCGCCGTCCAAAGCGCCACGCCGCCGAGCGTGATCCCCCAGGCGGCGAGCATGTGCGGCGCGCTCTCGTACCAGGCCCGATCCACCTCGTCGCGGGCAAGCTCGCGCAGCGCTTCCCCGGCGGCGAGGTGCCTGCGCAGGTAGAGGCCAACCGCCAGCGGCGGGAGCAGGATCGGCAGCACAAGCGGGAACCAACTGCCCCACGGATCGCCGAGCCGGTCCGCGCGGCCGTCGAGGAAGAAGCCGATCAGGACCGCGACGACCGAAGCCGCGAGCACCGCCGCGGCGACGCCGCGCAGCCGCGCGACCGAGCCGCCGACGGCGGCGAGCGACTCCGGCAGCCGGTGCAGCTCGAGCGCCGTGCGGACCAGCTCGCGCCGCCCCGCGCGCGCGGCGCGACGGATGTCGCGGAACTCGAACCCATCCTCCTCGAACGGCTGGCCGTGCACCTCGATCGCCTCGCCGCGGCAGGCCCAGTAGTACTCCGGGACGCCGAGCTTCTCGGCCACGAGCCAGGCGCGGTAGCGCCGCAGACCGAAGGCGTAGGCCGCCGGGATCGCCGGGCCGTCCGCGGGCAGGAGCTCGGCGTCGCGCCAGTCGCCCTCCAGCGACCGGCGCCGCTGCTCCAGCTTGTCGCGCGGCGGGAGACCCTTGCGCGCCACCTTCCTGGGCGACACGAGCGGAACCAGCACCAGCGTCTCGACGTCGCTCCGCTCCAGGAGCGCGTCGAGCTCGGCGCTCCGGCCCCCCGGCACACACTCGAAGCCGGCGTCGGGGCCCAGGAGGCGCAGTCGGGGGAGCTCGGTCGGGGCGGAAGCCATGCGGGGGGCGGGCGGTGGCCCGCGGACCTTCGCCCGCGGCGGCCCGCTATTCAAGGGCGCCCGAAAAACGGCCGCGCGCGACCGGCCGGGGTGGCGGATCGGGCAGGCGCCGGCGGCCCGGAGGCCTCGGAACCACCGCCAGGCCCCAGCCTGAAGGGCGGCACCGGAGTTGCACGGGAGCCCGCAACGGAGGCGATCGCGATGCAAGCGCAGCAGGACTTGGTGGTGGTGGATCCCGGGCACGGCGGCACGGACCGCGCGGGCAAGTCGACGCCGTTCGGCGCGCAGAGCGCGGCGGGCCTGCAGGAGAAAACGATCACGCTGACGGTCGCCGAGCGCGTCGCCGGCGGCCTGCCCGGGCGGGCGCGCGCCACCCGCACCGGCGACGTCAACGCGTCGCTCGGGCACCGGATCGAGGTCGCGCGGGCCGGGCGGGCGCCGGTCTTCGTCTCCCTACACGCCGACCAAGGCGCCCCCGAGCGCGCAGGCTCGGAGGTCTGGATCCACGACCGCGCCGGCGCCGGATCGCACGAGCTGGCCCGCGCTATCCAGCGCGCGCTCGCGGGCGCGGGTCCGACGGCGGCGTACCTGCTGCAGGGCGAGCTCGCGGTGCTCTCGCCCGAACGGCACTTCGAAGGCACGGCCGCCTGTCTCGTCGCGCTGGACGACGTCGCGCGCCCCGAGGGCGAGCGTCGGCTGAGCGATCCGCATCAGCTCGAGCGCCTGGGCGACGCAATCCGCCAGGGCATCGAGGCCTACCTCGGCCGCGGCGCGGCCTACGGGCAGGCGCTGCAGTCCATCACCCACGCGGGGAACTACCGCCTGGCCTACGACCGGCTGGGCACGCTCGGCGTGATCGAGCCCCTGCCCGGTCGCGACACGCGCCGCTTCCGCGGGACCGCCGAGCTGCAGAACGCGCTCGACGCCTGGGCGCCCTACATCGAGCGCGTGATGACGCCGCCGGCCTTCATCCTCACCGGCGGCCTCTACGTCGACAAGCCGGGCGAGCACGGGCGCGGCAACGCGGTCGACGTTGACGGCTTCTGGTGGTCGGACTCGGACACCTTCCTCGCCATCCACGCCCCGACGGACTGGTACCGCTACCTCACCATCGAGGCGACGCTCCGCAAGGTCTTCGGCACGGTCCTCAACTACGACTACAACGCCGCCCACCACGACCACTGGCACTGCGACCTGGGCCGCAACACCAGCTGGCGCCGCGCGGAGTCGCAGGTCAAGTTCGTCCAGCGCGCGCTGCGCGAGATCTGGGGCGAGGACATCGAGGTCGACGGCGGCTGGGGCGACCTGAGCCGCGGAGCGCTGGCCCGCGCGGGGTACGACTTCGGCACGGGCGGCGGCTGGGATCACTTCCTCGACGACCTGATCGCGCGCCAGAGCACGCCGCGCCCCTGAGCCCAGTCGGGCATGGAGCGGCGTGCCCGACAGGGCACGTTCGAGGGGCCGGCGTCGCGCGGCGGCGCGGCTGCGGGCCGCCGCGGAGCGGCACGTGAGTTGCGCCGGCTCGCGCCTGGGCCCCGGCGCGGCGCGGGGGCCTCCGCTCCATCCTCTTCCCGAGGCCCCACCATGACGCTTGCCCCTCCCCATCGGCCCGCGACGTCGCCGACGTACGGCGCGCTGCCCCTCTCCTCCGCCCTGAGCGTCGAGATCCCGCTCGATCCCGGCGAGGGCGGGATGTCGATCGGCCCGGCCGCGCTCCAGCCGGCGGACATCCTGGTGTCGACCACGTCCCACAACATCTCGCGCATCGTCCGCGGCTTCACGGGCAGCGAGGTGAGCCACGCCGCGATCTACGCCGGCAACGAGTGGGTCGTCGAGTCCCTCACCGACGGCGTGACCGCCACGCGCCTCGCCGACGCGATCAGCGACGCCACCGTCGCGGTCGCGCTGCGCCACCCCACCATCAGCTCGGACCAGGCGGGCGAGGTCGTGCGCTTCGCGCGCGAGCACGTGCAGCGCCAGACCCGCTTCGACACCTGGGCGCTCTTCAAGCAGGCCCGCTTCCAGATCGGGCGCGCGCTCTGCAGCCGCCTGGGCCCGCTGCGCGAGCGCTGCGAGGCCGGCAACGCGGCCGTCAACATCGGCACCGAGAGCGAGGGCTTCCTGTGCTCCGAGCTCGTCGTCCGCGCCTTCGAAGCGGCGCGCGTGCCGCTGCTCGAAGGCCGCGCCGAACAGTTCACGCCCCAGAGCTTCGTCGAGATGCAGCTCCGGGGCGACCTGGAATACGTCGGCCACCTGGTGGCCTAATCCAAGGAGAACCGCGTCATGAAGGTCGTCCTCGACCCCGGGCACGGCGGCTCGATGCCCGCCGGCAAATCGTCCAACGACGGCGTCGCGGGCCCCGAAGGCACGCTCGAGCGCACCGTCAACCTCGCCATCGCCCAGCGCGCGCGTGACGTGCTCGGCCCCTCGGCCGTGCTCACGCGCGGCGGCGGCGACAACCCCAGCCTGGCACAGCGGGCGGCGCGGGCCGCCGCCGAGGAGGCGCGCGCCTTCGTGTCGATCCACGCCAACGGCGGCGTGCAGGGCACGCGCGGGGCGGAGATCTGGCTCCACGACGCCGCCGGCGAGCCCTCGCGCGAGCTCGCGCGCTTCCTGCAGGGCGAGCTCGCCAAGCTGAAGACCCCCGTCCGCGGCATCCACCGCGGACCGCTCGCGGTGCTGGCGCCCGAGGCGCTCGGCGCCGTCCCCGGGTGCCTGGTCGAGGTCGACTACCTCACCGACCCCGGCGGCGAGGCGCGCCTCACCGACGAGGACCACCAGCGCGCGATCGGCGCCGCGATCGCCGAGGCGATCAACGGCTTCCTCCTGCACGCCGAAGGCGGCCCGCCGGCGGCCCACGCGCTGATCAAGCCGAGCCGCGAATCGAACACCCACGTCGTCCCGAACCGCCTGCCGTCGAACCCGGACAACTACAGCTTCCTGCAGGGCGGCAGCTGGAACAGCGGCACCAGCCTCAGCCTCCAGGGCGGGCAGGCGATGTGGTTCAAGATCCGCAACGCCAACGTGCTGGGCACGACGATCGAGATCCGCGACGACCGCAATCAGATCGCGCGCTCGATCATCCTGCCCCAGCAGGAGGTCAACTTCGTCTTCACCACCTTCGGCGCCGAGCCGATGGGCTGGCGCTTCAACGTGCGCAGCGAGAGCAGCGCCTTCCTGGTGACCTGGGAGCTCAAGAGCACCTGGGTCCCCGGCGATCCGCCCAACGGCTAGACGACGCCCTCCCAAGATCGCGAGCCAGCATCGTCCAGCTTGCTTCGTGGCCGCTCCTTGCGAGTACCGGTCGACCCAACGAGCCGGCCCTCTCGTGAGGAGATCGGGCTAGTCCCTCGGGAGCCACGCCACGGTCATGCCATCCACCCAGCCCTGCGCCGTCACGGGGTCGTCCCCCGTTGCAAACGAGTTCGCCCTCCACTCGTCAGACGGCGGCACCGGCTGGATTGCCCAGGACTCCTTGAACCGGAAGACGTAGTGCTGATTCTTGTTCATGTAGACGGGCTGCTTGTTGGCGTGTTCGCCAATGAAGTAGTAGTCGCCATCGTAGCCCGCAACCGGATGCCCGCTCACCCGGAAGGGCACCAAGGTCTTCCCGAACCTCTCGAACCGCTCATCGAGGAAGGAGACGTAGTACCCGACGCTCCGCCGCGTGAAGTCCTCCACTCTCTCGATATAGCTGGCACGAAAATCGTTGCACTTTTGCTTGTAGAGCTCCTCGGACACGGTGGCCAAGTCCAGATTCACCCCCAAGAGCACCCATCCGCTCTTGTCCGAAAGCCCGGGTTCCTTCTTCCTAAGCGCCTCCAGGGAGAAGTGCTCGCGCGCACGCTCGATCAGTGACGAGGTCGATCCCCGCGACGCCGCACATAACTTCAAATTATCAGACTAATTCTTAGCCGGGAATTTTCGAGGCCGTCCAGGATCCGGCTCGTTCGCGACTCACCATCGATCGGATCATGCTCGTAGCTTGTGCACATAGCGCACGTACTCGTGCTTGGACGCGATCGAAGGCTCCCGAGAAAGAGGGGCCTGCCTCTAGCGCGGCGGCGGGCCCCTCTTCGCTTGCGGCGACCTAGGGCGCCGGCGGCCACGCGCCCGCGGGCCGCGGGAAGCTCAGGTTGTTCACGAAGTCGATCTTCGCCGGCGTGAGCCGGCACGCGACCGTGCGGTTGCGCGGGATGCCGCGGATGCCGTGGTGGATGCCGTAGACCCGCAGCTCGCCGTGGTCGACACGGTACACCGGCGCGCCGCTCGTCCCGCCCTGGCTCTGGGCGGCGTACAGCATCGTCTCGCCGCCGTCGTCGAAGCCGCGGATGTGGCCCGCACCCAGGTGCTGCTGGTGCGGCTCGATCGGGACGCTCTGGCGCAGCTCCTCGAGCTCGGCGCCGCGCGCCGCCGCATATCCGCAGACCAGCACGCGCGTGTTGTGCGCCGTCATGTTGGTCATGTTCATCGGCCGCTCGGGCGGCGGCGTGGGCGCGTGCAGCACCGCTAGGTCGAAGTTCGACCTGCGTCCGCCGGCGACCCACTGCGGGTGCACGGCGAAGCTCCGCGTGTCGTTGAGGTCGAAGGCCGGGAAGGTGCTCATGTTGGGCGAGCGCCCAGGGTGAACGCGGATCGACGTGGCGTGGTAGGGCTGCCCGTTGAAGATGCCCTCGACGACGTGCGCCGCGGTCAGGATCTTGTCGCGCGTCACGTAGAAACCGGTGCCCGAGAAGCCGCCCAGGGCCGTCGTCACCTGCAGCTCGCAGATCGAGGAGTGCGGGAACTGAGTCAGCACCTCGTTGGGAACGCCGACGAGGAAGCGCTCCAGGTCGGCCAGCCACTCCTCCATCTGCTCCAGCGCGGGGCGGCTTGGGTCGTAGGGCGGCACGATGATGCCGCGGCGGTCGGGTGCGCCGTAGCGGGCGGAGCGCTCGCGGAAGGGCCGGCGCGCGGGCGCGGTCACCGCCGGCGCGCCGTACTGCGGCGACGCCGTCGTCGGCGCGCCATAGCGCGGCGCGGCTGCGGCGGCGCCGTAGCTCTCGTGCGCGCCGTGCGGCTCGTTAAGGAAGCTCATGCGGATCTCCTCGTTGCTGGGAGCCGCGCCAGGATGCCTCCTGCGATCGCGCGGCCGAGGTCGTCAAGGTGACGGGCGTCGCGCAGGCGCGCTTCGCCCTCGGGAAGGGTCAAGGCGTCGAGGTCCACCAGGCAGGCGGCGGTTTCCTCGACGTGGAGCGTTGGAGCGAGCACCGCGAGCTCGCCCGCGAAGACCGCGCCGGTGGTCGCGGTCGGCGCGCCCGGCACGGTCGCGAGCCGTGCCTGCACCTCGCGCGCGAGGGCGCGCGAGGCCTCGTCCGCCGCCGTGTGCACCCAGGTCTCGGGGCCGGGCGCGGGCCGTTCGCCGCCGGCGTGCAGCGACACGAACACGCGCGCCGCGCGCTCGCGCGCGCGGTCGGCGCGCTCGCGCAGGCTCGGGTTCTCGCCCGCGACGCGCGTCGGCAGCACGGTGTCGAGCGCGAGGTGTGCCGCGACGCGCTCGGCCACCTCGAGCACCACGTCGCGTTCGTGCACGCCCGACGGTCCTCGAACGCCGATGCTCGATGCGCCCCGCGGCGCGTCGCCGTGGCCGGGATCGACCACCACCCAGGGACCGGCGGCGATCATCGTGCCGTGCTCCACTCCATGCGACGCGTGGTCGAGCGGGTGTACAACCGGCTCCCCCCGCCGCGCCGCGCGCCGGCGTGCAGCACCTGGGCGTGGATCCCCGCCAGGTCCTTGGCGGCCTGGAAGCGCTGGGCCAGCTCGCGGAACGAGACGTTGTAGCGCTCGCCCCGCCCGATCGGCCAGGGGTCGTTGATGCGCACGCGCGTACCCGCGGGCGAGCCGTCGCCGTGCATGCCGGCGACGACGATCACGTGCAGGTCCGGATCGGCCTGGCCGACCCAGAGCGGGCCGTGAGCGGAGAGCAGCTCGCGGAGCGACGCGACGGTGTACGTGCGCGGCGGCTCGACGACCAGCCCCCAGGTGCGCGCGAGCTCGGCGACGTCGCGCGGCTCGAGGCCGACCTCGTGCGCGGCCGCGCCGCGGGGCGAGGAGGCTCCCCCGGGCGCGGGGAAGATCTCCTCGGTCTCGAGCGGCAGCTGGTCGCGCCAGCCGATCACCATCGCGGCCGCCGCGGCCCAGCAGTTCATCCCGGTGCGCTGCGGCACCAGCGGCACCTCATGCCACAGGTCGAAGTGCTCGCCGTCGGCGCGCACGCCCTCCCCGCCGGGGAGCCGGAAGCGCCGCTCGCGCGGCGGACCGTCGCCGGACGCGACCCGGAACGACTCCAGGGTGCGCGCCAGGGCCGCCGCCGTGCGCGCGCGGCGCCCGGGGGCCCCGAGCTCGCGCTCGTCCGACAGCCAAAGCTCCGCGCGGCACGCGGGTGTCTCGGGGCCGCCGGCGGGCGCCAGCAGCGGGTCGCTCGCCTCGCGCACGCGCCCCGCCGCGAGCTCGGTCTCGGTCGCCAGGGCGCCGCGGACCGCGCGCGCGAGGTCGCGCGACGCGCGACCAGCACCGGCCGCGACCGCGGTCTCGATGCGCGCGCCGAGCGGTCCGCTCCCGCGGCGCACCTCCAGCGCAACGACGAGCGCCGCCCGCTCGGGGGCGCGCACGCCGCCCTCCGAGGACAGCCGCGCCCGCTCGGCACCCGCGAGCAGCGCGAAGCGCGCCCGCCGCGCCAGGTCGCGCGCCAGCTCGTCGCCGACGGGGTGCGTCAGAAGCAGCACCTGTTGCTCGCCGCCGCGGCTCAAGAGAACCACCACACCCAGGGCTGGCGCGGGACGACCCGCGGGACGGTCACGGAACCGGACTCGCGCGCCTCGCCGGCGGCGTCGCGCACGCGCACCGTGAGCGCGCCCGCGAGCTCGTCGGAGGCCCTTAGGAAGCGCCGCTCCGCGGAGTCGGCGAGCGCTTCGCCGTCGAGCAGCCACTCATCGACCGTCCAGTCATCGGGCGCGTCGACGAAGTAGAGCCGCCTTCCGAGCGAGCGCAGCGCGAAGGGCCCCGGCGGGAGCGGCGCGTCGACCGGGGCCGAGGCGACGAGCTCGAAGCCGGCGCGCGCGACCAGCCGGACGCGCGCGAGCGCCGTCACGACGACGTCGTCGCCGCCCCCCGCCGGCCGCGTGAGGCGCTCCAGCGGCGAACGCACGGGCTGCGCGCGCCCGTCGTAGTCGGCCAGCGGCACCCAGCGCTCGGGCTGCCCCCCCGCGCTCACCTCGACCGCGACGCGCGGCACGCCGCCGTCGGTCGCGCCGGTCGACCAGGAGAGTCGATCGCCTTCGAAGCGCACGTCGTCGAGGCTCACTACCGCGTCGCCGCGCAGCCGCTCGGACCGGAAGAGACGCGTCCAGAAGGGCGGCGCGGGCGCTTCGATCGGCGCCGGCGCGGCGAGGGCGACCTCCACCGATGGGCGCGCGAGCGCCGCGACGGAGACGCCCGGCGGCGGCGTGGGGAGCGTCAACGCGGGCCGGCGCACGGGCGGCCGCACGCGCAGCGGCACGCCGGTGCGGTGCCACAGCTCGACGCGCGCGAGCTCGGCCGGGGCGGCGGGAAGCCCGTGCAGCCGCAGCGGCTCGCCGGCGCGTCCCATCCGCACCGGATGTACGAACAGCACCACGTCGCGCCGGTCGCGGCCGACCGCCATGATCTCGGCGTCGGGCAGCGGCCGCGCCGCGGCGCGCTCTTCGACGCGCAGCTCGCGCAGCACCGCGCGCCCGTCGCGCTCCAGGTCGGCGGAGATGCGCACGCGCCGCTCGGGGACGCGCGCGTCGCGCTCCGGCCGCGGGGCAAGCGCGGGGTCGCGCAGCAGCTGCGGCAGCGCCGCCGGGGTGGCTACGGCGACGCCCCGCGCGGCCTCGGCGTCGAGCAGCCGCGACCACGGCTCGCCCTCCTCGGGCTCCGGCACGAGCAGCACCCACAGCGCGTCCTCGGCTCCCGGCGTGCGCAACGCGAGGCGCGCCAGCCCGTCGAGCGCGCGCACGACGCGCGGGTCGTCTTCGCCGGACAGCGGCCCGACGAAGGCCGCCAGCGAATCGGGCAGGAACGGGAGCTCGGCCAGGGACGGCGCGGCGCCGCCGAGACTCTCGCGGAGCTGCGCGCCCAGCGTCCGCACGTCGGTCGCGCGTTGGAGCTCCTCCGGATCGCCGTCCGCCGGAAGCGACGCGAAGAAGCGCGGCCGGAGCACGATCGCGGGCGCGGCGTCACCCGCTTCGCCAGGCCCCTCCGCTTCGCCGGAGTCCGGCGCCCCCGGCCGCACCGGGACATCGAGCACGCGCGGCTCCGAGCGCAGCTCGCGCGGCGCGACGTCGTCGTCCCCGATGCGCGCGATCGCGATCAGGCGAAGCCGCAGCGTCGCCGCCTGGTCTACGTCGGGAGCCACGAGGCGGAGCTGGCCGTCGGACGCGGGAACGGCGGGGGCCGCGTCGAGCCACTCGCCGCCCTCGTCGCGCTGCACCATCAGCTCGTCCGCGCCGACGGCCTCCCAGACCACGTCGAAGCTCTGCTGCGCCGTCAGCTCGGCCGGGAGCGTGCCCGCGAAGTGCACCACGGGCCGGCCGCCGCGAAAGACGTTCGCCGCCGTCCGCGGCGGCACGGGCGGCTCGCTGAGCGAGGTGATGTGGTCGACCGGCACGCCGTCGGTGAGCGCCGGGTGCTGGAACGCGGCCCAGAACTCCCGCAGCGCCGCGCGGTCGTCGCCGGCGCGCTTGGCGAGCGCGTCGTCGAGCAGGCCGATCCAGCCGAGGCGGGCCTCGTCGGGAACGCGCACCAGCAGCTCGCCGACGGTCGGGCCGAGCTGGAGATCGGGCGGATCTTCGAGCGGCGCGACCACGGCGCGCGGCGCCAGGGTGGCGCCGTCGGTGAAGGCGAAGAGCACGCGCGGCACGCGCTCCAACGCGAAGTCGCCGCGCAGCGTCAGGAGCTCGCCCGGCAGGGCGCGCGCCGGCTCGACGCCGGTCAGGTGCGCGCCGCGCGGCGAGGCGTCCCACTGCACCGCGGGCACGGCGAGCTCGCCCTCGTCGGTCAACACCGAAGCGCGCGCCGCGGCGAGGATCTCCTTCAGCGACTGCCGGCGCGCGGCCTCCTGCGGGTGCACCAGGCTCCGCAGCGGCCCGGTCCAGAGCAGCCGCTCATCACCGTGCACGCCAAGGGCCGACAGGATGCTCACCAGCGTCGCGTCGTCGAGCGCCGTCAGGCGGCACAGCGCCTCGGCCGGACCGCAGGCGTTCGCGAGGGCGTGCACCGGCAGCGCGTACACGTCGGGATCGGAGACGCCGCTCGCGATGCGGTAGGCGGCGAGGGCCAGCACGACCAGGCCGCCGGGGTCCAACAGGCAGGGCTTGTAGGGCGGCACGAACGACGTGCCCGCGAAGACCGACTGGTTGGAGCCGGTCTGCATGCTCAGCTCGAAGGGGCTGGACACCGATGCGAGCAGTCGCAGCGCCTCGATCGCCACCCAGTCGTCGCCGAGCGCCGCGGGCGCGAGCGTCGCCATGTTGCGGAGCGCTACGACGGGGTAGAGCAGCGCGTGCGCCGCATCGCCCAGCTCGGGGTTCGCCTCAACCAACGCCTCGAGGCGCAGCTTCAGTGTGCGCAGGCGTTCCGGGTAGACGACGAGCAGCCCGGAGGCGCGTGAGTTCGGACGGGGAAGGTCGAGCTCGATGTCGCTCATGGGGTGGCTCCGCTGGGCGGGGTGGTTCCGGGTTGGGTGGTTCCGCCGCTGGGTTGCGCCGCGCCGCCGCCGGGTTGCGCGCCGTCACCGCCGGGCTGCGCGCCGTCACCGCCGGGCTGCGCGCCGTCGCCGCCGGGCTGCGCGCCGCCGCCTCCGGGCTGCGCGCTGCCGCCTCCGG
>JBCCGI010000078.1:0-38593 GCA_039029355.1 Planctomycetota bacterium
ATTCCCTCGATCGCGTCTTCGAGCGCGACCATCAGGCCGCTGTCCGAGTCGGTGAAGAGCGAGGCGAGCAGGTCGGGGTTCGCCGCGAGCTTCTCATCGAACTCGGTCTCGTCCATCGTCAGCGTGCCGTCGAGCTCGAGGTCGATCCCGACCAGGCCGAGCGTCGAGTAGCCCTCGGTATCGGCCTGCACAACGGCGGGGTCGACCGAGAGCACGGCCGAGCTGATCGTGCTCTTCACCGTGCTCAGCAGCGAGTCGCCGAAGAGGTCGCCGCTCGCGCCGCTCTCCGAGTCGTATTGGCTCTGGCCGTCGATGAAGCTCATCACCGCGTTGTAGGCGGTGAGGAAGGTCTGCACGTTCTCCTTCACGCCCTCGTTGTCCACCTCGACGGTGAAGCTGACCGGGGCGAAGGTCTCTGCCTGTGCGGTGAACGAGATGCCGGGCAGCACGTCGTCGAAGACATTGTCGGACCGCTCGACGAGCAGGCCGTCCACGACCGCCTGGGCATTGGAGGCGTCGGTGAGCTGCGTCACGCCGTCCAGCGATCCGACCGTCGACACGAGCCCCGTGATCTCGAAGTCCTCCCCGGTGTCGTTCCCGGCGATCACGAGCTGGTAGTCGGGGCTGCCTTCGGTCCCGACGTTGATCACCGACGCCGTGACGTCGTCGCCGGCTTCGGTGTTGATCTTGGAGACGACCGTGTTCAGTCCGTCGCCGTCCTCGATCGCAATGTCGTAGAACGTGCCGTTGTAGGTGAACTGCACGGCGCCGGCTCCGACGTTGGCGCTGGCATCGGTGATCGGGGTGGTCGTGTCGAACGTGTAGCGGTCGGCGGCCGCCAGGTCGAGCACCTCTAGCGTGTGCGCGCCTTCGGGTGCGGTGTCGCCGGTGAGCGAGAACGACGCGACGCTCTCGTCGCTGGACGTGATGCTGTAGGCGTAGAAGCCGCCGCCGTCCTTCAGCTCGGAAGCGGCGTCCTTCAGGTCGTCCACGAGCCCTTCGAGCGTGCCGATGAGCGACAGCTTGCTGCTGTTCACCTGCTTCTGCGACTCGAGCAGGCTGATCGGCTGCGCCTCGGCAGCCAGGAGCGCGCTGATGATCGCGCTCGTGTCGAGGCCGCTGGCCAGGCCTCCGAAGGTGATGGACATGATTCGGTGTTCCTCTCGGTGCTCTTTCCTGGTGCGTTATCGGCCGCGACGGCCGGGCGGGTTAGCTCCTACCCGTGCCGAAGGCGGGAGCGGGAAGAGGGACCAAGAAGCCTTTTCCCGGCGGGCGCATCGCGGGAGCAGGGGAGAAGGGGGCCCGCTCGGAGCAGGCCCCCTCTTCCGTGGCTATGCAGGGCGTTCGGTCTCGCCCTTTCTGGGGGTTAGCCGAGCAGGCTGAGCGCGAGCTGCGGCTGCACGTTCGCCTGCGCGAGCACCGACACCGCGGCCTGCTGCATGATGCTGTTCCGCGTCAGGTCGGCGGTCTCGGCGGCGACATCCACGTCGCGGATCCGGCTCTCGGCGGCCGAGAGGTTCTCGCGAGTGGTCGCGATGCTGCGGACCGAGCTCGAGAGGACGTTCTGGCTGGCGCCGAGCTCGGCCCGGAAGGTCGTAACCGAGTCGACCGCGGTGTCGATCGTCGCGAGCGCCGCGGAGGCGTTCGTGATGTCGTCCAGGTTGAAGGTCGAGCCGGTCAGGCCGAGGTCGCCGTCGGTCATGCCCGACAGGCTGATGTCGACGGTCTCGGCGGTCTCGGTGCCGACCTGGATCGAGATCGTGGCCTCACTGCCGTCGAGCAGCTCGATGCCGTTGAAGTCGGTCTGGGTCGCGATGCGGTCGATCTCGGTGATGAGCTCCTGGAACTCCTCGTCGAGCGCGGCGCGGTCGCCGGAGTTCAGGGTCTCGTTCGACGCCTGGATCGCGAGCTCGCGCATCCGGGTCAGGTTGGAGTTGACCTCGTTGAGCGCGCCCTCGGCCGTCTGCACGAGGCTGATGCCGTCGTTCGCGTTCCGGCCCGCCTGCGCGAGCGAGCGGATCTGAGACCGCATGCGCTCGGAGATCGCGAGACCGGCGGCGTCGTCCGCCGCGGAGGCGATCCGCAGACCCGACGACAGGCGGCTGAAGTTGCCGCCCAGTCGTTGGGTCACGGAGTTGAGGTTGTTCTGCGCGTTCAGCGACAGGGTGTTGGTGTTTACTCGAAGTCCCATCGAAATTCCCTTTGGATTGGTTCTGGTTCAGGTACGGATAGAACCGGACGCCCCCCGCATGGGGAGGCCACGGAAAGTGCAAGCGAGCCCGGGGTTACCGTGCGCGCCCGCATAGCCCCCGCTCCCCTTTGGATTGGAACGGAGGTGTGCTGTGTGTGCGGATCGCCCGCGTGTCGGAGGCCTCTGGACGCGAAGCCCGTGCGTCCTTTGGCCTTCTTCGCTCACCTGGTTGTCAAAGCCGCTGAGAGGTTGGGGGCCGCCCGGGAGGACGACCCCCCCTCTTCAGCGATTTGGCCCAATTAGGCCCTGCTCGCCCGCTATCCCTGGAGGAGGGACAGCGCGAGTTGCGGCTGCACGTTCGCCTGCGCGAGGACCGAAACGGCGGCCTGTTGAAGGATCGAGTTCCGCGTGAGGTCCGCGGTCTCGGCGGCGACGTCGACGTCGCGGATGCGACTCTCGGCGGCCGAGAGGTTCTCCTGAGTCGTCGCGATGCTGCGGACCGAGCTCTGCAGCACGTTCTGGTTGGCGCCCAGCTCGGCGCGGAAGGCCGTGACCGAGTCGATCGCGGTGTCGATCGTCGCGAGCGCGGCGGACGCGTTCGTGACGTCGTCGAGGTTGAACGTCCCGCCGGTCAGGCCGAGGTCCCCGTCGGTCATCGCGGACAGCACGATGTCGACCGTCTCGCCGGCCTCGGTGCCGATCTGGATCGAGACCGTCGCCTCGCTGCCGTCGAGCAGCTCGATGCCGTTGAAGTCGGTCTGCGTCGCGACGCGGTCGATCTCGACGATCAGGTCTTGGAACTCCTGGTCGAGCGCGGCGCGGTCACCGGCGTTGAGGGTGCCGTTCGCCGCTTGGATCGAGAGCTCGCGCATCCGGGTCAGGTTCGACGTGACCTCGTTGAGCGCGCCCTCAGCCGTCTGGACCAGGCTGATGCCGTCGTTCGCGTTCCGGCCGGCTTGGCCGAGCGAGCGAATCTGCGCCCGCATGCGCTCGGAGATGCCGAGTCCGGCGGCATCGTCGGAAGCGGAGGCGATCCGCAGGCCGGAAGACAGGCGCCGGAAGTTGCCGCCCAGTCGATCGGTGACGTTGGACAGCTCTCTCTGCGCCGTAAGCGAGATGATGTTGGTGTTGACTCTGAGGCCCATGATGCAGGTGCGTTGGGTACTGGGTGATCGCTGATGGCCGCTCGCTTTCCCTCGCGACCGAAGCTGTTCTCGACGGAGCCCGTTCCCGCATGAGCGAGGGGCGGTGTTTTTGTCCCGGCCGCGCCCCGACCTAGGAAAGCCCGAAGGTTTTTCCCGCGACGGCCGATAGGGTCCGGCGTGGATGCACAGGCTGTGCTCGCGGGACAGTCTCCCGCCGTCCGGAGAGTCGTGGACGGGCTCGCGCGCATCGCCCGGGCGGCGCGCACGACGGTCCTGATCTCGGGCGAGCTCGGAGTCGGCAAGCGCGCGCTGGCGCGGGCGGTGCACGAGCGCTCCGCACGCGGACGCGGTCCGTGGCGCGAGGTGATGGCCGCCGAGTCCGACCGGCCCGATTTCCTCGAAGCAACGCTCGGCGAAGGGGGAGCCGCCGCGCGGGCGCAGGGCGGCACACTGCTCGTCCACGAGATCGCGCTGCTGCAGCCACCGGCGCAGGAGCGGCTGCTCACCGAGCTGCGCGAGGGGCGGTTCGACACGCGCTTCGTCGTGACGACGTCGCGAGACCTCGAGCACGAGGTCGAGTCGGGACGGTTCTGCGAGGATCTCCTCTACCGTCTTAACGTATTGACGCTCGCGCCGGCGCCCCTGCGCGAGCGCACCGACGACCTCCCCGCCATCGCAAGCCACCTCGTCGCGGCCCTCGCGGCCGACCTCGGGCGTGCCGCGCCCTCAATCGGCGAGGACGCGCTCGAGCGGCTCGCCGAGCAGGCGTGGCCGGGCAACCTCCGCGAGCTGCGCGCCGTGCTGGAGACCGCGCTGCTGCGCGCGGACGAGGGCGAGGAGCTCGCGCCGACCCACCTCGGCGGAGCGTCGGGAGCGCCCGGCGACGCGCTCCCGCTTGGCGACCGCAGGCTGCGCGCGGTCGAGGAAGCCCTGATCCGCCGCGTGCTCGCAGAGGTCGACGGTAACCGCAGCCACGCGGCGCGCGTGCTCGGGATCAACCGGCAGACGCTCTACAACAAGCTCCGCGCGTTCGGTCCGGATCGCGAGCGCGCGTCGGCCTGAAGCTCCTTCCCGCCCCTTGCTCGATCCGCGGGAAAAAATGGCCGGAACCGCGGCGCGGACCATCAAGGGATTCCGCAATCCGGCCGAAAGGGCGCTTGGCATGGGCGTCGCTCTCTGAACGCCCGCCGAGGAACCGTCTTCCCCCCCACCTCAATGCAGACCGCTCCGCGCCCGCACCGCAGTCAGGAAGCCGACGACGCCCTCTCCGAGGCGCTCCTCGACGGACTCAACGTGCCGTTGTCCGCGCTCCGCGCCTCGCTCGAGTCGCTGGCCGCCGGACTCCCGCGCGAAGATCCGCGCTCGGGCACCATCGCCGGAGCGCTCGCGGAGGTCTCGAAGGTCGGCCGCTCGGTGCAGGACCTGGCCGCGTACGCCGCGCCGCCGCACCCGCGCCCGTTGCGCTGCACGGTGGAGGAGATCGTGTACAGCGCGCGGCATCAACTCCCCAAGAAGGACCGCGAGCGCGTCCTGATCGCCCGCGTCGATCGCGGCGGCACGCTGTTCGTGGACGGTCCGCTGCTGGCGCGCTGCCTGCACCGGCTGGTCGAGAACGCGGTCGAGGCCTCGACCGGGTACGTGCTGATGAACGTGCGCGAGGACGACGACGCGACGCTCTTCACCACGGTCAACCGCGACCTGCACACGCAGCTCGACCTCGAGTGGGCCCAGGCGCCCTTCCAGACCGACAAGCCGCGCCACCTGGGCCTTGGGCTCGCGCTGGCGAAGCGCGACATCGAGCTCCTGGGCGGGACGCTGGTCCTGACCCGCACGCCGCGCGGCGAGACCGTCGCCATGGCGCGGGTGCCCAACGCACCGGAGGCGGATCGGCCGTGAGCGAGCGCGTTTTCGAGCGCTTCTTCCCCTCGATCGTCGAGGCGGAGAACCGGGCCATCGACGAGCTCGACCTCGCGCTGTGCGAGATCGGCGACGTCGGCCCGACCGCGCGTGGCCGTATCGCGGCCGCGGCGGCAGAGCTGCTCGACAACGTCCGCCGACACGCCTACGCGGCCGATGGCCCGGTCGAGATCAACGCGCTCCTCTTCGCGGACCGCGTGCGCCTTCGCGTCGCCGATCAAGGCCGCGGGATCCACCCGATCGACGCGGCGCCCGGCCTCGCCGCGCGGACGAGCACCGGCTTCGGCCGGCTCGCGGCGCTGTCCGAGGCCGTTTCGTTCGAGCCGAGCTCGGCGGGCACCGCGGTCGCGGTGGACTTCGAGCTTCTGCCTGAGCGCTTCGAGGAGGAGGCCGACGAGGCCGCCGCCGACTCGCCCGACCTCACCGCGGCGCTCGGACGCCTGCTGAGCGCGCGCGCCGGGTTCCCCGACGGTCTCTGGAAAGGGGGTGAGCGTGGCTGAAGAGCCCGAAGAGCTCGACGGCGAGCAGCCCGACGCCAACCTCGACGAGGACCTCTTCAACTTCGACGAGGTGATGCCCGCCGAGCAGGAATCCTCGGACGAGGACATCGACCTCGACGAGATCTTCGCCGCGTTCGAGGACGCCGAGGACGACTTCGAGAAGGAGAGCCTGGGCGACTTCTCGGGCGACGTCAGCGACGAGGACGAGGACGACTCCCCGCTCGAAGACCTGGCCGACGCAGGCGGCACGGCTCCCGAGCCCAGCGCGCCGGCCCCTGCGGCCGCCGCACCCGCGGCGGTGGCGGAGGACCCGCTGCCGGCCTTCAGCGAGCCCGCGGCACCGCCCGCCGAGGCGTTCCAGCCGCCGCCGGTCGCACCCGCTGCCGACCCGCTCGACTCGCTCTACGCCGAGGAGGCGCCGAACGAGCCCCGCCGGCGCGGAGCCGCCCTGTTGACCACGAGCGCGCTCGCGATCCTCTTCGCGATGACGCTGCTGAACATGTCGGTCGGCTTCCTGACGCTTCGCAGCGCGAAGGGGATGAAGGCCGACATCGACCATGCCGCGAACCGCATGGCCGAGACGGCGATCGGCATCCGCGAGCACGTATCCGAGCAGGCGGACTCCGTGAAGGAGCAGTACAGCCCGGTCGTGCCGCCAACGCCCGAGCGCCACATCGCCCTCGACCGCGCGCTCGCCGACATCGAGACGGGCAACTTCGCCCGCTCGCGCGAGCGCATCTACGCGCTGCTCGCGATCGCCGATCGCCTCGCGCCGGGGACGCGCGAGGACGTCGAAGCGCGCGCCAGCTACCTGCTCGCGCGCTCGTATCACTCCCAGGCCCTGAGCACGGGAGGTCGGCGGTGAAGCTGCGCGCCTTCGCATGGCTGTCGCTCGCGGCGACCGCACCGCTCCTCGGTGGCCGCGTGCTCGGACGCCAGGACCTCCGCAGCGACAAGGCCATCCAGGTCGAGATCCGCATCGTCGAGGACGACTACGTCTGCTCGGTCAACGCCGAGAACGCGCCGCTCGACCACGTCCTAGGCAAGATCGCGGGGCACATCGGCTACGACGTCGAGGGCCTCGAGCTGGCGCTGCGCCCCACCCTGGTCACGGTCGACCTGAAGTCGCGGCCACTGGAGCAGGTGCTCGAGTACCTGCTGGGAAGCGTCGGGCTCGGCTATCAGCTCCGCTCGAAGACGATCACCGTCCAGCCGGAGCCCGGAGACGGCGCCGACTACGACGGCCTGCTGCAGCTCACCGGTGTGGCGTACCTGCGTGCGCTGACCAAGCACGCCGACCACCCGCTGGCGCCCGGCGCGCGGCTTGACCAGGGGCGCGTCGCGGAGCTGCGCGGCTTCCCGAGCGCGGCGATGGATCACTACCAGTCGCTGATCGAGGACTACCCGCACTCGCTCGAAGTGCCGGAGGCGTACATGCGCTCCGGCAACCTGCTCCGCGATCAGGAGCGTTGGGCCGACGCCGCCACGCAGTTCCGCTCGCTGACGAACCTCGAGACGAGCGGAGAGTACGCGGCCTCGTCGCGGCTCGAGCTCGCCCGCTGCACGGTCGAGCTCGGCGACGCGCAGAACGCGATCTTCCTGCTCAACGCGGTCGACCAGACGCACCCGGTGCCGCCCGGTCCCGAACGCAACGCGCGCACCCTCGTCCGCTCGCTGGCGCTCGTCGGCCTCGGCCGGCACCTGGAGGCGCTCGAGCTGCTCGAAGCGGCCGAACACACGCTGGACGGCGAGCGCAGGATCGAGGGCCTGCGGGTCCGCGCGCTCGCGCTTCAGGGCGCCGGGCACCCCGGCGACGCCGGTCGGGCGTGGCTGCTCTACGCCGACGCCGTCGCGGAGCCCGCGCGCGTCAACGCCTTGGAGCAAGCGGTGCGGCTGGCGCTGGACGCCGACGACCAGATGGGGGCGCTCTTCATCTGCCGCCAGGCGGAGGAGTACGGACACTCGGTGCGCTTCGCGCCGTACCGCGACGAGGCGTACGAGGCCCTGGGCTTCGAGACGGAGGCCTCGGCCGGAAGCTCGGCCTCGGAGCGCATCGCGGCGGCGGAGCTCGCGCTCGAGCGCGCCGACCCCGGCGGAGCGGCACGCGAGGTGCGCAACCTCATCGTCGGCGCGGCCGCGCTCGACCCGAGCCTGCGCGTGCGCCTGGCGCGCGTGTGGGCCGAAGCGCTCCACGCGGAGCAGGGCCTCGAAGAGGCGCTCGCCTACCTGCAGGGAGTGCGCGACGGGCTCGCGGCGCCCGGCGAGGCCGAGCACCGGGCCCAGATCGACATCCAGGCCGCGGGGCTGCTCGAGCGCAGCCAGCTGTACGACCGCGCGGCCGACGCCTATCGGGGGGTGTACTAGTCATGCTTCGCTTCCAATCCGTTGTAAGCACGGGCGCCGCGGCGCTGCTCGTCGTCCCGGTCATGACCGGCGACGACGGCGAGGTCGGCTCGCTCGAAGAGGCGCTGCACGGCACGACGCGCGCGCTCGAAGTACTGCGCGGCATCGAGCAACGCGCCGACGCGGGCGGACCGAATACCGTGCCGCTGATCCAGAAGGTCACCGAGCCGCCCCTCGCCGACGGACCGGTGCGCGAGAACCGCCTGGAGACGCTGCGGCAGGAGGTCAGCCTCCTGCAGTCGGAGCTCGACATCCTCGAGAGCCGGCGGCTGCGTCTGCAGCTGCCGCCCGAGCCGGCGCAGCCCGGTCCGATGGGCGTGAGCTCGCCGGATCCGCAGAGCGCCCCGGACGAGCTCGAGGTGCCGGTAACGACCGGGCTGTCGGCCGAGCAGCTCGTCGCGCTGCGCCAGAGCCCGGACATCGTGCTCCAGCCGGGTGGGCGCCCGACGGCCGGCACGGTCGAGCTCGGCGCCGTCAACGCGTTCGAGCCGACCAAGGCGCTCACGGAGACCACGCCCACGCCACGCAACCCCAAGCGGGCCGACACGTCGTCGGACTACAGCGCCGCCCCGATGCGCCACGCGAAGACGTGCCTGCGCGCCGGGCGCTATGCCGAGGGCTTCGAGCTCATCCGCCACCTCGAGGACCCGGACGCGCGCTACCTGCAGGCACGGCTGCTCGAGAAGCTGGGGCGACTCGACGAGGCGATCGAGGTGCTCGAGCTGGTGCTGACGCACCTGCCGGCCGGGTACGAGGCACAACGCGCGAAGAGCGACCTCGAGTTCTTCCACTGGAAGCGCGACTTCCTGAAGCGGCTCCCGAACGAGGACGCAGGAGGCGGACGGTGATGAACCCCTCGCTTAAGGACGGCCCCGCGCTCGACGACGCGATGGCGGCCTTCGCCGGCATCTCGGAGAGCCTGGTCAAGAGCTACCAGGCGCTGTCCGACCGCGCGCAGATGGTCGAGGACGAGCTCGGCCGCACGAACCTCGAGCTAGAGCACAAGGTGCGCGAGCTCGACGAGGTCAACCGGCACCTGGAAGCCGTCCTGCGGTCGCTCCCGACCGGCGTGGTCGTGCGCGACGCCGACGGGCGGATCGCGCGGATCAACGAGTCGGCGCTGGCGATACTCGGCACCGGAGAAGCGGCCACGCGCTTCTTTGAGGGTGCGGGCGGCGCCGCCGAGGCGCTGCACGACCAGACCGGCCCGACGGGCCGGCGCATGGTCATCGCCGCGCGCCGCTCGGCGGTGTGCGACGCCGGAGGGTCGCCGGTCGGGTCGGTCGAAATCCTCGACGACCGCACCGAGCTGGCCAGCATGTCCGAGCGGATGCACACGCTCGACAAGATGGCCGCGCTCGGGACGATGGGCGGCGGGATCGCGCACGAGATCCGCAACCCGCTCAACGCCGTCAAGGGCTTCGCCTCGCTGCTGGAGCGGCGGCTCGCGGACGACGACGCACAGGCACGCCGCTGGGCGAGCCGCATCGTCGAGGGCGCAGCCGAGGCCGACGCGATCATCGAGAGCCTGCTCGCCTTCGCCAGCCCCGAGCGCGTCAAGCTGGATCCCATCGACCCCGAGGCGCTCGTCGCGGACGCGGTCCGGGCGGCGCTCGGCCCGGACACCGAGGTCGAGGTCTCGACCGAGTGCGACGCGCCGGAGTTCGCCGCGGACCGCATCAAGCTGCGGCAGGCGCTCCGCAACCTGATCGCGAACGCCTCCGAGGCGCAGGGCGGCTGCGGCACCGTCCACATCAAGCTCACGCGCGAGGGCGACTCGATCGTCGCGCGTGTCCGGGACAAGGGACCCGGCATTCCCTCTGAGCTGCGTGCCCGCGTGCTCGATCCCTTCTTCACCACTCGCCCCGAGGGAACCGGCCTAGGCCTCGCCCTCGTCGCGACGATCGCCCGCCTCCACGCCGGCAGCATCGACATCGGTGCGGCGCCGGCTCCCCTGGGAGGCGCGGAGATCTCTATCCAGATTCCCTACCAGTTGCCCCCCACCGCGCAACCCCACGAGAAAGCGAACTAGGCATGTCCATCCAACGTGTGCTCGTCGTCGACGACGACTCCCTCTCGCGCGACTTCCTGACCGAGGCCGTTCGGACGCTTGGTTACGAGGCCGACGCCGTCCCCAGCGGTGAAGCGGCGATCGAGCGGCTCAGCTCGCGCGAGTACCACCTGGTGCTCACGGACCTCCGCATGCCCGGCATCGGGGGAACCGAGCTCGTCGAGCGCGTGGGCCGCGACTTCGGCGACGTCCCGGTCGTGGTCATCACCGCGCACGGCTCGGTCGAGACAGCCGTCGACGCGATGCGCAAGGGCGCCGCGGACTTCCTGATGAAGCCGTGCAGCCCCGACACGATCGAGCTCGTGCTCAAGCGCATCGACCGGACGCACCGCCTCGAGCGCGAGAACGCCTATCTGCGCCAGCAGTTCGCGTCGGCGACCGACGAGAGCGTCATCGCGTCGTCGCGGGGCATGAAGGACACGCTCGAAATGGCTCAACGGGTCGCCGCATCGAAGGGGACGGTGCTGGTGACCGGTGAGAGCGGAACGGGCAAGGAGCGGGTCGCGCAGTTCATCCACTCCAAGAGCACGCGCGCCACCGGCCCGTTCATCCGGGTCAACTGCGCGGCGCTGTCGGAGACGCTGCTCGAGTCCGAGCTCTTCGGGCACGAGAAGGGCGCGTTCACCGGCGCGCACAAGCGGCGCCAGGGTCGCTTCGAGCTCGCCGACGGCGGGACGCTGCTGCTGGACGAGATCGGGGAAGTCTCGTCCGCGCTGCAGACCAAGCTGCTGCGGGTGCTCGAGGAAGAGGAGTTCGAGCGCGTGGGGGGCACGACCACGCTGAAGGTCAACGTTCGCGTGATCGCCACGACGAACCGCGACCTGGCGGCCGAGGTCGAGGCGGGCCGCTTCCGCGAGGACCTCTACTACCGCCTGCACGTGCTGCCGATCCACCTCGCGCCGCTGCGCGAGCGCAGCGAGGACATCCTGCCCCTCGCCGAGCACTTCGCCGAGCGCTATGCGAGCCAGAACGGCCGCCCGACGCCTGGCTTCTCGGACGAGGCGATGGATCGCCTCGTGGCCTGGAACTGGCCGGGCAACGTGCGCGAGCTCGAGAACGTCATCCAGCGCGCCGTCGTGCTGCTGCGCGACGACGAGATCCGGGGCGAGGACCTGTCGCTCGCCCAGAAGGAGAACACCAACCCGTTCGAGCGTCGCCCCACCGCGCAGTCGGTCTCGATCTGGACGGTGAGCGCCGAGAACCCGCTGGCCGACCACAACCTGCGCGAGATCGAGCGCTTCGCGATCCTGTCGACGATCGAATCGTCCGGCGGCAACAAGACCGAGGCCGCGCGCCGCCTCGGCGTCACCGCGCGGACGCTCAGCAACAAGATGAAGCTCTGGAGATCGCTGGGCTACGTCGCCTAGCGCAGTCATGGCCATCGACGGCAACCAGACGAAGCTCCTGTTCCGCCTCCTGGAGGCGACGTCGCTCCGCGCCGAGGTGATCGCGGGCAACATCGCCAACCAGAACACGCCGGGCTACGTGCGCCAGACCGTCCGCTTCGAGGACGAGCTGCGCCGCTCGCTCGCGGACGGCGGCAAGGGCCTTGGCGAGGTTCGGCCCGAGGTGGTCGACGACCGGCTGACGCCAGGTCGTCCCGACGGCAACAACGTGGCGCTCGAGATCGAGCTCAACGCGATGCGCGAGAACCGCATCCTCTACGAATCCTACAGCACGATCCTCTCGGGGCACTTCGAGCTCCTGAGGTCCAGCATTACCGGAGGCCGATAGGCCATGAGCGGTATCGACAGACTCTTCTCCGGCATGCGCGCTTCGTCGACCGGCCTCGCCGCCGAGCGGACGCGCATCGACGTCATCGCCGAGAACATCGCGAACGCGCGCACCACGCGGACGCCGGGCGGCGGGCCGTACCGCCGCAAGATGGTGCGCTTCGAGCCCATCCTGCGCGAGGTGGGCGGCGACTCGCGCGCCGCGGGAGTCCGCGCGGCGGGCATCGAGAGCGACTACCAGACGCCGTTCGACGTCGTGCACGATCCCGGTCACCCGGACCGCGACGCCGAAGGCTTCGTGCGCTTCCCGAACGTCAGCACGGTGATGGAGATGACCGACCTGATCACGGCCATGCGCGCCTACGAGGCGAACCTGACCGTGCAGCAGAACTTCATGCAGATGGCGGAGCGCGCGCTCCAGGTCGCCCGATAGGCGCGGAGCCCGCGAGCTAGATGGTCGATCGGATCGGATCCGGCGGTTCGCTTCAGCGCGAAGCGATCCTCGCCGCCCTGCGCAACCAAGCCAAGGCTGGCGCCGAGGTACGCGACGCTTCGTCGGCCGTATCCGAGTCGGTGTCGGGCCGCGCCAAGGAGGCCGGCGGCATCGACTTCGCCGAGTCGCTGCGCGAAGGCCTGCGCGACGTCGAGGGCGAGATCCGCAGCGCCGAGCGCCTGCCCGAGGACCTCGTCGCGGGCGAGATCACCGACTTCCACGAGGTCGCCGCCCGGATCAAGCGCGCCGACCTCTCGCTGAAGTTCGCGCTCGAGATCCGCAACAAGCTCATCGACGCCTACCGCGAAGTCATGCGGATGCAGGTCTAGCCGGCGCGTAGTCCATGAACCAAGCCTTCGGATCCCTCATCGAAGCTTTCCGCGGCTCGAGCCTCGCCTCGCGCGTCACGGCCGGTCTGGTCGCGATGGCGGTGCTGCTCGCGGTCGGGGTGTCGGCGGTGGTGTCGAACCGCCCGCACTTCTCGATGCTGATGTCCGGGCTGAACGACTCCGAGAGCGCGTCCGCGATGCGGGCGCTGGCCGAGTCCGGGATCGCGTTCGAGGTGAGCCAGCCGCCCGGCCCCTTCGTCGTGTACGTCGACGAAGGCGACCGCTCCGCGGCGCTGGCCGCCATCTATCAGTCGGGCGCGATGATCCCACTAGAGAAGGGCATCCGCGCCGACCAGAGCGGGATGTCGAGCGTGTTCATGAGCTCGGGCGAGCGCACGCAGGTGAGCCAGAAGCGGCTGTGGGGCGAGATGGAGGGCATCCTCGAAGCCCTCGACTTCGTGACCAAGGCGCGCGTGCAGACGTCGGCGAGCGACGCTTCGCCGTTCGCGAGCAGCGCGATGCCCAAGAAGACCTGCGCCGCCCAGCTCCAGGTCGCCAGCGCGTTCCCGCTGACCGAGGAGCAAGCCGACACCGTGGTGCTGCTCATCAGCCGCGGCCTGGAGATCGAGCCGCACAACATCGTCGTCTCCGATCAGTCGGGCAACCTGCTGAACGACACGGCCGAGGAGGAAGAGGACGAGCAGTCCGCCGAGGATTGGCTCGAGTACAAGCACCGCTTTGACCGCTCGCTGTCCGCCAAGGCCAACGCGATCCTCGGCGAGATCCTGGGCCCCCACAAGGCGCGCGTCGAGATCGACTCGCTGTGGAGCTTTGACCAGAGCACGACCTCGTCCGAGACGGTCTCCAAGGGCACGGTGGTGTCGGAGACCAAGAACGCGACCGAGACGCCGCTGGGCACGCCGGCCGCCGGCACCGCTGGAACGATGTCGAACATCGACTTCGGGGTGACCAACGCGGCGGTGGCGGACGCCTCCGGCGACCAGGCGACCGAGGCGACGGCCGAGCCGATGCTGTCCACGACCGACGAGGAGAAGCGCGAGTTCGACCCCAGCCGCGTGCTGACCGAGACCGTCAGCGTGGCCCCGACCCTCAAGCGCATGTCGATCGCGCTGTTCCTCGACGACTCGATCCCGGTCGACCAGGTCGCGGCACTCGAGGGCGCGGTGCAGGCCGCGGTCGGCTACGACACCGAAGAGCGCACCGACGTCTTCCGCACGGTCTCGCTGCCCTTCGCGCTCGACGTGGAGGAGGAGCCGGCCGGCGAGGGTGACGGCGAGGCCACCGGCGAGGAGGGCGAGGCGTCCGGGGAAGAGCAGCCCGCCGCCGAGACCGAAGAGCCTAGCCCGATGATGGAGCTGCTCCTTCGCCGCGGCGTCGAGATCGCGGTCGCGCTGATCTTCATCGGCCTGCTGCTCTCCAGCCTGCGAACCGCCAAGAAGGGCGCCGCGCCGGCGCAGAGCGCGGAGGGTGGCGACGACGCGGCCGAGCCGGAGGACATCGTCGACCCGGAGCTGCTCGCGCAGGCCCAGGTCCAGGAGCTGCTCACCTCCAACCCCGAGCGCGTCGGCGAGATCCTCTCGCAGTGGGCGCGCGATGAGAGCGAGGTCGGCGCGGAGCAATGAGCGACGACAACATCCTCGGCCCGCAGCGGGTCGCGGCCTTCCTGCTGAGCCTCGACGCCGACACCGCCAAGTCGGTGATCGGCCACCTCGCGCCCGACGTGGTCGAGCACGTCTCGCGCGCGATGATCGAGCTGCCGGACCAGCTGACCGAGCCCGGCAAGGCCGACGAGCTCCACCGCGAGCTGGCGCTGAGCGCCAGCGGCCCGAAGGCGGTCCAGGCGTGCAGCGAGGGCGAGCTCTCGTCGCTCCTGGTCGGTGCGCTCGGAGAGGAGAAGGCGGGCGAGGTCCTCACCGCCATCCGCGAGCGGCAGCTGCTGGAGCGCCCGTTCCTGGCCGTCGAGCAGGCCGACCCGTTCGCCGTGGGGAAGCTTCTCACCCGGGAGTCGCCGGCGGTCGCCGCCGTCGTGATCGCCCACCTGACGCCGTCGTTCTCGGCGGCGGCTCTGCCCGCCTTCGAGGACGAGCAGGCGCTCGAGGTCATCCGCCTGATGGCCTCGCTCACGCCGCCTCCGTTCGAGGTGCTGCTTCGCATCGCCGACCGGCTCGCCGACCAGCTCGAGGAGTCCGCCGGCGGCCCGCCGCCGCTGGACGACGCCGCGCGGCTGAAGACGATCGCCGAGCTCCTCTCCAACTCCGCCCCCGAGATGGAGAAGAGCGTCATCGACGCGATCCAGGCCGACAACGAGGACATGGCCAACGAGCTGCGCGAGTCGCTCTTCAACTGGGAGGACATCGGCACGATCGACCAGCGCTCGATGCAGAAGATCCTCGGCGCCGTCGACACGAAGACGCTCGCCATGTCGCTCAAGGGCTCCTCCAAGGAGGTGGAGGAGAACGTGATGTCGAACCTGTCGGCGCGCGTGGCGGACATGGTCAAAGAGGAGCGCGAGATGACCGGCGCGGTGCCGATGAGCGAGGTGCTCGTGTCGCGCGACGAAGTCATGCGGAGCGTCCGCGCACTGATCGACTCCGGCGAGTTCAAGCCGACCCGCGGAGGGGACGACCTTGTCGAATAGCCGGATCGAGCTGGGCTTCGACCCCGCACGGCTCGTGGGTGTCTCCGTCGTGCGCGCCGATTCGCCGCGCGCCGGCCTCGGCCAGGTGGTCGAACGCCTGTGCGACGAGGCGCGCGCGGAAGGCTTCGCCCAGGGCGTGGCTACTGCACACGAGACCTCGGCGCAGGCACTCGACGCCGCGGCGGAACGCCTTGACGCGTTCCGCGACGAGGCCCGCACGGCCCTGGGCCGGACGGCGGTCGAGCTCGCGGCGGAGATCGCGCGCCACCTGATCCGCGCCGAGGTCGAGACCGGCCGCCACGACGTCGACCGCATCGTCCGTGAGACGCTGCAGGAGTCCGGCGTCGGCCGGGGATCCTGCGTCGTGCACGTCCATCCCGAGGACGCGAAGCTGCTCGAGGGCGCGGCGTTCCGGGCGGGCACCGAGCTCGTGCCGGACATCGGCGTCAAGCGTGGCGACGTTCAGGTCGAGACTCCGAACGGGCTGTTCGTACGCGACCTCGATGACGCGGTCCGCGCGATCGGCGAGCGCATCCTGGAGTCGCTGAGGTAGGGCCGTGACCGACGAGCTTCTCGTCGACATCGAGGCCTGCCGCGAGCACATCCGCGCGGCCTCGCGCCCGTCCTTCCGCGGGAAGGTCGACATCGTGTCGGGCGTGCTGGTCGAGGCTGCGGGCATTCCGGCCGCGGTCGGCGAGCTGTGCCGCATCGATCGCGGCCCCGCCGGCCCGATCGTCGCCGAGGTCGTCGGCTTCCGCGGCGCAAGCACGCTGTTGATGCCGCACGGCGACCTCGAGGGCGTCGCGCCCCGCCAGGAGGTCACGGCGCTCGGGAGGCCCTTCACCGTCCAGGTCGATCGCGCGCTGCTCGGGTGCGTCCTCGACGGATTCGGCTGCCTCGTCGACGGCCGCGAGCTGCCGGCGGCGTCCGAGCGGAGGCGCGTGCGCGCCGAGGCGCCGCCGCCGCTCACGCGCCGGCCGATCACGGGCGCGCTGCAGACGGGCGTGCGCGCCATCGACGGCCTGCTCACTCTGGGCCGCGGGCAGCGGCTCGGGATCTTCGCCGGCTCGGGCGTGGGCAAGTCGACGCTGCTGAGCCAGGTCGCGCGCGGCACCGACGCCGATGTGCGGGTCGTTTGCCTGGTCGGCGAGCGCGGGCGCGAGGTGCGCTCGTTCCTCGAGCAGGCCCTCGACGACGCCACGCGTGCACGGACGGTGGTCGTCGCCGCGACGTCGGACCGTCCGCCGATCGAGCGCTTCCTGGCGCCGTTCACCGCGCTCACGATCGCGGAGTACTTCCGCGACCTGGGGCAGGACGCGCTGCTTGTGATGGACTCGGTCACGCGCTTCGCCGGCGCGGCGCGCGAGATCGGCCTGGCGGCGGGCGAGCCGCCCACGGTCCGCGGCTACCCGCCCAGCTTCTTCGCCACCGTGCCCAAGCTGATCGAGCGCATGGGCACGTCGGATCGCGGCAGCATCACAGGCCTCATCACCGTCCTGCTCGACGGCGACGACCCCAACGAACCGGTCGCGGACACGCTCCGCGGGCTGCTCGACGGCCACGTCCTGCTGTCGCGCGACATCGCACAGCGCGGTCAGTTCCCGGCGATCGACGTGCTCGGCAGCCTGTCGCGCCTGATGGACGAGATCGTCGACGAGCCGCACCTGGCGCGGGCGCGTCGACTCCGCCGCGTGCTCGCGACGTGGCAGGAAGGGCGCGACCTGATCGAGATCGGGGCCTACAAGCCGGGCACGAACCCAGACCTCGACGCGGCCGTCCAGATCATGCCCAGCGTGCAGGCCTTCCTCGCTCAGGGAACGCGCGAGTCGACCGGCTACGAACAGACGCTGCAGCTGCTTGCGGCGCTCTTCCCGCACGAGGCGGCCGGGTGAAGTTCCGCTTCCGTCTGGAGCGGCTGAAGCGCGTCCGCGCCATCGAGGAGCGCGTCGCACGCGCGGCCTGGGCCGAGGCCGAGCGCCGGGCGCGGGATGCCGAGGACGGCGTCGACGCGATCCGCGACGGCGTCGACCGGGCGCGCGGCGCCGCGCCCGGCTCCGTCGGCGACGCCATCTCGCCGCGGCGGGCGGAGCTCGACCTCCAGGCGATCGACCGCATGCTCGGCGAGCTGCTGCGCCGGAAGGAGCTCTCGCTCACCCTGCGCGGGCAGGCCTCCCAGCTGGCCGCTGCCCGGCGCGAGCGCGAGGTCGACCGACGCGCGCTCGAGGAGCTCGAGCAGCGCCATCGCGAACGCTTTCGCCGTGAGGCGAACCGGCGCGAGTCTCTGGCCCTGGACGAGATTGCGCTCCAGCGGAAAGGACGGCGGGAATCCGATTCCAGCCGGCGCGAGCGCACAGCCGATGAGGAGGGCGCGGGCTAGCCCGCGGCCCCCATGAACCGTGCCCTTGAGATCGCCGCTATGGCCCTGGGAGGAATCTCCCTGTTCCTGGTCTGCTTTCTCGGCTTCGCCGCGATGGGCGGGGTCCCGGTGCACGAGGTGGCGGTCATCGGGAAGTTCTTTCCCGCCCCGCCCGAGGACGCCCCCCGCCCGCTCGACGAGAGCCAGGCGCCGCCGATCCCTCAGTTCGAATCGGACGAGGAGGTCCTGTCGGCGTCGATGGGCGTGCTGCACACCTGGAAGCTCGACGCTCCGTTCACCGGCGAGGAGCTCAAGAGCCTGGCCGACGAGCTGAAGCTCAAGAACACCCAGCTGGAGCAGCGCCTCCGCGACGCGACCGAGCGCGAGCAGGCGCTCGACGAGCGCGAGGAGTCGCTGGCGGACCAGTTCGAGACGCTGGACGAGATGCGCGCCAAGCTCGAAGCCTTCGAGCAGGAGCTGCTCCTGCGGGCCGAGGAGGTCGAGCGCGACGAGTCGAACGCCGAGGCCGCCAAGGAGCGTCGTTGGGGCTCGCTGGCCAAGCTCTTCGCCGAGCAGGAGCCCGAGGAAGCGGGCCGCCGGCTCTCCGCCTACTCGCCCGCGGACGCCACGAAGATTCTTCTCAACCTCGACGAGTCGCTCGCGCTCGAGATCCTGAACACCTTCACGGGCGACCGCTTCATCGAGTACGCCGAGGCCTACGCCGCGGCCGCGCCGGCGCATTAGCGCAGGCGGGAGAACGCGCGCAAAGAGCGCGCGTTCGCGCCCCTTGGGGCCATCAAGGGATTACCCATTCCGGTCGATAACGGTTGCGACCGTGCCCGCCTCCCCACCGGCGGATACGCGCATCCAAACGTCCCCCCATGGATCTCACGACCGTCTCCGGCCTGCTGCTGGGCTTCGGCCTCGTAGGCTTCTCGATCGCGACCGGGCCCGGCGGCATCGCCGTGTTCATCCACACCGGCTCGCTGATGATCGTGTTCGGCGGCACGCTCGCGGTGACGCTGGTGAACTTCCCCATCGGCGAGCTGAAGGGCCTGATGAAGGTCATGATGCGCACGCTCCTGTTCAAGATCCCCTCGCCGGCCGAGGAGATCGAGCGCGTCGTGGAGTACGCCAACCTCGCGCGCAAGGAGGGCCTGCTGGCGCTCGAGAACAAGCTCAACGACGTCGAGGACACGTTCTTCGCGAAGGGCGTGCAGCTCGTCATCGACGGCTTTCCGTCCGAGACCGTGCGCGACATCATGGAGCTGGAGGCCGAGTGGCAGCGCCAGCGGCACTCGAACGGCAAGAAGATGATGGATGCGCTCGGGTCGTTCGCCCCGGCCTTCGGAATGATCGGGACGCTGGTCGGTCTGGTGCAGATGCTCCAGAACCTGTCCGACCCGAGCAAGATCGGCGCCGGTATGGCGACCGCGCTCCTCACCACGCTCTACGGCGCCATGGCGGCCAACATGGCGTTCATCCCGCTGGCGGGGAAGCTAGAGCAGCGCGCGAAGGAGGAGTCGCTGCTCCGCGACCTCATGATCGAGGGCATCGTCGCGATCCAGTCGGGCGACGGGCCGCAGCTCATCAAGGAGAAGCTCAAGAGCTTCATCCCGCCGTCGGTCCGGGAAGCGGTCTCCGAGTAGGCCATGGCCAAGAAGAAGAAGAAGGCCGAGGAGGAGGCGCCGGCCGGCGCCCCGGAGTGGATCGTCACGTTCACGGACATGATCTCGCTGCTCGTGACGTTCTTCGTGCTCCTGATGACGTTCTCGTCGCTGGACAACCGCGAGCTGCTCAAGGTCGACTCGTGGCTGAGCCGTTCGGACCAGATGCTGCAGGAGAAGCACGGCTCGGTGCCTCAGGAGGTGCTTCGCGTCGAGCGCATCGTCGCGACCGACCTGCGCCGCGGCGCCGTGCGGCCGCACGTGCGCCCGCGCGAGGAGCTGCTCGACAACATCGACGAGATGGGGCAGAAGCTGACCGACGAGCACATCGAGGTCGACCTGCAGGAGCACCCCGACGGCCTCGTCATCGAGTTCGGCGACGAGACCTGCTTCGCGCCGGGCTCGACCGAGCTGCCCGACGAGCTCAAGAAGAGCCTGATCGAGCTCGGCCGCGTCGTTGAGCACTATCCGTATCTCGTCGTGATCGAAGGCTTCACCGACGGCGGCTTCCGCCCGACGGCGACCTACGATTCGGCCGAAGCGATCTCGTGCACGCGCGCGTCGAAGGCGGCCGCGTATCTGCTGCAGGAGACCGGCATGGACCCCAAGATGGTCCAGGTCTCCGGACTCGGCGCGACCCGGCCGCGCGCCGACGACGAGACGGTCGAGGGACGCAGGCTCAACCGCCGCGTCCAGGCCCGCATCCTGTCCCTCTCGAAGGTCCGCGCCGCGCACCTCGAAGCCGTCGAGCGCGAGGGAAGGAGGTAGCCGGTGGAAGAAGAACCGAAGGAAGGCGCCCCGGCGTGGATGGTGTCGTTCGGCGACATGATGACGCTGATCCTGACCTTCTTCATCCTGCTCGTCTCGATGTCGACCGAGCAGCAGCAGGGCCTCGTGGCCCAGGGCATCGGCTCGTTCATCATCACGCTGCGCTCCTTCGGGCTGCCCGGACTGCTCAGCGAGGAGGAGAAAGCGTCGGTCTTCGACAACGTCCGCATGCGCTTCAACCTCCCGCCCGAGGAGGACTCCGAGCGCCGCGAGAAGCACGAGTTCGCGACGAGCATGGAGGTCCTCAAGGCCAAGGGCCTGGAGTCGCTTCAAGCGCACGACGAGCTCAACCAGCCGTTGCTAGCTGCCTTCCCGGAAGGCTCGGATCAGCTGACGGCCGACGCACAGAACTACATCGACCTGCTCGCTCCCACGCTGCGCCCGGTGCGCGGGCAGATGTTGCAGCTCGAAGGCCACGCCTACGACGCCGGCCCCGAGCACGGCAACGACAACCACTGGCTCGCGCTATCGCGCTCGCTCTCCGTGCGGTCGTACCTCATCGAGGAGCACGACTTCAAGGAGAGCCGCGTCGAGGCGCGCGCCTGGGTCGCCGAGATCGACCCTCCCTCCCCCGCAACCCGTGGCGTCGACGCGCGCCTGATCCTCCCCGCATCCGAATCCACCTCGCGCTGACATGGCTGAAGAAGAAAAGGAAGAACCGGAAGAGGAGCAGACCGGAGAAGAGGAGGAGGCTCCCAATCCGGGCAAGAAGAAGGGCATCTTCCTCGGCGGCGGCATCATCGGCTTGGTGGCGCTCGCCTACTGCACGTTCCTGATGGCCGTCCCCAGCGTCGAGCAGAAGCCCGAGCTGGCGGGCCCCTTCGTGGCCGAGCTGCTGGCCAACGAGATCTCGGTCAACCTGACGGGCAACAACAACAGCCACTACCTCGCGGTCCGGCTCAAAGCCGAGTACACCGCCTACGAGGAGCTGTACGTCACGACGCGCGTTGTCGACCCGCTCTACGAAGCCGTGCTCACCGACAAGACGATCGTCGTGCTGTCGGGCAAGACCAAGGACGACGTCGACGGCGCCGCGGGGAAGGACATGCTGCGCGAAGAGCTGCGCGAGGCGCTCGAGCCGATCCTCTTCCCCGTACACGTCGGCTTCACTCTGAAGAGCACCGACCCGGACATGGAGAGCGGCCTGCGCCTCGGCGTCTCAGGCGAGCTCTCGACCATGCGGGGCCTGATCCACGACCACGTGATCCACGTCGACGCGCCGGGGAAGACGCTCGCCCTCGACGAGGGCGAGGAGATCCCCTTCGACGGGACCGAGAACGACCTGCGGCTGGTCGACGCCCAGGGTGAGACGCTCTACGTCGACGTCACCGCCCTCGACCCGGACCTCGTCGGCGAGGTCTCGGTGGGCGTCTTCGGCCGCATCCGCAGCGTCTACTTCTCCAAGTTCATCTCGCAGTAGTCGCTCCATCCGTGTCCGCCAACGTCGATCCCCAGGAAGTCGAGGCCCTCACCGAGGGCCTCGCTTCGGCGCCTTCCGGCGAGCACGCGGCGCGCGACTTCGCGCAGCCGCTGCGCCTCGGTCAGGCGCGGCTCGCGGCGTTCCGCCGCCGGGTCGAGGGGATGGAGTTCCCGCTGACCAAGCACGTCACCGACCAGCTCGGCGTCGCGACCGAGGTGAAGCTGGTCGACGCGCGCGAGGTACACGCCGACGTCGTTCGCGAGGGGCTCGAGGATCCGCTCGCGGCGGTGCGCTTTCGGTGCGGCGGTCAGATCGGCTGGGCGGTTTGGGACGCCGACGCGGCGGTTCACGCCATCGAGCAGCTGCTCTGCGGCTCGTCGCCGACCGAGGGCCCGCGGCGGCTGTCCGGCCTGGAGGCGGATCTCCTGGTCGCGATCCTCGGCAAGCCGATCGAGCGGCTCGCCGAAGCCGGAGACGTGGCGGTCGAGTCGGTGCAGGCGGTGACCAACCTCAGCTCGCTGGGCTCCTGGCAGGAGCTCGGCAGCGCGGCCGACCCGCATCGCGTCGCGCTGGACTTCGAGCTGAAGGCGGGCGACGAGTCGAGCGAGCTCCACGTCTACCTGCCGGGCTTCTCCAACGACGGACAGGCCCCCGAAGCGCCCGCCGAGGCGCTGCCCGAGCACCTCGATCCGGTCGCGATCGAGCTCAGCGTTCGCCTCGGCGCAGCCGAGATCCCGCTCTCCGAGCTCCTCGCTCTCGAGGACGGCGACGTCATTCCGCTCGGCACGCCGACCAACGGCACGGTGGCCGTCACGGTCGACGGCTGGGAGCTGGCGCGGGCGCGATTGGGCCAAAGCGAGGGCAAGCTCGCCATCGCCCTAACCGAGGTGATTCAACCCGAAGCGGCGCCGCCCGCGGACGAAGGAGCTACGGATGACTGATTCCGACGAACAAGAGGTCGACGAGACCCAGGTCGACGAGCAAGACGCCGCGCTGCCGGCGGACACCGCGACGGCGACCGCCGAGGAGTCCGTGGCCGTCCAGGCGACCGCGCTCGCCGAGCTGACCGAGGGCGGCGGCGAAGGCGCGATGGGCCTCGCGACGCTGATGGACATGCCGGTCGAGGTGACCGTCGAGGTGGGACGCATCTCCCAGAGCCTCGGCGAGCTGTGCCGGCTGGGTCCCGGCGCGGTGCTGCGGCTCGACCGCGAGGCTCACCAGCCGGCCGACATCCTCGTCAACGGCAAGGTCGTCGCGCGCGGCGAGATCGTCACCATCGAGGGCAGCTACGGCGTCCGGATCTCGGACGTCGTGTCATAGCCCGAACGCGCCGCTCCAGTCGACCGTCTCCGGATCGCCGAAGCGCTCGGGCGAGAAGAGCTTCGGCTTGAACGCGCTGATGGTCTCGCCCGCGACCATCTGAGCCACGCCTTCGGAGATCGAGGGCGCGAGCTTGAAGCCGTGCCCCGAGAAGCCGGTCACGACGAAGAGCCCCTCGGTGTCCTGCAGCGGGCCGATGATCGGCTGGGCGTCGGGAGTCAGCGTGTACCAGGCGGCGAGCGACCCCACGTCCGGCTCGCGGCCGTAGACCGGCATGCGCTCGGACAGCACCTCGCGGGCCCAGGCCTGCGTCTCGGCGCTCACCTCTTCCGACAGCGCGTCGGCGTCGTCGATCACGGAATCCTCGCCGTAGTCCACGTGCCCGATGCGCGTCCGGCCCTGGTCAGGCTCACAGCGCGCGTAGAAGCCGCGCTCGAAGTCGAGCAGCACGGGATGCGCACGGCTGGCGCCGGTGTCGACGGCACCGGCCAGCTCCTCGGAGATCGCCTCGAGCGGGTCTTCGAGGTTGACCCCGCGGCCGGCCGCGAGCTCCTCGGCGTCGCCCTCGACCTCGCGGTAGGAGTGGGGCAACCCCAGGAAGTGGTTCTCGGGGCGTACGATCTTCAGCGGGAGCTCGTACCCGGCGCGCGAGAGCAGCTCGCGCGACCAAGGCCCCGCGCAAACGATCACGCACTCGGCCTCGAAGCTCTCGCCGGTCGTCTCTACGCCGACGACGCGGCCCGCCTCGGTCACGATGTCGGTCACCGCGGTGCCGAGGCGCGTGACCGCGCCGTAGGTACGGGCCAGCGCGGCGAAGGCCTCGACCGTCTGCCTGGGGTCGACGTAGCCGGCGTCGGGCTCCCACAGACCGACCGCGCCATCGTCGACGTGCAGGCCGGGGATGAGGTCCTCCATCTCGGCCCGCCCCACGCGGCGCAGGTCGATGCCGAGCGGCGTCAGCAGCTCAAGGTGAGCGTCGAAGCGCTCGATCCACTCGGGCTTGCTCGGGCCGGCGACCCAGAGCACGCCGGTGCGGCGGAAGCCGATCGAGCGGGCGGTGCGGCCCTCGAAGCGCGCGTAGGAGCGCAGCGAGTCGCGGGCCATCATGGCGACGCCGGGATCCGCGTACAGCTGCCGCAGAATCGCGCCGGAGCGCCCCGAGGACCCGGCACCCAGGTCGCTACGCTCGAGCAGGACCACCGGCTCCTGGAGCGGATCGCAACGCTCGGCGAGCCGAAGGGCGATGGACGTGCCCATTACCCCGCCACCAACGACCACGGTTTTCGCCCTCATGCGGCGGACACTACCATATCCGCCCCGAACCATGATCCCCGAGCGCAAGACCCGAACCATCCACGTCCGCGACCTCCCCATCGGAGGCGCGGCCCCGATCGCCGTCCAGAGCATGGCGGCGACGCGTACCAGGGATGTGGACGCGACCATGCGCCAAGTGCGGCTGCTCGAGGACGCGGGCGCCGACCTGATCCGCATCGCGATCGACAGCCCGAAGGACGTGACGGCGCTGGCCGAGATCCGCGCGTCGACCGACGCGCGGCTGGTGGTCGACCTCCAGGAGAACTACCGACTCGCGAGCGACGTCGCGCCGTTTGTCGACAAGATCCGCTACAACCCGGGGCACCTGCACCACCACGAGAAGGAGAAGTCGATCCGCGACAAGGTCGCGTTCCTCGTGGGGGTCGCGAACGAGCACAACCTCGCCATCCGCATCGGGGTCAACGCCGGTTCGGTCGACCCCGTCTACAAGAAGCGCTTCGGCGACGACCACGTCGGCGCGATCGTGCAGTCCGCGCTCGACCACTGCACGCTCGTCGACGACCTCGGCTTCCACCACTACCTGGTGTCGATCAAGGACTCCGACCCGCGGCTGGTGATCGAGGCCAACCGCCGCTTCGCCGAGCAGCGCCCTGACGTGCCGCTGCACCTGGGCGTGACCGAGGCCGGCATGCCGCCCGACGGGGTGATCAAGACCCGCATCGCGTTCGAGCAGCTGCTGTCGCGCGGCATCGGCGACACGCTGCGCGTTTCGCTCACGCTGCCGTTCGACGACAAGGGCCAGGAGATCGAGGTCGGCCGCGGCATGATCGCCGACATCGAGAGCGGGCGCTTCCGCTCGGTGCCGCCCAACTTCTTCGACGGGCTGAACATCATCGCGTGCCCCTCGTGCTCGCGCGTCGAGAACGAGGCCTTCATCGACCTCGCCCAAGACGTCAAGGAGATGACGCGCTACGCGGCCGAGCACGACGTCACGATCGCCGTCATGGGCTGCCGCGTGAACGGGCCGGGCGAGACCGACGACGCGGACCTGGGGCTTTGGTGCGGGCCGAAGGTCGTGAACCTGAAGAAGGGCCCGAAGGAGCTCGGCGCGTTCTCCTACGACGAGATCCTGCCGCGGCTGAAGGATGAGCTCGACCGCGTCATCGCCGAGCGCGCTCAGTAGCGCGCCCGGCGGCTTGCCGCTCTACGCGGGCGGCGTGCCGAGGTCCTGGTAGAGCATCAGCTTGTTCCCGTCGGGATCGAAGAACGTCGCGAGCTTGACCATCCCGGGGATGACCTGAGTCTCACCGTCGAAGCGCACGTCGAGGTCTTCGAGTGAGGCGCGCGCGTGGTCGACGTCCTTCACCCCGAAGGTGAGCGTGGCGCCACCCTCGACCTGGAGACCCTCGACCTGGGACAGGCCGACGTTGACGCGGGCGACGGGGGACTCGAGCTCGCACCATGCCATCTCTTCCATCTTGTAGCTCAGTTTGAAGCCGAGCACGTCTTGGTACCAGGTGATCGAGCGGTCGAGGTCGCTCACGCCCATCGCGCAGGTCAGTCCGCCGTCGTAGTCGAGGTTGGGTGCCATTTTCTTTGGTTCCTTCGGGGTTTTGAGTGAATCGGGTGGTTGGTCGGTTGCTCCCCCGTGTGACCATTTTTATAGTGGCTATACTTCCATGTCAAGACCTTCCAACCCGCCCGCCGCGGTCGAGCCGTCTCCAGCCGCGGCAGCCCTCGCCGAGCTGTTCCACCACCGCTGGGCCGTGCCGACCCTCGCCGCCCTCTCCTCGGGCGCGGTGGCGGGGCGCTTCGCGCCGCTGATGCGTCGGCTGGGCGTGGCGCGCGCCTCGCTCCGGCGCACGCTCGACTCGCTCGAGGCCCAGGGGCTGGCGCGGCCCAACCCCGGCTACGGGCACCCGCTGCGCCCGGAGATCGTCCTGACGCCGCGCGGCAAGGCGCTCGGCCCGTGGTGCGAGGGCTTCGTCGCCGCCGCCGAGCGCGCCCAGGTGACCGACGTCGCGGCCCGCAAGTGGTCGATGCCGACGCTGCTCGCCGTGCATGCGGGCTGCGACCGCTTCTCGACGATTCAGGCGGCGCTCGAGGGTGTAACGGCGCGCGCGCTCACGCTGGCGCTCAAAGAGCTGGCCGAAGCCGGGCTCCTCGAACGCGTGGTGTATGACGACTTCCCCCCCAGCGTCCGCTACCGGGCCGCCGGGGCGGGCCGGCGCCTGGCGCGCGTCCTGGCGGAGCTACCCGACGACGGCTGAGTCGCCCGCTTCCCCCGCGCGCTCCACCTCGGGCGAGTAGGCGGCGAGCCGCTCGGTCATCACTTGAATCGACTGGGGGTTCGAGTCCACCAGCAGGAAGCGCCGCCCGTTGCGCGCGGCGGCGTCCCCGGTCGTGCCGCTCCCGGCAAAGAAGTCGAGCACCAGGTCGCCCGGACGCGAGTGCACCTTGACGATGCGCTCCAGTACACCGAGCGGCTTCTGCGTCGCGTAGCCGGTCTTCTCCGAGCCGTTCGGGCTGACGATCGTGTGCCACCAGACGTCGGTGGGCGTCTTGCCCCGCGCCGCCTTCTCCTTGCCGACCAGGCCCGGCGCCATGTAGGGAATGCGGTCCATCGCCTCGTAGTCGAAGGCGTACCGGGCCGGGTCCTTGGCGTACCAGAGGATGCTGTCGTGCTTCGCCGGCCAGCGCGTCTTGGTGCGCCCGCCGTAGTCGTAGGCCCAGATGATCTCGTTCAGGAAGCTCTCGCGCCCGAACAGGCGGTCGAGCGCGACCTTGCAGTAGTGCACCTCGCGGTAGTCGATGTGCAGGAAGAAGCTGCCGTCCGGCGCGAGCACCCGACGCGCCTCCTCGAGCCGCGGGAACAGGAACGCCAGGAAGTCGTCGAAGGCGTCGTCGTAGCCCGAGCTCCCGACCTCGATCGTGCGATAGCGGCGCCCGCCGAAGCCCGTGCGGTCGCCCTCCGCCTCGTCGGACACCGTGCGCAGCGTGCGGCGCTGCTGGCGCTTGCCGGTGTTGAAGGGCGGGTCGATGTAGATCAGGTTCGCGACCCCGTCCGGCAGAGTGCGCAGATAGGCGAGGTTCTCGGCCTGGACGATGCGGTTCGCTTGGCTCATCGGAGGGAGGGCCCGAGGGTAGCTTGTCCCCCGGGGCCTCTCCACCCGATCGGCGTCACCGCAGGCGCTCGAAGCGCAGCTCGACGTCGTGCAGTCCGCCCGGAGGCAGCTCGAACGAGAGCGGGGCGTAGCTCCAGCCGCCGGCCCAGAGCGTCGCGTCGTACGTGCCGGGGGTGAGCTGCGGCACCTCGAACGCTCCCCGGCCGCCCTCCATGCGGACCGCCGCGTTGACGCCGTCGCCATCGGCGCCGCGCAGGCTGAGGGTCCACAGCTCGGGCCGCACCGGCCCCCCCGATACGACAACGTCTCCCGAGCAAGCCACGCCCGCGCGGAGCTGCATTCGGACCGGGTCCGGGCGCTTCCCCGCGGCGACCTCGAAGCCGGTGCGAGCGCGCCCCGCGGTCGGATGATGGGCGGTGGCCCGGTAGCTTCCGGGTGTGAGCAGCAGCAGCATGGCGCGCCCTCGCTCGTCGGCCTGGGCGCCGGTGGGAGCGCCGCTTCCCACGATCGCCGGCGACCACGCGTCGACCCACACGTTCGCGACGGGCGCGCCCGACTCGTCGACGACCTGCACCTCCTGCTCAATCGGCGTCCAGTCGTAGCGCAGTTCGTGGACGGCGCCGTGCGGCAGGCCGAAGCCCTCCTCCCAAAGCGTGTCCCGCTCGCCCTGGCGAACGCTCAAGGTGCAGTGCCCCGGCGCGAGCCCATGGAGCTCGAAGTAGCCGCTCGCGTCGGTAGTCGCGACGACGCCGTCCACGTTCGCTTCCACGGTGAGCCCGGCCCACGGCGCGCCGTCGCGCAGGATCCAGCCGCGCACCGTCGCCTGCTCGATGGGCGGCGGGGGGACGACGTCGACGAGGAGCTCGGCCGAGCCCCCGGCGGTGACGGTGATCTCGCCGCGCGCCACGGTTTCGAGGCCGTCGCCGCGCTGGGCGAGCAGGAGCGGATCGCGGTCGAGCAGGCGCTCGAGCACCTCGACCGTGTACGTTCCGACCGCAAGCCCCTCGAAGCGCACTTCGCCGGAGGCGTCCGTCACCGCCAACGGCGGGATCGCGTCCTCGGGCGTCGCGCGCGAGCGCGGATCGAGCAGCACCATGTAGCGCGTCGCGTCCGACGCACCGCCGATCGCGATGCGCGCTGCGCCGCCCGCGTTGAGCCGAACCGTCCACCCGCCGCTCCCCGCCGCCGCCGGGTCGCCCAGGCGCGTGCTTTGCGGCGGATAGAGCGGATGGTCGACGAGCACGTAGTAGCCGTCCGCGTCGTCGGGCCGGGCGAGGAGCGCTTCGACGCGCCCCTCAGCATCCGTCTCGCCACGCGCCGCTGCGGGCCCGGCGATCGCCGCGCGGTGCGCGGAGACGAGCGCGCCGCTCACCGGCTCGCCCGTCGCGTCGTCGAGAATCGTGATCGCGACCGACCGGCACTCGGCGAAGCTCAGCTCGGTCTCGGAGGCGCCGGCCTGCACCAGCAAGCGGGACTCGACGACGCCGTGCGTCGCCGAGCTCGCGACGAGCTGATATGCCCCATCCCCCACACCATCGATCCGATAGCGGCCCGGCTCGACCTGCTCGACCTCGAAGTCCAGCGGCCCGGCGCCGGCCAGCGCGACCAGCGGTCCGACCAGCGTGCTGCCCATCGAAGCGAGGATCAGCTCGGCGTCCTCGACCGGAGCGCCGCGCGCGTCGCGCGCACGGACGAACACGCTGCGCTCGGGCGGCAGGCGCAGCTCGAGTCCGAGCAACTCGGAGAAGAGCCCCACCTCCCACGGCCCGCCCGGCCCGCGGCGGACGGCGACGACGGTGTTGCTGCCGGAGGGAAGCCCGTCGAGCGCAAAGCGCCCGTTCTCGTCGGTCGCCCCGGCCGGCTGGACCACGGTGAAGCCCACGGCGCTCATCGCCCCGGTCAGGAGCGCTCGGCCGACGTAGACCTCCGCCCCGGCAACGGGCTCGCCGTCGGCCTCGACCACGCGTCCCTCGACGCGCCCCCCATCGGGCAGCGTGATCGCGCCCAGGTCGTGCTCCGCGTCCGCGGCCAGCCCGACGACCGGCATCACGTTGGACGCGTAGCCGCGGCGGTCGAAGAACACGGTGTGGTCGCCGGCGGGGACGGCGTACAGCACGAAGCTCCCCGCGGCGTCCGTCGTCGCGGTCGGCACGGGCAGCCGATCGGCCAGCTCGTACATCCAGCTCGGGAGGTCGAGCATCGCGCTCACCGGGCCCGCCCCCAGGGCGACGAGGCTCTCGGAGCGCAGCAACTCGGGCCGGAAGCGGGAGAGCTCGAGCGGCACGCGGGCCGCGCGCACCCGGACCCCGGGTAGCGGCGCGCCGTCCTCGTCGAGCACGCGCCCGCGCAGCGCCGCGACCGGCTCCAGGACGATGTCGCCGAGCTCGGTCTCGCGGTCCCGCCGCGCCGGCGTCTCGACGACGCGCGCGGTCGAGCGCTGGCCGCCCAGGTCGAGACCCAGAAAATGGAGCGCGCGCGGGCGCAGGCCGTTCAGCCGGAAGCGTCCCTCGGCGTCGGTTCGCGCACGCGCGACGAGCACTTCGTCGGCGCGTAGCCGCTCGCCAAAGGCCTCGGTCAGCGAGCGCGAAAGCAGCCCCGCGCGCAGCTCGAAGAGCTCGAGCGGCACGCCCGCAACCGGCTCTCCGTCGTGCTCCAGCACCCGACCCGTGAACGCCGCGTAGCCGGGCGCGATCGGGTCCGGCGGCGCCTCGGCGGGCGCGGTCACGGCGACCCGTGGCGCCTCATCCCCGGCCGCTGGCGGCGCGGAGACCAGGTCCTGCTCCGGCGCGGACAGGATCGCGACCTCGGCGCGGGGCGAGGCCGGAGCGGTGGACTCCGGCGCGGGCTGCGCCGGACGTGAGAGCCAACCGACCGCCATCGCGAGCGCGACGGCGAGGCCGACGAGGGCGAGCTTCTTCATCAGGGTAATGCCTCCGAGAACGGTCTTCGTCGATGCCGCGGAGGAGCTCGCGCCCAGGCCCGCTGCGCGGGCCGCGGCCGCTGTGGCCGCTTCGCGCACGAGCTCCTCGCGCACCGCGGCGAGTCCCCGGCCTCCCAGCGTCGTGCCGGCCGCGCCGAGCGCGGCACCGGCGGGCAACGCCTTGCGCAGGAGGTCGAGGCCGCGGTGGATCCGCATGCGAACCGTGCCGGGTGCCTGCCCCGTGGCGCGCGCGATGTCGACCGCGCGGTCGCCGTCGCGGACGACGCGTTGCAGCACCTCGCGGTACGCCGCCGGCAGGCGCTCGAGCGCCTCGGCCAGCGCCCCGGAGAGCTCCACGGCCGCCGCTTCCTCGACCGGGGCGCGCTCGGGCGCCGCGGCGCCCTGCAGCTCGACCCCGTCTTCGCCCGACCGGCCGCGGCGCCGGCGCAGCTCATGCGCGTGGCGCACGAGGATGCCCAGCAGCCACGGCACCAGCCGTCGGCTCGCGTCGTAGCGGTCGGCCCGCTCGATCGCGGTGAGGAAGGTCGCCTGGAGCAGGTCCTCGGCGTCGGCGGCGTCTCCGACGAGGCTCAGGGCCACGTGCAACAGCTCGCCGGCCGTCCCGTCGAACACCTCTCCGAGGGCGCTCGCGTCGCCCTTGCGGCGAAAGCGCTCGAACAGGCGGTCCAGCTTCCGGTCTCGCATGGCCCTACTCGACGCGGGGCGCGCAAACGTCACCGGATTCGGAGGAAAAACCCACAGGCCCCATCCTAGGGGGCTGCGGGCGAGCCGCGGCTCCAGTCGGAGACGGCTCCTAGCCCAGATCCGCCTCCACGGCGGCCAGCGCCGCGGTCGTCGCGGCCTCCAGGTTGGCGAGGTCGGGGGGCAGCTCGGCGCCGGAGCGCAGGCCTTCGAGCCGCTCGAGCGCGCGGCCGAACCACGTCGCCGCCTCGCTCATCAGCGCCGCGCCGTCCTCGGCCTCCGCCGCGGCCGCCGCCAGCCCGCGGCCCATGTGGAAGGCCAGGTGCGCCTCGCTCGCCGCCAGGTCGGCGGGGTTCGCACCCAGCCGAGCCAGCTTCGACAGGTCCTCGTCGAGCGTCCGCGCGACGGTGGCGCGCAGCTTCTCGAGCTCGCCCTGATCGACCTGCGCGCGCACGACCTCGATCGCCTGCGGCGGGATGGCGACGAGGAAGGCCGGCTCCTCGGGCGCCTCGTCCGAGATCTCGCAGAGGATGTTGAGCGCGAGCTCCTCGTAGAGCAGGGCGAGCCCCGGCTCGCCGTAGCGCCCGGCGGCGTCACCCAAGCGGTCGAGCAGATCGCTCATGCCCATGCGCGCGGCCTGGTAGCCCGTGCCCGGGCTGCCGTACGCCATCTGACACAGCTTGGCGATAACGTGCCGCTCGCGCTGGATGGTGGCGCACTCGTTCTCGAAGTCGCCAGCCTCGCGGTAGGCGAAGGCGAGCTCCTGGAGGAGCGACGACTGGTGCCGCTTCATGGCGACGCTTCTGGCCTTGCTGCGGCCCTTGCCCTTGCCTTGACCCCTGCCGTCCCCCTCGCCGCCGCCGCTCGAGCGGCCGGTTCCCGTGCCGGTGCCGCGTCCCTTGTCGGCGGCCTCGAGGAGCTCGATCGCGAGCTTGAACCCCGCGACCGCGGCGTCGAAGTCGCCGCGCACCAGCGCGATGCGGGCGCTTCCCGCATGGGCGTCCGCGACGAGAGCTCCGCGCTCGCGGTTGTCGGGCTCGGCGGCCTGGGCCTGCTCGGCGAGGGCGAGCGACTCCGCCGCGATGCCGTCGACGGCGTCGCCGGCATCGATCCGGGCGTCGGCGAGGAGCGCGGCCGCCCTCAGCCGCGCCTCGACGAGGAAGCGCAGGCCGGCGTCCGAAGTGCGCAGGGACGCCTCCGCGTCGGACAGGTCGGACAACATGCGGTCGGCGCGCATCTGCAGCTCGTCCGCGGGCACCTCGCGGCCCGCGAGCGCGGCCAGCTCGGACAGCATGCGACCGCTCAGCCCGAGCAGCACCGCCTGGTCGGACGCGACCGTGTCGCGCAGCGCGGCGACCGTCTGAGCGGCTTCCTTGCGGGCACGGTCGGCCTGCATGCGCGCCTCCATGGCGCGCTCTTCGGCCGCGCGCCCGCAGGCGCTGGTAAGGGTGAGGAGCAGGGCGAGGAACGGGAGTCGGACACGGGCCATAGGAGCCAAGTCTAGGCGGTCGTAGCGGCCTCGGAGCGTTGAAGTCGGCCTCCCAGGAGGACCAACGAGAAACCGATTCCGGCGCGCAACACCCCGCCGAGGAAGGCGCCGTGGAGCGACTCCTTGACCTGGTTGTAGCTGCGCCGGTGGGCGAACTCGGTGGGGCCGGTGCCCGGGCCGTTGGCGGCCTCGAGGATGTGGAGCACGCCCCACACGACGCCGATGAGCCCCACCACGATCAGCGCGATGGCGACGCGCCGGCGCGTCACCGGCCGGCCTCCGCGGCCTCGAGCGCGCCGAGATCCGGCGCCCCGACCACCCGCGCAGAGCCGACGAGGTCGGCCTCGCCCAGCCGCTCGTCGACGGCGCCGCGGTCGATGCAGCGCGAGCCCGGGGCCAGGCGGAAGTCGCGCAGTTCGGGGTCGACGAAGCCCGGATCGCCGGCCAGGTTGCCGTTCTCCTCGCCGCCGGAGCCGTCGCCGATCAGCGAGTGGAAGACCTCCTGTGGCTCGATCTTGACCAGGTCGGGCGCGTTGCCGGCCACGATGCAGCCGCGCACCTCGAAGGTGCTCGTGCCGGAGTGGCGCGTCTTGCGGTACACGCCGCCGCCGCCGTTGTGCACGACGGTATTGTGCAGGATCTCGGCCGCGAGCTGCTGCCCGTCGGCCATGCAGTAGACGCCCGCTCCGCCGTTGCCGGCGACGAGGTTGTTGGCGATCAGCACGCGGACCGGATCCGTCATGAAGTTCGACATGAAGATCGCGTTGCCGGAGTTGTCGACGAAGCGGTTGCGGCGCACCTCGTAGAGCACGTGCGTGTTGGTCGTGTGCAGACCCACGCCGTTCCAGCGGAACTCGCAGCCCTCGATGCGCGAGCGCAGACCGCGGTCGCCGCGGTGGCCGCAAACACGCAACCCGAAGTGGGTGTTGGCCAGGAAGCGGCAGTCGAGCACGTCCATCGCTGAATCCGCCGCCGGGCGCTGGAGCTCGAGGCCGACCCGGTTGCCGTGGAACAGCGTGCGCTGGAAGCGGTACGGCGCGCCGCGGTTCGTGCGGGCCGCGCCACGCCGGAGAATCCCGGCCAAGCTGCAGCCCTGAAAGACGCTGTCGCGCACCCGGACGGTGTGGTGGACACCGGCGCCCTCGTAGGCGTCTGGCTCGACGTCTTCGGCGGCGCGGAAGAGCAGGCCGACCTCGCAGCGCTCGAACGACGAAAGGCCGAGGTCGAGCCGCAGCTCGCCTTCGCCCACGCCCTCGAGGCCGACCGCGCAGTCGACGGCGCGGAAGCCGCTGGCGACCACGCTCAGCGGCGGCGCGGCGGTCTCGGTGGCGTCGAGCCGCACACCGACGGGCAGCCCCTCGCACACGACGCCGTTGAGGCGCAGCGGGACCGACGGCGTGGAGTATTCGAGACCGAGCCCGCCGCCCGCGAGGCCCAGCGCCGACAGCGTCGCGGGACGGCCCTCACCATCCGGCGACGGAACGACGCGGACGAGCACGTCGTCCGGGCCGCCCTGGATGGTCGTGCCGGCGGCTCCGATGCCGCGCAGCTCGAGACCTCCCCAGACCTGCAGCGGGAAGGTCTCGCCGTCGTGGTAGACGCCGAACTCGACCACGAGCTGCCGCGCACGCAGCGAGTGCGCCGCCGACAGCCCGCGCGTGATCGTGCGGAAGGGCGCCTCCTTGGTGCCCGTGGCCGTTTCGTCGTCTCCGCGCTGCGAGCTGACGTAGACCTCGGACGACTGCGGAGCGCCCGCGAGAAGGGTGAGGAGAAGGCCGGTGAAGAGCATGCTCACGGGGCGGCTAGCGTACAAAAAGGAGCCGGGCCCCCACCCCGTAGGATGGCGAGCCCGGTCGGTTCAAGCCGTGCTTTGGTCGTGGAATCGACCGCGGGTCGACTCAGGGGTTGAGCGACACACCCGTCGGGGCGGTCGCGTGGGTCAGCACGCCGTCGCTGCCGAACGTGATGATCGAGAAGTCGAGGTTGGTCCCCACGAAGGCCGGATCGAACGGGCCGAGCGAGTCCATCTGCGCGAGGGAGCTGCCCTCCGCATCCAGCACGCCGAGCGAGTTCGGGAAGATCGCGCTGTTCGCGAAGGCGACCGACAGCGTCGTCCAGAAGTCCTGGTTGATCGGGACGTTGATCCCGCCGCTGGTCACGCCGGGGCTCGTGCCGGAGCCCGAGGCCAGCAGCAGGTAGTTCTCGCCGCCGTGGTTGGGTCCGACGTTGATGAAGAAGTTCACCGTGCCGCCGGTCGCCGCGGACAGCGAGTCGACGTTGGTAAAGAGCGCCAGGTTGACGACGTCCGTGTACACGTCCTGCGAGCCGGAGCGGCCATCGCACCAGAAGGGGAGGACGGTGCGATTCGTGCAGTCGGTGTCGATGTAGTCGCCGATGAAGGTGCCGCCGAACTCGGTCGGGCTCGGGTTCCAGCCGACGTCCGAGATCTGGATGTCGCGCCAGGTCGCGCCGCCGTCCGACGAACGCGAGAGCCACGTCCACACCAGCACGTCCGCCGCGTCGTTGCGCTGGTCGTAGTAGGTCACGTTCACGTTGCCCTGCGGGTCGACGCAGATGCCGGGCATGACCTGGTCGTTGAGCTGGGCGCCGTCGCTCGAGATCTTGACGCCGGGCGACCAGGTGGCGCCGTCGTCCGAGGAGGTCGACACCAGCACGTCGGCGCGGTGGTTGCCGAAGCCCGAGGTCCAGGTGTGGTAGGCGACGTAGATGTTGCCCGAGTACGGGCCGTCCGACTGGTCCGCGTGCATCGCGAAGACGTCGAACATGCGGAACGGGCTGCCCGGCAGCGTGTCGGGCACGTGGACGAAGTCGGCCACCTTGATGTCGGGTCCCCAGGTCGCGCCGCCGTTGAACGAGCGGTCGATCAGGATCTCGTCGACGCCGCGGTCGGCCCACATCACGTAGGCCTCGCCGTTCGGGCCCCAGGCGACGTCCGGGCCGATGCCGGTGGTGCTGCCGGTGTTGATGACCTGCGGCGTCGTCCAGGTAGCGCCGCCGTTGCTCGAAGTCGAGACCACGATGTCGTCGGACGAGAAGGTCGCACCGAAGTGGTCCCAGGCGACGATCAGGTGGTTCTCGAACGGGCTGCCGCTCGCGAGGTCGGCCTCGATCTGCGGTTTGTCGTAGCCGGGCAGGATGCCGATCGGCACGCCGGCGCCCCAGGTGAGACCGCCGTTGGTCGAGTTGAACGACATCACCTTGTCGTTGCCGCCCGGACCGTCGTACATCATGCACGCGATGTGCGCGTCGCCGTTGTTGTCGAAGGCGACGCACGGGTCACCCGAAAACGAGAAGCCCGGGTCGACCCCGAAGGTGCCGCTCGTCCAGGTCTGCCCGCCGTTGGTGGTCGTGTACCAGCCGGTCTCGACGCCGCCGAAGCGGTAGTCGTTGGCCACGCCGACCCAGTTCAGCGGGTCGAGCGGGTTGACCGCGAGCGACGTCTCGTTCTGAGCGCTGGTGGTCGCCGTGTTCGCGCGGATGTCGTCGCCGTCGGCCGGCGACGGGAACCCGTCGGGCGGGACGAAGTCCGGACGCACCGCGGGCACGTTCGGCGGGCCGGTGCTGAAGTCGGGGTTGCTCTGCGCGAGCAGCGCGGGAGCGAGGATCACGAGGGTAGAGATCGACGAAGTCGCTCGGATCATGCGGGAAACATCCTGACGCCGATGAGGGAGACGCCGGGGGGAGAAGTGCGATCGGCACCTGCCTCTACAGGTACTGCCAACCGATCGCGACCGGCCCTCCTATCCTGCCACGTGGGGCGCCGGATGGGGGCAGAGATCCCTACCTCGCCGACTCACTCCGGCGGCTCTTGCCGCGCTTCGTCGCGGGCGGGGCCGGCGGTGGAGAAGGATAAAGTAAATTCTGCTCCGGCCGGAGCGACTGGAGCTTGCGCGCGTCGCCCTCCAGCTCCCTCAGCTCGGCCAGGGTCCGCGACGAGCGCGCGCCGCGCTCCTCGAACTTCTTGAGCGTCGGAACCAGCCGGCTGTCGACCGACCCGACGAACTCGTTGTAGCGGCGCCGCGCCGCATCGATCGCATCGCCGACGCGCGAGGCGTGCTCGAGCGCGATCGCCGCGCGCTCGTGCAGCTGCCCGCCCAGCTCGAAGAGCTCCTCGGCGTGCTCGGTCAGCTCCTTCTCGCGCCAGCCGACGTGCACCGCGCGGAGCAGTCCGATCAAGGTCGAGGGGCTGGCGAGGATCACGTTGCGCTCCGCCGCGAGCTCGACCAGGTCGGGCCGCCGCTCGAGCGCGGCGTCGATCAGCTGGTCGCCCGGCACGAACATCACCACCATCTCGAGCGAGTCGAACTGCGACCAGTACTCCTTGCGGCCGAGCCGCTGCACCTGCTCGGCGACGTTCGCCGCGTAGCGCTCGAGGTAGGCCTCGCGCTCGTCCGGGTCCTCGGTGTTCACCGCGTCCAGGTAGGCGTCGACGCTGGTCTTGGCGTCGAGCGCGATCACGCGGCCGTTGGGCAGCCGCACGACCATGTCCGGCTTCTGCAGCTTGCCGTCGTCGCCGCGCACGTGCTCCTGGGTCTTGAAGTCGCACCAGCGGCGCATGCCGGCCAGCTCGACGACGCGCTCCAGCTGAATCTCGCCGTAGCGCCCGCGCACGTTGGGCTTGCGCAGCGCCTGGGTGAGCCGGTTCGTCTCGGAGCGCAGCTGGTTGTTGGCGTCCAGCATGTCCTTGACCCGCGCCCCGAGCCCGGCGTTGCCCTCCGCGACCCGTTGAACCTGGTCCTGGGTGCGCTTGAGGGCGTCCGCGATCGGGCTCACCAGCGCGTCGACGGCGGCGCGCCGCTGTTCGAGCTCCGAGGCCGCCTGGGCCTGACGCGTGTCGAGGTTCTGGCGCGCGAGGCGCAGGAACTCCTTATTGGAGGTGCGCAGCGCACGGGCCGACAGAGCCTCGAAGCTCTCGCCCAGGCGCTCGATGTCGCCCGCGCGATCGGCGAGCCTGGCCGCGAAGGCGTCGCGCTCGACCTCAAGCCGGTCCCCGCGGCGCTGAGCGTGGAGGAGAGCCAGCAGCAGGAGAAAGGCGGCTGCGGAGACGAGGACCAGGGCGACGAGCATCGTGCCTCCCTTATAGGGAAGGCCCATAGCCGGCTCCAGCATGCGGACGTGCTCAGGCCCGTGGGCAGGTCCGGAATGACCGCCCCCGGGCCACGGTCGGCGCCGGGCAGGAAGGGCCCCCCCTGCGCCGCCTCAGGAGCCCCTCCACGGTGAGTCGCGGAGCTCGACAGCGAGGGTTTTCCCGGCACACCTAAAACCCAACGATCTAATTTCAATATATCTAACCGTCGACATTAAGGGGATTCGTTAGCGCACCGAATAACCCAATTACCCGAATGGGATTAGATATTTAAGGCCTGAATGCACAGCGCTCAAAGGAGAGAAACGGACTCCGTGAACGGGAGATCCCCCTATCGTCTTCCGCTTCGGCCAATCCTTTTCGGGAAGACCAACTCCTTCCCGGCTCTGCTTAGGAACCCCTCTTTATTCTCATGACGAATCTCTCTCGCTCGCTCATGGTCGGCGCGTTGCTCGCCGCCGGAGCAAGTCCTCTCTGCGCTCAGGTCAACTCGAACGACACGCCGCTGAACAACAACGGCGACGTCGTGTTCATCTACAGCTCCCCCAGCTCGGGCTTCACGTCGCTGGCCTTCCCGCCGGACGTCACCGGCGACCTCTACTGGAGGGCGCACAGTGGCAGCAACATGATGTGCGACGTCGACGCGGTCATCGGCTCGGCGATGGAAGTCGACGGCTACTACGAGTCGCTCTTCGACACCGACTGGAGCACGACCCCGAGCTTCTACTCGCGCTCGCACGGTCCGGCGCTCCCGGACTCCGCCGGCCTCGGCGGCCTTGAGCCGTCCTTCTTCCAGCTCGGCCTCACCACGGAAACCGTCGTGCTCGTCGGCCCCTCGGGCTTCGGCAACCCCTGCACGGTCGCTCCGTCGCTCTGCTCGCCGTCCGGCGGCACCTGCCCGCCCCCCGGCTTCGTCAACGGTTACCTGATCGACCTCGCCTTC
>JBCCGI010000079.1:0-38489 GCA_039029355.1 Planctomycetota bacterium
CCGGTCCGACCGGCGCCGCGGGTCCCCAAGGCGCCGCCGGCGGCACGGGCCCCCAGGGTCCCGCTGGCGACACCGGCCCCGCCGGTGCGGCCGGCCCGCAAGGTCCGACCGGCGCCGCAGGTCCCCAGGGTCCCGGCGGAGCCACCGGCCCCGCTGGCGCCCAGGGTCCCGCAGGTCCGACCGGAGCCGCTGGCCCCCAAGGTGCGGCCGGAGCCACCGGCCCCGCCGGTGCCCAAGGTCCCGCCGGTCCGACCGGCGCCGCGGGTCCCCAAGGCGCCGCCGGCGGCACGGGCCCCCAGGGTCCCGCGGGCGACACCGGCCCCGCCGGTGCGGCCGGCCCGCAAGGTCCGACCGGCGCCGCAGGTCCGCAGGGTCCCGCGGGCGCGGACGGCGCCCAAGGTCCCGCCGGCCCCGCAGGTCCGACCGGAGCCGCTGGCCCCCAGGGTGCCGCCGGAGCCACCGGTCCCGCCGGTGCCCAAGGTCCCGCGGGTGCGGATGGCGCCCAGGGTCCCGCCGGGCCCGCCGGGCCGACCGGAGCCGCCGGAGCCCAAGGTCCTGCCGGAGCCACCGGCCCCGCCGGAGCCCAAGGCCCCGCGGGTCCGACCGGTGCCGCGGGCCCGCAGGGTTCCGCCGGTGCGGATGGCGCCCAGGGTCCCGCTGGCCCGGCTGGCCCCACCGGAGCCGCCGGTCCCCAGGGAGCCGCTGGCCCCACCGGTCCCGCCGGGGCCCAAGGTCCCGCGGGCGCGGACGGTGCCCAGGGCCCGGGCGGTCCCGCCGGCCCGACCGGAGCCGCCGGAGCCCAAGGTCCTGCCGGAGCCACCGGCCCCGCCGGGGCTCAGGGCCCCGCGGGTCCGACCGGCGCCGCTGGCGGCATCGGGCCCCAGGGTCCCGCGGGTGCCACCGGTGCCCAGGGTCCCGCCGGAGCCGCCGGTTCGACCGGCCCGGCCGGACCGCAGGGTCCGGGGGGCGCGACCGGCAGCCAAGGCCCGCAGGGCCTTCCGGGCCCGACCGGCGTCGCCGGACCGGGCGTGCAGTTCGAGGACGACGGCCTCGCCATCTGGGGCGTCAAGATCACCAAGGTCGCCAGCGAGCTCGTCGGCGTCGCCACGGTCGATCCCGGCGTGGTCGTAGGCAGCACGATCGTCTACGGCCAGAGCCCGTCGGTCCTCTACTCGGTGTATCGCGTGAACCTGACGACGGGTACGTCGACGCTGCTCGGCACGAGCATCGTCAACAACGCCCTGAACCACGCCGACTACACCGCCACCATCGATGAGTACCTGATGATCCGGGTGTTCGTGAACCAGCTCTCCGGCCAGAACATCTATGGCGGTCAGCTACGCGACGCGGGCAACAGCCCGATCGCGCGGATCACTCCGGACGCCTTCATGGTGAACGACGACTAGACCCGGTGCGAGGCCCGAGCGTGCGGTCTCGGCCGCCGCTCGCCGCCTCTGCCACTCGATCGAGCGGCGCGTCCCCCCGCGGGGCGCGCCGCTTTTTTCGTCCGCGGCCAGCCGCCATCCCTCACGAGACGGCGTGGCGGTGCGGTCCCACTCGGTGCCTGGTGGTGCGGTGCGAAAGCGGGCTAGAAGGGCCAGACGCGGCCCGCGCGGCGCCAGGCCTCTTCGTCCTGACCGTCGACCGCTCCCCGCGGAAGCGCGGCGCGAAACGCGCGCGCGCCGTCGAGCAGGAAGTCGGGCTCGAGCAGGACCGGCTCGGAGTCCCAGCTGACCTTCAGGCTCCAGCGGCCGGCGACCAGCGGTTCGACGCGGAAGTCGGCCCGCGGAGCCAGCATGTAGGTCGCGCGCGGCGTGCCGTTCACGATGACCTCCATCGGGAGGCCCTGGTGGCGGCCCGGCAGCTCGAGCAGCAGCGCGGAGTCGCCGAGCTCGACCGAGCGCAGGTCGAGGTCGACGCGCTCCTCGCCCTCGTGCACCAGCTGACCGGCCCAGGTGCTGTTGGGACCGCGCGCTTCGAGGTAGCGCACCTCGGCCACGTCCGCCCAGGCGGTGAAGATGTAGCGTCCTTCGTGGTTGGTGCGCGTGACCTGCTTCGCGGGCGGCAGGTAGGGCATCACCTCGGACTCCAGATAGGTCGAAGGCTGCCGCAGATAGCCGAGGTTCGCGCGCACCTGATCCGGCGCTTCGAGCGTGACCTCGACCCCCGGCAGGGGCTTGTCGCCGAGCCGCACCACCCCCGTCAGGAGCGGCGCCTGCCTGAGCCGCACCTGGACCGGCGTGACGCGGCCCTGGCGCAGGTTCGCGACCTGCTCGCGCGCGACCGCGCCGGGACGGAAGGCGATGACCTTGACCACCTCGACCGGCAGGTCGTCGAGCACCACCGGGCTGGACGACGGCACCTCGATCGGGTTGAGCCGGTACCACGGATAGCGACGCGTCTGCACGCCGGGGCCGGTACCGAAGCGTGCGCGCGCGGTGCTCGCCGGCAGCACGTAGACGTAGGTCGGCCCCGGTCCGCCGACCGGGTTGGGCGTGCTGATCGAGAGCGACGTCGACTCGTCCAGGGTCAGCGTGAGCTTGCCGGGCGGGATCTCGCGGCCGACCGTGACCGGCACGATGCGCAGCAGCGAGGCGAAGTCGTCGTGCTCGACCTCCACCACGCAAAAGCCCGACGCCACGCCGCCGAAGTAGAAGCCGCCCTCGGTGCCGGTGTAGGCCGACTGGCCGTCGAACAGCACCTTCGCGCCGCGGACGGGCTCGCCCTTGCGGTCGACGACGTTGCCGTGGACCGAGCCCAGCAGACCGAAGCCCAGGTTGAGCAGCGTCTCGGCGTTCTGGCGCAGCCGCACCTCGCGGCGCGCGCCGACGATGCCCGGTCCGCGCACGTCGACGATGGCGAGACCGGGGTAGAGGTCGGTGGCGCCGAAGGCCCCGTTCTCGTCGCAGTAGAGGATGCGGCCCTCGTTGGGCCCGGCGACGAACTCGATCTCGCCGGGCACGGGCAGGTCGTCGTCGCCGACCAAGAGCCCCGAGAGCCGCGCCTTCTGCCCGCTGCGCACGGGGGGCACGTCGCTCTCGGTCGGCAGGTAGTCGGCCTGGATCAGCTCGAGCTCCACCCGGCACGGCCACAGCACGCTAGAAGGCTGCGTCCACTCGCCCGCCTCGACCGCGACGCGCGCGGCGGGAACCAGCTCGACCGTGGGCTCGGGACGGGCCGACTCGGCCGGGGTCTGGATGTAGTCCAGCTCCAGGGGCTCGGGCTCCCGCGCCGGTCCGCCGCCGGGCAGGGAGAGGTAGAGATAGAGCCCGCCCATGAGGCCGGCGGCGGCCAGGGCGACGATCAGGAGCGTGCTGGTGGGATTGCGGGACATCGAAGAGGCAGCAGACTAGCCGCGCTCGGGCCGCCGGTCACCGAGGGCGGGCCTCCGGCGGCTCCGCGGCGGGCCCCGGTACGAGCCGCCAAGCGTCTTGGGACGCCCTGCGAACGGGACGCTTCCCGCGGCTTGCCGGTGTTTCAGTCGCTCACCACAATGTCACGCTTGGACGTCCACGCCAACAGGGGCCCCGCGCAGGGGCTGAAAGCGGGCCTGCTCGGCCTTTGTCTCGCAGCCGGCTGCGGAGGCGGAGGAGCCGACGAGCCCGGAACCGGCTCGCCGTCCGGCGGCGACGCCCCCCCCGCCGGCGGCGCCCCCCGCGCAGCGGCCGCGGCACGCCAAGGCGCGCCCGCCGTGCGCTTTCTCGCGCGGCGCGAGGTCGCCGTGGCGGGCAAGCCGGTCGGGCTGATCGCGCGCGACTTCGACGGTGACGGCGCCGACGATGCGCTCGCGCTCACGCGCTCCCCCGCCGCGCTGGTGCTGCTGGCGGGCGGACCCGAGGGCCTCGCCCCGGCGGCCGCGCCGCGCCCGCTGGGCGACGACTACGCGCTCGGCCCGGTCGACCTCGGGGAAGCGGGCTTCGCGGTCGCGCTGCAGGGCGAGCGCGCGCTGCTCTGGTTCCGCTCGGGGCGCCCGGACGCCGAGCCGCTGCGGACCGCGCTCGACGACGCTCCCCGGGCCCTCGGCGCGGGCGACGTCGACGGCGACGGAGCGGCCGAGGTCCTCGTGGCCACGGCGGGCGACGAGCTCGTCGTCGTCGGAGGCGACGGCGCGCCCCGCGTCGTGGCGCTGCCGCCGGACCTGCGCGGACGCGCGACCTTCCTGCACGTCTTCAGCGACGGCGGCGGCGTGGCCATCGGCGCGCAGCTCGGCGAGGCCATCTATGTCTACCGTCCCGGCGACCTCGCGTCCGGGGGCGAGCCGAAGCCCGCGACGCGGCTGTCGCTCGACGGCATTCCGCGCGCAGCGCGCGAGGCCGACCTCGACGGCGACGGCGACCGTGAGCTCGTCGTCGTCGGCGGCGACCAGAGCGTCTGGGTGCTGGGGCTCGGCTCCGCCGGCGGCCCGTCGGCCTGGACGAACGAAGCGGCGCCGTCACCGACGCGGCTCGCGGCGCCGGGCGCGGTGCCGGTGGACCTCGAGCGCGCCGACCTCGACCGCGACGGGCGGCCCGAGCTGCTGCTGATCGACTTCTACGACTCGGGCTACGGCGTCCTCGGCGCCTTCGCGCCGGACGGCGAGCCGCGCCTCTCCTTCAAGGAGTACGCCGGCCAGGACCCGGTCGACGCGGTCGCCGGCGACTTCGACGGCGACGGAAGGCTCGACCTCGCGGTGGCCAACCGCAACGCGCAGCGCGTGAGCCTGCTCCTCGGCTCGGGCTTCGCCGCCCCCAAGCGCGTGCCGTTCTACCAGGCCTTCCGCACGCCGGTCGGCGCCAACCCGACGCGCGTGCACGCCGGCAACCTCGACGCCGACCCGCTGCCCGAGGCGATCGCGCTCAACGCCGGCGACCGGACGCTCGCGGGACGCAACAACCGCTTTGGGCTGCTCGAAGGCGACGGCCCGCTGGTGCGCCCCGAGCTCGCCCCGCGCTCCTTCGCGGCCGGCGACGCCGACGGCGACGGAGACACCGACCTGGCGATCGTCGAGGCCGACGCGAACGGCGCCCGGCTCGCGCTCTACCGCGGCGACGGAGCGGGCGCCTTCGCCGCCCCGGAGCGCTTCGACGTCGCCGAGGGGGACGTCGTCTTCGCGCGCGAAGGCGCCGAGGCCGCGCTCGCCGTGCTCGATGCCGCGGGCAGCGCGCTACACCTGGTGCTCCCGGCGAGCGGCGAAGTGCGCCGCATCCCGCTGCCGGCGGCGCCCCTCGCGGCGACGGCCGTGGAGCTGCACAGCGGGCGCGCGCTCGCGGTCGCGACGGGCGCCGGCGTGCTGCTGGTCGACCAGGCCGGCGCGGTCTCCGAGGGCTCGCGTGCCGCGGCCCCGGCCGGGCATCGTCCGCGGCACCTCGCGGCGGCCGACTTCGACGGCGACGGGTCCGAGGACCTGGCGCTGCTCTACGCCGGAGAGCGCGACACCGCACCGGGCCGCATCTCGATCCTGCTCCGCTCCGCCGACGGCTTTCGCCCGGCCGCGGTCGTCGAGACCGGCCTCGCCCCCGCGCGCATCGACGCGGGCGACGTGAACGGCGACGGGTATGCCGAGCTGTTCTGCGCGGCGCAGAACAGCCACAACGTCAACGTCTGGACGCGCGCCGACGGCGCGCCGGCGGGCGGGGGGCTCGCCCTGCGCCGGCTCGCCGACCTCGGGGCCGGTCTCGGGCCGCTCGACGTGCGGCTCGTCGACCTCGACGGGGATGGCCGCCTCGACCTCGTCACCGCGAACAACTTCAGCCACGACCTGTCGGTCGCCTACAACCTGGCGCGCGGCGAGTAGCGCTCAGAGCACGTACTCGACCGTCTCCTCGATCGGCCGGTACTCGGCGGAGTCGCGCTCGAACTCGTGGCGCAGCAGGCTGAAGTACCACTCGTCCACCGGCTCGCCGCGCTTGACCGCCTTGGCCTTCGCAACGTGGAGCATCGCGTAGCCCGCGTTCTCCAACACGCGGCGCGAGCCGTCGTTGCCCACGAAGACGTAGGCCGTCATCGCGGTGGCGGCCAGGTAGCGGAAGGCGAGGTAGTTGACGAGGCGCACCGCGTCGGTCATGAGCCCGCGGCCCCAGAACTCGGGCGCGAGCCAGTAGCCGACGTCGCCGATGCCGCGGTGGCCGGCGAAGCGCGGGCCGATGCTGCCGGCGAAGGCGCCGGTCTCGCGGTCGAGGATCGCGAAGTGGTAGTCGTCCCCCTCCTGGGTCGGCACGATCCAGCGGCAGTAGAACTCGCGCAGGTCCTCGAGGCTGGTCGGCCCGTCCCAGACGAGCCAGCGCAGGATGGCCTCGTTGTTGTGGAGCATCGCGAAGGCGCGCTCGGCGTAGCCGGCCTCCAACGGCACGAGCTCGACCCGCTTGCCGACGAGGCGTGCGTGGCGCAGGCGCGGGGACATCACGGCCTCAGTGCCTCCATCATCTCGACCAGCCCGATCGCGAGGCGGGTCGAGCCCGCGTACGCGGGTTGGGACCGGCCCGGCGCCGCGGCGCGCCCGCCGACGAAGCCGAAGGGGCGGCGGAAGCCGTCGACCGTCGCGCGCAGAACCGCCACGTACATCGAGCGCAGCTCCTCGCCGCGTAGGCCGAGCTCGCGCTCGCCGTAGAGCGCGGCCAACCCCTCGAGCAGGTTCTGGGGCACGCCGCCGATATCCCCCACCGGAAGCTGCACCGGGTGGAAGCGCTTCACGGTCGTGTCGATCCAGGCGCCGCTCGCGAGCTGCTCGCCCTTGAAGTGTGAGTGCGCGGCGGCGTGCAGGAGCTCGGCGACGGCGGAGCGCTCGTCGGGCTCCAGCCGCGCGATGCGCGCGAAGATCTTCCAGCAGCGGACCTGGTCGGCGGCGACGTTGCCGCCGTAGCGCAGGGCGTTGCGCCAGAGCGGCGCATACCTGCGGAAGCCGGAGAGGGCGAGCGCGCGGAAGACCCCGCTCTCGGGGTGCGCCTCCCACATGGTGGTGGCGCGCTCGCCGTAGTGGCCGAAGTTGTCGTCGAAGCCCGGGTCCACGTTGGCCCAGTCGCCGGGCCAGTAGTGATCGTACGCGAGCGTGAGGCAGGCCTCCTCCGCGGCGCGCAGGAGCGAGCCGCCCAGCTGCGCGTCCGCCGTCCGCGACGCAACGCGCGCGAGCTGCGCCGGCACGTCGAGGCGGCGCAGGTGCGGCACGTCGAAGAACGGCACGCCGTCGGACGGCCGGTAGCGGGCGGCGACCTCGCCGTCGGGCAGGACGCCGTGGGCGAGGATCGTGCGCGCCATACGCTCGGCCGCGGCCAGCGCGCGGCTGCGGTGGGACGCGGGGCCGTGCTCGGCCACGTCGAGCAGGAAGCCCAGGCCGCGGTGCACCTCGACCGGCTCGTCGGCGGTGCGCACGTCGGCACGCGGGTCCCAGCGGCACTCGAGGCCGGTGTCGGGGTGCAGGCAGAGCGTGAGGTAGGCGTCGAGGAACTCCTGGAGCGCGGCCTCCCAGGCCGGCTCCGGGCGCGCGCGCCAAGCGCGCAGCAGCAGGTCGTGAAAGCCGACGTCGCCCACGCGGCGGCGCAGCGAGCCCTCGATGCGCGCGCCGGTCTCGGCGTCGAAGTCGAACGCCACGAACGGCGTCGCGCGCTCGCCGACGTCGTCGAGCGCGCGCGCCAGCACCTCGTCCACGTAGGCCGAGAACAGGCCGAAGACCTCCTCGCGGAGCGCCGGCTCGGACGGGCAGGGCAGCGGCGCGAGCACCTCGAGCGCCGACCACCACGAGCTCGCCGGCGCGCCGAAGTCGGACTCGCCCGACAGCTGCACCCGCAGCCGCGGACGCAGCTTGCCCTGGAGCTGGGTCGCCTCGGCCATCACGACCTCGAAGTCCTGGAGCCGCGCCGGGTCGCCGTCGAACTCATGGGTCGCGGTGCCGCCGCAGTAGACCGTCAGCGAGCCCCGGCCGCGCACCTGGCCGCGGAGGACGACGCGGCCGATCCACGGCGCGTACACCGCGACCGGCTGCACCACGCCGGCCGCGTCGCCGCGGAGGAGCAGCTCGGGGCGCCCCTCGACGTCCACGACTTCGCCCCCGGCGCCGAGCGGCGTCCACCAAGGCGCGCCGCCGACGTCCGGGTCAGGCGCCTCGGCGAAGTCGCCGTTGCGCAGCACGGAGACCATGCACGCCGGCTCGCCGGGCTCCTGGCCTGCCGGCCCGGCCCAGGCCGTCGCCGCCGCCCCAATCGCGGCCAGGACCGCCCCCCAAGAGCTCGTCATCCGATTCCCCCGCCTCTCGCTGTCATCCTTCGGTGCGCCCGCTATTCTGGTTCGCCCATTTTGCCATGAAGACCTACGAGATCGTCGAGCTGCTGGGCGACGGAATCTCTCCCGAGCTGTCGGAGAGCGTTCACACCGTCGCGGAATCCCTGCCCTTCCGGATCGATTTCCACCCGGTCGACCTCTCGGTCGAGAACCGGGCCAAGGTCGGCGCGTCGATCTACGACACCGCCGTCGAGGAGATGAAGGGCCTTCGCACGGCGATCAAGTACCCGACCGCCACGCAGAAGGAGAGCCCCAACCGGGTCCTCCGCGAGCGTTGCGACTTCGCGGTGATCCACCGCCCGGTCATGACCTTCCCGGGCGTGGAAAACAACTTCAAGCAGAGCCTCGACGTCGATGTCGTGCGGATCGCGACCGGCGGCACCTACAGCGACCGCGGCATGCGGATCGGGGAGGAGTCCGCGGTATCGGTGCGCGTGATCGAGCGGCGCCCGAGCCGCCTGGCGGCGCGCTTCGCCTTCGACCTGGCGCGCGAGAAGAGCGTCAACGTCGTCTCGACCAGCAAATACACGATCCAGCGCGAGGCCGACGGGCTCTTCGAGGAGCAGGTCGAGGAGATCTCGCGCCGCTACCCGGAGGTTGAGTACCGCCGCGAGCTCTTCGACGCGCTGCTCGCCGGAGTGATCCTGCGGCCGCAGAACTACCGCGTCATCGTCTGCCCCAACGAGTACGGCGACTTCCTGTCCGACATGGCCTGCGGCCTGATCGGCTCGATCGGCCTGGGCGACAGCGCGTCGTTTGCCTTCGACGAGGACGGTGGCTGCACGCTGGCGATGTTCGACCCGGCGGGCGGAAGCGCGCCCGACATCGCCGGGCAGGGCGTCTGCAACCCGGCCGCGGCGCTACTCGCGTTCGGCTCGCTGCTGCGCCACATCGGGCAGCAAGAGGCCGGAAGCGCCCTGCGCGACGCGATCCGCGAGGCGATCGCCGAGGGCAAGAAGACGCGCGACATCGGCGGCGAGCTGAACACGCGCGAGTTCACGGCGGCGGTGGCCGAGCGGCTGACCGCCAGCGTCGGCTAGGGAGCTCCGGATGGGCGGACCCGCCGGCCGCGACGCGGGCGAGACGGCCGCGGTGCCGCGGCGGGTGGTGAGCGGCACGGCGCTCTCGATCGTCGGGAGGCTGTGGGGCTCGCTCTGCACGATGGCGCTGCTCGCGCTCCTGTCGCGCCACCTCGACGGCGCGGAGTTCGGGCGCTTCACCTTCTACCTGGCCGCCTTCGCGCTGCTCGACGCCTTCGTCGACTTCGGCACCGGCGCGGTGGCGGTGCAGCGCTCGGCGCACGACGGTTGGGCGCTGGTGGCGGTGCTGACGACGGCGCGCCGCATCCGCGCCGGGCTCGCGGCGCTCGGCCTGGTGTTCGTGCTCGCGCTGGCGCTCGGGCTGCGCGAGCCGGGGGCGTGGTGGATCGCGGCCGCGGCGGTGTATCCGTTCACGCACGTGCTCGAGCTGTCGGCGATCGTCTTCAAGAACCGCATCGCGCTGGGCGTGCCCGTGGCGGTGCGCGCCTTCGCGGCCACGGCGCGGCTGGCGGTCGCCGCCGGCCTCTGGCACTTCGGGGTGGCGAGCGCGGCGCCGTACCTCTTCGCAACTGCGGCGGCGAGCGCGCTGGCGAACGTCGCGCTGCACCGCGCGGCGCTCCCCCACCTGCCGAAGCCGACCATCCCGGTGCAGCCGGAGCGCGGCGTGCTGCGCGCGGCCTGGCCGCTCGGCATCGCGGGTGTCTGCCAGCAGGCCTACTTCCACGTCGACAACCTGTTCGTCCGCGGCTTCGAGGGGCTGGACGAGCTCGGCCGGTACAACGCCGGCGTGCGCCTGCTGAGCGTGCTGATCCTGGTCGCGCAATTCGCTCCGGGCGTCGGCCTGCCGTGGCTCGCGCGGCGCGGGCGGGAGGGCGACCTCGGCGAGGCGACGGCGCGGCTCGGGCAGCCGCTGTTCGCGCTGGGCTGCCTGGGAGCCGGCGCGCTGCTCCCGTGGCGCGAGCCGCTCCTCGCGCTGCTCTTCGGCGAATCCTTCCGCGGCGGCGCGCCGGCGCTGGGCTGGCTGCTGGCCGGCGTCGCCGTCATCCACGGCGGCGCGCCGCTCCTGACCGGCGTCGTCGCCGCGGGCAGGACGCGGGCGGTGCTGGCCGTGGCCGCCGCGGGGCTGGCCTTCAACCTGGCCGGCAACGCCGTGCTGGTGCCGCTGCGCGGAGCCGAGGGAGCGGCGATCGCGACCTTCGGCACCGAGCTCCTCGTCGCTCTGGGCGCCCTGGCCGCGCTCGTCCGCGCGGGTCAGCGTCCGCTGGCGACGCGGCCCTGGGGCTGGCTCGCGGGTCCGCTGGGCTTCGGAGTCGCGGCCTGGGCCTCGTCGCTCTTCGCCTAGGCCGCTTTCTTCACGAGACGGCTTGGCGGTGCGGTCCAACTCGGTCTGCGGGCCGCGGCCCCGCAGGCGACCCTGAACGGGTCGTCGAGGACGCCGGTGTCCGCAAAGTGCCGCCAGACGCCGAGTGGCCCGCGAGGCGGACCGCTTGGGCCGCAGCGGCGCGTCGGCTCGTGAAGATAGCGGCCTAGCCCGGCGGCGAGAGCAGCGGGTAGGTCAGCACGGTGGTCGAGGGGATCGGCGGGTAGCGCAGCTCGAAGCGGTAGCCGCGGAAGCCGTCCAGCTCCCACCCCTGGCTCGCGCACGCAAAGTCGACCATCTCGCGGTAGCGCGGAATGTGCTGGCTGGCCACGATCGGCGGGCGCCCCAATTCCTGCAGCGGCTGGTGCAGCGGGATCTCGTAGCGACCGTGTCGAGAGACGGGGAAGGGCGGCTGCCCGTGCATGATGCTGAACGTGCGCAGCGCGGGCGCACCCTCGAAGGGCAGGTCGCGGTGCACGAGCAGGTCGAACACCACCGCCTCGGCCGGGGTGTAGAGCGATAGGAGGAACTCGGCGACGCCGTCCTCCTCGTCGCTGTGCGTGCTACCGAGCGCCTGCGTGCACCAGCCGAAGACCCAGTCGGACTCGGCGGTGTGGCCGACCGGCCCTTCGGTCAGCTCGAAGAGCGTGCCGTCCTCGCGCTCGATCGAGCGGACCTCGGGCAGCGACTCGGAGCAGAAATCGCGCAGGAGCGGGATGCCCGGCTCGCCCGACAGCGCGGCGCGGCGCACGTTCGGCTCGTCGTCGGAGAAGCCCTGGGTGCGAAGCAGCGGCCACGCCGCGGTCGTGCGCAGGCGGCGGAAGCCGAGCAGTCCGCCCACGGCGATGACGTCGACCATGCCGGGCTTCACGGCCGACGGCGCGATCATCTGCAGGCTGAAGCGCGCCCGGGCCTGGACGCCGAGGGTCGAGCTGTTGCCCTGGAACGCCAGCTTGCGCCCGGCGCTGAGCCGCGCGGGATCAGGCCGCTCGGCGGCCAGGCTGCCCAGCATCAGGGCGAGCGAGGCGCGATCGCCGGTGTGAAGCGACACCATGCGGTCGAACTCGTCGACCGCGGCGCGGACGGCGTCGAGCTCGCGCTGGCCGGCACCGTGCTCGCGGAAGGCGGCGAGCACGAGGCGCATGCCGCCCTCGCCGGGGATGTGGGGCGCGGCGTCGATCGGGTCGGCGGCGCGCACGATCTTGTCGACCTTCCAGACCAGGTTCTTGTTGAGCCCCAGCGCGCGCGCCATCGGGAGCGGACGCTTGGGGAGCCCCGGGACCGACGCGAGGAGCTCGGTGAGGGCCCCGCGCAGCCCCTGCACGGCCTGGCGGAAGTGGTCCGCGAAGACCGGCATGGCCGGGGCGGTCGAGCGGGTGTTGGGGCGAGGCATCGGGTCAGTTCCGCGGCGCGAAGACAGGCTACAGCAAGAGGTTAGGCCCTTGCGACGCTTTCGGAAAGACGCCCCACGGATTTCCCCAGGGAAACAGTTGCGGGCACCCTGAGCGCGTCTAGGCTGGCCCGATCGGCCTTCCGGGGAGCCCTCCTGCGTTTCCCTACCGCCCCGTCCGCTCACCAACCCCATGAACCAAGTCAAGCACTCCCTCGTCGCACTCGGCGCCGGCCTCCTCGCCTCGGCCGCCAGCGGCCAGTCCTTCACCACCGTCGGCACCGGCGGTGCGGCGCGCGACTGGGCCGTGAACCAGGACAACATCCTGATCAGCGGCTCGCCCGACTACATCTACGTCGTCTCGACCGGCACCACCATCCCGATCGGCGTCGGCGGCGACTCGCCGGTCGCGCTCGCGGACAGCGGGCAGGTGCTGGGCGAGACGCCGGACCTCTCCGGCCCGGACACGTCGGGCATCTGGATCCCCGACGCCTGGACTTCGCTGGGCGGCATCGCGACCAGCGGCTGCCCCGACCTCTCTAGCCCCTACGACCTGTCGGACGACGGCATGGTCGCGACGGGCCTCGGGTGGGAGGGCTGCAGCGGGCGCGCGTACAAGTGGACGCCTGGCACGGGCATGGTGGCGCTCGGCCAGATCGGCCCGAACAGCGCGCGCGGCAACGTCGTCTCCGGCGACGGCTCGACCATCGGCGGCTGGGATGAGGACGACACCGGCCCGCGCCGCGCGTCGATCTGGTATTCCGACGGGACCGAGCTGCTGGTCAACGTGACCGGCACCAACCCGACCGGGATCGGCGAGGTCTGGGGCCTCTCGACCGACGGCTCGTGGGCCTGCGGTTCGAGTCAGTCCGGCGAGGGCCCGTTCCTCTACAGCCAGGCGACCGGCAACATCAACCTCGGCCTGCCGGGCCCGCTCGGCATCTTCGACGTGTCGCAGGCGAACGGCGTGTCGGACGACGGCAAGGTCGTAGTCGGCATCCAGGGCTCGGCCTTCGGCACGCCCCCGCGCGCGTTCATCTGGACCGCGACCGGCGGCATGCGCTGGCTCGACGAGTACCTGACCGACCTCGGCGTGACGCTCCCCGGGGGCGCGGGCCTCTCGAGCGCGGTCGAGGTGAGCCCCGACGGCACGAAGATCCTCGGCACTTACGACATGGGCCCGTTCAGCCCGCAGAACGCGTTCATCGCCGAGATCCCGGCGCAGCCGTCGTGGGAGCAGTACGGCACCGGCCTGGGCGGGGTGAACTCGCTCGACCTCGACGGCGGCGGCACCACCGCCGTCGGCGGCGTCTTCGACGCGACGACGTCTGGCATCACCTTCACGGCGACCTTCTCGGCGACCGGGCTTTCCGCCGCGCAGTCCTCCTTCCCCCTGTTCGGCGGCACGGGTCTGATCAACCCGGGGCAGCTGTTCGCGACCGTGACCGGCTCGCCCGGCGGCACCGGGAGCGTGACCAACAACATCCCGATCCCCAGCGACCCCGACCTCTTCGGACTCACGGTCTACCTGCAGTCGCTGACCGACGATCTGTCGCAGCCGCAGCTCTTCGCGTTGTCGAACGGGCTAGCGGTCACGATCTGCCTTTAGCAGCCCGTTGAAGAGCTCTCTGCCCTCAGAGACGGACTGCTAGGCGCGGGTAGCAACTCGGAGCGGGGAGGCGGGCACGAGCCCGTCTCTCCGCTCTTTCGTTTCGGCCGCAGCGGTGCTCGCGGAGAGAGAGCGATGCGGTAGCGTACGGGCCCTATGCGCGTCGGCATCGACTACCGCCCCGCCCTCGTGAACCGCGAGGGCATCGGCCGCTACACCCGTGAGCTCGTGCGGGGGATGGTCGAGCTCCGCTTCGACGGCAACCTCGGGCTCTTCGGCTACACGCTGGCCGGCGCGCGGGCCTCGCGCGACGAGCTGGGCATCGCGGAGTCGCGCGCCGAGCTCCTGCGGCTGCGCTTCCCGAACAAGCTGCTGCCCTGGCTCCTGCAGCGGCTCGGCAAGGGCGTCGACGACCTCGTCGGCGGCGCGAACGTGTACCACCACACCCAGTACAACCTGCTGCCGGTGCGGCAGGCGGCCGAGGTGGTCACGCTGCACGACTGCATCTACATGCTCGACGCGGGCTACATGGAGCGCGAGACCGCCGAGCGCATGACCGCCGCCGCCCGCGACGCCGCGCAGCGTGCGCGCCGCATCCTGGTGCCCAGCGAGTACGTCGGCGCCGAGGTCGTGATGAAGCTCGGCATCTGGCCGAACAAGGTCTCGGTGACCGGCCTCGGCTGCGACCACGTGGCGCGCGCGCTGCCGCCCGAGGTCCCGGCGGTGAAGGAGCCCTACATCCTGACCGTCTCGCGCGTCGACCCGCGCAAGAACCACCTGCGCATGCTCGAAGCCTTCGAGGCCCTCGTGCGCGAGGGCCTCCCCCACCGCTGGGTGATCGCCGGCCCGCCGGGCTGGAACGTCGAGGTCTTCGAGCGCGCCCTCGCCGACTCGCCCGCACGCGACCGCGTCGAGTGGCGCCGCTTCGTCGCCGAGGAGGAGCTCCCGTTGCTCTACGCCCAGGCCGACCTCTTCCTGTTCGCAAGCCTGAACGAGGGCTTCGGGCTGCCGCCGCTGGAGGCGATGGCGGCCGGCACGGCGGTGGTGACGAGCTGCGTGACGTCGCTGCCCGAGGTCTGTGGCGACGCGGCCTGGCTGGTCGAGCCCACCGAGTCGGAGCGCATCTTCGAAGCCGCGCGGCGCCTGTTGACCGAGCGCGAGCTGCTCGAGGACCAGGTGATCCGCGGCCGCGCCCAGGCGCGCAAGTTCACCTGGCGCGAGACCGCGAAGCACACGATGATCGCCTACCAGCGCGCGACCGAGCCGGAAGAGGACGACGCGCCGCAGCTGCGGCGGTCGCTCTAGTTGCGCGGCGACGCCGCCTCGGTCCAGGCCTCGACCAGCCGCACCGCGGAGTCCTCCCACCCGAAGCCCTGCGCGTGCTCCCGCTCGCGCGCAAGCTCGGCCGCGTCGCGCGCGAGCGCAGCGCGCACGGCGCGCACACACCCCGCCACATCGTCCGGCGCAAAGCGCGGCGCATCCGGCCCGGCGACCTCGGGCAGCGCGCCGGCGTCGGCGATCGCCAGCGGGCACAGCGCCCGCTGCGCCTCCGGCACGGCCAGGCCGAAGCCCTCGACGTGGCTCGGCACGACCACGCAGGCGGCGGTGGCGTAGAGGCGCGGAAGGTCGGCCTCGTCGAACGCGCCCAGGAAGCGGACGCGCGCGTGCACGTCCAGCTCCTTCGCGAACGCCTCCAACCGCTCGCGCTCGCCCGGCTTGGCGGCGCCGGCGAGCACGAGGCCCGGGAGCTCGGCGTCCGCCGCGAGGGCGCGCAGCAGGAGCTCGACGTTCTTGCGCGGCTCCAGGTGGCCTACGTGCAGCAGCGGTGCACCCGGGCCCGCGTTGCGCGGGAGCGGCTCGAAGTGGTCGGCGCCGTTGGGCACGACCGTGACGCGCTCGGTGGGCAGCGGGAAGCGCCCGACCAACTGCTCGCGCACGGTCTCGCTGACCGTCAGGACGCGCGCTGCTCCGCGGACGGCCGCGCCGAGCACGGGCCCGGCGATCAGGCGTCGCGCGAACGGTGCGCCGCGCAGCAGCAGCGCGCGCAGGTCGTGCACGGTCAGCGTGTAGGCCAGGGGCAGAGATCGCGGCACCGGCAGGTGCGCGGTGTGGACCAGGTCGTAGGCGCGCCCCGCCGCAGCCGCCGCAGCCGCCGCGTCGCGCAGCGCCTGCCCCTCGCGCAGCACGCGGGGCAGCGGCGGGCCGGGCGGGACGGCGCTCGGCACGCGGCGGGCCTCCGGCGGCAGGTCGAAGGCGATCGGCCGGCTGCCTTCGAGCACGTCGAGGGCGCCTCCGCGCTCGGCCAGGAGCCGCGCCGCGCGCGGCAGGAGCTCGGCGTTGTGGCGCCGCACGCCCCCCATCGGCTGCCCCAGCACGACGCCCGAGACGAGCACGCGCGGGGCGCGCGTCACGCGATCTCTTTCCAGAGCGCCTCGACCTTGGCGGCGCAGGCGTCCCAGGAGAGCTCGGCCGCGCGGGTCGGCAGGACGTAGCGCAGGGCCTCGCGCTCGTCGAGCGCGCGGGCGAGGCCGTTCGCGACCGCCTCGGGGTCGCCCGGATCGGCCACGATGCCGTGCTCGCCGGCCACCTCGGCCTGGGCGCTGTCGGGCGGCACGAGCACCGGGGTGCCGCACGCGAGCGCCTCGAGCGCCGGCAGGCCGAAGCCCTCCGAGCGCGAGAGCACGGGCACCACCGAGGCCAGCCGCAGCAGCCCGGGCAGGTCCGCCTCGTCGACGTCGCCCAGCGTCTGCACCCAGCGCGCGAGCCCCAGCTTCGAGGCCAGGCCCAGGTCGCGCCGGAGCTGGGGCGTGTCCTCGCCGGTGACGAAGACGCGCAGCGTGTGCGTGCGGCGATCGCGCAGCGCGGCGAGGCCGTTCAGCACCGCGGCGAGGTTCTTCTTCTCGCGCACCGCGCCGAGGCACAGCGCGAAGGGATCCTCGCCCAGCCGGTAGCGCTCGATCAGCGCCTCATCGACCACGCCGGGCGGAGGCTCGACGGTGAAGCGCTCGCCGACGCCCCAGTGGATCGCGCGCGCCTTGCCGCCGCCCAGCGCGTAGCGGTTCGCGGCCTTGGCGACGTGCTCGGTCGGGCACACGACCGCGTCGGCGAAGCGCGCGCCCAACTTGGCCCACAGCCGGTGGCGCAGGTCGGCGTTCTCGGACACGCCGGAGAGCCACGGCAGCTCGTGGATGGTCTGCACCCGGCGGCACGGGGCGCGCCAGGGGAAGGCTGAGAAGAACGAGTGGACGCCTGCGAGGCCGCGCTCGCGCACCTCGCGCGCGATGCCGCGCCAGCGCCAACCGCGCAGCTCCTCGCCCGGCTCGGGCGCCAGGCGGACGACGCCCAGGTTGCCGCGGCGCTCCAACGCCTCGACCAGCCCGCGGGCCACCCGCTCGACGCCGCGCGGCATCGTCCGGACGAGCGGCGTCACGTCAAAGCCGACTTCCACGTGCCGAAGCGTACCGAGTACGATGCCCGGCATGAGCGACAAACCGCGTGTGCTGTTCCTCTGCACCGGCAACTCGTGCCGAAGTCAGATGGCCGAGGGGTGGCTGCGGACCCTCGCGGACGGGCGGTTGGTCTCGCTTTCGGCCGGCACCGACCCCCACGGGCTCAACCCCCTCGCGGTGCGCGCCATGGCCGAGGCGGGCGTCGATATCTCGGGCCAGAGCTCGGACCCGATCCAGGCCTACCTCGACGATCCGCCCGAGCTGGTGATCGCCGTCTGCACGTCGGCGGCCGAGAGCTGCCCGACCTTGCCCGGCGCGACGCGGGTCCTGCGCTGGCCCTTCGACGACCCGGCCGGGGCGAGCGGCACCGACGAGGAGGTCTTCGCGGTCTTCCGGCGCGTGCGCGACGAGATCCGCGAGCGGCTCGCGGCCTGGCTGGCCGCCGGTGCGGAGCCGCTGGCCCTGGCGCGATAGCGCCAGAGCCCGGCCGGTCAGCTCGCGAACAACCGCGCCTGGTCGCGGAACGTCTTGAACTCGAGCGCGTTGCCGCTCGGGTCCAGCACGAAGAAGGTGCCCTGCTCGCCGGGCTCGCCGCGGAAGCGGATGCGGGGCTCGATCAAGAAGCGCACGTCGGAGGCGGTCAGCCGCGCGGCCAGGGCCTCCCACTCGGGCCAGGGGAGCACCGCCCCGAAGTGGCGCACCGGCACGTTGTCGCCGTCTACGTCGTTGGTCGGCGCGTTCACGAGGACGTCGCTGACGTGCGCCGAGATCTGGTGCCCGAAGAAGTCGAAGTCGACCCAGCGCGGGGCGGAGCGCCCCTCGGTGCAGCCGAGGAGCTCTCCGTAGAACGACCGCGTGGATTCCACGTCGCGAACCGGGAAGGCAAGGTGGAAGAGCTTCAACGGACCTATCCCACGTTCGCGGCGACGGCCTTGAGCTCGGACACGACCATGTCGCCGACCTCGTCGGTCGGGTGGTTGCCGGTGCCGACGCCCTTGAGGCGACCGCTCTTGAAGAGGTCGGCGATGGCCTTCTCGACGGCCGCCGCGGCCTTCTTCTCGCCGAGGTAGTCGAGCAGCAGCGAGCTCGCCATGATCGCCGCGACGGGCGACGCGACGTTCTTGCCGGCGTGCTTGGGCGCCGAGCCGTGGATCGGCTCGAAGAGCCCGACGCGGCCGGGGTGGATGTTGGCGCTCGCCGCGATGCCCATGCCGCCCTGCAGCATGGCGCCGAGGTCGGTCACGATATCGCCGAACAGGTTGGGCGTGACGGCGACGTCGAACCACTCGGGGTTCTTGATCAGCCACATGCAGGCGGCGTCGACGTACGCGTGGTCGGTCTTGACGTCGGGGTACTCGGCGGCGACCTCGGCGAAGGTGCGCGTCCACAGGTCGTGCGCGCGGACGGCGTTGGCCTTGTCGATCAGCGTGACCTGCTTGCGCTTGTTGCGCTCGCGGGCGAGCTCGAAGGCGTAGCGGATGACGCGCTCGGCGCCCTCACGCGTGTACACCATCGTCTGGGTGGAGACCTCGAGCGGCTGCCCCTTGTGCGCGAAGCCGTGCATGCCGGTGTACGCGCCCTCGGTGTTCTCGCGGACGATGACCATGTCGATGTCGTCGACGGTCTTGTCCTTCAGCGGGCACAGGCGCTCGTCGTAGAGCTTGATCGGGCGCACGTTCGCGAAGAGGTCAAGGTCGAAGCGCATCTTCGCGATGATGCCGTACTCGATGAGGCCGACGGGCACGCGCGGATCGCCGATGGCGCCGAGGTAGATCGCGTTCATCGCGCGCGCTTCCTCGAAGGCCTGCTCGGGGAAGATCTCGTCGTGCTCGAGGTAGTAGTCGGTCCCGAAGGGGTACTCGGTGCGCTGGATCGAGAACCCGAAGACGTCGGCCGCGGTGTCGATGACCTTCATCGCCTCGCGGGTCACTTCAGGGCCGATTCCGTCTCCGCCGATCACGGCGATCTGATGCTGGCTCATAGCTCTTGCTGTCCTTCTTGAGTCGTTCGTTTTCGGCCCCGCGGCGTTCGACGCTAGACGGTCGCGGGCTCCCGGAACATGCCGGGCTTGTAGCTGACGATGCGGCCCTCGACCGCGCTCGCGGCGACCGAGAGCGGCGAGGCGAGGTAGAGCTCGCCGGGTCCGCTGCGGCCCGCGAAGTTGCGGTTGATCGCGCTGATCGTCACCTGATCGGTGCTCTCCGACACTCCGGGTCCGCAGCCGATGCAGGCTCCGCAACCCGGGTTGATCACCACCACGCCGGCGCGCTCGAAGATCTCGACGTAGCCGCGCTCGCACGCGTAGTCGCGCACGCCCTCGCTGCCGTACTGGAGGTACATCGTCACGCCATCCGCCACGCGGCGGCCGGCGTCGAGGGCCTCGCGCAGCACCTGGGCGTACTGGTCGAGGTCGAACTCCTTGCCCGCCGTGCACGAGCCGCCGTAGGCGATGTCGATCTTGACGTCGCCGAGCTCGTCGATGCGCGCCCCGAAGGTCGGGTCGCCGGGCTTGGCCACCATCGGCTGGATGGCGGACAGGTCGATCGTGTGCACGCCGCCGGAGTACTCCGCGCCGGGATCCGGAGCGACGAAGCCGGCCGCGATCTCTTCGGGGGTAACGCCTTCCCGGCGCTCGGCGATCCAGCGCGCGGTCTCCTCGTCGCCCTCGCAGATGCCGGTCCGCGCGCTGCACTCGGTCGCCATGTTGGTGAGCGTCGCGCGCTCGTCCATCGGCATCGAGGACAGGCCGGGGCCGCCGAGCTCCATCACGCGGTTCAGCGTGTCCTCGCGCACCGCGAAGGTCTCGAGGATGTGCAGGATCACGTCCTTGGCGTTGCAGCCGGGGCCGAGCTCGCCGACGAGCTCAAAGCGGATCGACTCGGGCACCTTGACGAAGGTGAACCCGGAGTAGATGAGCCCGGCGTACTCGGTCGCGCCGACGCCCCAGGCCAGCGCGTTGCTGCCGCCGCCCATGCAGGTGTGCGAGTCGGTGGCCTGGATGAAGTCGCCGGGGTCGATGAACCGCTCGCGCGCCACCTGGTGGCAGATGCCGGGCGAGATGCCCTCCTTCGCGGAGTAGTCGCGCACGCCGGTGTGGCGCTGGAACTCGTTCTGGAGGTCGCGCAGCGTCTGGATCTGGTCCGCGAACGGCATCATCTTCTTGACGCCGTCGGCGTACAGCAGGTGGTCCTCGAACACCGCGAACTTGCCGGGGTTCTGGACGCGGTACTCCTCGCCGTACTCCGCCGCCAGGAAGTAGTGCACCTGGGCGGTGGTGAACTCGTGGCTGTAGCCGCCGTCGACCTTGACCAGGCACAGGTCGCCGGGCGCCACGTGCGCGTCGTCGCGGCCGACGAGGTGCGAGGCGATCAGCTTCTCGGCCATCGTCATCGGGCGCTTCGCCGTCGCGGGCGCGGGCACCTGGATCTCGCCGGCCGCGTACTTGGCCGAGAACGGGAACAGGCCGCCGGCCTCGAGGATCGCGCGCGTGACGGGGTCGTACTTCTCGGTGAAGTCCGACAGCGGCAGCTCCTCGCCCGCCTGCAGGCGCTCGAGCTGCGCGTAGTCGCCCATCAGCTGGCCGAGGTTCACGTTGTTGCGCGCGTGGATCGGCGCGAACGAGGACGCGACGACCAGCTCGATGCCCGACCACTTCTCGGCCTGGGGCGCGGTCTCGCGCGACGAGCCGGTGCCCTTGCGCTGGCCCGAGACGATGACCTGGAAGCCGCCGTCGAGCAGCGCGCGCGTCGGGAAGACGCGCTCGCCGTCGTCGTCGACCAGCCCGGCGTAGGCGTCGAGCGCGAGGTCCTCGGGCCGGTGCCGGAAGCACACCCACGCCGGCGTCATCGCGTCGGTGTTGATGTCGTCCAGGAGATCCGCCGGGTCGACGTCCGCCATGCGCAGCGTCAGCTCGCCTGCGAGCTGCTTTTTGATCAGCTCGAAGTCCTTCGTGAGGAACAACACCTTCTTCGAAGGGTCGAGCGCGACCCAGCGCGTGCCGTCCTCCCGGGTGCGGATCAGGGTGCTCGGGGGGATCATCCGGCCTGGGGGTTCTCGATCAGCATGGCGATGCCCTGCCCGCCGCCGATGCAGGCGGACGCGACGCCGTAGCGCTTCGACGAGCGGCGCAGCTGGTACATCAGCGTCAGCACGAGCCGCGTGCCGGTGGCGCCGAGCGGGTGGCCGAGCGAGATCGCGCCGCCGTTGACGTTCACCTTGTCGCGATCGAGGCCGAGCTCCTTCTCGCACCCCAGATACTGGGCCGCGAAGGCCTCGTTGATCTCGAACAGATCGACGTCGCCGAGGGCAACGCCGGCGCGCTCGAGGCACGCGCGGATGGCCGGCACCGGGCCGATGCCCATCTCGCTCGGGTCGACGCCGACGGTCGCCCACGAGACGATCTTCGCCCACACGTCGAGGCCGTCATCCAGGGCGCGTTGGGCGGTCGTCAGCACCACGGAGGCAGCGCCGTCGACGATGCCGCTGGCGTTGCCGGCGGTGACGGTGCCGTCCTGGCCGAAGGCCGGGCGCAGCTTGGAGAGCGCCTCGAGCGACGTGTCGGGCTTGATGTGGTCGTCGGTGTCGATGACCTTGTCGCCGCGCTTCGAGGGGATCACGACCGGGGCGATCTCCTCGCCGAAGCGGCCTTCCTGCACCGCCGCCGCCCCGAGCTGGTGGCTGCGCAGCGCGAAGGCGTCCTGCTCCTCGCGGGTGACGCCGGTGCGCTTGGCGACCTTCTCGGCCGTCTGCGCCATGAACAGCCCGCAGTACGGGTCGCGGAGGCTGGCGAAGAGCATGTCCTTCAGCTCCGGCTGGGTGCCGAAGCGGAAGCCCTCGCGGGCGCCGGGCAGCACGAAGGGAGCCTGGCTCATGTTCTCCATGCCGCCGGCGAGCACCGTGCTCGCCTCGTCCAGCTGCATCAGCTGGGCGCCGCTGACGATCGACTGGATGCCGGAGCCGCACAGCCGGTTGACCGTGAGCGCGGGCGTCGCCTGCGACGTGCCGGCCTTCAGGCCCACGTGGCGCGCACCGTAGATCGCGTCGTCCGAGGTCTGCAGCGCGTTGCCGACGACCACGTGCTCGATCGACTCGGGGTCGATCTTGGCGCGCTCGATGGCCGCCTTCGACGCGTGCGCCGCAAGGTCGATGGCCGAGATGCCCTTGAGCTTCCCGTAGCCCGGGGTGCCGGAGTACTCGCACATGGGGGTGCGGGCTCCGCCGACGATCACGATGTCCTTGGTCATGGCTGCGTTGCGGTGCGGTTTGGGGCCGTCTGGGTTGGGGCGCTGGGCCCTAGCGGTTCTGGAAGCTCGGCTTGCGCTTCTCGAGGAAGGCGTTCATCCCCTCGCGCATGTCGTCGGTGGTGGCGATGAGACCGAAGAGGTCGCACTCCATCGTCTCGCCCTCGGCCTGCGGCATCTGCGCGCCGCGCTGGATCGCCTCCAGCGCGAAGCGCACGGCGACCGGGCCACGGGACAGGATGCTGCCCGCGAGCTTCATCGTGCCCTCGCGCAGCTCCTCGGGAGCGAAGACGCGATTGAAGACGCCCACGCGGTGCGCCTCGGAGGCGTCGAACATGTCGCCGGTCAGGACCCACTCGCGGGCTACGCCGGGGCCGGCGACGCGGGCGAGGCGCTGGGTGCCGCCGTAGCCGGGGATGATGCCCAGGCTCACCTCAGGCAGGCCGATCTTGGCGGCCGTGCTGCCGGTTCGGAGCGAGCAGGCGAGCGCCAGCTCGAGGCCGCCGCCGAGCGCGAAGCCGTTGACCATCGCGATGGTCGGCTTGCCCATGTTCTCGAGGCGCGAGAGCACGCTCTGCCCGAAGGCCGCGATGTCCTTCGCCTGGAGCGGGTTCATCTTCGCGAGCTCGTTGATGTCCGCGCCCGCGATGAAGGCCTTGTCGCCCGAGCCGGTGACGATCACGCAGCGGACGGCGTCGTCCGACGCGCACTTGTCGAACGCGTCGCCGAGCTCGTGCAGCGTCGCGTCGTTCAGAGCGTTCAGCACCTTCGGCCGGTTGATCGTGACGGTGCCGATGCCGCCCTCGACGTCGTAGAGGATGTTCTCGAAGGCCACGCTAGGCCCCCCTCTCGACGATCGCGACCGAGTTGACCCGGACGGGGTTCAGCGGGCTCGAATTCTCGCCGCCGGCACCCGCCGCAACGGGAGCGTTGGCGATCTTGTCCAGCGTGTCATCGCCGGCGACCAGCCGCCCGAAGGCGGTGTACTGCCCGTTCAGGAAGGACGCGTCGCCGTGGCAGATGAAGAACTGGCTACCGGCCGAGTCGGGGTCGGCGGCGCGGGCCATCGACACGACGCCACGCTCGTGGTGCGTGTCGTTGAACTCGGCCTTCACGTGGTGGCCGGGGCCTCCGCGGCCGGTGCCGTCGGGGCAGCCGCCCTGGATCATGAACCCGGCGATCACCCGGTGGAAGATCGTGCCGTTGTAGAAGCCCTTCTGGGCCAGCTCGATGAAGTTCTGGACGTGGTTAGGCGCCTTCTCGGGGAAGAACTCGATGGTCATCGAGCCTTCGGAGGTGTCCAGCACCGCTTGCATGTTGGCGTTGTCGGTCATCGGGTCGCTCAGGGCAGAAGGACGTAGGTCTGCTCGATGCGCTGCGGCTCGTCGGGGCGGCCGGTGCTGGCGTCCAGGCGCACGCTCGCGGGAGCGTTGGCGATGCGCATCACCGTGTCCATGCCGGAGAGCACCTTGCCGAACGCGCTGTAGCTGCCGTCGAGCCCCGCGTTGGCGCGGGTCATGACGAAGAACTGGCACGAGGCCGAGTTCGGGTCGGAGCTGCGCGCGGCCGAAAGGACGCCCTGGACGTGCTTGCGGTCGTTGAACTCGGCCGGGATCCGGCGCGGCCCGCCGCCCGAGCCCCACATACGCGGGTCGTTGGGCTTGTCGCGGGTGTTGGGGCAGCCGCCCTGGATCATGAACGAGGGAGAGACCCGGTGGAACAGGATGCCCTCGTAGAAGCCGGTGTTGGAGAGGTCGAGGAAGTTGCGCACATGGTTCGGCGCGACGTCCGGCCAGAGCTCCACCAGCACCGGTCCGCGGTTCGTGACGAACAGCACCTTGTACTTGGCGAGCTCGGCCTCCTCGATGTCCATGAACTGGATCGCGCCGCGTTCGACGGCCTTGTAGAGGCCGACGTCCATCTTCGCCTCCGACCCGGCGAAGCCGAGCTGGAACGAATCGGTCGCCGAGATGTGCGACCCGAGGTCAAACGACAGCGAGAGGCTCGCCGAGGCCGGCAGCGCCACGGAGCCGTCCGCGCGCTCGCCCAGCGGCTCGCCGTTCACCTCGAAGGCGGCGTGAGTCAGCTTCCAGGCCTCGATCGACCCGCCCTCGGGGCCGGCCGTGATCTGGACCTTGACGCCGAAGGCGCCGCCCTGGACGAAGACGCTCGGGGCTTCCCAGGTCACCTCCGGCTCGACGGCCGGAGCGACCGAGGTCGCCGGAGCATCCTGAGAGACGCCGCCTGCCAGCAGCGTGGTGCCCAAAATAAGAGTGGTGAGGTTCATGCCCGCTTATCTCCGTCCCACTTGTAGAAGCCTTCGCCGGTCTTCCGCCCGAGCTTGCCCTCGGCAACCTTCTGCCGGAGGATCTCGGGGATCGCGAAGGCGGGTTCATCGGGGTAGCGCTCACACCAGCCCTCAAGGATGTAGAGAGTGGTGTCCAACCCCACGTAGTCCGTGAGGGTGATCGGTCCCATCGGATAGCCGCAGCCAAACTGCATGGCGGCGTCGATGTCCTCGGCGCTCGCGTCGCCGCGCTCCAGCATCAGGAGCGACTGCACCATGTAGGGCACCAGCAGGCGGTTGACGACGAAGCCGGGGGTGTCCTTGCAGGAGACCGGCTTCTTGCCGACCGTCTCGCCGAAGGCGCGCGCGGCGGCGAAGACCTCGTCGTCGGTCTGCTCGGTGCGCACGACCTCGACCAGGCGCATCAGCTGCACAGGGTTGAAGAAGTGGAGGCCGACAAAGCGCGCCGGGCGACCCGAGGCCTGGGCCATCTCGTCGATCGGGAACGACGACGTGTTCGACGCGAAGATCGTCTCCGGCTTGCAGATCGAGCCGAGGGCTCCGAAGAGCTCCTTCTTCAGGTCGAGGTCCTCGATCACCGCCTCGACCACGAGGTCGCAGTCGGCCAGGTCGGCGCGGTCGAGCGTGCCGTGGACGCGCCCGAAGGACGCGGCGGCCGTGGCCTCGGCGTCTTCTTTGGTGGCACGGCCCTTCTCGACCGTCTTGGCGGCCAGCTTGTCCAGGCTCTTCTTGATGCGGCCGAGCCCCTTGTCGAGGAAGTCCTGCTGGGTCTCCAGCGCCACGACCGAGAGCCCGGCCTGGGCGGCGACCTGCACGATGCCGTGGCCCATCAGGCCGCAGCCGACGACGCCTACCTTCTTGATTTCCATAGCCTCGCTCGTTTCTACGCGTTCTGTTGGGGAGCCTTAGGAGTTGTGCGGTCCGGACCGGTGGAAAGCGCTCGCGAAGCCGAGCCCGCCGGAGACGCAGAGCGTCGCCAGCCCGTGCTCGGCGCCGCGCCGCTTGAGCTCGTGCAGCAGCGTCACGACGATCCGCGTTCCGGTCGCGCCGATCGGATGTCCGAGGGCGATCGAGCCCCCGTTGACGTTGAGCCGATCCTGGGGCAGCGAGAGCTCGCGGTCGCAGGCCAAAACCTGGGCCGCGAAGGCCTCGTTGAGCTCGACCAGGTCGTACGCATCCGGCGCGAGGCCGTTGGCGGCCGCCAGCTCGGCGCAGGCGGGCACCGGGCCGATGCCCATGCGCTTGGGGTCGACGCCGACCTGGGCCGAGGCGCCGATCCAGGCCAGCGGCTCCAGGCCCAGCTCGTCGGCGCGCTCGGCGCTCATGACGAGCACGGCGGCGGCGCCGTCGGTGATTCCCGAGGAGTTGCCGGCGGTCACGGTGCCGGCATCGCGGTCGAAGACCGGCCTGAGCTTGCCCAGCCCCTCGATCGTGGCGCCCGCGCGGGGATGCTCGTCGGCCTCGACCACGGTCTCGCCCTTGCGGGTCTTGACGGTGACCGGCGACAGCTCGTCCGCGAAGCGGCCGGCCTCGATCGCGGCCTCGGCCTTGTGCTGACTGCCCACGGCGAAGGCGTCCTGCTCGTCGCGCGAGATGCCCAGGTCCTGGGCCAGGCCCTCGGCGGTCTCCCCCATCACCATGTCGGCGAGCGGGCAGACGAAGCCATCCTTGTACATCGAGTCGACAACCGGCGCGTGCCCCAGTCGGTAGCCGCGGCGCATCTTCGGAAGGAAGAAGGGGAGGCCGCTCATGCTCTCCACGCCGCCGGCCACGGCCACGTCGACGCGGCCCTGGGCGACCGCGTCGGCGGCCAGGTCGATCGACTTCAGCCCCGAGGCGCAGGCCATGTTGACGGTCCAGGCGGGCGTCGCCTGGGGGATCCCCGCCCGCACCGACACCTGGCGCGCGACGTTGGGGCCCCCGCCGGCCTGGCGGCCGTTGCCGAAGACCAGCTCTCCGACGAGCTCGGGATCGACGCCCGAGCGGGCCAGGAGGTCGCGCACCAGCGAGCTGCCGAGATCGGCGGCACTGAGGTCCGCAAAGGACCCCAGGTACTTCCCGATCGGGGTGCGCAGGGCGTGGGTGACCACGACCGGCCTCTGTCGTGTGGACGTCGTGGGCATCGGCCTCAGCTGGGGTTTTGGCGGGCGGAGACGTCCGATTCCGGGCCAAACCCGGGCGAATCCCCGCAAAAGAGGGCAAACAGGATAGGGCTGAGGCCAGGGGGACGCAAGCACCGGCGGCCGCGCCCTGATTCTGTGGGGCCGAGACGCCCGGGTAGGGTGCCGGGCCGCGATCGAGTAGACTGAACAGGTCGCCGCGTCCCCCTGCGGCGCCCGAGGAACACCACTCATCTTGGAACCGCGGATCGATCCGGACACGTCCGAGAACAGGCCCGAAGCGGGCCAACCCAAGCCGGCCCGCGCCGGCGAGCCGGCCGTCGCCCCCACGCGGGACGACGCGAAGCTCGACGCGCTGATCGCGCTGCTCGGCGACGAAACGCCCGGCGTCCGCGACGTCGCGCGCGACGAGCTCGAGCGCGCCGGCGAGACGGCGCTGCCGCACCTCCGCCGCGCGGCGCGCTCCGCGGACGCCGCCACCCGCGCCCGGGCGCGGTCGCTGCTGCTGCAGCTCGACCGCGCGCGCGCCCGGCGCCGCATGATCCAATACATCGGGCAGGGCGAGATCGACCTCGAGTCGGCGCTCTTCCTGATGTCGCGCCTCGAACGCCCCGACCTGGACGCACGCCCGTACAAGAAGGCGCTCGACGCGTTCGCCGAGGCGGTGCGCCGGCGCCTGGACGAGGATCCGGGCCTGCTGCCTCCGATGGCGCTGGCCGACTACCTCGGCGGCGAGATCGGCTTCCGCGGCGAGGGCGAGAACTACCACCATCCGGACCGGATCTTCCTCCACCGCACGATCGAGACGCGCCAGGGGATGCCGCTCACGCTGACGGCGATCTACCTGTTCGTCGCGCGGCGGGTCGGCATCCGCGCGGCGGCGCTGCCGATCCCGGGGCACGTGCTGCTGCGGGTCTACGGCACCGACCGCCCGATCCTCCTCGATCCGTTCCGAGGCGGCGAGGTACGCACGCACCAGGAGTGCGTCGCCTACCTCGAGCGCCATGGCCTCGCGCCGCAGCCGAGCTGGTTCCACGACGCCGGCGACGCGCTGCTGCTCCAGCGTCAGCTGATGAACCTGATGCAGAGCATGCGCCTGCGCGGTCTGGCGCGCGAAGCCCGCGAGACCTACAAGCTCGCCGCCCTCGTGGAGCTCCAGCGCTCCCGGCGCCCCTAGGCCAGCGAGCCAAAAGAGAGCCGAGCACCGCACGTGGAACCGATCCCCTCCGCCTGGCCTCCGGAGCCCCTGGGCGAGCGCGCGGTCGTCCCGCTGTTCCCGCTCCCGCGTCTTTGGCTGTTCCCCCACGTGGTGCTGCCGCTGCACATCTTCGAGCGGCGCTACGTCCAGATGATCGAGGACTGCCTCGACGGCCCCGGCCGCATCGTCATCGGCACGGTGCCCCCGGGCTACGACGAACAGCTTGCGGGCTCGCCGCCGGTCCAGCCCATCGCCGGGCTGGGCGAGATCGGCCGCCACGAAAAGCTGCCCGACGGCCGCTACGACATCTGGCTCTACGGCCAGACGCGCGCGCACATCCGCGAGGTCGACAGCGACCGGCTCTACCGCAAGGTCGAGGTCGAGCCGATCGACGAGTCCGAGCCGGACGGCCCCGAGACCGAGGCCCTGCGCGAAGAGGTCACCGAGGCGATCCGCGCGCGGGTCGAGAAGGTGAAGGACGTGCCGGCCCAGGTGCCGCTGTCGGCCCTGGCCGACTTCCTCACGCTGAGAATGCCGCTGCCCCCGGAGGTGACCCAGGGGCTCTACAGCCAGCTCGATCCGGTGGCGCGGGCCAAGGCGGCGCTCCTGGAGCACAACCAGCGCCCGATCACCGGCTCCGACTCCGGCTCGGACGAGTAGGCCGCTACCCGAAGGTCGCGATCACCGGCGCGTGGTCGCTGGGCTTCTTGCCCCCGCGCGCTTCGAGGTCCACCTCGACTCCCGAGCAGGCCGCAAGCGCCGGCGGCGAGACCAGGAAGTGGTCGATCCGCAGCCCCTGGCCCTTCTTGAAGCCGAAGGTGCGGAAGTCCCACCAGGTGTAGACGCCCGGCTCTCCTGAGAACTTGCGCAGAGCGTCGCTGAGCCCGACCGACATCACGCCGGCCAGCGCCTCGCGCTCGGGCGTCGAGCAGAGGATGTGCTCGCGCCACTTGTCGGGGTCGTAGACGTCGCGGTCGTCGAAGGTGACGTTGAAGTCGCCGCACAGCACGACCTTCTCGTCCATCGGGAAGTGGTCCTCGACATAGCGCGCGAGGCTGTCGAGCCACGCGAGCTTGTCCGCGTAGCGCGCCGCGCCGACCGACTGGCCGTTGACGACGTACAGGTTCAGCACCATCACATCACCGACGGTCGCCGCGATCGCGCGCGCCTCGTCGCCGTCGCCGGGGAAGCCGCAGCGCACGTCTTCGAGCCCCGAGCGCGAGAGGATCGCGACGCCGTTGTAGGTGCGCTGGCCGAAGGTCGCGATCTCGTACCCGAGCTCCTCGATCGGCTCGCGCGGGAACTTGTCGTCGACGCACTTGGTCTCCTGCAGGCAGACGATGTCGGGGCGCTTCTCGACGAGCCAGGGAACGAGGCGCTCCATCCGAGCCCGTACGGAGTTCACGTTCCAGGTGGCGATTCGCATGCGTCAGAGGCCTTCGGCGGTCGCTAGGCTGAGCTCGGCCAGGTGGGAGTCGAGCTCGGCCCACAGCGACCGCAGCTCTTCCAACCGCGAGACGCCACGGTGCGCCGGCGCGGAGAACTCCGCGCGCAGCCGCGCGCGGTCGTCGAGCCGGACGATAGCGAGTCCGCGGACCGCTTGGTAGAGCTCTTCCCGCTCGGGCGCCTCGTCGAAGCGCAGCATCTCGGCGGCGACGTCGATGGCGGCCTCGGGCGACCCGGCGCGCAGCTCGCCGAGGGCGCGCGCGAGCGGCCCGTGGAGGCCCAGATCGCGCCCGTCGAGCTCGCGCGCGAGCCGCGCGGCGTCGTCGTACTCCTCGGCGGTGCGGCGCGGATCGAGCAGCACGTCGCGGGCGATGCGGTACATCCTCCACGCGTCCTCCTTGCGCGCGCGCACGAGCCGGCCGAGCTCCTCGCGCTGGTCGGGAGTGAGCTCCTCGATGCGGTCGAGCTCGTCCAGGATGCGCTCGGAGCTCCAGCCCACGTCGCGCAGCGAGAGCAGCTTGCGCATCGCCGGGGTCCCCGAGTGGAAGACGTGCAGCGCCCCCTCGGCGCGGACGGCGAGCCAGGACCCGCCGGGCGCCCACTTCGGCCGCTCGACCGCGCCGTTGAAGCGCGCGAGCTGGGCGACGATCGGCAGCTCGGCCAGCTCCCAGACGAACAGGTTGCCGTGCTCGTCCCCCACCGCGAGCGCGCTCCCGTCGGGCGAGAAGGCGAGGCCGCGGACGGCCGCCCGCTGGCCGCGCAGCACCTCGCACGACCGCCAGGTCCCGACCTCCCAGACCTCGATGCTCCCCAGCGAGCTGCCCAGGGCGAGGCGCGTCCCGTCGGCCGAGAACTCGGCGACCGAGCAGCGTCCGAGGAACGGCACGAGCTCGGTCGCGCCGGTCTCCAGGTCGAAGATCGCGACCCGCCCTCAGGCCGCGATCAACCAGCGCCCGTCGGGGGAGACGCGCAGGCGGCCGATGGTGCGGCCTTCCAGCTCGCGGAAGACGCGGCACGTGTCGCCTTCGACGGTGTAGATGATGCCGTGGTGACTGAGGAAGAAGGCCCCGCGGCGCGGGTCGAAGACCATCTGCGTGATCACCTTGTCGAGCGTAAGCACGGTCTTCTCGGCGCCGGTCACGAGGTCGAGCAGCTTGATCTCGCGCTTGCCGTACAGGACCCGTCCGCCGGCTTGATCCCAGGCGAAGAGCCCGGCACCGCTCGCCAGGAAGGCCTCCTCGGTCACCGCTGGCTCGGGGCTGAGCCGCAGCCGTACGAGCCCCTCGTGCTCCTCGCCGGCGAAGGTCAGGAGCTCGTCGCAGTCGGCCGAGAAGGACGGCTCGCCCACGCCACGCCCCCAGCGAGTGCATCACGCGCCGCGCCACCAGCCGCCGCGGCTCGCGCTGCTCGGCCTCGAACACCGCGCTGGACCCGCCGAGCGCCAGGCGGCGCACCAGGACGAACTCGCCCACCTGCGCGGCGGCCACCGCGCCGCTGGGCACCAGCAGCGCATCGCGCACCTCCTCGCCGGCGGGCGGATGCAGGAACGACGACGCGTCGTGCTCGCGGGCGAGCAGCTCGCGCACCTCGCGCTCGGTTTCCACGTCGCCGGCGCACGCGTCGCGAAGCGCCCTCTCGCGCTCGGCATCCGCGAGGTCGACCAGCCGCTCGACGATGCGGGCCAGCTCCTCGCTCTCGGCGGCGAGCCGGTCGAGGGCCTCGTAGAGCTCGAGCACGTCGTGCGCGCGCTCCTCGTAGCGCGCCAGCAGCTCGTCGAGCGGCAGCGGCGTGCGGCCGCCCCCGCGCTTGGTCGCCGCCTTGGCGCGCGCGTGGTCGACCAGCACCTGGCGCATGGCCCGCGCGGCGGTGTGGACGAAGTGGGTCTGGTCGATCCACTCGGTCTCCGGATCGCGCACCAGCTTGAGGTAGGCCTCGTGGAGAAGCGCGGTCGGCTGGAGGGTGTGGCGCGTGGGCTGATCGCCCATGCAGCGGCGCGCGAGGGCGCGCAGCTCCTCATAGACGATCGGAAGCAGCTCGCGCGCGGCAGTGGGATCCCCCTCCGCCCGGCGGCGGAGCAGGGTGCGGGTCGGTCATGCGGCGCTCCTACAGCCGATTGTCGCTCAAGAAGCGCGAACCGGAGCGGATTCCCACGCGCCTCCTTTCCGTGGTGGGGCCGGTTGGGTCCCCCCGGCAGGGACCCTAGAATGGCGGTTTGGGGTTTGCCCGGCGCGGGCGGACCCGACAGCACGCACGCGAGCAAGCACCATGGGTGGATCCAACCCCTTCATCGAAGACGTCGACGCCAAGCTGCCGACACGCAAGTACACCGTCACGTTCCAGCCTGGGGACGTGAAGGTCGAGGTCGACCCCGAGGCCCTCCCCTACGCGCGGGACGGGCTGCCGGGTTCGATCCTCGACATCGCCCTCGGCGCGGGCATCGACCTCGATCACGCCTGCGGAGGCGTCTGCGCCTGCTCGACCTGCCACGTGGTCATCCGCAAGGGCTCCGAGTCCTGCAACGACGCGACCGAGGACGAAGAGGACATGCTCGACCAGGCACCGGGCCTCGAGCTGCTGTCGCGCCTGGCCTGCCAGGCCGTGCCGGACGGCTCGGTCGACGTTGTGGTCGAAGTGCCCGAGTGGAACCGCAACCTGGTCTCGGAGGAGCACCACTAGGCCGAAGGAAGCTCCCACGCGAAGGGCCGTCCCGATCGCGCCCTGCTGCTCGACGCTCGCGCTCACGTTCTCGTTCCATCCCACCGGGTTCCATCCCACCGGCGACGACGAGCGGCCGTACGACGACGTCCCCGGCCCCTCGCGGGCGGAGCCGCCCGACCCGGCCGAGCGCGTGGCCTGGCGCCAGGATCTCGAGAGACGCGCCGACCGAGGCCAAGCGCACGAGCGGCGTCGCCTCGGCCTCGGCAACAGAACCATGGCGGTCCAGCCCTGGTTCGTGCGCGGCAACGGACCGCGCGGGCCGGCTCACAACGCCGGCCTGCGGGGAACGACGTGATCGTCGCGGTGAGCGGCGAGTCACCCGACACAGTCGGCCCCTGCTCGCCTAGTGGAAGCGCCGCTTCGACCCGGGAGTGAAGTGACGCTGACGTTCCTCAACCCGAAGGGCGAGCGGCGCGAGGTTCGCTACCGCTTGCCCTGACACGCGCGCCTAGTCGCGCGGCTTCTCGGAGAGCTTGTCGCGCTTCTCCTCGATCGCCTTCCAGTCGTCGGCGTCGTCCATCGGGTCCTGCTGGTCGGAGATGATCGGCCACTCACCAGCCAGGCGCGCGTTGATCTCTTTGTACTCTTCCCACTTCTCAGGAATCTCGTTCTCGTCGAAGATCGCCTCGGCCGGGCACTCGGGAACGCAGGCGCCACAGTCGATGCACTCGTCGGGGTTGATGACGAGGAAGTTCTCACCCTCGTAGAAGCAATCGACCGGGCAAACGGCCACGCAGTCGGTGTACTTGCAGTTGATGCAGGGTTCAGCGACGACGAACGTCATGAAGGGCTCCTCGCGATAGTCCTTTGAAGAAAGCTCCCGGCGGTCCGGGCGGGGAGAATCCTATAGTTCGGGGCCACGCGAGCGGAAGCCCGGAGCGCCCAATCCCTTGCGATTTCCTGCGCCTCCCCGGGCCCTACGGCCGGGGGGGAGGCGCAGCGGTCAGCTCTACTGCACCGTGAGGTTCAGCGGCTCCGAAATCGCGTCCACGGGGCATGGCGCGGTCAGGTCCAGCACCACGAAGTCGAGGATCAGGTCTACCCCCTGGAAGCTCGGCAGATCCGGCACGGCGAGGAACGGATCCGTGCTGCGCCCGTTCTCATCCAGCGTCCCGAAGAAGTTCCCGAACACCCCCGTGTCGACGAGCGCGATCTGGAAGATCGCGTCGGCGTCGAGCGGAATGGTGCCTCCGCAGGTGGGGATGCCGCCGGTGTTGATACCGGCCGCCATCATGAAATAGGTCTGGTTCGGATAGTCCGGCGCGCAGATCTGCACGGTGCGGGTCTCTCCTACCTTGACCTCGCCGAGCGTTGAGATCGCGCCTTGAACACCGGTGCTGATCTCCACGTCAGTCGACACGATGCCGACCTCGGGCACGGTGAAGTCGATGCGGTACTTGCCCGGCGCAAAGGGCACGCCGGCGTCGTCGGCCTGATCCCACTCGGCGGTGAACGTACCGCCCGGCGGCACGAGGATCGCGAGCAGGAAGCAGCCGGGCGTGAAGACGAGCGCGCCGGACTCATCGTACACCTGGTAGGGGCAGAGGTTCGTGATCAGAAGCGCGCTGGTGTCGTTCGTGAACGACATCGTGAACGGGCAATCGACCGGGGCGACCGAGGGCCCGACGGAGTAGGTGACCGACGACTGGGCCACCGCGGGAGCGGCGAGCAGCAAAGCTGCGAGCAGCGAGCGAAGCATGGTTTCCTCCTTCTGGTTGTCAGGGACAAGGCCGGAGGGAGGACCCTCCCTCCGGACGCCCGATCGTACGGCGCCGCCGGGGGAGCGAAACCGTCGGCGCCGAAAGGTGCCTCACCGAACGCCCACGCGATGCGTGGGCGGCGGGCGCTATTTCCACAGCACCCGCTCCACGGCCGCCGACACCTCGTAGGCCGTCTTGCCATGGTTGCAGAGCGCGATGATGCACACGTCGTCCTCTAGGTACCGCACCAGGTTCGAGCCGAAGCCGGCGACGCCGCCCGAGTGGGACGCGGTCCGCGTGCCGCGCTTGTTGGTGTGCACGCGCCAGCCGTAGGCGTAGCCGTCGAGGTAGGGCTCGTAGAGCGCCTTCTTCGCCTGCTTGCCGAGCACCTTGTCGCCGCGCAGCGCCTGGTCCCAGGCGTAGAGGTCGTAGACCGTCGTCACCACGCCCCCCATCCCGCGGTAGCCCCAGCCCCAGAACCAGTCGGCCGCGGTCGAGCCCTCGGGCCCCTTCCCGCGTCGCGCCGCGGCACGGCCGCTCTTGATCAGGTCGCGGTCGCCGATGAAGCCGGTGTCCTTCAGCTTGGCGGGCTTGAACAGGTTCTTCTCCACGTACTCTTCGAAGGACTTGCCCGAGGCCTCCTCGACCACCGCCGCGAGCAGCGCGTAGCCAACGTTGCTGTACTCGAAGCCCTCGCCCGCCGGCTCGAACGGGCTCGCCAGCATCTGCTTGACGTACGGCCCGCGCGCGAGCGGGGACGCATACGGCACGCCAAGGCTGCCGGGAATGCCGGCGGTGTGCGTCAACAAGTGGTGAAGCTGGATCCCGCGCTTGTCCTCGGGCACGTCGTCGAAGAACTCGTCGAGCGTGTCGGTCACCTTCAGCTTGCGCTTCTGCTGCAGGTGCAGGATCGCCGCCGCGGTGACCTGCTTGCTGATCGACGCGATCTCGAAGAGCGTCCGCGGCGTGTTCGGCGCCTCGTCGTAGTCGGCATAGCCGTAGCCCTTGGCGAGCAGGATCTCGCCCTTGCGCGCGACGAGCACGGCGCCCCAGAGCTCGTCGCCGCCGGCGGCGAGCACCGCGGCGTCGAGCGCCTCGCCGAGCTCACCGGCGACGATGGGTTTGTCGCCACGCTTCTTTTGGGCCTGGGCCGGGGAAGCCGCTGCGGCAAGCAACGCGACGAGCACGAGCAGGGTCCTGGCGAGCTTGGCAGGGGTCATCTCTTCTCCTGGAGATCGGGACTGCGGGCGCACGACCTCCTGTTCTAGCCCGGCGCCCGCGCTCGGCTACAGCCGCCTTGATGCCCGGGGGCGCACGTCCGTGGCTCGGGCTAGAATCGCGCCTGCAAATGACGTCCCCCTGCCCGGACGACGCAGCGATCGCTCGCGCCGCGGCCGACCCCGCGGCCGAGACCTCGGTGCTCGCACACGCTGAGGCGTGCCCGCGGTGCGTGGTTCGATTGGAGCAGGCCTTCCGGTCCGACACCTGGGTCAGCGAGCTGGGCCGCGTCGCGGAGCGTGCCCCCTCTCCCCCGGGGATCCAGGTGCTGCGCGAGGTCTCGCGCGGTGGCCAGGGCATCGTGTACGCCGCGCGCCAGGTCGCCACCGACCGCGACGTCGCCCTCAAGGTGCTCCTGCACGGCCGCTGGGCCTCGCTCGAGCAGCGTGCGCGCATGGAGCGCGAGGCGCGGCTGGCGGCGCGCCTGCGGCATCCGAACGTGGTGCAGGTGTACGACTTCGGCACGCTCGACGACGGCCCCCACTTCCTGGTGCTGGAGTGGGTCGCGGGCGAGGCCCTGGACCGCCACCTCGCGGACGTGCACGCGCGCGGCCAGGCGGGCGACGCCGCGACGCTCGACGAGGTTCTGAACCTGTTCGACGCCGTCGCCGCCGGTGTCGAGGCGGCCCACGACGAGGGCATCCTGCACCGCGACCTGAAGCCCTCGAACGTGCTCGTCGACGAGCGCGGCTCGCCGCGGCTGATCGACTTCGGGCTGGCGAAGGAGGTCGACTCGACGTCCGCCGGGCTGACCGAGAGCGGGCGCTTCCTCGGCAGCTTGATCTGGGCCGCGCCCGAGCAGGTGCACGCGCAGGGTGTCGTGGACCGGCGGACGGACGTCCACGGGCTCGGGCTGTTGCTGCACTACGCGCTGACGGGGAAGCCGCCGCACGACCGCACGAGCTCGATCTCCGAGCTGGTACGACGCATCTCGCGCAAGGCGATGCCGCCTCCGAGCCGCGAGGCGCTCGTGCCGGGAGTGGGGCTCGCGCTCGACCGCGTCGTGGCGCGCGCGCTCGACAAGGCCCCGGCGCGCCGCTACGCGAGCGTCGGCGAGCTGCGCGACGCTCTGCGCGCGGCGCGCACGCAGCGGACGACGGCGGCGATGTGGATCCGCAGTCGGGCGCGCGAGCTGGCGACGTGCGCCGCGCTCCTCTCAGCGGGCCTCGCCGCCTGGCATTGGAGCCGATCGCAGCACGAAGCGCGCGCGGCCGCGAGCCTGGACGCCACCATCCGCAACCTGAGGCTAGGCGTGGAGCTGCACGGCGTCGAGGAGGACCTATGGAGCGCCGCCCGCGTCCTCGGCGTGGATGCGCCGCGGCTAACCGAGGACCGCTGGCACCGCGGCGACGCCGAGCACGAGCTCGGCTGGCTGCTGCGCGAGCTGTACGCGCGCTCGGGCTGGACCTGGGCCGCCGATCTAAGCGGGAGCGAGCGGATCCGGTCGGTGCACTGCGTGCGGGGTGGCCTGGCCGTCAGCCGCTCGGGCACCGGTGTCGAGATCTGGTCGCTGCCGCCGCGGAAGGTGCTCCGGCGCCTCGCGTCCTCGGTCTCCGCCCCGATCCTGAAGGCGGATCCGACCGGGCGCTGGCTGGTCGCGCACGGGTCGACGCCGGGGAAGCGCTTGGCGGTGTGGGACCTGGACTCCGAGCGCGCCGCGCCGGTTCGCGAGCTAGACGTCGAGGCGGTCGGCGTGGGCTTCCTGCCCAAAGGCGAGCTTCTGGTCGGCGTGGAGGAGGGCGGACTCGAAGTCTGGAACCTAGAGCGCGGCGAGCGGACGCGCGCACTGCCGAGGCCCGCGGGAATCTGTCGCGAGGTCGAAGGCACACGCTTCCTCTCGGCCTCCCCCGCGGGCCGCATCGCCTTCGACTCCTGGGCGGGCTGCGGCAACCACTACCTGGCCCTCGTCGAGCTGCAGGACGAGCGGTACCAGGTCGAGAACATGGCCTGGAGCCGTCCCGTGCACTTCCTCGACGAGGACGGGGTCTGCATCTCGCTTGCCCACTCCCCGGCGCGCCTCCCCCTCGAGTTGAGACGCACGCCGGAGATCACGCAGGTCACGATGGGAGTGCCCAACCTGAAGGTGCTTGGTGCTGAAGGCCGCGTCTACCTCCGCGGGCACGGGGGCGGCAGGGTCGACTGCATCGATGTCCGGCCCGGGTCGATCCTCGACCAAACCTTTGGACACTCAACCGACGCAGGTGTGATGGGCAATCTGCGCGGCGGGGGACTGATCCTCACCGGCGGCGCGGCGATGCGGGCGCGCGCCTGGGTTCCGCTCCGAGCGAGCTGGCACACGGTCCACCTACTCATGCCGGATCCGCCCGTGGGTGGGCTGCCCTTGGGTGGCCTGCACGACGTCGCCTTTCTACCGTCCGGAGAGCTCGCGACCGCGGACGGGAACCGTGGGACGGTGACACTATGGCGCGACGGTGTGCCGACACGTTCGATCCGCCTGCACACGCCGAGTCACTGGCTCGTGACCGGCGTCGACGCCGCGGAGGACGGCGCGCTGCTCGCGGCGAGCAGCGCGCTGGGGGTCTACCTCATTTCCAGCTCCACCGAAGCGCGGCCGGAGCCGAGTTACCGCTTCCCCGACGAGGCGCAGGCCAACCACGTTCGCATTCGCCCGGGCGGCACGGAGGTCGCCGCGGTCTCCGACGGAGGTCACCTGGCACTGCTCGACCGCGATGGCGGAGTGCTCCTGGAGCTCGACCTCGCCGGCGACGGAACCCGCCTGGGCAGCTGCGCCTGGTCGGCGTCGGGGCGCCGACTGGTGGTCGGAGCCGGCGACGGTCGCGTCTTCGAGCTCCAGGAGTCCGCCGGCGAGTGGTCCGTCGCGCCCCGCGCGTTCCGCGGTGGTCAACGGGGGAACGTCGGAGCGATCGCGGTCACCGACGACGGGATCGTCGCAGGCGGCTATGGGAACGGTCGCGTCGCCCTCTGGGACGACTCCGGCGGACCGGCCCGAATCGTGCGCACCGGCGACGCGAATGCGTACGCGCTCGAGCTCGCCGGAGACCACCTCCTCGTCCTGAACGGCGACGGCGGCCTGGACCTATGGGACCCCCGCACGGCGACCGAGCTAGCCTCTATTCCGACCAACGGCCAGGGCGCGTTGTCGGTGCGTGTGTCTCCCTCGGGAGGGAAGGTCGCGGCGGCCGCGCTCGCGGGGCGGCTGATCCTCGTCGACCTCGACGCGCTCGACGCCGCGCTCGCGGAGCACGCGCCGCTGTTTCTACGCTAGTGTCCTGAGTCAGAAGTTCGGCGTCACATTCCGCTCCCTGTCAGCCCCTGGCGGCGTTGCTCCTCCTCGGCGTAGCGCCCTGGATACGCAGTCGTCGTCGCGCCTTGCCAGGAACCGACAGGGAACGGAATGTGAC
>JBCCGI010000080.1:0-38489 GCA_039029355.1 Planctomycetota bacterium
CTCGTCTCGGCGGCTGTGCTCGTCTCGGCGGCTGTGCTCGTCTCGGCGGCTGTGCTCGTCTCGGCGGCTGTGCTCGTTTCGGCGGCTGTGCTCGTTTCGGCGGCTGTGCTCGTTTCGGCCGCTGTGCTCGTTTCGGCCGCTGTGCTCGTTTCGGCCGCTGTGCTCGTTTCGGCCGCTGTGCTCGTTTCGGCCGCTGTGCTCGTTTCGGCGGCTGCGCTCGCCTCGGCCGCTGTGCTCGTCTCGGCGACTGCTCTCGCCTCGGCCGCTGCGCTCGTCCCGGCCGCTGCGCTCGCACGAGCCGCCCAGGTCCGAGCCGCACCGCTTCGCATCAGGCCGCCCGAGCCGCCCAACGTACGCCGAGGGCGCGGCTCGCTCAGTCCCCCCCGCACACGCGGGCCCTTGGGCGCGCGCGCTCCATCCGGCCGGCGCGGGCGTTGCCGCCCGCGCGAGCCGCCGGGGCCGCGGGGGGCCCATGGGTGCTACTTCAGCTTCTCCCAGTAGTCCGCGGGCATGTCGTGGGCGATCTTGAGCGCGCCGGATGAGCCGCCGTAGATCGGCTCCTCGATGCGCATCACCTTGCCGCCGCCCAGGAGCTCCTGCATCTCCAGCTCGATCGCGGTGTCGAGGCCCTTGCACTGGCTGCCGCCGCCGGCGAGCAGGACGCGGTTCTTGAGCTTGTCCTGGAACTCGGGGTCGAAGGTCGAGACCAGCTGGCCGAGGCCCTCGACGATCGGCTTGACCAGCGTGCGGCACGCGGTGCGGACCTCGTCCGTCAGGTCGAACGACGTGGGCTTGCCGCTGACGGGCAGGTTCACCACGGCCTTGTCCATGGCGTCGGACACGGAGCCGAAGCGCTCCTTCATGTCCTTGATCATCTGGGTGCTGTACTGCGCCTGGGGGTGGTTGCGCGAGATCAGCTCCTTCAGCGTGTTGTCGACATGGTCGCCGGCGAAGGTCAGGGTGATCTGGTCGGTGTCCTCCGGCATCGTGCCGTGCATCCGGCAGAGGTCGGTGGTGCCCGCGCCGATGTCGATGACGAGGACGTCGTCGAGCATGTCGAGGCCGTAGGCGACCGCGAAGGGCTCCGAGCACAGCATGACCGAGTCGACCGAGCTGCGCGCGGCGTCGAGGATCGACTCCTTGTTGTTGATCGACGCCTGGGCGGGAACTCCGATCACCGCGTAGACGAGCTCGTCGGCGCGCGGGCGGGCCTGGCGGATGATCTCGCCGATCAGGTCGCGCGCCGCGCGAAGGTTGTTGTCGGCCACCTTGCCTTCGGACTCGCTGGCCTTGAGCACGCCGTGCTGCAGCGGGCGGTAGAAGTCGAGCGAGAGGCGCTTTTCGATCGCCTCGTCTCCGAAGAGCACGTCCTTCTTGAGCAGCTTGCGGCTAACCACGTCCTTGGGGTAGCCGACGTAGGACGAGACCGTCTCGCGCACGCCGTTCGAGGCGGACACGGACGTCCGGGAGGTACCGAGGTCGATACCGAGGTAGAGAACGCCGTCGTCTTGGGCGGCGTCGTCGGTTTGCGTTTCGTCGGTCATGACTGAGACTTAGGAACCGGAGGCGGATTCGCGCTGCTTCTTCAGCTCGATGTTGGCCTTGAAGATCTCGTGCATGAGCTGCTTGCGCATCTCATAGTCCTTCTCTTCTCCGCTCAAGCCTTGCACAGAGCGGTAAATGGATGCGACGCCCGGATCGACGCTCTTCATCGCTGCGACACGCTTCAGCTCCGACTCGGTCATGTCAAGCATCGACGCGAGCTTCCGCACGCGGCGCTCGAGCGTGTCGACCTGCTTGTTCCGCTCCTCCAGCTGCTTCTCGGCAGCCTCGGTGCGCGCCAGCTCGAGGTTCTTGAGCGTGAGGTCGATGATCGCGTGCTGGGTCGCCGCGGTCTCGGGCGTCTGCGGGCCGAGCTGCTGGAACAGGAGCCGCAGCTTGTCACCCAGGGGCGTGTCGGGCAGCTCTTCGAGCTGGACCTCTTCGAGCGGCACGCGGGCCTGCCCCACCACCGGCACACCGGGCGGAGCGAGCCCGGCCTGCGCCAGCGCCTGGGCCTGGGCCTGGGCTTGGGCTTGGGCCAAGTCGGGCATCGGCGGACCCTGCGCCGGCGGGTCGGGGTGCAGGTCGCGCGGACGCTGCAGGTAGCGGTCGCCCCCACCTTGAACCGCGAGCTGGAGCGCGTCCTCGGCCGCCTTGAGGAACTCCTCGAAGCTGATGCGCTCGCTCTCTTCGCAGTACGAGATCCCGATCGACAGCGTCGTACGCAGCGTGCGGCCGTCGCTGTCGAAGCGCAGCTTGCGCGCGCCGGTCAGGAGCCGCTCGGCGAGCTTCCCGGCCACCGTCCGCGGCGTGTGCGGGAAGATCACCATCAGGCGATCGTCGCGCATGCAGCCGAGGAAGTCGCTGGCCCGGGTCATCGAGCGGAGGAGCCCGATCACCGAGTTCAGGATCTCTTCCTTCGACTCGACGCCGTAGAGGTCGTGCAGCGACTCGAGCCGATCGACCTCGATGAGCGTGCACACGATCGGGTAGTCGTAGCGCACCGCGCGCTCGAACTCGATCCGCATCAGGCGGTGGATCTCCTCGGGGGTGAAGAGCCCCTGCTCGGAGTTGCTGAAGTTGACCGACGCGAATCCTGACATGGGTAGGGGGAAGGGACGCCATGGGCCGAGGCCCGGGCGAAAAGGCGCAACAGGATACGGCTTTCCGAAGCGCGAGCCGAAGTCCCGCTCTGGTAACCGAACGTTTTTCCGTCTGGATGGCCTGGGGAGAGCCGAGGGGGTGTTCGGCGGGGAGAGGGCGCAGGCTTGAGGACTACCCCCCGTCCTGCGGTCGGCTTCGTGAGGATCGCCTGAACTCGCGCTCATGCGGGCCGTGGCGGCCTGTCGGCCCGCAGGGTGTCCCGGGCGGCCCGGAGGAGCCCGGGCCCCGGGGGCGCGGCGGAGCCGTGCACGCGGGCCACAAACTCAGACGCGCCTAGCCGCCCCGCGCGGGCGCGCGAGGGCTCGCCGTGCCGACCGATGGGTAGCGCTGCCCCGCCATCACCACTGCCGCCCCGCGCGGCCGCGCTAGGGCTGGCCCGCACGCCTCGCACGCTCCCCGCCCGCCTCGCACCCGCCCCGCCCGCCGAGCGCGCCCCCGGCGCGAAGCCGTGAAAAAGCCCGGGCGAGCGTCCGCGACGCGGGCAAGATGACGCCCCATGTCCTGGATCGACACCATCGCCCCCGGCGACGCCGAGGGGCCGCTCGCCGAGCTCTACGCCCGCTGCGTCGACCCCGCCTCGGGCGAGGTCGACCACATCCTGCGCATCCACTCGTTGCACCCCGCCGGCCTGGAGGCGCACCTCGCTCTCTACACCGCGGTCATGCGCGGAACGGCGAGCCTCCCGAAGCGCGACCGCGAGCTCGTCGCGCTGCGGGTCAGCCAGCTCAACGCCTGTCACTACTGAGTCACCCACCACCGGCGCGGTCTGCGCCGGCTGCTGCGCGACGACGCGCTCCTCGCGCGGATCGAGGCCGACTACGAGACGGCGGGCCTCGGCGAGCGCGACCTCGCGCTGCTGCGCTACGTCGACAAGCTCACGCTCACGCCGGCGCGCATGGTGCGCGCCGACGTCGACGCGCTGCGCGCGGTGGGCTTCGGCGACCGCGACGTGCTGCAGATCTGCGAGGTCGCGGCGTACTACGCCTACGTGAACCGCATCGCTGACGGGCTCGGCGTAGAGCTCGAGCCCGGCGGCGACGCCGACTGAGCCGCGGCCGGCCGGGCGCGCGGGCTATTCGCCCGTGTACTGCGGCTTGCGCTTGTCGGCGAAGGCGGCGAGCGCCTCCAGCCGGTCCTGGGTGCCGAGCACGCGCTCGTAGCACTTCGCCTCGACCTGCAGCCCCTCCTCCATCGGCAGCTCGGTGCCGCTGTCGATGGCGGCCTTGGCGGCGCGCGTCGCGACCGGGCCGTTGGCGGCGATCGCGGCGGCGAGCTCGAGCGCCTCGTCGCGGAGCGTGCCCTCGGCCGCCACGCGGTTCAGCAGCCCGATCCGCTCGCCCTCGGCGGCGTCGATCCGACGCGCGGTCAGGATCAGGTCCTTCGCGCGCGAGCGGCCGATCAGGCGCGGCATGCGCTGGGTCCCGCCCGCGCCGGGGATGATGGCGAGCGAGGTCTCGGTGAGCCCCACCTTCGCGTGGGCCGCCGCGACGCGCAGATCGCACGCAAGCGCCAGCTCGGTGCCGCCGCCGAAGGCGAAGCCGTTGATCACGGCGACGGTCGGCTGCGGCAGCGCCTCGACGTCGTCCATCAACGCGCGGATGTTGCGCACGAAGTGCGGCACGCGCTCGTCTGGCATCGTCTTGCGCTCCTTGAGGTCCGCGCCGGCGCAGAAGGACTTCTCGCCAGCACCGGTGATCAGGATGCAGCGGATCGACAGGTCCTCGCGCAGCTCCTCGCACAGCGTGCGGAAGCGCCGCAGCGTCGGGAACGAGAGGCAGTTCATCACCTCGGGACGCTGGATCGTGAGCCAGAGGAGGTGCCCCTCGCGCTCGGCGGAAACGAGCTCGGGCTGGTCCGGGACGTCGGGGGGGAATTCGTCGGCAACGCTCATGGCGCGCATGGTAGCGGGGAACCCGCGCGCCTCAGCCGCGGGCAGCGGAACTTCGCGCGAGCCGCTCCAGCGCCGCCGCGACGACCCTCTCGGGCGCGACGCCGAGCATGCAGGCGTGCCGCCCGGGGCCGGACAGCGGGCAGGTCTCCAGATGGCACGGGCCGCACTCGACCGGCTCGCGCACCAGCGTGGTGCGCTCGAGGTGCCCGGCGCTGTGCCGCGGGTCGGTGGGCCCCAGCACGCACACCACCTCGGCCCCCGCCGCGCTCGCCACGTGGCGCGGCCCCGCGTCGGCGGTCAGGAAGAGCTCGGCCTCGGCCGCGAGGGCGGCGAGCTCGGCCAGGTCCGCCACCGGGTCGACCGCGGCGACGACGCGGGCGCCGCCGGCCGCCTGGCAGGCCGCGCGCACCGGCGCCTCCTCGCCCGGCCCGCCGACCACCACGGCCGGGAGCCCGGCCTCGCGCGCCAGCCCGTCCAGCACCGCGCCCCACGCCTCGGCCCCATAGCCCTTCGCCGATGCGGGCCGCATGCCGGCGTTGACCACAAGGTAGGGCTCGTCGGCGGCCAGGCCCGCCTTGGCGCGCCGTGCCCGCGCTCGCACGCGCGCCTCGGACGAGACCGCGAGCCGCGGCCGCGCATCCGCGACCGACACGCCCAGGAGCGCCACCAGCTCGACGCAGGTCGCGTCGAAAGGCCGCGGCAGGTAGCGCGGCCAGCGGCCGCGGCGCCCGACCCCGATCGGCGTGCGACCGCGCTCCAGCGCCGGGCGCAGCGACTCGGTCAGAAGCCAGCCGCGGGCGTCGCGCGACCAGCCGACCCGGCGCTGGATGCCCGCGCGCCACGCGGTCCACGCGCTGCGGAACGAGCCGGTCAGGAGCAAGGCCGCGTCGTGTCCGCGCCAGTCGGCGACGCGCTCGCCGCCGCGCCCTTCCTGGGCCAGCCGGATCGCGCCGGGGAACGCGCCCTCGAAGAGCGCGAGCACCGGCTGCGGCGCGGCGAGGGACACGCGCGCCGAGCCGCCGTCCGCAGCCCAGCGCTCGACCACGGCGCGCACCGCGGGCTCGGCCTGGACCGCGTCGCCGATCCACGACGGCAGGCGGATGAGGAGCGCGGGCTTCATGCGCTCGGCGCTCCGGTTGAGGTGGGCGAGGCCGGCTCGCCGAGCAGCCGCTCGGCCGCCTCGACCACGCGCTCGGGAGCGAGCTCGCGCATGCAGCGGTGGTGGCCGAGCGGGCAGACGCGCTCCAGGCAGGGCGAGCACTCCAGGTCCTCGACGCGGACCACGGCGCAGCGCTCCAGCGAGCTGGCGGTCAGCTCGGGGCTGTTCGGCCCCAGCACGGTCACGCACGGTACGCCGAAGGCCGCCGCGTACCAGCGCGGGCCGGAGTCCCCCACCACAAGCGCGGCCGCGCCCCGGACCAGGGCCTTGAGCCGGTGCAGGTCGCGCGGCACCTCCGCCAGGGAGAGCGCGGGGTGGCGCGCGGCCCCCACCACCGCCTCCATCAGCGGCTCCTCACCCGGGCCTCCGGTGACGACGCCGCGCAGCCCGCGGCGCGCGTGCAGCTCGTCGAGGGCGGCCGCGAAGCGCTCCGGCGGCCACAGCTTGGCGGCGCCGAAGGCCGCGCCGGGCGAGGCGAGCACGTAGCCCTCGTCGGCGCCCAGCCCGAGCCCGACCAGCTCGGCGCGCGCGGCGTCGCGCTCGTCCGCGGTCGCGTAGAGCCGCGGGCGCAAGCTCGGCGTCGTCACGCCGAGCAAGCCGGTGACGTCGCGCAGGAGGTGCGCGGTCGGTATGGCGGCGCGCCGGCCGCGCCGCCGCGGCGGCACGACGCGGTGCGTCAGCAGCGCGGCCCGGCCGGACAGCGACGCGCCGAGCCGCAGCGGGATCCGCGCGCGCCAGGCGCGCCAGGCCGCGCCGAAGGAGTTGCTGAGCAGGAGCGCCGCGTCCGCCCCGGCGGCGCGCAGCAGCGCGGCCTCGTCGTCGCCCCGCGCCAGCGGCAGGACGTGCGGCTCGCACGGCCCTCCGCGGAGCACGTCCACAAGATGCGCGCGCACGGCGATCGTGACGCGCTCGAAGCGCGGGTCGGCGAGGATCGCCTCGAGCATCGGCGTGGCCATCACGAGGTCGCCCACCCAGTTGGGCGCGCGCACCAGAACGTGCCGGGGCGTGCTCACGCGGCGTCCTCGTCGGGGTCGACGTGGCGCGGGGCGTGGTCCGCGATGCGGCGCGCCTTGCGCACGACGGCCCGGGCCCAGGCGGCCCGCTCGCCGGCGAGGCCGCGGGTCTCCAGATAGCGCCCGAGCACCCGCATGCGCTCGGCGCGGGTCACCGTGGACGGCGTCGAGCTGAGGAGCGCGGCCAGGTCCTTCACGTGCCAGCGGCGGCGCGGCGCCCGCTCGCGCCGGGCGCGGCCGACGTCGATCAGGAGGAGCTCCTCGTCCGGCCCGACCAGGAGCTGGTGGAGGTACAGGTCGCGGTGGTACCAGCCGCGCGCGTGGAGCCGCGCCACCAGGTCCGCCAGCCGGTCGAGCCACGCCCGCCGGGCCGCCGGATCGCCGTCGCCCAGGGCCTCGCGCAGGGTCGCGCGGTGGGGCTCCCAGCCCATGACGAGCGCGCTACGCGCCGCCCCGGCACCGGGCCGGCTGCGCCGCCAGGACAGCGCCCCGGGCTCTTCGAGCCAGGCGACCCAGCGCGGCACCCGGAAGCCGTCCGCGGCCAGGGCGCGCAGGTTCTCGCCCTCGCGCCGGCCGGGGGAGCGCACCGGTCCGCGCAGGCGCTCGTACCACCAGTCGCGGCGCTCGCCGCCCTCGAAGCGCTTTACCACCAGCCGTGGGGAGCGCCCGGGCCCGGCGGGCCAGGCGAAGGTCTCGCGACCGGGCATCCGGCGGAGGAAGGCCTCGGGCGCCAGGTCGAAGAGCTGCTCGAGCAGCTCGCCGGGCGGCACCAGGGCCGGAGCGGCCGCGCTCTCGCCGGCGCGCAGCACCGCCAGCGCCTCGCCCGCGCCGTCGGCACAGCCGGCTCGGGCGCCGTCGAGAAAGCGCGTCTCCATGGGCCGGGGCATCCCAACCAGCGCGGCCTCCCCCGTCAACCAAACGGCGTACGGGAGGCGCGAAATAGATCGGACTAGGGTTTCCGTAGTCCGGCGGACGCGGTCGAATAGAGGCTCGTGGGCCAGCCGTGCGGCGCCCACTTCCCCCCCTCCCCGAGAACAACCGATGTCCACCGGAACCGCGGTCGCTTCCGCCACCGAACGGGACGAGTTCAACCCCTTCCTCGCGATGGCGGAACGCTTCGAGTCCGCCGCCGATTACCTCGAGCTCGACGCGGGCGTCCGCGAGGTGCTGCGCACGCCGGACCGCGAGCTGACGGTCTCCATCCCGATCGTGATGGACGACGGGTCGCTGCGGGTGTTCCGGGGTTACCGCGTGCAGCACAACTTCCTGCGCGGCCCGTGCAAGGGCGGCATCCGCTTCGCGCCCGACGTGCACATCGATGAGGTGCGCGCGCTCGCCGCCTGGATGACGTGGAAGTGCTCGGTCGTCGCGCTCCCCTTCGGGGGCGGCAAGGGCGGCGTGATCTGCGACCCGCGCGAGCTGTCGCAGTCCGAGCTGGAGCGCATCACGCGCCGCTACACCGCGAGCATCATGGACATCCTCGGGCCCGACCGCGACGTGCCGGCGCCCGACATGAACACGAACGAGCAGACGATGGCGTGGATCATGGACACGTACTCCATGCACGTGCGCCGCACCACGACCGCCATCGTCACGGGCAAGCCGCTGTCGCTCGGCGGCAGCAAGGGCCGCACCGAGGCCACCGGCCGCGGCGTGATGCTCTCGTGCCGCGAGGCGATGAAGAAGCTCGGGATGCGCCCCGAGAGCACGCGCGTGGTCGTGCAGGGCTCGGGCAACGTCGGCGGCATCGGCGCGATGTTGCTGCACCGCGAGGGCTACAACGTCGTCAGCATCAGCGACATGTACGGCGCGGTGCACAACGAGAAGGGCCTCGACGTGCCCGACGTGCTGCGGTGGCTCAAGGAGCACCGCGCACTAGAGGGCTACCCCGACGCGGACCACCTCGACAACGACGAGCAGCTCGCGCTCGACTGCGAGCTCCTGGTGCCCGCCGCGACCGAGAACCAGATCACGTCGCAGAACGTGCACAAGGTGCAGGCGAAGCTGATCGTCGAGGGCGCCAACGGCCCGACCACCGCGCCGGCGGACAAGGCGCTCGAGGAGCGCGGCGTCATGGTGGTGCCCGACATCCTCGCCAACGCGGGCGGCGTGACCGTCTCCTATTTCGAGTGGGTCCAGGACCGCATGGGCTACTTCTGGACCGAGGAGATCGTCAACTCGCGCCTGGAGCAGACGATGGTCAGCTCGTTCAACGAGGTCGAGGCCTGCTCGCGCGAGTACGGCGTCTCGATGCGCACGGCGGCGTACATCCTGGCCATCGGCCGGGTCGCCGAGGTCTACAGGCTGCGTGGCGTATTCGCATGACGACCGAAACCGAGCTCCAGCACGAAGACGACGACCTGCTGCCGTCGACCCCGGCGCTCGACGAGGAGTCGCCCTTCGCGACGATGATGAGCCTCTTCGACGAGGCCGCCGCGCGGCTGGGCGTCGATCCGGCCGAGTACGCGATCCTGCGCAAGCCCGACCGCGAGATCGCGGTCGCGGTGCCGATCCCGCTCGACAACGGCACGATGGCCGTCTTCGACGGCTACCGCGTGCAGCACAACGCCGGGCTCGGCCCGTTCCTCGGGCCGCTGCGCCTGGCGCGCGACATCAAGGTTGACGAGCTGCGTGCGCTCGCCGCCTGGATGACGTGGAAGTGCGCCGTGCTCAACATCCCCTTCGGCGGCGCCGCCGGGGGCATCCGCATCAACACCAAGCGCCGCAGCCGCTCGGAGGTCGAGCGCGCCGTGCGACGCTACGCCGCCGATCTCTTCGGCGTCCTCGGCCCCGACCGCGACATCGTGACGCCGGACGTGGGCTGCAACGAAGAGGTGATGGCGTGGGTGATGGATTCCATCTCATCCCACGAGCGTCACACCGAGAACGCGGTCGTGACCGGCAAGCCGCTCTCGCTCGGCGGCTCGGAGGGGCACAGCGACTCGGTCGCGCGCGGCCTGCGGGTCATCCTGCGGCTGGCGCTCGAGCGCTACAAGCTGCCCGACGCACCCAGCGTGCTGATCCAGGGCATCGGCCGGGTCGGCGGAACGCTGGCGCGGCTGCTGCACCAGGGCGGGTTCCGCGTGTGCGGGCTCTCCGACGTGCAGGGGGCGGTCTACAACCCGCGCGGCCTCGACGTGCCCGCGCTCCTCGCCTGCCGCGCCGAGAACGGCACCATCACCGAGTGTCCGGGCGAGTTCGAGAAGCTCTCGAACCAGGAGATGCTCGCGATGCAGTGCGACGTGCTGATCCCCTGCGCGGTCGCCAACGCGGTGCACTCCCGCAACGCGCGCGACGTCCAGGCGCGGCTCATCCTCGAAGGCGCCCACGGGCCCGTCTCGGCACGCGCCGACCGCATCCTGCACGAACGCGGCATCCCGGTCGTGCCCGACATCCTCGCCAACGCCGGCGGCGTCGTCGCCGACTACTTCGAATGGGTGCAGAACCGCCAGGGCTTCGCCTGGATCGACGCGGTCATCCAAAAGCGCATCACGCGCTTCATGACCGAGGCCTGGCGCAGCGTCAGTGAGGTCCAGCTGCAGTACGGCGTGCGCATGCGCATGGCGGCGAACATGCTGGCCGTCGAGCGCGTGGCCAAGGCCGACGAGCTGCGCGGCGTCTACGCGTAGTGAATGCGACGTCGGGGGGCCGTCGCGCCGGCGCCCCCCGCCTCGCCCGCGCTTCGCCTAGGTGTTGTTCGAGATCTTGACGTCGAGCCCCGCGGACATCGAAACGCCGCCCGCGGCGCCGCCGTCGAGGAAGCCGTACTGGAAGTAGACGCGCGCGCCGATCAGCCCCGGGTTGCCGCCGGGGATCGGGGTCGGGAGGCTGGCGGTGCCGGCGCCGGAAGAGACCGTCGGCACGAAGGTCGCCCCCACCGCGGTCGGATCGATCAGCACCGTGCCGCCGAAGAGCGGCAGCGCCGACGGCGCGGTCGAGATGCCGAGGAAGCCCGGCGTGCCGGTGGCGGCGTTGCTGCACGTGACCTCGAAGGCGCCGCCGATGAACCACGGGCCGGCCGAGTCGATCGCGGGGACCTGGCCGCCCGTGCCGGGCGTGCCGGCCCCGTAGGTCGTCGGCCCCTCGGTCAGCACACGCGCGCGCACGAACATGTCGCCCGACACGCCGAACGAGCAGGCGTCGGCCCAGCCGCCGGGGATGGCGAAGATCAGGCTCTTGCCCGGCTGACAGCCGTCGGCGTCGGTCGCGAGGGTGGTGAACTGCTGGAAGAGCCCCGACGGCTGGAGCTGGATACCGACGGTGAACGTGTCGCCGCCGTCGAAGGTCAGGTTCTGGTCGGCGATGGGGAAGAGGTTGAGGAAGCCGGGGGTAGCGGTCACGTCGGGCGAGACGTAGACGGGCGCGCCCGGGTTGGGGCCGCCGGCCGGGTACACCTGCACCTGCATCGGCCGCGGCTGGGCGAAGCCGATCCCGCTGCCGTCGCAGGCCCACCACTGGGCCTCGAGGATCAGGATCTTGCCGTCGGAGGGGGGCACGTCGAAGCTCGCCGCTCCGATCTCGTTCGCGATGAAGCCCGCCTGGCAGGCGACGACGCCGCCTCCGGTCAGCGGAAGCGAGTCGTTCTGGTAGACCTTGACGTCGGCGAAGGCGGACGCCGACAGGGGGAGCGCGGCAAGTACGGGAAGCAGCTTTTGCATGGGGAGTCTCCTGAGGGGCCTAGTGGACTCTCATCCTCGCCCCGGCGCTCGGAAGCCGCAACCGACTGGGTTAGAGTCTTCGCCCCCATGGCGCGCCGCCGGCTCTCCCTCTTCGCAACCTGTGCCCCCGGCATGGAGCCCGCGCTCCACGCCGAGATGCGCGAGCTGCGCTTCGCGCGCACCGAACGCCAGGTTGGCGGCGTGTACTTCGAGGGCACGCGCGAAGACGTCTGGCGCGCCAACCTGTGGCTGCGCACCGCGGTCCGCGTGCTGGAGCGCGTCGCCCGCTTCCAGAGCGCCGACGAGGATTCGCTCTACGCGGGGGCGCGCGAGGTCGCGTGGGAGGAGCTGCTCTCCCCCGGCGGCACCCTCGCGGTCACCGCGCACGCGCGCGACTCGCAGCTCTTCCACACCGGCTTCCTGGCCCAGCTTGTGAAGGACGCGATCGTCGACCGCATCCGCGACCGCACCGGCGCGCGGCCGTCGGTCGACAAGGACGACCCCGAGCTCGGCGTGCGCGTGCACCTGGTGCGCGACCGCTGCACGCTGCTGCTCGACACGACCGGCCCGTCGCTGCACAAGCGCGGCTGGCGACGCTATCAGGGACGCGCGCCGCTGGCGGAGACGCTGGCCGCTTCGATCCTCGTGCTCTCGGGCTGGGACCGGCGCTCGCCGCTGATCGACCCCTTCTGCGGCTCGGGCACCTTCCTGGTCGAGGCCGCTTCGCTCGCCGCCGGCCGCGCTCCGGGCGCGCTACGGGAGCGCTTCGCGTTCGAGCGCTGGCCGCGCCACGACGCCAAGCGCTTCGCGCGCGAGCAGGCCGACGCGCGCGCCGAGCGGCCGCTGCCCAAGAAGCTGCAGCTTGTCGGCTCCGACCACGACCCCGAGCGCCTCGAGGGCGCGCGCGAGAACCTCGCCGCGGCGGGCTTCGCGGACGCCGTCCACCTCCAGCAGCAGGACGCCGCCGACTTCCGCCCGCGGCCCGGTTGGAACGGGTGGATCGTCACCAATCCGCCCTATGGCGAGCGCATCGGCGACGCATCGTCGCTGCGCCCGCTCTATGCGTCGTTCGGGCAGCGCCTCGCGAGCGACGCCGCGGGCTACCACCTCGCGCTTTTGACCTCGACCGGAATGCTCGCGGACGCGCTAGGCCTGAACGACCTCGAGCGCGTCCGCGTGCGGAACGGGGCCTTGGAGTGCGAGCTCGTCGTCGGCGAGCTGCGCTTCCGCTAGCCGCCTACTGGATCTGGATCTTCTCGCAGAGGATCGGATCGTCGAGGAACATCGGGCGCGCCTCTAGGACCTCCTTGGTCCACGGCTCGAGCGTCTTCACCTCGTAGGGTTTGACCTCCTCGGGGAAGAGCTTGTACGACGGCGGATCCAGCATCCGATCGTGGCACGGCTCGATTTTGTTGGCGTAGCGCTCGATCCAGTAGGTGACGTCGTGGCCGAACCCGAAGCTGCCGGTGTTGGCCAGGATGCACAGGTGCCCGTCGAGGTTGGGGAGCACGTGCTCGCCCGCCTCGGCTCCGTCGTCGCCGTAGACCTCGCAGGAGTCGACCGCGCCGATCTTCGGGCCCAGCTCGAGCAGGAAGGCGTCCTGGCTCCGGTCCGGATCGAAGACCGTCGTGTCGGCCCTGCCGGTGACGTAGATGCGCGTCTTCTTGCCCTTCGACGTGCTCGCGTAGGTGAGGTGCAGGCCCCAGTCGCTGGCCTCGTCGAGGTCGTAGCGATTCGACCAGACCGGGTTGCCCTTGCCGTCGACGCGCATCACCAGCACGTCGTCGATCGGGTTCGGGACGCAGGCCGTGAGGCACCTGGTGGTGTAGTTGCCGGTCAGCGCAAGGTGACCGCCGTCCAGCTCGACCAGCGACCAGGCCGTCTCGAACACGCCGTAGGGCGCGGGGTTGCCGGGGTAGTACGTGATCGTCTCGCCGTAGACGCGGTTGACCAGCACGTTGCAGTCGGCGTCCATGATCGTGAGCAACACGTCGGAGTCGTCGTAGCCCCAGGCCACGCTCCCGACCATCGCGAAGAGCTCCTTGGAGTACGGGATCACCTGGGCGTAGATGCCGTCGCTCTGGACGCCGTTCTTGTCCGCCCAGACGTGCTTGACGCACTGCACCGCACCGTACGGGTCGGTCCGCAGCGCGACCGCCGAGTGCACGTCGTCGCTCTGGCCGACCGCGAAGAAGCCCTTGCCCTTGCCGGCCACCTCGACCTCGGCGACCGAGTACAGGTGGTCGATCGTGGGATAGAGCTGGAACCACATCACCTGCCCGAGGTCGTCGGTCTTCAGCAGGTACGACATCCAGCCGGTGCCGGCGCCTTCGACGAGGTAGTCGCCGCACAGCACGTAGCCGCCGTCGGCGGTCTGCTGGACGTCGTAGGCGCGCATCTCGGGGCTCGGGCCGGTCGCCGGCTCGCCCGGGTGCACGTAGGTCATCGCCCAGTCGTGGTCGAAGGTCGGGGTGAGCTTGTGGAGCAGTACCCTCCCCCACGACGTCGGGAGGATGATGTTGGGGTGCGTGCCGGTGTATGCGTAGCCCTTGTCGTCGGTCTGGATCGCGGCCTCCATGTCGGAGGTCGAGAAGTGATCGAACAGCTTGTGGAAGTTCGTCAGGAACGTCTGGGCAAGGGCGGGGGAGGCGGACGCGCAGAGCGCCGTCGCCGCGAGGGCAAGCCTTCTCATTGGGGGTACCTCGGTGGGCCGAAGGGGGGGACGGGCGTCCGGGCCGCGAGCCGGCGAGCGGACGGGCGGGTGGGTGAGGGTCCCGCTCTCTCCCTTCGGAAGAGAGGGAGGCGCGCCGAGCGCACCCCAAAAAACCGCGCGCCCTAGTCGGCCGCGTCGTCGCCCGCGCGCACCAGGTCGCGCAGGAAGCGCAGCGCGACGAAGGCGAGGATCGCGGCCAGCAGGCGGCGGCCGACCTCGACCATCTCGCCGAGGTGGACCAGCTGCACGCCTACGAGCGCGCCCCCGATGGCGCCGACCGCAAGCGGGGCCACCGCTCCCACTTCGATGCGCCCGGCGCGGCCGTGGAGGATCACCGAACGCAGCGCCCCCACCGCGCCCGCGGCGAGGCTCGTCGCGCGCGCCTCGTTGAAGCCGATCCCCGGGATGCCGAGGAAGAGCGCCGGCACCATCAGGAGTCCGCCTCCGACGCCGAGCAGCGGGGCGAGAAAGCCGCCGCCAACGCCGGCGACAAAGGCGCGCACGCGCGCCGCGGAGTCGAGCCACTCCCCCGCCCCCGCGTCCGCCGGCGCCGCCTGGCCGCCGAAGGCCAGTTTGTAGGAGGCGGCGAGCAGCACGACGACAAACACCGCCCGCAGCGCGCGCGCGGGGATGCGCTCCGCCACCGCGAAGCCGATCTGCGCGCCGATCAGCGCACCGCCGGCGACGAAGGCCACCAGGCTCAGGTGGAGCTGGGGAGCGTCGCGCAGGAGCTCGCCGACGGTCGAGAAGCTCGTCGTCGTCAGCACGAGCACCAGCGCCGTGGCGACCGCGCGCTTCAGCTCCAGCCCGCGCACGAAGTGCAGGATCGGCACGGTGAAGAGCCCCCCGCCGATGCCGCAGATCGCGCCAACGCAAGCGATGAGGAAGCCCACCGGCAGGAGCGCAAGGTCCCGCCCCCCGCCACGCTTCATTCGGAGCCGGCCGTGCCCGCGAGGGCCTCGAGGTCGGAGATGCGCCGGATCGTCGCGCTGCTAGAGCGCGTCTTCGGGTCGCCGCAGATCGCGATCTCGATGCCGAGCTCGGCGTCGACCGCGGCCTCGGGCACCTCCTCGGCGGTGTAGTCGGTGCCCTTCGCGTGGACGTCGGGGCGCAGCGCACGCAGGGTCGCCTCGAGGGTGGCCTCGGCGAACGGCACGACGTAGTCGACCGCGCGCAGCCCACACAGGATCTCTGCCCGGTCGGCGAGCGTCACCACCGGACGCCCCTCGCCCTTGAGGCGTCGCACGCTATCGTCGTCGTTCACCGCCACCACCAGAAGGTCGCCGCGCGAGCGCGCGTCGTCGAGGTAGCGCACGTGGCCGGCGTGCAGCAGCTCGAAGCAGCCGTTCGCCAGCACCACGCGCCCCAGCGTTCCCGCGCCGCGCCGCGCGATAAGGATCTCGGCCAGCTCCTCGCGCGCGAGGAAGCGGCTCATCCGTCGACCGCCGCCACCGGCATCTCCGGTCGCGGCGCCTGCGGCAAAGCGGAGCGCAGCTTCGAAAGGCTGCAGACCGCCGCGCCGGTCTCGAGCACGACGACGCCCGAGGCGGCGTTCGCCAGGCGCATGGCCGAGGGTCCGTCGAGCCCCGCCGACAGCCCCAACGTGAACGCCGCGGCGGCGGTGTCACCCGCGCCGCTGACGTCGATCACCTCGTCGGGCCCGGAGGCCGCGACGCGCACTCCCTCGCGCAGCTCGGGGGTGAAGAGCGCCATCCCGCGGTTGCCGAGCGTGACCAGCAGCCACTCGGGCGCCAGCCGCGCGAGCACGACGGCCGCGGCGGAGCGCACGGCGTCCATCGACGCGGGCTCGGGCAGCTCGACGCCGGAGATGCGCTCCAGCTCGGACAGGTTGGGCGTGATGCCGGTCACCCCGCGGAAGGGGGTCAGGATGCGGCGCGGATCCAGCATGACCTTGGCACCCGCGGCCTGGACCTCGAGCGCGGCCGTGGCCACGGCCTCGTTCACCAGGCCGTAGCCGTAGTCGGACACGAGCAGGGCGTCGACCTCGCCCGCAAGCGCGCGCACCGAGTCCGCGATCGACTCGCAGACGTCGGGGTCGAGCGCCGCGTCGGGCTCGCGGTCGATGCGCAGCACCTGGTGCACGGTGCGCCCCGGCTCGGCGCCGAGGATGCGCGTCTTGGTCGGCGTGGTCCAGGTCGGGAGCGTCTGCACGTTCGACACGTCGACCAGGTCGTGGTCGAGCTGGCGCAGGAGCTCGCGCCCCTCGGCGTCGCGCCCCACCGCGCCGAGCAGCACGGTGCGCGCGCCCAGCGCCCAGAAGTTGCGCGCGACGTTGGCCGCGCCGCCGGTCCCGATTTCCTCGCGCTCATAGCGCAGCACCAGCACCGGTGCCTCGCGCGAGATGCGCGTCGGACGCGCGTAGAGATAGCGGTCGGCGATGAGATCCCCCACCACGGCAACGCGCAGTTGGGTGAAGTCGGGAACGATGTTTGGGCTCAGCATGCCGTTCGGTCTCGGTCCACGCGGGGCCTCTCTACGCACGCGCTGGCCCTAGAGGCTCCTGCCAAGAAACCCGCCGCGCGAGCGGTCACTCCCCTCGCTCGCACAGCATTGTAGAGAATCGCCGCGGCGGATTCCCGTCCGTAGAACGCCTCAGCTCACAATTAGGAATTGCAATAGAAGCCCGGGAAAACGGTACTTCGGAAGGGTTTTCCGCCCTCTAGGGGGGATTAGCAGCTCATGCCGGCGGCGGCGGCGAGAGCGAGCTGGCGCAGGCGCTCCGGAACCGGCTTCGCGGCGGCGGTGCTCCACTCGACACCGTGCTCCTCGGACAGGTAGTAGTCCGAGCGCACGCCCATGAACGCGTGGAAGCGGATGGCGTAGTGCAGCTCGCCGGCGCGCGCGCAGATTCCCGACAGCTCGTCGTCGAGCTCGCGCACCCGCGGACGGAAGGCCTCCCAGCCCTCCGCGTCGAGCGCCAGCACGTCCTTGACCAGCGGGCGATAGCGCTCCGACGCGGGCGACTCGCGGTAGCGGTCGAGTCGCGCGTTCACGAACCACGGCATGCACGTGGCGAGCTTGTCGATGAACAGGTTCTCGGGTGCGCCGAAGTCGAGGCAGCTCGACTCGGTGAAGTCGGTGAGCGACGCGACGCGCTCGGGATCGATGTAGCCGCCCTCGACCGAGTAGGCGTAGCTCTCGGTGCCGGGGAAGGGATAGAAGAGCGAGGTCCGGAAGCGTCCGATCCCCGAGCGCGCGAGCAGGTCGACCGTGGCCCAACGCTCGGCGTGCGTCTCGCCGGGCAGCCCGACCATCACGAAGCCCGAGGTGTGCAGACCGTGGGCCTCCCCCGCTTCGACCTTCGCGAGGATGTCGTCGTCGGTCATGAAGCGCTTCAGCACCTCGCGGCGCACGCGCTCGTGGCCCGACTCGATGCCCAGCTTCAGGATGCGACAACCGGCGCGGCCGAGCGCCTCGGCCACGCGCGGGTCGAGCCGCTTGACGTGGCTGTTGACGACGAAGGGCACTCCGAAGCCGGCGCGCTCGTACGCGTCGCAGAAGGCGATCGCGTGCTCGGCGTTCTGGGTGAAGAGGTCGTCGTCGAGGATGAAGGTGCCGATGCCGTCATAGCGGTCGAGCACCCAGCGGATCTCGTCGAGCAAGAGCTCGATCGGACGGTAGCGGAAGAAGCCCAGGTCGGTGACCGGCCGGCCGAGCTCCGCGCGGTAGGTGTCGACGATGCGGTGGTTGAGGCAGTAGGTGCAGCGGTAGGGGCAGCCGCGGCTGGAGAGCAGCCCGAACCAGCCGTGCTTCTGCTCGACGATGCGCTGGGTGTCGAAGAGCTCGTAGTCGGGCGCCGGCAGCGCCGTCAGGTCGGGGAACTCGCCGACGTTGTTGCGCACCCAGGTGCCGCCGCGCTCGCCGCCCTTCCACGAGAGGAAGTTGACGACGTCGTCGGGCGCCTCGCCGGCTTCGATCCGGCGCACGAGGGTCAGGAGCGCGTCCTCGCACTCGCCGACTCCCACGTGATCCCAGACGCCGTCCTCCATCACGTCCTCGGGCACCATCGTCGGGTGGATGCCGCCCACCACGAGCGGCGGCAGCTCGAAGCCGTCGCGCTCGGCCGCCGCGCGCAGCGCGCGGGCGATGCGGACCGCCTCCTGGTACTGCATCGTGAGGCACGAGAAGCCGATCACGCCCGGACGCCAGGTGCGCACCTCGCGCACGACGTCGTCGCGCGACGGCACCGGGGGCAGGTTTTCGTTCAGGTTCAGGAGCCGCGTCTCGTGCCCCGCCCGCTTCAGGCAGGCGGAGAGCGACGCCAGCCCGTGGTTGAACCCCATCTGGGTGTAGAGGTTCGGGTAGACGAAGAGGACGCGCATGTCGATCAGCAGCCAGCGGCGCCGCTCTTGGCGCGCTCGAGGATGCTGGTCGTCGAGCGGCCCGGCACCAGCGGCGCCAGGTGCACCTGGCCGCCGTGCTGTTCGACCCACTCGCGACCGACGACGCCCTTGTCGCGCCAGTCCTCGCCCTTGATGAGAGCGTCGGGGGTGACCTCCTCGACGATCTCCTTCGGCGTGTCCTCGCCGAAGGCAACCACCGCGTCGACCATCTCGAGCGCCGCGAGCACGACCATGCGGTCGCCGATCGGGTTGACCGGGCGCGTCTCGCCCTTCAGGCGGCGCACGCTGGCGTCGTCGTTGACGCCGACGATCAGCACGTCGCCCTTGCCGCGCGCGAAGCGCAGGTAGTCGACGTGGCCCGCGTGGAGCACGTCGAAGCAACCGTTGGTGAAGGCGATACGCTTGCCCTGGCTGCGCCAGGCGGCGATCTGGGAGGCGAGCGTCTCGCCGCGCTCCAGGACCTTGCCGGTCTCGGCCTGCGGGTTCAGCGCGCCGCGCAGCTCGTCGGGCGTGACCGCGGCCGCGCCGCGCCGGCCGACGACGATGCCGGCGGCATGGTTGGCGAGCGCCACCGAGTCCGCCAGCGGCAGCCCGCCGGCGAGCCCGAGCGCCAGGTGCGCGATGACCGTGTCGCCCGCGCCGGTGACGTCGAACACCTGGCGCGCGACGGTCGGCACGCGCTGGAAGCCGCCTTCGCGTGAGGCGTGGGCCATACCGCCCGGGCCGAGCGTGATCACCGCGTGGTCGAGGCCCGCGACCTCGATCAGCTCGCGCGCCGCGGCGGGCACGTCGTCGAGGTTCGCGAGCGAGCGCTTCAGCGCTTCCTCGGCCTCCTTCTTGTTCGGCGTGACCAGCGTCGCCCCGCGGTAGCGCGCGTAGTCCGAGCCCTTCGGATCGACCAGCACCGGCACGCCCGCGGCGCGCGCGGCGTCGATAACGGCGCTCAGCACCGGCTGCGACAGCACGCCCTTGCCGTAGTCCGAGAGGACGATCGCGTCCGCGCGCTCGATCCTCCCGGAGAGGTCCGCGACGAGCCCGCCGGCGACCTCCTCGCCCACCTCGCTCGCGTCCTCCCAGTCCATGCGCAGCATCTGCTGCACGCCGCTGACGAGGCGCGTCTTCTCGGTCGTCGGCCGGCTGGCGTCCTTGACGCAGCCGTCCACGTCGACGCCGATGTCCTCGAAGAGCTCGAGCAGCGCGCGCCCGAGCCCGTCGTCGCCGACGACGCCGAGCACCTCGACCTGGGCTCCCATCGCGCGCAGGTTCGCCGCGACGTTGCCCGCACCGCCCAGGCGCCGGTCGGACTCGCGCGCGGCGAGGATCGGGATCGGCGCCTCGGGCGAGATCCGGGACACGTCGCCGGTCACGTACCGATCGAGGATCAGGTCGCCGACGATCAGCACGCGCGGATGTCCGATCCGCTCCAGAAAGCCGTTCAGCTCGCGCTTGTTCATTGGGTCGCGGAGGAGGAGGACTCGGGGACCGCCGGGCGGCGGTGGTAGCCGTCTGCGCCTTTCAACAGGCCGACGTACGACGCCACGCCGTCCGCGAGGCTGGTGAACTCGCGACCGTAGCCGGCTTCGTGCAGCCGGGTCAGGTCGGCCTGCGTGAAGGCCTGGTACTTGCCCTTGAGCTCGGCGGGGAACGGGATGCGCACGATCTCGCAGCCTTCGTAGTGCGACGCGGTCGCCTCGGCCAGCGCGAGGAAGCTCTCGGCCCGGCCGCTGCCGCAGTTGAAGACCCCGCTCCTGTCGGGGTTCTCGAGGAAGTGCAGGTTCACGTCGACCGCGTCGTCGACGTAGACGAAGTCGCGCAGGAAGTCCTCGCTGCCCTCGAAGACCTTCAGCACGCCCTCCTCGGCGATCTGGTGGTGGAACTTGTAGACCACCGACGCCATGCGGCCCTTGTGGTTCTCCTGCGGACCGTAGACGTTGAAATAGCGCAGGCCGACCACCTGCGTCTTCACGCTCGGCAGCAGCCGCCGCACGTGGCGGTCGAACAGGAACTTCGAGAAGGCGTAGACGTTGAGCGGCCACTCGCACTCCGGCTCCTCGCGGAAGCCGTCCTCGCCGTCGCCGTAGACCGAGGCCGACGAGGCGTACAGGAACGGGCAGCGCCCGAGACACGCGGCGAGCAGCTCCTTGGAGTACTCGTAGTTGACCGACAGCATGTAGCGGCCGTCGGTCTCCATCGTGTCCGAGCAGGCGCCCTGGTGCAGCACGGCCTTCCACAGCTCGGGCGCGAAGGCGTCGAGGCGCTCGCGGAACTCGCGGTAGTCCACGAAATCCACGAACGAGAGCGCGTTCAGCCCCTTGTGCTTGGCGCTGTTCTCCAGGTCGTCCACGACCAGGATGTCGGTGATGCCGCGCCGGTTGAGGCCGCGGACGAGGTTGGAGCCGATGAAGCCGGCTCCTCCGGTGACGACGTACATCCTTGAGAGGGCTTAGGGGTGCGAAGGGCGTGACGGGCGTTATTCGACCACAGACGGCCCTTGGGGGGAAAGGCGACCGGCGGCCGGCTCGGAGTCCCCGTCCGGGGGCCCGGCCGGGGTGTCCTTGTATCGGTCGTGGAGCCAAAAGTACTGATCGGGGTCCACCAGGATCATCTCCTCGATCGAGCGGTTGATCCGGGCGGAGATCTCCTCGGGGGAGGCGTCGCTGAGCTCCTCCGGCCACAGGCAGCCGAAAAAGCGCGTCTTGAAGTGCAGCGGGCGGTCGGTGTTGTAGGTCGCGGTCAGCAGCACCGGGGCCTTCAGGCGGCGCATCAGCACCCCCGCGCTGCGGTCGCAGCGGGCCGGGCGGCCGAAGAACGGCGCCAGGACCGGCTTCTGGCGCGCCCGCTGGTCGAGCAGGAGGCCGACCGCGCCGCCGGCCTCGATCACCCGCGGAGCGTCGCGCATGGCGCCCTTCCTGGGCAGCAGCCGGATCCCGCGCAGCTCGCGGCTGCGCTGCACGAACTTGGAGAAAGGACGGTTCCGGGGCGGCTTGGCGACCGCGTAGAAGGGGTCGAAGCCGATCCACGGCGCGGCCAGGGCTGCGGCCTCCCAGTTGCCGACGTGGGCGGTGACCACCACCACGCCCAGGCCCTCGTCGCGGATGCGGCGCGCGTCGTCGCTCCACTCGAACTCGAAGTGGTCGAGGATGCGCTCCTCGGGCACGCGCCGGAGGAAGCGCTCGGTGTCGATCGCGACGCCCAGGAAGTGCCGCCACGACTGCACCACGCGCGCGTGTAGCTCGCGCTCGTCGAGGTCGCCCAGGGCCTGGCGCAGGAAGTCCTTCGCGACGCGGGTGCGCTCGGAGAGGAGCCGCGTCAAGAGCCGCGAGAAGCCGCCCACCATCACGCGCAGCAGCGGGTGCGGCAGCAGCACCGCCACGCCCATCAGCCCGCGCGTCAGCAGCGACAGCGTGTCGCGCCACGGCCCGCGCTTGTCGCCCCAGACCGGCTGCCACGGCACCGGCCAGTCCTGCCGCAACGCGGCGGGGAGCTGGGCCGGACCGCCTTCGTCGGCGGCGGGGAGCCCCGGGTCGTTCGTAGGATCAGCCATGGAGCCCCTCGTGGATGCTGCGGCGCTCGCGCCGCGCGCGGCCGTCGGGGAGCGCGCGCAGGAGCGCGTCGAGGACCTCGGCGCCCTCGTCGACGACGAGCTCGACCTCGAGCACGTGCAGCCCATGCCCCGGCCCGAGGCGCGCCGCGTCCTTGGCGGTCGTCACCACCAGCCGCCCCTCGCCTCCGAGCCCGGACAGCTCGCCCGGCGCGAAGGCGTGGTGGTCCGGAAAGCGCCGGTGCTCGCGCGGGCACCCGCCCAGGTCGCGCACCGTCGCCTCAAAGGCCTCCGGGTTGCCGATCCCCGAGACGAGGTCGGCCTCGCGTCCCTGGAGCGCGCGTGGGTGCATCGCGCTCCCGTCCGGAGCGCGCAGTCGTACGGCACGGTGCCGCGCACGGCAGACCGGCAGGCCGGGCGCGAGCCCCTGGAGCTCGGCCGCCAGCGCGTCGGCGCGCTCGGGCGCCACCTGGTCGGTCCGCGTCAACACCGCCGCGTGGGCGCGCGCGAGCCCGCCCGGCGCCTCGCGCAGCAATCCGCGCGGCAGGAGTGCGCGCACGGGATCGCCGCCCGCGGGCGGGGACGGGAGCCCCCACGGCCGCGTGGCGTCGACCAGGACGAGGTCGAGGTCGCGGTGCAGACGCCGGTGCTGGAAGCCGTCGTCGAGCACGATCGCATCCACGCCGCGCGCGACCAGCCGCACGCCCCCGGCCACGCGGTCGGGGTCCTGCTCGTGCGGGACGTCCGGCAGCACGTCCGCGAGCAGGCGCGACTCGTCGTTCGCGCCGTCCTTGGCGCCGTAGCCGCGCGAAAGCACGCCGGGGCGCAGGCCGAGCTCGGCCAAGGCACGCACGACCCAGGCGACCATCGGCGTCTTGCCCGTGCCGCCGGCGGTCAGGTTGCCGACACAGACCACGGGAACGTCCAGCCGCGCGACCGGCAGGATGCCGCGGTCGTACATGCGTCCGCGCAGCCCCAGCAGGGCGCCGTAGAGAACGGCGGGCACGCGGAGCAGCTCCACCCCTCCCCCACGACGCGCAAGCCAGCGCTCCGGCCTCCGGGTCGCGGGCATCGGCGCACCTAGAGGAGCGGCTTCTCCTCCTCGGGGATGAGCTCGATGAGGCCGCGCTCCATCTCGAGGAAGGCGATCTTGATCGGGTTGCGCTCGCGGGTCTCGATGAGCGGAGCGGCGCCACGGATCAGCTCACGGACGCGCTTCTGGAGCAGCGCGGTCTTGTGGAACGATCCGGAGACGGACTTCTGGAGCCGCTGAGGCAGAGTGGTATCCATGCGGTGGCGAGGCGGAGCGCGTTGCGGCGCCCGGTCTGGGGCCATCGGAGCTGGGAAGCCTTCGGAACGGCCTGTTGCGACCGTTGCGTGAGCCAGGCCAGAACCCGTCAGCTTAGCCGCCGGTGGGACCCGGATCCAGCCCGACCGGCCCAAGCGGGTTCGAACCGTCCAGGATCAGGTCGGCGTGCTCGGCGGGCGGATAGCGCTCGGCGAGGGCCCGGTGGGCCGGCAGGCCGTGCCGGTGCAGCTCCAGGAGCCCCTTCGGATCGCCCCCCGGCGGCACCTGGGCCGCGGCCCGGCGCAGCTGGAGCTCGTCGGCCAGATCGAGGTACAGCACCCGCTTCAGGCGGCCCCTGAGCCGCGGGTCGAGCAGGCCGGGGCCCTCCAGCAGCAGCACGTCGGCGGCCGCATCGACCCCGTCCGCGGGGAGCTCTCCGCGCTCCAGGGGCGCCAGGACCTCGGCCTCCAGGCGCGCCAGGTCGAACGGCGACAGGACGTCCTCGGGCTCGCCCGCGGCGCGCCGGAAGCGCTCCAGGCCGACGGCCGCCGCCGGGATCCCGTGCCCGTCGAACACCCGCGCCGCGTCGCGGGCGAACAGCGTCTTGCCGCTCGCCGGCGGTCCGGTGAGGCCGACCGCGATCGGGTGTGCCGCCGCCGCCAGGTCACGCAGGACTCCGGCGCGCTCGAAAACCTGCTCCAGCCACGCCCGCCGGCGCCGCAGGACCCGCGTCAGCTCGCCCAGGTCCTCGATCGACGCCTCGGCGGCCGTAGGCTCCCCCGCCGCGGCAAAGCCGAAGCGGCAGTGCACGTGCGGGAGCCCGTTCTCCCAGGCGGCGTCGCGGTCGGTGACCCGGTCGCCCACGAAGACGGCGCTGCGCGTGCCGAAGGTCCGCAGGAGGTCGGCGATCATGTCGGCCTTGTTGCCGATCCCCGGTGAATCGAGGCAACGCGCCTCGTGCACCAGCGGGCCGAGCTCGAGCGCGGGGCCGAGCATGTGCTCCAGATAGGCGGCCGAGCAGTTCGAGGCGATGCCGATCGAGAGGCCCGCGGCGCGGATCTCGGAGAGCAGCGCGACGGCGCCCGGCATCGGCGCCGCGCCGCCGGCGTCGAGCTGGCGGTGCTCCTCGGCCATGCACTCGCGCTCGACCACAGCAAGCGCCGCCGGGTCGAGGTCGGGGAAGAGCCGGGCCAAACCCTCGGTCAGCGGCGAGCCGACGATCGACATCCAGGCGTCGGCCCCGGGGGGCTCGCGCTCGAGGCCCAGCTCCCGGAACGCGCGCCGGCAGCCGGTGCGCGCCGCGGGTGCCCAGAAGCGATCGGTCGCGACCAGCGTCCCGTCGAGGTCGAAGAGCACGGCGTCAAAGAGCATGTCTCTGAGGTCCCCCGCACGGGGCGCCGTACTCTACCCGAAGCGCGCGGCGCAGCCGCCCGCTAGCCGGTCATCAGCGTGCGCCGACGCGCCTGCAGGCTCTTGCTCGGAAGGCCTCCCAGCAGAACCGACTGGAGCACCTCGTAGGCCACGGGCCACGAGAAGGCGAAGTCGGCGCCTGCCTGGGCCACCTCCTGCTCCCAGTCCTCGACCGGGTCGCGGCCCGTGATGACGATCACGGCCTCGGGATGCCGCCGGCGCAGGGTGCGCACCACGCGGTCCTGGCCGGGCTCGTAGCCGCAGATCCAGATCGCGTCGACCTCGTCCTCGTCGCGTGGCGACAGGAGGAACTCGATCTGCGGCACCTCGATGGAGAGGTGCTGCTGCAACGCGATCGAAAGACCGCGGTCGGGATTGAGAGTCGTAAGAAGGCAGACCGTGCGGCGGTGTGCGCCGCTACGCCCCGGGACCGGAGCGTCGCCTGCCAACTGCTCGTTCTTCGTATGGTTGCCGTCCATAACTCCTCGCTCGAGGGCCCTGAGGGAGTAGCGCCCTACGATGAGCTCCGAGGAAAGGGACGGCTGGGGGGGAAGCCTTGCTTCCGCTCCCCTACGGAGCGTTCAGGTTGTCTCTGTCCAGGAACGTAGATGGTTCGACCTGCCGAAACGTTCCTTCCGATCTACGTCCACTAGTCAGGAGCGGCCCTCAGGTCCCGCCCTTGGGGTGAGGAGGCTCTCATTTTACAGAGGCGAAACCGGCCAAGCGTATGCTGTCGGGCTGTGACTCCTTCGCTCGGCACCCTCCTTCTGCTCCTGGCGCCCACGCAGGCCGGGCCGCCCCCCGCGGCCCCGACTCCGAACGACCCGCCGGCTCGCGGGCTGAGCCGCAAGCTCACCGCGCAGCCGCGCCTGGCCAGCACGGAAGGCGGCATGGCGGCCGCGCGCTTCGTCGCGATGACGCTCGCGAAGGCCGGGTTCGAGGTCGAGCTCGACGAGCGCATCGTCTGCCTCTCGCTCCCGCGCCGCATCGAGCTCGCGCTCTTCGCGGCCGACTCCAAGGAGCCGTGGGTGCATCGCGTGGAGACGTACGACGCCGGCGCCTCCAACCCGGGCGACGTGCCGCGCTACAGCGCCTGGTCGACGAGCGACTCCGTGCGCGCCGAGGTCTTCGAGGCGGGCCGCGGCCTGCGCGCCGACTACGAACGGATGCGCGCCGAAGGCGTCGAGTTCGAGGATCGCATCGCGCTCGTCAAGTACGGCGGCGCCTACCGCGGGGTCAAGGCCGAGCTCGCGGCCGAGTACGGCTGCGCCGGCGTGCTGCTCTACAGCGACCCCGCATCCGACGGCTACGCGCGCGGGCCGGCCTGGCCCGAAGGGCCGTGGAAGCCGGGCGACGCGGCACAGCGCGGCGCGATCTCCGCGCTGACCCGTGCGCCGGGGGATCCCACCACGCCCGGCTGGCCGTCGCCGCGCCTGGGCGAAGAGGGCAGGCGGCTCTCCGACGACGAGCGCGACGCGCGCCTGCCGACGCTCCCCTGCCTGCCGATCGGCGGCGAGGAGGCCGTGCAGATCCGGCGCCGCCTGCGCAGCGGCGAGGCGGTCGAGGCCCGGCTCGACCTCGACATCCCGCGCGACAACCATCTGATCGTGAACGTCATCGCACGGCTCGAAGGCGAGGAGCCCGGCTTCGTCGTCGCCGGCAACCACCGCGACGCCTGGGTGCGCGGCGCCCACGACGCGGGCAGCGGGACGGTCGCGCTGCTGCGCGCCGCCCAGCGGCTGGGCGCGCGCGCCCGCGCGGGGTGGAAGCCGCGGTACGGGATCGTGCTCGGCTTCTGGGACGCCGAGGAGTTCGGGCTGATCGGCAGCACCGAGTGGGCCGAGGCCTACGCCGACGAGCTGCGCGACGAGGCGATCGCCTACGTCAACGCCGACGCGGCGGTGTCGGGCACGCGCTTCCGCGCGTCGGCCGCACCGGGACTGCTCGCGACCCTGCGCGCGGCGCTAGAGCGCGTGCCCGACCCCGCCGCCGACTCCGGCACGGTGTGGGACCAGTGGGCCGGCGCCGGCACCCCGCGCCCGGGGCTGCCGGGATCGGGCTCGGACTACACCGTGTTCCTGCACCACCTCTCGATCCCGGTGGTCGACATCTCCCTCTCGGGCAACTCGGGCGGCCAGTACCACACGCGCTTCGACGACTTCGAGCTGATGGAGCGCTTCCTCGACCCCGGCTGGGTCGGGCACGAGGCCGCGGGGCACCTGTTGGAGGAGCTCCTGGTCGAGCTCGACGCGCGCGGCTTCGCGGCGCTCGACAACGGCGCGGCGGTCCGCGAGCTGGCGGGCCTGGTGCGCGGCGCGTACGAGGCCGACTGGCTGCCGGAGCCACCCGCACGCCGCCTGGGGCAGGCCTTCGAGTCGCTGGCCGCCGCCGCCGACGCCAGGGCCGAGGCCGCGTCCCCCGTCGATGCCGGGACGCCGCGGCTCTATCCGGCGCTCGCGGCACCGCTCGCCGACCGCCCCTGGTACCGCAACCGCCTGTGGGCGCCCGGGCTGGAGACCGGCTACGCCGCGGAGACCCTCCCGGCGCTCCGCACCGCGGCCGCCGAGGGCGGTGAGGCACTTGCAAAAGAGGTCGAATCTCTGGCGCAAGCCCTCCTCGCGCTCGGGTCCGCGTGGCGCGGCGAGTAGGCTCTCGCGGTGCGTCGACTCTGGACCTTCTTCCGCCGCTTTCTCGTCCACAGAAAGATCCTGTTCGCAGGCTTCCTGACGATCCCGCTGGGGTCGCTGGCCGACATCTGGCTGACGCTCGAGATCGGCGACGGCCTCAACCGGCTGCGCAACTCCGACGACACGACGTTCCTGCGCGGGCTGTTCTTCAGCCTGGTCGCGATCGCGTTCGTGCGCGGCGTGTTCCGCTTCCTGCAGCGCTGGTGGATCGTCGGCGTGTCGCGACGCGTCGAGGCGGACCTGAAGCAGGACCTGTTCGACAAGCTCGCCTCGCTCCCCTTCGCGTTCCACAACAAGAGCCGCACGGGCGACATCGTCAGCCGCCTGACGTCGGACGTGGAGAACATCCGCATGTTCCTGGGCCCGGGCATGATGTACGTGCTGGGCGCGCTGACGCTGGTGCCGACGAGCCTGTTCGTGCTGATGCGCCTCGAGCCGCGGCTCGTGCTGTTCATGCTGCTGCCGATCGGGCTGATGGGGCTTGGAGTGCGCGCGCTCGTCCCGCGCCTGCACCGCATTTCGACCCAGGTGCAGGAGAGCCTGGCCGACATCAGCCACCACGCCCAGGAGACCTTCGCCGGCGTGCGCGTGGTCAAGGGCTACGGCGTCGACGCCCAGCAGGTCGGCCGCTTCGAGACCGCCTCGCGCGAGAACCGCGACCACCAGATCAGACTGTCGCGGGTGCGCGGGATGATGGACGCCATCACCCACACCGCGTTCAACCTCACGTTCCTACCGATCCTCTTCGTCGGAGGGATGGCGATGATCGACCGCTCGCTCGCCGCGGGCGATCTCTTCAAGTTCATCGACCTCACGCTCAAGGTCTTCTGGCCGGTGATCTCGCTGGGCTGGATGGCGGGCATGTACCCGCGCGCGCTCGTCAGCGCCGAGCGCATCGACACGCTGCTGAACGAGCGCGCCGAGATCGAGGAAGGCGCCGGCACGCGCGAGCTGGACGAGGTGCGCGGTGAGCTCGCGCTCCAGCGCGTGTCGTTCCTCTACCCCGACACGTCCGAGCCGGCGCTCCAGGGCGTCAGCGTGCAGATCCCGGCCGAGTCGTCGCTGGGCGTCGTCGGGCCGACGGGGTCGGGCAAGAGCACGCTGCTCAACCTCCTCGGCCGCATGTTCGACTGCCAGGGCGAGATCCGCCTCGACGGCGTGCCGATCCGCGACCTGTCGCTCTCGTCGCTGCGCGGCGCGATCGCCTATGTGCCGCAGGACAGCTTCCTCTTCTCGGAGACCTGGCGCGACAACGTCGGCCTCGGCGCGCCGGACGGCGAGCTGTCGGACGAGCGCCTGCAGGAGCTCGCCGAGCGCGCCTGCATCGCCGAGGACGTCGCCGGCTTCCCCGACGGCTACGAGCAGCTGATCGGCGAGCGCGGCGTGACGCTCTCCGGAGGCCAGCGCCAGCGCACGTGCATCGCGCGCGCGCTCGCGAAGGACCCGCCGGTGCTCGTGCTCGACGACTGCCTGTCGGCGGTCGACACCGAGACCGAGGCCCAACTCATCCACAACCTGCGCGCCGCCGGGCAGGGGCGCACGGTCGTCCTCGCTGCACACCGCCTCTCGGCCGTGCGCCACGCGGACCGCATCCTGGTGCTGAACGGGGGCCGCGTCGAGGCCCAGGGAACGCACGGCGAGCTGCTCGACGCCTCGCCCTGGTACCGCGAGACCTGGGACCGCCAGCGGGCCGAAGAGGAGCTGGAGGAGCTCTCGTGAGCGGCTACACCGAAGCCGAGAAGGAGGTCATCGCGACCAAGGCCTGGGATACGGCGCTCCTCAAGCGCCTCCTCGGCTACGCCAAGCCGCACAAGTGGCTCTTCTTCCAGAGCTTCCTCGTGATCCTCGGGCTCTTCGCGCTCGACCTGGCGGGCCCCTACGTGCTGCGGCGCGCGATCGACGGCCCGGTGGCCGAGGCGTTGGTCGAGCCCGAGTCGGGCGAGGTGCTGGCGGACGCCGCCGTGCCCGAGGACACCGACGAGCAGCTCCGCCGGCTGGGCCTGCACGCGCTGCTCTACCTGACGATCATGCTCGCCGCCGGCGGCTTCCGCTACCTGCAGGCGGTGCAGCTGGGCCGCACCGGACAGGCGGTGATCCACGACCTGCGTACGCACCTGTTCCGGCACATGCAGCGCCAGGACCTCGCCTGGTACGACGCGCGCCCAACCGGCGCGCTCGTCACGCGCGTAACCGGCGACATCGAGAACCTGAACGAGCTCTTCACCTCCGGGCTGATCGTGCTCGTCTTCGACTTCGTCAAGATCTTCGCGATCCTGGCGATCCTGTTCACGCTCGACTCGCAGCTGGCGCTCTTCGTCCTGGCGCTGACGCCGCTCTTGGTCGTGACCAGCCTCGGCTTCCGCGGCGGAGCACGGCGCGCGCACCGCGTCGTGCGCGCGCGGCTCGCGGACCTCAACGGCTACCTGCAGGAGGTGCTCTCGGGCATCCGCGTGGTGCAGATGTTCCGGCGCGAGGAGCGCGTCGCGGGCCGCTTCGCCGGCCTCCTGGGCTCCTACTTCCGGGCGAACCTGCGCACGATCCTGCTCTTCGCCCTGTTCTTCCCGTCGATCGAGTTCCTGACGATCGTCATCAAGGGCGCGATCGTGTGGCGCGGCGGCTCCTCGATCCTCACGGGGGCGCTCACGATGGGCGTGTTCTTCCAGTTCTGGTTCTACCTCCAGCACTACCTCAACCCGATCCGCGAGCTGGGCGAGCGCTACAACGTGATGCAGCAGGCCTTCGCGTCGTCGGAGCGCGTGTTCCACATCCTCGACACCGAGCCCGAGGTCGGCCCCCCCGCCGCGGCCAAGCGGCCCGAGCCCTTCCGCGGGCGCGTCGCCTTCGACCGCGTCTCGTTCTCGTACCTCGAGGGCACGCCGGTCATCGAGGACATCTCCTTCGAGATCCCCGCGGGCGACACCGTCGCCATCGTCGGCGCCACCGGCGCGGGCAAGTCCACGCTGGTCAACCTGCTGCTGCGCTTCTACGACCCGAGCGCGGGGACGGTGTCGATCGACGGCATCGACCTGCGCGAGCTGGACCCCACCGAGCACCGCAGCCACCTGGGCCTGGTCCAGCAGGAGGACTTCCTGTTCACCGGCACCGTACGCGAGAACCTCGCGCTGGGCCGCGCGTCGGTGAGCGATGCCTCGATCGCGCGGGCGCTCGAGGTGAGCTGCGCCGGCGACGTGGTCCGGCGGCTCCCCGGCGGCCTCGACGCCGAGGTGGCCGAGCGGGGGGTGACCCTCTCCACGGGCGAGCGGGAGCTCCTGGCCATCGCCCGCGCCCTGGCCGCCGACCCGCACGTGGTGATCCTGGACGAGGCCACCTCCAGCGTCGACTCGGGCACCGAGGCCCGCATCGAGGAGGCCACCCACAACCTCCTCCGCGGGCGCACGGCGCTGGTCGTCGCCCACAGGCTCTCAACAGTCCGGCGCGCGGACCGTATCCTCGTGCTCCACAAAGGCCGGCTGCGCGAGCAAGGCACCCACGAGGAGCTGCTCGAGCAGGGCGGTCTCTATGCCAAGCTTTACGCGCTCCAGTTCCGCGACGCGGACGACACCGCCCGGGCCGGCTGACGCCGGCCAGGTTCCGATGCTGCTTCAAGCCCTCGCACTCCTCTCCCTCGCCGTTCCCTCCCCCACCGCCCCGCAGGCTCCGGCCGCCGCGCAGGACACCGCCGTGCTGCGCGTCGACGGGCGCGATGTCTCTCGCGCGCGCTACCTCGACTGGCTCGTCGCCCGACGCGGCGAGGTGCTGGCGCGCTCCTTCGCCGAGCACTGGCTGTACGAACGCGAGGCCCGCCGCCTCGGCGTCGCCGAAGTCGCGGACGGCGTGATGGCCCAGGTCAACGCCGAGATCGACGAGCGCGTCGAGAAGGCGCACCAGGGCGACCGGTCGCGCTGGAACGAAGAGCTGGAGCGCGCCTTCCGCACGCCCGCGGGGCGCATCGCCGAGCGCCGCACGCAGCTCGAGCGCGAGCACTACCTGCGCAACGTGACCGCCGTGGACCGCGTCGTGCCGGAGGCCAAGATCGAGCGCGAGTGGGAGCGCAAGTACGGCCGCAGCGGACGTCGCTTCGAGGTGCGCATCCTGTTCCGGCGCTTCACGTCGCCGCCGCTCTCCGGGCTTGACCGGGCCCAGCAGGACGCCGAACGCGAACGCCTGCGCGGCGAGCTCGCCGAGGAGCTCCGCGCCCTGAAGGCGCGCGCCGAGGCCGGCGAGTCGTTCGCCGCACTCGCCCGCGAGCACTCCGAGGACCCGCGCACCAAGGGCCGCGGCGGCGCGCCGGCCGAGGGCATGCTCGACACGGCGGGCTGGCCCGACGCGGTGCTGGACGAGCTCGCCGCGCTCGAGCCGTCGGCCATCAGCGAGCCGATCTTCCTGCTCGGCGGCCACTGGCTGGTGAAGCTGGAAAAGCTGCACTACACGCCGCTCGCCGACGTCACCGACGAGCTGCGCCAGCAGCTGATCGAGGCCGGCCCCGAGCAGGACGAGATGGCGATCGAGGCCCAGGCGCTGTGGGAAGCCATCGAGTGGGAGGCGCTGCCCACGCTCTTCCTGGAGCAGGAGGAGGGTCGCCCGCGTCCCGGCGACGAGCCGGTGCTGACGATCGACGGCGAGTCGATCCCGCGCGCCCAGTTCGCCCACTGGCTGGCGTGCTTCCACGGCGAGATCGCCGCGCGTCGCTTCGCCGAGACCGAGGCGGTGCTCGCCAAGGCGCGCGAAGCGGGCTTCTCGTTCTCGAACGAGCAGGTCAGCGCGCGCATCGAGGAGGACCGCACGCGGATGATCGACTTCTACTTCGGCGGCGACGCCGAGCGTTGGGAGCGCGAGACCATCGGCGCCCGCGGCACGCTGGACGCCTGGCGGCGCGAGGCCTCGCTGCGCGCGCTGCTCGACCTGAGCACCGAAGCGCTGCTCAAGCAGGGCCGCACGATCACCGACGAACGGCTGCGCTCCGAATGGGAGACGCGCTACGGACCCGGCGGCGTCTCGCTGCGCCTGCGGATGATCCTGATCGACCCCGTCGCCCCCGAGATCCCGTCCGAGGCGACCCCCGAGGAGGCCCGCCGCCTCTCGGAGGAGGCCATCGAAGCCGCCCGTGCCAAGGCCGCCGACGTCGCCCAGCGCGTCGAGGACGGCGAGGACTTCGCGTCGCTCGCCAAGCGCTTCTCCTCCGACGAATCCACCGGCGAGAACGGCGGCGAGCTCCCCCAGGGCTTCGACTACCACCGCCTGCCGCAGGTGCTGCACGGCGCGATCGAAGCGCTGTCGTCGGGCGAGACCACCCCCGCCGTCGAGGTCGGCGTCTCGACCTACCTGTTCGAGCTGATCGGCCGCGAGGAGGTCGCCTTCGACGACGTGCGCGCAGCGCTGCTCGCGGAGCTGGAGGCCGCCCGCCCGACGATGGTCGAGGTGGCGGGCTTCCGCAACGTGATGACGCGGGACATGCAGGTCGAGGTGCTACCGACGCTCTTCGAGTAGCGCGGATAGAGCCGGGCTTCACCGCCCCCCTCGCCATTCCCTTCGTCGGGATTGCGACCCCGCCGGAGGCGGCTCCTGCTCGACGCCTTTGGGAGTCGGGCGTCACGTGCGGCTGGACCGACGGCCTGGAGCCCGCGTCGGGCCGCAGCGCTCGCGGCCTAGCGCGGCTGCGTGCGCACGCGGTTGGTCGTACGCCCGGTCCAGGTCGCCGGGTCGATCACGATCCCCTGCGGGTAGAGGTCGACCCCGGCCGAGGCCGGAGGTACGGGGACCTGGGCACCGGCGAAGGCTCCCTCGGGGGTCGCGGCGAAGGCTCCCTCGGGGGTCGCGTCGAAGGCTCCCTCGGGGGTCGCGTCGAAGACCGTCGGGAGCAACGGCCCCTGCCACAGGCCGGCCGCGGCGACGAAGGTCGCGTCCGGCGCCAGCAACAGACCGGCGCCAAACGCCGGCAGCCCCGGAGGTGCGAGCGGCGTGAGCGACGCTCCCACCACCGCCAGGTTGCCGGGTGTCGCCGCGCCCAACGTGTCGCGCAGCTCGACGCCGAGCGTGGCGGCGCCGCTCGCCAGCGACAGCCGCCGGCCGTTGAGCGCGCCTCCGCCGTTGTGTCCCGCCTCAGGCCCGAGTCCCGTCCCGGTGTCCGCGACGACCTGCACGATCGGCCCGCGCCAGGTCTCGGTGGACTCGGCCATCGAGGTGAGCGACTCGTTCGCCGGACCGGAGCCGCTCACCTGGTAGCCGCCGCTCGGGTTGATGAAGTTGCCGGTGGCGGGCGTCCCAACCGGCTCGCCTCAGCCGCGCGCCAGCTCGGCCTCGACCTCGGCCAGCCGGGCCTCGAGCTCGGAGGAGGGCTGCTCGGCCAGCAGCGCGTCGAGGATCGCGCGCGCCTCCGCCAGCGCCTCGGTGCGCGGCAGCCCCTCCAACCCCTCGGCGCGGATCCACAGCAGGTTCGCGAGCCGCAGGCGGATGTCGCGGTCGGTCGGATCGAAGGCCAGGGCCTCGCGGAAACGGCGCTCGGCCACGTCGTAGCCGCCGACGTCGAACTGGATGAGCCCGGCGAGCTTCTGCGCGCGGAAGCGGTCGCGCGGCGCCACGTCCTCGCCCTGGGCGACCGGGCGTAGCAGCGTCATCGCGAGGTCGAGCAGGGGCTCGACCTCGGCGCCCGGGGCGCCGGCGGCCAGGCGCTCGGCGCCGCGCCGATAGGCTAGCTCGGCCGACAGGAGCCGCACCGACACCGCACCCGGACGCTCGGCCTCGAGCAGCCCGACCACGTCCTGGGCCTCGTCGAGCCGCCCCTCGCGCAGCAGGTAGACCGCGTGGTTGTAGTCGCGCTTCAGCAGATCCTCCGCCTGCTCGGCCTCCGAGAAGACCGGCCAGCTCACGATCGCGGCGGCGGCGATGAACGGCCCCAGCCAGGCGCGCGACGGCTTGCGGCCCCAAAAGAGCGCGATCAGGTAGCCCGCAAACGGAAGCAAGAGCGGCACGAGCGCCACGCGGATACGCATGCTGGTCACCGTCGCGACGATCGTAGCGAGGTACAGCAGGTAGAAGAGCAGGAGCTCCCATGCGTGCCGCGGCTCCTCGGGCTCGTCGCCGCCGAGCCAACGCCGCAGCGCGAAGGCCAGCATCCCGCCGATCCCGAGCGCGCCCCACAGCCAATACCCCGGCAGCGGCAGGCGCAGCGCCGAGACGTAGCGCGCGTCCCACTCGATGTGGTGGTTGTCGGGCACCTCGTAGGCGCCGAGCGAAAGGCGCAGCTTGTTCCACAGGATGCGCGCGTGGAGCAGCGGATCGGAGCGCAGCGAGTCGAGCGTCTCGCCGATCCAGAACGAGCTGACCTCGCCCGGATCGAGCACGCGCCCGGTGCGCCGCTCGGCCTCGTGCTTCCAGTCGTCGGCCTCGTACTCGGGGATGCCGCGCACCCACGAGAACTCGGTCGCGCGGCCGTAGGGGTTCTCGGCGTTGTTGCCGCCGTAGAGGTTGGTGCCGGCGCCGCTCGTGGTCAGGGCGAACACGCCGCCCACCGCCTGGTTGCGCAGCGCCACCGGGAGCAGGGCGCAGACGACCCCGAGCAGCACCGCCGCCGCCGCACGCGCGCCGTCCGCGGGGCGCGCGCCATCGCTGCGCGCCAGCAGCGCGCGCGCGACCGGCAGCGCGACGAAGAGCGGCACCAAGAGCAGCAGGTTCCCGCGCAAGAGCGCCCCGAGCCCCGCCGTCAGCCCGAACAGCGCCCACAGGCCGTAGCCGCGCCAGCCGCGCGCGGGTACCCGGGCGCGCAGCGCGAGGTAGCCGAGCACCAGCACCAGCGGCACGACCAGGTTGGGCTTGAGCAGCAGCGACGGCAGGAAGAGCAGCGGACGGTACGTCGCGAGCCCCACCCCCGCCGCGAGTGCCGCCGTGCGTCCGAAGACACGCGCCGTGAGCAGCGTGAGGAGCACGACCGACAGCGCCCCGTAGAGAGCGTGCAGGTGCCGCGCGGACGTGCGCCGGCGGCGCGTGCGATCCTCCTCGTCGTCGCCGATGCCCCAGACCGCGTACACCGAGCCGAGCCAGTACGGGTAGAGCGGCTCCTGGAAGAAGACCTCGTCGCCGACCCAGTCGCCGTCCGCGATCTCGAGCGCCCAGCGCTCGTAGGACTCCTCGTCGATCACCGGGCGGTCGGCGAGCGGGTGGTTGCCCGCGTAGTCCAGCGCGAAGCCGACGCGCAGGACGAGCGCGAGCACGAACAGGAGCACGAGGGCCTGGGTCCCGACTCTCCCGTCGCGGGACCCCGTCTGGTCGGTCACGTGCGCTCCATCTCCCAGCGGTCGGAGAGCGGCTCGCGCCGCTCGCGCCACCAGGCGCGAACGATGACGTCGAGCAGCCACACCAGCCGGCGCCCCACCGGAGCCAGGAGCACGGCCGCGACCGCCGCCGCACCCGCCACCAGCCAGGGTGTGCCGCCCAGGAGCCCCAGCGCTAGCGGAAGCGCGAGCGCCACCGCCAGCAACAGCCAGGGCGCGAGGCCGGGCAGCGTGCGGTAGCACCACCACTGCGCGCGGTCGAGCAAGCCCGCCCGCGGCGCGCCCGAGCGGCGCAGCACCTGGAAGTAGGCGCGCGCGCGCCGCATCGCCTGGCCGTCGCGCGCCGCGCCGGCCGGCGTCTTGACCTCGAGGAAGCGCGCGCGCGGGACGAGGCGCACGCGGCCTCCGGCGCGGCGCGCCTGGAGCATCAGCTCGATGTCGTCGGCGGCCACGCCGGGCGTCGGGCGCAGGCCGAGCTCGGCGCGCCAGGCCAGGAGCTGTCCGTGCACGCTGAAGACGCGCCCCAGGCGCGACTCGAGCGCGCGCACGCCGGCGGTCCAGCGGTCGTACAGCCCGCCGGCCGGAACCGGCTCGCCGCCGCCCTCCGCGCGGCAGGTCCCGTCCTCCGCCAGGTCGCGCACGAACTCCTGCGCGCCGCAGGCCATCGCCAGCTCGGGCTCCGCAGAGAAGGCCGCCGCGAGCGCGGTCAGCGCGTCGGGGCGCACGACCACGTCGGCGTCGGTCAGGACCACCAGATCGACGTCGCCGAGCGCCGCCAGCCCTGCGCCGATCGCGCCGGCCTTGCCCGGCGTGCCGTCGTTCCGCACGGCGCACGCCTCGACACCGGCGCCGAAGCGCTCGGCGGCCGCGCGCGCCGCGTCAAGGGTCGCGTCGCGCGAGCCGTCGTCGACCACCGCGACGCGGTGCGGCCGGTCGGGGTCGGACGCGGGCCACTCCGCCTGGGCCAGGTTCGCGAGCTTGCGCGGGAGCACGCGCTCCTCGTCGCGGCACGGGACCAGCACGCCCAGCCGAAGCGGACGGAGCGCGTCCCTCACCGCGGGCCGGCTCCGGTCAGCGTCCGCCCGAGGAGGCGCGGCCACGCGCGCCGGTTGAAGAGGACGTTGTCCGCCTGCGCGCACTCCCACGTGCAGGCGCAGCGGGTCGACTCGATCTCGTCGCGGATGCCCTCGGCCTCGGAAGCCTCCCAGAGGCGCGTCAGGTCCCAGTCGACGTCGTTCAGGTTGCCCATCGAGCGGCCGAGGATCTCGCACGGGTGCACCTCGCCGTTCTCGAACACCACCGCCGAGAGCGACCCCGCCGTGCACGGCAGGTGCTTGGAGCGGTCGCCGCGCGCCACGCGCGCCACGTGGTCGTACATCAGCTGGTCGCGGGCGACCGCAACGCGCTTCAGCGGGAAGTCGAAGTAGCGCAGCACGCCTTCCTTCTGGAGGCGACGCTTGGTCTCCACGACTTCGAGGTAGCGCTCGGGCTCGACCTCTAGTAGGTCCTCGTCCAGCGCGGTGCCGCGCGCGAGGTTGATCGTGACGTTGTCGGGGCGGAGCTCGCGGGCGAGCTCCTCGACGTGCGCCGCGAGCGTGTCCTGGTTCTCGCGCGTGACGGTCACGATGATCCCGACGCCGAGGTTGTCCCGGTCGCGCTTCTGAGCCTGGAAGCGACGCACCGCCTCCATCGACTTCGCGTGTCCACCGGGCACCTGCCGGATCGCGTCGTGCACGTCCGGCGGGCCGTCGAACGACACCGCGACGGACAGGAACGTCTCGGGGTTCTCGGTGACGAGCCGGTCGACCAGCTCGTGCTGGCGCCGCACCAGCCCGTTGGTCGGGATCGCCAGGTGCCGCAGCCCGCGGCGCCCGAAGGCCCGTCCGAGCTCGGGCAGGTCGGTGCGGAGGAACGGCTCGCCGCCCCCGAAGCTCACCCAGAGGAGCGGCCCGAGGTCCGATGCCGAGTGCGCCAAGCGGTCGACCTGGTCGAGCGAGGGGCCGGGTACGCCGTCCGCCACTTCCTTCCAGTGGAAGCAGTGCCTGCACCTGAGGTTGCACGCCCCGGTAACGAAGAGCGTCAGGTGCAGCGGCGGTCCGCGGTGGACGATGCCGCGGCGGACGAAGGAGAGGTAGCGGAGCGCGTTCACGGTGTCGTGTTCAGCCTACCGTCTCGGGGCCTTGGTCACGGGGTCGAGGCAAACGAAAGCGGCCCGGACGGCATTAAGCCGACCGGGCCGCGGTTCGGTTTCCCTAAGGGACTACTGGACCGTCAGGTCGAGACCCTTCGAGCTCGCGAAGGCGTCGCCGCCCGCGTTGTCGAGGACGAAGCCCTGCGCGTACAGGTGCAGGCCCGCGGGGGTCGAGGACGGGATCTCGCCCGAGATCACGAGGTCGCCGTTCGCGTCGAGGGTCGACGAGACGGTGACGAGCTCGATGCCGCCGACGTTGAGGACCAGCAGGCCGGGGATCGGGATCGACGGCGCCGAGGCGCTACCGACCGTGATGATCGCCGTGGTGCCGCCGGAGGCGCCGCTCGAAAGAGCGAGGAACAGGTCGGAGCCCGCGAACGGGACCGAGAGAGCCGTCAGGCTCGGCTCACCGCCGGCCGCGCCGGAGGTGCCGGTGCCGTAGACCGCCTGGAAGGACGGACCGTAGGAGCCGGTGTAGCTGTCGTTCGACGACGAGCCGGTGTTGCCGTACTCGTCCGACGAGGTGAAGCCGTAGCTGACCGAGCCGACCAGGTTGCCCGGAAGCTCGCCGCGGAAGATCTGGCCCTGCGAGCTCATCGCC
>JBCCGI010000081.1:0-38220 GCA_039029355.1 Planctomycetota bacterium
ATCACGCTCCTGCTCGAGATGCTCCAGCGCAAGCTCGACACCGACCGCCTCTGGAACGACAACATCATCATCACCGGCGACTTCAACTTCTACGGGGCGGGCGGGGGTCGACATCGGATTCCTTTCGGGTTGGCAGGTGGCGGCGCCGTTCCGGGCGCCGGGTTCGTTCGATGCGTCCAACCTAGATCCATCAGGGGAGACGTTCTATGGCACTCGATCTCGAATTCATGCTCGATCGTCCACCGGGACCTTGAGCCCCGGCAGGTCGCACTTACGATGGACCCATGGTCCATGCCTCGAACCCCGATCCCTCCCCCCGCTGCCCCGACGACGCTTGGGCGCCGGCCGACCCGCTCGGCGAGGCGCTCCACTTCCTGCGGATGAGCGGCGTGGTCTACGCGCGGTCGGAGATGACCGCGCCCTGGGGCATCGACCTGCCGCCGATGCCCGACTGCGTGCTCTTCCACGTCGTCACGTCGGGGCAGTGCTGGCTGGAGACCGACGGCGAGGAGCCCGTGCTGCTCCAGCCGGGCCAGTTCGCTCTGGTTCCGCGCGGGGAGGGGCATCGGATCCTCGACGCGCCCGGCAGCCCGGCGGTCGGGCTCTTCGAGCTGCCGTGCGAGAAGGTCAGCGAACGCTACGAGATCCTGCGCCACGGCGGCGGCGGCGAGCCCGCCACGCTGGTTTGCGGCGCCGTGCGCTTCGACCATCCGGCGGCGCGCGAGCTCGTACGGCTGCTGCCGCGCATCCTGCGCGTCGAGGCCTGGAGCTCGCCCCAGGCCGAGTGGATGCAGAGCACGCTGCGGCTGATGGCATCGGAGGCCGGTGGGCGCCGACCCGGCGGCGAGACGGTGGTGACGCGGCTGGCCGACATCCTGGTGATCCAGGCGATCCGCTCCTGGATCGCCGAGAACCCGACCGCGCAGACCGGCTGGCTGGGCGCGCTGCACGATGACCGCATCGGGCCGGCGATCCTGCTGGTGCAGCGCGAGCCGGCGCGGCCGTGGACCGTGGCGTCGTTGGCGCGCGCGGTCGCGATGTCGCGCTCGGCCTTCGCGGCGCGCTTCCGCGAGCTCGTGGGAGAGTCGCCGATGCAGTACCTCACGCGCTGGCGCATGCACGTCGCCCTGACGTGGCTGCAGGACGGCGACGCGACGGTGGCGGAGCTGTCGGGACGGCTCGGATACCGCTCCGAGGCCGCCTTCAGCCGCGCCTTCAAGCGCATCCTGGGCGTGTCGCCGGGGTCGGTGCGGAGGAGCGCGAGAGCGGCGGCCCCGGCCGCCGGTTGAGGCCCGGGGGTTGACGCCGCGCGCGCTTGCCTTATTTTGAAGTCCGAAATGAAGGTCCCCGACGACACCGCCCGCCGGCTCGCGGCGGCGTTGGAGCGCGTGGAGCGCCTCACCCGCTCCGGCGGCCAGCGCGCCGCGCAGGAGGCGGCGCTCTCGCCGCTGCAGGTGCGGCTGCTGGACGTGCTGCGGACGCGCGGCGCCGCCCGGATCGGCGCGCTCGCGCGCGAGCTCCTGGTCACCGACGGCACGGTCAGCGAGGCGGTCCGCGTGCTCGGCGAGAAGCGCCTGGTCGTCAAGGAGCAGGACCCGAACGAGCACCGCGCGATCCAGGTCCGCCTGACGCCGGCGGGGCGCCGTGCGCAGAAGCGGGCGGCCGCGTGGCCGGACGAGCTGCTGGGCCCGGTGCTGGACGAGCTCGGCGCGCGCGAGTCGGGCGAGCTCCTGGCGTCGCTGCTGCAGCTGATCGCGGCGATGGAGCGGCGCGGCTTGATCGAGACGTCGCGTATGTGCCTGCACTGCGAGCACTTCCGCTCCGGCAAGGGGCGCGGGGCGAAGCCGCACTACTGCGCGTTGCTCGAGGCTCCGATCGGGAAGGTCGAGCTGCAGGTCGACTGCCCGGACTTCTCGCCCGCCGGGGGGGGCCCCGGCGGCTCGCACGCGTAGCTGACGACCGGCCCCGACGTACACGCGCCATCCCCTTCCTTCCGGCTTCCTTTGGCGCACATCACTTTGGACTCCAAAATATGAATCGCATCCTCTCACTCGCTCTTCTCTCCACCATCGCCGCGGCCCCCAGCTTCACCGGAGGCTGCGCTGCGCCACCTCATGCGACCGGCTCCGAGCCCGCCGTCCGCTCCCAGCGCGGCCCGGGCCGCGAGCTGGCGCCTTCGCCCGTGTCGCTGGAGGAGCTGGTGCTGCTCCAGGAGGCGCTCCTCTTCGGCGAGGACGACATCGAAGCGCTGCGCATGTCGCTCGAGGTTCTGCGCCCGCAGGTCGAGGACGTGCTCGACGTGTGGTACGGCTTCGTCGGCTCGACGCCGCAGCTCGTGCGCTACTTCAGCGACGCGAAGACCGGCGAGCCCGACCCGCGCTACCTGGCGCAGGTCCGCACGCGCTTCGCCCGCTGGATCCTGGACACCGCCGCGGCGGACTACGACCAGGACTGGCTCGACCTGCAGCACGAGATCGGCCTCCGGCACCACTCGCTGCGCAAGAACCTGACCGACCGCGTCGACTCGGTTCCGATCGTCCACTTTCGCTATCTGCCGGCGCTGGCCTATCCGATCACCGCGACGCTCAAGCCCTTCCTCGCCAAGGGCGGGCACGACGCCGAGGCGGTCGAGCGCATGCACCAAGCCTGGATCAAGTCGGTCCTGCTGCAGTCCATCCTGTGGAGCCATCCCTACGTGAACGAGGGCGAGTTCTGAACGGACCGTGCGCGCGGAGGCGGGGCGTGGTAGACCGCTCTCGATGAAGCTGGTCTCCACCCTCGCCGCTTTCGCACTTCCTCTGCTCGGTGCTGCACCAACGCGCACGCCTGAGCGGCTGCCCAACGTCGTCTACGTGATGGCCGACGAGCTTGCCTACTACGAGCTGTCGCACATGGGCAACCCGTACATCCGCACCCCGCGCATCGACCGCATGGCGGCGGAGGGTACGCGCTTCACGCGCGCGTACGCTGGCGCGCCGGTCTGCGCGCCGCTGCGGTGCAACCTGATGACCGGCAAGCACGCGGGGCACGCCTCGGTGCGCGCCAACGACGGAGGGACGCCGCTGCGCCGCGACGAGACAACGATCGGCGACCTCCTGAAGGCGCGCGGCTACGCGACCGGCGGCTTCGGCAAGTGGGGCTGCGGTGGCCGCGACTCGACCGGCGTGCCCGAGGAGCACGGCTTCGACGTGTTCCTCGGCTACTACGACCAGGTGCACGCGCACTCGTTCTATCCGCCGTACCTCGTGCGCAACAGCGAAGAGGTCGAGCTCGCGGGCAACGCCGGCGGCCGCTCGGGCGAGACCTACTCGCACTACGCGATCATGGACTCCGCGCTCGACTTCATCCGCGAGCACAAGGACGAGCCGTTCTTCTGCTACCTGCCGATCACGCCCCCGCACGGGATGTACGACATCCCGAGCGACGACCCCGCCTGGGAGCTCTACCGCGACGCGCCCTGGATGGAGGACGCGCCCCAGGACGTGCGCAACTACGCCGCGATGGTGAGCATGGTCGACCGCAACGTCGGCCAGGTGCTCGACCTGCTCGCCGAGCTGGAGCTCGAGGACGACACCATCGTCTTCTTCACCGGCGACAACGGCGGGCAGGACCGCTTTCGCTCCGAGGAGCACCGGCGCGGCTTCTTCGGCCCGAACGTCGATCCGCGCACGGGGCAGGAGCTGCGCGGCGGCAAGGGCAGCCTCTACGAAGGCGGCCTGCGGATCCCGTACCTCGTGCGCTGGCCGGGCCGCGTGCCGGCGGGGCGCGTCAGCGAGCATCTCTTCTATCACCCCGACGTGCTCCCGACGCTGGCCGAGTTGTGCGGCGCCGAGACCCCGGACGACTGCGACGGGCGGTCGTTCCTGCCCGAGCTCTTCCAGGACGGCGAACAGGCGCGGCACGAGTTCCTGTACTGGGAGTTCGGCGGGCAGCTCGCGGTGCGAACCGGCGACTGGAAGGGCGTCCTCGCCCGCCGCGGGCGCGGCGACTGGGACGAGCAGGTCGCGGCCGAGGACGCGCCGTGGGAGCTCTATGACCTCGCCGTCGACCCCGGCGAGGAGCGCGACGTCGCCGGCGAGCACCCCGAGGTGCTGAAGCGCCTCGCCGCGCTCGCGGCGCGCGAGCACGAGCCCGCCCGCCCCGGCAGCTACACCGACCCGACCCGCACGCGTCACGAGCGCGACCGCTGGGCGAAGTGGGGCACGTCGAAGGATCGCCCCAAGCCGAAGCCGCCCGGCAAGGTGCACGCGATCGAGGGCAAGGGGCTGCTCGCGGGCGTCGAGCTGGTCTCGTTCAGCAGCCAGAACGTCGCCAACGGGAAGCTCGCGGCCAACGCGCTCGACGGCGACCCGCGAACGCACTGGCACAGCGCGTTCTCGGACGGCGTCGCCGAGCATCCGCACGAGCTCGTGCTCGACCTCGGCGCGGAGGTCGAGGTGATCGGGCTGCGCTACCTCGCGCGCCAGGACCAGGGCTGGAACGGCGCCTTTGCGGAGACCGAGCTCTACCTCGCGATGAGCCCCGATGGCTTCGCGGAGGCGCCCGACGCGCGGGCGACCCTCGGCAAGAAGCGCGCGGCGCAGTCGCTCGACCTCGAGCGGCCGACGCGCGCGCGCTACCTCAAGGTGCGGGTGCTGGCGGAGGTCAACGGCGGCCCCTGGGCGTCCGCGGCCGAGCTGGCTGTGGCCGCCCGCTAGACGCCGCCGCTTCGCTCGAACCGCGACGCCGCCTTCGGCATCATGGGCGCCGTGCCCCCCCAGGACTCAACCAGCGAAACCAAGCGCTCCCCCGACCGCGAGGGCCTCAAGGTCGGCGGGACGATCCTCGTGCTGCTGCTTGTCGGCTTCGGCGCGGCCTACCAGTTCGTCGGCCCGCCGCCCCCGCGCCGCTTGATCCTCGCGACCGGCGTCGACGGAGGCGGCTACCACGCCGCCGGCGTCCGGTACGTCGAGGTGCTCGAGCGCTCGGGAATCGAGCTCGCACTGCTTCCGACCGCGGGTTCGCTCGAGAACCTTGAGGCGCTGCGTTCGGGCGCCGCCGACGTCGCGTTGGTGCAGGGCGGCACGGCCGGGGGGGACGCCGCCGACTTCGCCGAGGGGATCGCGAGCGTCTTCTTCGAGCCGCTGTGGATCTTCCACCGCTCCGACCTCGCGGTCGAGCGGCTGTCCGACCTCGCCGCGCGGCGCATCCTGGTGGGCTCCGAGGGGAGCGGTACGCGCGCGGTGGCGAACGAGCTGCTCGCCGCCAACGGGATCGGCGCCGGCGACGTCGAGCTGCTCGACCAGCCCGCCAGCACGGCACCCGACGTGCTGCTGTCGGGCGCCGCCGACGCCGCCTTCCTGGTGATGGCGCCGCAGTCCGAGACGATCGCGCGCCTCATGGACGCCGAGGGGGCCGAGCTGCGCCTCTTCGACGTCGAGCGGCACTTGGCGTACGTGCGCAACTACTCCTACCTCGCGCACGTCGTCCTCGGCGAAGGTGCGCTGGACCTGGCGCGCAACGTACCCGATCGCGAGATCGACCTCGTCGCGCCGACGGCGTTCCTCGCCGGGCGCGACGACCTCCACCCCGCGCTCGTGCCGCTGCTCGTTCAGGCCGCCGAAGAGGTCCACGGCGCCGGCGACCTCATGGCGGCGCCGGGCAGCTTTCCCTCCGAGCACAACCTCGACCTCACGCTCTCGGCGGCATCGTCGGAGTACTTCGCGAACGGCTCGTCGTTCCTCTACCGCGTGTTCCCGTTCCCCGTGGCCGCGACGCTCGATCGGCTGAAGATCATGCTGTTGCCGCTGCTCACGCTGCTGTTCCCGCTGTTCCGCGTCGCGCCGCCGGTCTATCGCTGGCGGATCCGGCGCAAGATCTACCGCTGGTACCGCAACCTGGAGGACGTCGAGGCCCGCTTCGCAGCGTCGGCTGCGCAGCGCGACCGCTGCCTGCGCGACCTGGATGAGGTCGAGCGCGAGGTGGTCGACACGGACGTTCCGGCCTCGCACATGGAGGAGCTCCACAACCTCCGCATGCACATCGACCGGGCTCGGGCCCGCGTCCGCGGCGAGGTCTGACGCCCGCTCGGATCCGGCGCCCGCAGCTGCCGCTAGAATGCGGCCGACGATGAAGCAGCTCGGTCCCGCAACCCGCGCCTGGTTCGAGGCGAGCTTCCGCGCGCCGACCGAGGTGCAGGAGCGCGGCTGGGCCGAGATTGCGGCGGGGCGGCACGCGCTGCTGGTCGCCCCGACCGGCTCGGGCAAGACGCTCGCGGCGTTCCTGCACGCGATCGACCGCATGCTGGCCCTGCCGCCGGACGCGCCGCGCGGCGTGCGCTGCGTGTACGTGTCGCCGCTGAAGGCGCTCGTCGCGGACGTCGAGCGCAACCTGCGCGCGCCGCTCGCGGGGATCCGCGCCGCCGCCGGGCGTCGTGGCGAAGCGCTGCGCGACACGCGCGTCGACCTGCGCACCGGCGACACGCCGCAGAAGGAGCGCCAGCGTCAGACGCGCGACCCCGGCGAGATCCTGGTCACCACGCCCGAGTCGTTGTTCCTGATCCTGGGCTCGCGCCAGCGGCAGACGCTGGCGACGGTCACGACGGTGATCGTCGACGAGATCCACGCGCTGGCGCCGACCAAGCGCGGCGTGCACCTGGCGCTCTCGCTCGAACGCCTCGCCGCGCTGACCGGCGACGATCCGCAGCGCATCGGGCTGTCCGCAACCGTGCGCCCGCTCGACGACGTGGCGCGCTTCCTCGGCGGCGACCGGCCGGTCGAGATCGTCGACGCGTCGGGGCCGCCGAACATCGCGCTGTCGCTGCGCGTGCCGGTGCCGGACATGGAGAACGTGCCCCCGCCGCCGGAGAAGCGGCCGGAGGGCGGCTCGATCCTGGGGCAACTCGCGCGTGAGGAGCTCGCCGAGCGCAACCCCGGGGACCGCGAGCGCGGGCTGTGGCCGGCGATCTACCCGCAGCTGCTCGATGCGATCCGCTCGCACCGCTCGACGATCCTGTTCGTCAACAGTCGCGGCCTGTGCGAGCGGCTGGTGCAGCGACTGAACGAGCTCGGCGAGGAGGAGCTCGTGCTCGCGCACCACGGCAGCGTGTCGCACGCGAAGCGCGCGGTGATCGAGGACGCGCTCAAGCGCGGCGAGGTGAAGGGCATCGTCGCGACCAGCTCGCTCGAGCTCGGCATCGACATGGGCGCGGTCGACCAGGTGCTGCTGGTCGAGTCTCCGGGCTCGGTCGCGCGCGGGCTGCAGCGCGTGGGGCGCGCCGGGCACAGCGTCGGCGAGACCAGCCGCGGCGTCGTGTTCCCGAAGTTCAAGGGCGACCTGCTCGAGGCCGCGGTGGTCGCGCAGCGGATGCTGGCGGGCGAGATCGAGGCGCTCTCCACGCCGTCGAACTGCCTCGACGTGCTGGCGCAGCAGCTGGTCGCGATGTGCTGCGACCGCGAGTCGTCACCCGAGGACCTGCACGCCGTCGTGCGGCGCGCGCGGCCGTACGGCGAGCTCTCCCGCAAGGCGTTGGAGTCGGTGCTCGACATGCTCTCGGGCCGCTATCCCAGCACCGAGCTCGCCGACCTGCGTCCGCGGCTGCGCTGGGACCGCGCGGCCGACGTGCTTTCGGCGCGCCCCGGCGCGGCGATGACCGCGCGCATGAACGCGGGCACCATCCCGGACCGCGGTGCCTACTCGGTCCACGTGGCCGGCGGGGCCGAGGGCGAGGTCGGCCAGCGCATCGGCGAGCTCGACGAGGAGATGGTGTTCGAGACGCGCGGCGGCGACACGTTTCTGCTAGGCGCGTCGACGTGGCGCGTCGAGTCGATCGACGCCAACCGCGTTCTGGTCTCGCCCGCGCCCGGCGAACCGGGGCGGTTGCCCTTCTGGCGCGGCGACGGGCCGGGGAGGCCGATCGAGCTCGGGCGCGCGATCGGCGCCTTCGTGCGCGAGCACGGCCACGGCGGGCGCGAGCACGTCGCCGCCGGCCTGCGCGCCGCGCTGCCGCTCGACGAAAACGCGTCGATCAACCTCGCCGACTACCTGGTCGACCAGCGCGAGCACTGCGGCGCGCTGCCGACCGACCGCGCGATCACCGTCGAGCGCTTCCGCGACGAGCTGGGCGATTGGCGCGTGTGCATCCTGACGCCCTTCGGCACGCGTGTGCACGCGCCGTGGGCGATGGTGCTCGAGCGGAGCCTGTCCGACCGCGCCGATGTCGAGCTGTCGTTGATGTACTGCGACGACGGCATCGTCATGCGCTTCGCCGACACCGAGGAGCAGCCGGCTACAGCCGAGCTCTTTCCGGACCCCGAGGACCTCGAAGAGCTCCTGACCGACCAGCTGGGCGGGACCTCGCTCTTCGCGTCGCTCTTCCGCGAGAACGCGGTGCGCTCGCTGCTCGTCACCCGCCGGCGCCCCGACCAGCGCAGCCCGCTGTGGGCGCAGCGGCGCAAGGCGCGCGAGCTGCTGGGCGTCGTGCGCAAGTACCCGAGCTTCCCGATCGTGCTCGAGACCTATCGCCAGGCGATGAACGATGTGTTCGACCTGGCGGGGTTGCGCGCGGTGTTGCGCGGCGTGCGCGAGCGGTCGCTGCGCGTGGACGACGTCGAGACGGCACGGCCCTCGCCGTTCGCGCGCTCGGTCGTCTTCGCGTACGTCGCGGCCTACCTCTACGACGGCGACTCGCCCGTGGCCGAGCGCAAGGCTCAGGCGTTGACGCTCGACCGCGAGATGCTGCGCGAGCTGCTGGGCCAGGCCGAGCTGCGCGAGCTGCTCGACGGCGACGTCATCGACAGCCTCGAAGCCGAGCTCGCCGGTCTGGCCCCGGAGCGCCGCGCCCGCGACCGCGACGAGCTGGCCGACCTGCTGCGCCGCGTCGGCGACCTGACCGAGGACGAGGCGGCCGCGCGCGCGACCGACCCGCAGCGGGTCGCGGCCTGGCTCGCCGAGCTCGAGGCCGAGCGCCGCGCCGTGCGCGTTTCGTTGGCGGGCGACGAGCGCTGGATCGCCGCCGAGGAGGCCGGCGTGTTCCGCGACGCGTTCGGCTGCACGCCGCCGAGCGGTCTGCCCAGCGACTTTCTCGACGGCGGCGAGCGGCCGTTCGAGGCGGTGCTGCGACGCTTCGCGCGTACCCGCGGGCCGTTCCACGCCCGCGACTTCGCCCGGCGCTACGGGCTGGTGCCCGCGCAGGTCGAGCCGGCGCTGCGGGCGCTCGAAGCGGAGGGCGTGTTGACGCTGGGCGAGCTGCGTCCGGGCGGCACCGAGTTGGAGTGGTGCGACTCCGAGGTGCTGCGCCGCATCAAGCGGCGCACGCTCGCGCGGCTGCGCGACGAGGTGGCGCCGGTCGACGCACCGACCTTCGCGCGCTTCCTGCAGCGTTGGCAGGGCGTGGCGCCGGCGGGAAGCGACAGCCGTGGACCGACGGGTGAGCGCCTCGAGGAGGTGCTCGCGCAGCTCGAGGGTCTGCCGATGAGCTGGAGCGAGCTCTCCCAGGGACTCCTGCCGGCGCGCGTGCCGGGCTTCCGCCTCGACGAGCTCGACCTGATGGCCGCGCAGGGGCGCGTGGTGTGGCTCGGGCGCGGCGCGCTGGGGCCGTCGGACGGACGCATCGCGCTCTTCCGGCGCGAGCGCGTCGACGACCTGGTGGGCTCTCTCGGCGACTACGAGCCGCCCACCGAGCTGCACGCCGCGCTCCTCGATCAACTCGAGCGGGGGGGCGCGAGCTTCCTGACGCAGCTCGAGTCGGCGGTGCTCGCGCACGGCGGTATCGAGCGGGGCGAGCTCGAAGCCGCGCTGTGGGATCTCGTCTGGGCCGGCCGGGTGACGAACGACACGTTCCAGCCGCTGCGCACGATCGGCGGGGCGCGCCCGCGCGGCGGCGGGCGGAGGTCGCGCGTGCGGGCCACGCTCGCGGGCGGCCGCTGGTCGCTCGTCTCCAGCCTGCTGGCGCGCGGCGTCTCCGACACCGAGCGCTCCCTGGCGCGCGTGCAGTCGCTGCTAGAGCGCTACGGCGTTGTCAGCCGCGAGGCCGCGGTCGCCGAGGAGATCCCCGGCGGCTGGGGCCCGCTCTACCGCGTGCTGCGCACGATGGAGGAGTCGGGCCGCGTGCGCCGCGGCTACTTCGTCGAGGGGCTGTCGGGCGCGCAGTTCGCCTCGCCGGGCGCCGCCGACCGGCTGCGCGCCGAGCGGCTCGATCCCGATGCGCGGCGCGAGCCCGTCACGGTGTCGCTCGCGGCGACCGACCCGGCCAACCCGTGGGGCAGCCTGCTCGCTTGGCCCGAGCGCAAGGACGAGGCGCCGGCGCCGCGCCGCGCACGCGGCGCACGCGTGGTGCTGTGCGACGGGCGCGCGGTGCTCTTCGCGCCTCCCGGCGGCCGCAAGCTGACGACCTTCGGCGACGCGGACGACGTCGAGCGCGCGCTGCTCGTCCTGGCCGAGAACCCGCGTGCGCTGGGGCGGCGCTGGTTGGTCGTCGGCTCGATCGACGGCGTCGACGCACTGCACAGCGAGCACGCGCGTGCGCTCGAGCGTTCGGGCTACGTGCGCGAGCCGAAGGGCTACGCCGCCGATCCCCAGGCGCTGCGCCGCGCCAAGGAGCGCAAGGCCGAGGAACGCCGTGCCTGAGGGCGACACCATCCACAAGATCGCCAACGCGATCGCGCCGCTGCTCGAGGGGCGGCGGCTGGAGCGCTTCGAGCTGGGCGCCGACCGCACGCTCGACCTCGCGGGCCGCCGCGTCGACCGCGTCGAGGCGCGCGGCAAGCACCTCTTGGTCACGGTCGAGGGCGACCTGATCCTCCGGACGCATCTGGGGATGAACGGCTCCTGGCATCGCTACGCGGTCCGCGAGCCGTGGAAGCGCCCCGCCCGCCAGGCGTCGCTCGTCCTCGGCACCGGCGCCGACGTGTTCGTGTGCTTCAACGCGAAGGAGTCCGAGTGCCTCCGCGCCCGCACCGGCCGGGCGGCCGACTTCGATCGGCGCCTGGGGCCCGACTTGGTCGCGGACGAAGAGCCCGACCTCGAGGCGCTCGCCGGTCGCGCGCGGCGGCTGCTGGCGGCCGACGCCCCGCTCGCCGACGTGCTGCTGCACCAGGGCGTCGCCTGCGGGATCGGTAACGTCTACAAGTCCGAGGTGCTGTTCCTGCACCGCCTGCACCCGCGGCGGCGGCTCGACTCGGTCGACGACGGAACCCTGCGCGAGGTGTACGCGACGGCGCGCCGGCTGCTGCGCCAGAACCTCGGCGGAGGCGCGCGCGTCACCCGTCCGGCCGGCGACGGCGCCGGCGACCTGTGGGCCTACGGCCGCGCGGGGCGCGGGTGCTTCCGCTGCGAGCGGCCGATCGCGAGCGAGGTCCTCGGCTCCGGCCGCCGGGTCACCTACTGGTGCCCCGGCTGCCAGGCCGGCTAGCCCGAGAAGCGGTTGCGGATCATCACCTCTTCGATCGGCAGCTGACCCGGCTTCGGCCACGGGTCCTTGGTGCGCTTGCCGACCGCGACCATCGGGCCGATGCAGTGGTCGGAGGGGAGCTGGATCAGCTCGGCCACGGCCTCGTGGTCGAAGCCGATCATCGGGCAGGAGTCGTATCCCATCCCGCGCGCGGCCAGCATGATCGTCTGCATCGCCATGCCGATCGACCGCTGCGCCTCGTCGCGCTGCAGCTGCTCGCGCCCCTCGTGGAACGGACCCATCCAGTTGACGAGGATCTCGGCCACCTCGGTGGGGGCGTGCCGCCAGTAGCGCTGCGGCTCCTTGTTCCACGCGTCGACGTCGGCCGTCATGACGATGAGGAGCGACGCGTCGGTGATCTGTGCCTGGTCGTTGCCGGCCTCGCGGATCTGGCGCCGCAGCTTGGAGCTGCGCACCACGACGAAGCGCCAGTGCTGGATGTTGAACGAGGTCGGCGCCTGCATCGCCGCCTCGATCAGGCGCTGGGCCTCCGCGTCGCTCATCTCGTGGTTCGGGTCGAAGTGCTTAACGGCGCGGCGGGTCTCGATGGCTTCGAAGATATCCATAGGTGCGAGTTCGGGGCGCGGGGAGGATCGGATGCCGTGCGGATGTTCTCACGGGAGCCCGGCGCGCGCCAAGCGGCCATTCAGTCGCGGCGGCGATTTCTCTAGGATCCGGCGGCGATGCGTCTGCTCGTCTTTACCACCCTCTTTCCGCGACCCCAGGCGCCGCAGCACGGCGTGTTCGTCTGGGAGCGCATTCGGTGGTGGCGCAGCGAGACGGGCGGCGACGCGGTGGTCGTCGCGCCGGTCCCCTGGGTGCCGCGGGCGCTCGCGCGCGGCTCCTATGCCGACCTGGGCGACGTGCCGGCCGAGGAGGAGCGCGAGGGCGTGCGGGTGCTCCACCCGCGCTACGCGCTCCTGCCGAAGGTGGGGATGAGCAGCGCGCCGTGGACGATGGCGCGGGCCGGGCTGCGGGCCGTGCGCTCGCTGCTGGATGCGGGCGAGCGCTTCGACGTGCTCGACGCGCACTACCTCTATCCCGACGCCGTCGCGGGGGCGCGGATCGCGGAGCGGGTCGGGTTGCCCCTGGTGGCCACCGCTCGTGGCACCGACCTCAGCCTGATCCCCGACTACGCCATCCCGCGCCGCTGGCTGCGGTGGATGCTGGGCCGCGCGGGCGCGCTGATCTGCGTCTCCGAGGCGCTGCGCCAGGCCGCATTGCCGCTCTGCGAGGGCCGGCTGGACCCCGAGGTCATCCGCAACGGCGTCGATCTCACCAAGTTCCGCCGCGTTCCGCGCGCCGAAGCCCGCGCGGCGCTGGGCTGGGAGACCGACGAGCGCCTCCTGGTGTCGGTCGGGCACCTGATCGAGCGCAAGGGGCACCACCACCTGATCGCGGCGCTCCCGCGGCTCGCGCTGGACGTCCGCGTGAAGATCGTTGGCACCGGGCCCCTGGAGGCCGAGCTCCGCCGCCAGGCCGCCGAGGCCGGCGTCGCGGACCGCGTCGATCTTGTGGGCCGGCTCGACCACGAGGCGCTGCACCGCGCCTACTCCGCCGCCGACCTGGCCGTGCTGCTGTCGTCGCGCGAGGGCCTGCCGAACGTCGCGCTCGAGTCGCTCGCGTGCGGCACACCGATGCTGGCCACGCGCATCTGGGGCACGCCGGAGCTCATCAACACGCCCGCGGTCGGCCGCCTGGTCGACGACACTTCGCCCGCGTCGATCGCGGGCGAGGCCGAGGCGATGCTCGCCTCGACGTGGGACCACGAGGCGATCCGCGCGCACGTCGAGCCGTACTCCTGGATCCGCACGGCCCAGCGGATGACCGAGGTCTTCGAGCGCGTGCTCGCGGCGCGTTCGACCGGCGGGGCGTGAATCCACCCGCCCCGGGGGATCGAATCCGGGGCAGCCGATGAGCGCTCTCGCCGTCCACGTCGCCGCCACCTGGGCCCTGGTGGGGCTGATCTGGGTCGTGCAGCTGGTGATCTACCCCTCCTTCGCGTTCCTGGGGTCGCCCGAGCTGCCGGCCTTCCACGATGCCCACTGCCGGCGAATCACGTGGATCGTGGCGCCGCTGATGGGGGTCGAGCTCCTGTCCGCGGTGGTGCTGCTCGCCGAGCCCCCCGAGGGCGCGTCGGCGGCCGTGATGTGGGCCGGGGCAGCGCTGATCGCGGTCAACTGGGCCTGCACCGGGCTGGTGTCCGTGCCGCTGCACGCTCGGCTGGTCAGCCGGCAGCGGCCGGAGGTCCAGGCGCGGCTGGTCGTCACGAACTGGGTGCGGACGGCGTCCTGGAGCCTGCGGGGCGTGCTGGTGGCCCTCCTGCTTCCCTGAGGTTCCGCGGGCGCGATCCGAGCATCCGGGGGCTCGGCCGTGTCGAATAGGAAGGCATGAGCCATGCCACCATCCGTTCGCTGCCCGCCGGCCTCCTGAGCCAGCCGGTCCGCGGCCGCAACCTGCGCGGTACCACCCTCGGCGAGAACCTCGCTGACGGGCCCCACCTGGTTGCCTTCCTGCGGCACTTCGGCTGAACCTTCTGCCGGCGCGACGTCGAGGAGCTGCGCGACCGTGCGCACGGGGGCCAAATCCCGCCCGTGCTCATCGTGCACATGGGCTCTCCCGAGGAGGGGGAGCGCTTCTTCGCCGAGCGCTGGCCGGAGGCGCGTGCCGTCTCCGACGAAGCCAAGACCCTCTACGCGGCCTTCGGGCTCGCGCGCGGGACGCTCGGGCAGTTGCTCGGCCCGCGGGCCTTCGCGGCCGGCGTGAAGGCCTTCTTCGGCGGCCACGGGATCGGCCGGCCGGTCGGCGATCCGCTGATGATGTCCGGCTGGTTCGTCGTGCGGGACGGCGGCGTGGTTTGGGAGCACGTCCACGAGCACGCCGGTGACGGCGCGCGCTTCGAAGAGCTTGCGGGGCTGGTGGGCGGATGAGCGATCGCGACGTCTTGATCGTCGGCGCGGGGCTCGCCGGGCTGGCGTGCGCCAAGGAGCTTATCGACTCCGGCCTGTCGTGCCTGGTGCTCGAAGGCGCCGAGCGCGTCGGCGGCCGGGTGACGACGGACGAGGTCGACGGCTTCCTGTTGGACCGCGGTTTCCAGGTGCTGCTCTCGGACTATCCCGAGGCGCGGCGCACGCTGGACTTCGACGCGCTTCGGCTGCGCCCGTTCGATCCGGGCGGCCTGGTGCGGCGCGGCGGGCGCGAGTGGCGCGTCGTCGATCCGTGGCGCGACCCAGCGCGCGGGATGCTGACGCTGCGGGCTCCGTTCGTGAGCCTGGCGGACGGCATGCGCATGGCGCGGCTGCGCGGCGAGGCGCTCGCCGGCCGTCCCGGTGGCTCCGACGCGACCGCGCTGGAGCACCTGCGCTCGCGCGGTTTCTCCGAGCCGCTGCTCGAGTCCTTCTTCCGGCCCTTCTTCGGCGGGGTGATGCTCGACCGCGAGCTGGGCGCTCCCGCGTGGTACCTGCTCGCGCTCTTCGGCTGGTTCGCGCGCGGCAGCGCCGTCCTGCCCGAGCGCGGGATGCGCGCGCTGCCAGAGCAGCTCGCCGGGGGCCTGCCCGACGGGACGCTGCACCTCGCGACGCCCGTCGCTTCGGTGGCACCGGACGGCGTCGAGCTCGAGTCCGGCGAGCGGCTGTCCGCGCGCGAGGTCGTGGTCGCGACCGACGCGTCCGCGGCGGCGCGGCTGCTCGGGCGACCCGCGACGACGGGCTGGTCGGGCACGACGACGCTCTACTACGCCGCCGAGCGCTCGCCGGTCGGCGCGCCCATGCTGGTGCTCAACGGCGACGGCCCGGGCGCCGGACCGGTCAACCACCTGTGCGTGCTGAGCGACGCGCAGCCCTCCTACGCGCCCGCCGGCGCGGTCCTGGTCTCGGTCAGCGTCAACGGCGTTCCCGACGAGGCGGACGAGGCGCTGGACGCGGCCGTCCGCGCGCAGCTGACCGGCTGGTACGGGGCCGCGGTGGCCGGGTGGAGGCACCTGCGGACCGACCGCATCCCGCACGCGCTGCCGCGCGCCTTTACGCGGCCCGACGCGCCGGTCGCGTCCGAGCCCATCACCGTGTGCGGCGACCACGTGGCGACGCCGTCGATCCAGGGCGCCCTGGGCTCGGGGCGGAGGGCCGCCGAGCACGTCGTCGCACGGCTGGTCGGTTCGGGACGCGTCACAACCCCCGCCGGATCGGGGCCGGGCGGGTAAGGTAGAGCCCGTTGCGCGCGGCTCCGCGCGACCCCAGCGCCACGTCCCAGAAGGAGCGAAGATGGACCTCCGACGCCCCGCCCGTATCGTCCCCGCGACCGCCGCCCTCCTCGTCTCGACCGTCCTGGCATCGGCTCAGGAGCCGTCTCCAGGCTTCACGCTGGTCGCGTCTTCGGCCTCGACCAACTCGCTGCTCCTGGATGAGAACGGCCAGACGATCCACACCTGGCCCAGCACGGCGCTCCCGGGGCTCGCGGTCTACCTCGCGGCCAACGGCAACCTGCTCCGCTCGATGCACCCGATCGGCTTCGGCGGCGGCGCCGGCGCGGGCGGGCGCATCCAGGAGATCGCCTGGGACGGCTCGATCGCGTGGACGTACGACTACCACGACCCGCTCAAGCAGCAGCACCACGACATCGAGCCGATGCCGAACGGCAACGTGCTGATGATCGCGTGGGACCGGCACACCGGAGCCGAGGCCATCGCGGAGGGCCGCAACCCCGCGACCGTGGGTTCGATCTTCGTCCCCGACCACATCGTCGAGGTAGAGCGCACCGGGCCGACCACCGGGGACATCGTGTGGGAGTGGTACGCCTGGGACCACCTGATCCAGGACCTCGACCCGACCAAGAACAACTTCGGCGTGGTCGCGGACCACCCCGAGCTGATCGACATCAACTGGGGCGCCGCGCCGGGCGGCGACTGGATGCACTCGAACTCGATCGCCTACAACGCCGAGCTCGACCAGATCGTGATCAGCTCGCTGTACTTCGACGAGATCTGGGTCATCGACCACAGCACGACGACCGCGGAGGCCGCGGGCCACACCGGGGGCAGCAGCGGCAAGGGCGGCGACCTGCTCTACCGCTGGGGCAACCCGCAGACGTACGGCGGCGGCACCTCGGCGGACCAGAGGCTTGAGGGCCAGCACGACACGACGTGGGTGAGTCCCGGCTATCCGGGCGCGGGCAACATCATCATCTTCAACAACAACGCGGGCGACGCCGGGCCGTTCGGCAGCAACTACTCCGAGATCCTCGAGATCACCCCGCCGGTCGACGGCAGCGGCAACTACACGCTTGCGGGCTCGGCCTACGGGCCGTCGGCGCCGACGTGGGAGTACACCGCGGCGAACCCGACCGACTTCCACACCGCCCTCGCCGGCGGCGGAGCGCAGCGGCTGAGCAACGGCAACACGCTGATCGCGAGCCCGAACCAGGGCTGGGTGTTCGAGGTCGACCCCGCGGGGCAGACGGTATGGTCGAAGCTGGGGGTCGGTTCGACGTACATCTCGCGGCGCTACGAGCGCTTCCTGTGGACCGGCGCGACGGACAGCATCTCGCTCGCGGCGGGCGGCACGGTCGAGCTCGAGCTGGTCGCCGGCGTCGAGAACGCGGGCCGCTTCTACCTCATGCTGGGATCGGCGGGCGGGACCACGCCTGGCATCACGATCGACGGGCAGACCCTGCCGCTGAACCCGCTCGATCCCTACTTCCTGATCTCGCTGAACAGCCCCGTCGTTACGCCCGCGCTCGGGGTGATCGACGGCGTGGGGAGGGCGAGCGCGAACTTCACGCTGCCGTCGGGCACCGACCCCGGGCTTGCGGGCCTGGAGCTGCACCACGCCTACGGCGTGTTCGACGCGGGCACCGGGCAGGTGTTCCTGGCGAGCAACGCCGAGCCGCTCGACCTGCTCCCCTGAGCGCGGCGCGTCAGCGCAGGTCGAGCTCCAGGCGCAGGTCGTCTTCGCCCAGCGTGAAGGCGACCTCGCGCTGGATGCCCTCGGCGGCCTCGACGACCCGCGCGCGGTAGGAGCCCGGGATCAGCCGCGCGGTGAGGTGCGACACGGGCTCGGCCGCGGCCGCGAAGCTCACCCACACGTCTTCGTCGACGACGCAGACGCCGTGCTCGTCCCAGATCCGCAGCTGCAGGCGCGAGGTGTCGCGACGCAGCGCGGTGTCCAGCGTGACCTGCGCGCCGGCTTGCAGCTCGCGCTCGAGTCGTCGCTCGCCCGGACCGACCTGGATGCGCTCGGCGTGCGTGGCGCGGCCGCTGCTGACGATCCGCAGCAGGTGCTCGCCCAGAGGCACGCTTCCGCACGTCCACTCGTCGCCGTCCCGCGTCCAGCGCGTCTGCAGAGACGCGCCCGGGAAGTCGAGCGGCTCCAGGTCGATCGCCGTGTTGCCGAGCGGAGCGCCGTCCGCGCCGCGGAGCACGAGCGTGAGCCGCGCGGAGTCCGGCAGCCAGATCGAGCCCACGTCGAGCGCCTGGTTCGGCGCCAGAGTCCATGTTCCCAGCGGCGTGCCGCGCACGTGTCCAGAGCCCTCGGCGGTGACGACGTAGGAGCCGGCTGACAGGGGCTCGAAGGCGAAGGCGCCTTCTGCATCGGTGCGGACGCGCGCGGTGCGCTCCCAGCCCTCGCGGCGCAGCCCGATCGTCGCGCCGGCGTGCGGGCGTCCATCTTCGCGCACCCAGCGGCCGGCCAGCGAACCGCCGGGAAGCTCGTCGGACGTCAGCCGAACGATCAGCTCGTCGCGACCCGGCCGAACCCCGCTCCGCAGCGCGGCGGGGAAGCGGAACAGGCCGCCGGGTGGGAAGAAGCTGAGCTCGAGCGCGTCGTCCGGCGGCAGGTCGGGGAGCTGCAGGCGCCCCTCGTCGTCGGTGTAGCGGGTCAGGAACCCGCTGCTGGGCATCATGCCGGGGGCGGCCGATGCGCCGATGCTCCAGCCCGAAACCGGCTCGTCCGCCGGGCCGAGCAGCCGCACCCGCAGGGTGGCCAGCGGATCCACCACCGCGTCCCACCGCACCGCGGCGCCCGCGTCGATCAGCCGCTCGACCCGCGCCAGCGTGTCGCGCGCGCCGAGGACGCGCAGGTCGTAGTCGCCGGGCAGCAGCCCCGCGAGGCGGTACGCGCCGTCGGGCCCGGAGCGCACGCGGCGGTCGCTCATCCATGGCCCGAGATCGTCCTCCATCTGGCCGAGGGCGTGGGTGCCCTCCCACTCGGCCTCGACCTCGACCCCGACGACCGGCCGGCCGAGGTCGTCGCGGACCGTGCCGGTCAGCTCGGCGCCCCCGCGCAGCCGTACCGTGATCTCCGCCCCCGAATCGTCCGGCAGCCAGAGCGTCTCCCAGCCGACGTCACCCGAGAGCCGGTCGAGCGGACGGGCGAGCACCAGCGCGTGTCCCCCCGGGACCTCGTCGCTCTCGAACGCTCCCTGGGCGTCGGCGCGCAGGAAGAAGGCCTCGCGGTCGAGCGGCTTGCTCCCCGCCCCGGTGTTGGGCGGGCGCTTGGCTCCGGCGAGGTCCTCGCGCGCGTCCTCGTCGACGCCGATCGCGATCCATGCGTGCGGAGCGGGCGCGCCGGAGGCGTCCAGGACCCGCCCGCGCAGCCGGTGCCCGCGCGCGCCGAGGACGAGCTTGAGCCCGCGCCCATCGCGCACGCGCTCCAGCTCGGAAGGCTGGAACCCGGAGGCGCGCGCGACGAGCTGCGCCTCCTCGGCCATGTCGCGCAGCACGAAGCGGCCGTTCGCGTCGGTCGTCGCCACCTCCTGCAGCAGGTCGTGGTGTCCGGTGTTGAAGCGGAAGACCCGCGCTCCGGCCACGCCCCGCTCATCGAGGTCGAGCACCTGCCCTCTCGCGAGCACCCCGCGCGGAATCGTGATCGTCCGCGTCGCCGCGGGCTCGACCCGTAGCTCCTGCGGGCCCTCCATGCGGTCCACGTGCGCCTCGTAGAGCCCGGGGCGCAGGCCGTCGAAGGAGGCCCTGCCGGCCTCGTCGGTGCGCAGCTCGCGTCCGAGTCCGCCTTCGCCGGTCGCCCGCAGATAGACGCCGACGTCGACCGCCGGTGCGCCGTCGGAGGCGAAGACGACCGCGACCGTGAAGGGCCCGTCTTCCGCGGGGAGCGCGACGGCTTCCTCCGTGGCGACGGCGGTGCGCTCCTCGCCCTGCTCGGACGCTGCGTCGTCCGCGGGCGCGGCGAGCGCCGGCCCCGTCGGCGGTGCCAGGACCGCGTCGTTCTGCCGCTCGGCCACCTGCTCGGCCCGGCCGGGGCCGTCCTCGCGGTCTCCGAACCAAAAGAGAGCCACACCGAGAGCCGCCGCGGCGGCGGCCGAGAGCAGGAGCTTCATACCGATCAGTCCTCCCAGGATTCCCGCGCCGGCGGCGGCGGCCGAGGCCGAGCCGGCCTTCGCCAGCACCGCCTCGCGCACTCCCGCGAGCCCGCGCGACGGGTCGATCAGCAGCGCGCCCAGCAGCGCCGAGCGCTCGGGCATGACATCCCGCAGACGCTCCAGCCCGCGCTTGAGCTGCATGCGGACCGTCCCGGGCGCGCGGCCCAGCGAGTGCGCGATGGCCGTCGGCTCGAGGCCGTGAACGAGGCGCAGGATCAGCACTTCGCGGTAGGGCTCGGCGAGGCCGTCGATCGCGTCTGTGACGCGCTCGAACAGCTCCCGGTCCGCCACCAGGTCGGCCGGGTCGAGGGCGATCGAGCCCTCGTCGTCCGCCAGCGGGTCCGCGCCGCGCACCGCGGCCCGCCGGCGGAGGTCCACCGCGCGGTTCCGCAGGATGCCCGCCAGCCAGGTCGCGACCGGCCGCCGGTCGTCGTACCGCTGGGCGTCCCGCATGGCGTGCAGGAAGGCGGTCTGGACCAGGTCCTCGGCCTGCGCCGCGTCTGGGGTCAGGTGCCCGGCGAGGAGCAGTAGCCGTGGCGCGACCGCGTCGAAGACCCGCGCCAGGGCCTCGGCGGAGCCACGGTCGCGGAAGCGAGCAAAGTCGCGGTCTTCCGTGCGGACGCCCATCGGGGAGGAATGCGCCCGGGCGGCCCGGGCGTCACTCCATTGTCCAAAAAAGGCGCCCCCCGCCACCACAGGGGGGGCGCCGCGAGGCCGCGCGAGCCGCCGTGGACCAGGGATTCAGAGGCGGAGACCGGATGTCTGGGTCCGGCGCTCCGCCCCCTCCCGACACTCCTCCCTCTCTTGGGCATGCCGGGAAACAAGAGGCCCCCTCAGTCGGCGCCACACCCGGGGTGCGACGCCGACTCGCTCACGGCCACTCAGGGCTCGAGCTCCTTAACGGAGCTGGATCTTCGTGGCATTCAAAATGTGCAGCTTTACCGGCGACGCGTGGGAGGACGCGTGGTCGGGCTGCGAGGAGAGCACCTGGACGCCCTGGGCGAGCAGGGGGAACAGCTCCTCGGGGATCGTCACGGTGAAGCGCTGGTAGCCGGACTCGGGGATCGAGCCGGCAGCGATGAGGTGTTCGCCGAGCAGCACGCCGAAGTTCTGATCCGGACGGCCGACGACGACGGCTTGCACGTGCAGACCCAGGCGCTCCGCGGATACGGACGGCGCGGGGTTCAGGCCGTTGCGCGAACCGATCAGCGTGGGGTCGTCGAATTTGCTAGGCGAGCCGGACGTGATTCCACCCCGGGCGACCCCGGAGAAGGCGGCGAGCAAAAGCAGGCAGGTCGTGATCCATTCCTTCATCGGGCATCCTCCTCCTCACAAGCATCCACGAGCAGTTCCGGGACGATCGCTCTCCAGCTCGCCTTTAGAGCAGGGAGCTCGCGGGTCCTGAGGGCGTTGTAGAGCGAGTCACTAACGTCCACCCTCGCGATCTCGGCGGCCTCGCCGGACCAGGGGCCGGCTCCCGGGTACTCCCGGGCCAGCAGCAGGTCCAGGAAGCCGAGCGTGTTGTGCCAAAGCTTGAAGCGCGTCTCGTGCGGCATCGCGGCGGAGTTGATCAACCCCTGCACGGCGTGGCCGACGATGCCGCGCTCTTCGAGCAGGAGCCCAAGGAAGCCGCGGCCCATGCTGGCGTAGCCGAGCGCGCGCTGGGGAAGCGTGGCGCGCTCTTCGTCTGACATGCTCTCCATCGCGTGCCGCTCGAGGCGGTCCACACGCGTCAGCGTGTGGCGCAGCAGCTCGTTGGAGACGGCGCCGTGGTCGAGCTCGTCGATGATGGCCGAGAACGTCAGCAGCGAGTTCACGCACATCCGCGCGGCGTAGCCGCGCGGGCCGTGCAGCGCCTGCGAGCAGAACTCGCCCATGCGCAACAGGGCCTCGATCGAGTCGTAGCGCTCGCGTGCGGCGACGAGCCGGTACCAGTGCCGCACGTACCACTGCTCGTCGTCGCTGTCGGTCGAGTTGACCGGCGGCAGCGCATCGTCGTCGATGTCGTGCTTGCCGTTCAGACAGCGCAGCTCGACCTTGTCCGCGATGCGCAGCCAGGCCGGCCGTGTTCGCGAGTGTCGGTCGAGCGCATCCGCATTAAGGAAGCGGTTGAGCGTGGCGGGGTCCTCTCCGATCAGCTGTGCCAGACCACGCTGATTCGAGCCCGTAGAGCTCATCCAGGACCAGGCTAGTTTCCTCGCCGCTTCGCAGCGGCGCCTCTGTGCACCCAGCTTGGTGCTAAGACCCATGGCAACCTCCTTGGTGCAGGTGAAAGCCCGGTCGGTTGTGGTGGCGGCCGGTGAACCGAGCTCTTCCCAGGTCATGATTGCAGCGTAGGGCGGTCCTGGAATCCCTGGCGTCAACACTTGATTGCAACAAGGGGGGACAGGTGGGGAGACCTCGGAGCGCCGAACCGGCTCCCCCGCGCCCTGAAGGCCGGGAAAGCCCTTCCTTCGGAGCCTACCCGGCCCCCCGCGGGCGTGCGGGGGCTTTGTCGTCAACAACTCCGTGACGGCACGATCGGTTCGAAGTGAGGAGAGTGGTTGCTGTCCCGCCGATGTCCTGTCGCCCCCGCACCCACCTCACCGGAAACGGCTCCCGCACCCGCGTTGCGCGGGGAGCGGAGAGCGGCGCTCGCGCCCTGATGAGGGGGTCTCGATGAGGGTCGAGGACCAGCTCGACACGATCCGCAGCCTCGCTCAGCGGCTCGTTCACCCGAACGACGTCGACGACCTCGTGCAGGAGGTCTGCCTGCTGATCCAGGCGAACCCTCCGCGCCACGAGCGGCGGGTGGTCGGCTGGATCCGCACGATCGTGCGGCGCAAGGCGATCTCGCTGTTCCGCAGCGAGCGGCGTCGCAGCGAGCACGAGCGTCGCGCGGCGACCGAATACCTGCGCGCCCGCAGCGCCCTGCCTCCGCAGGAATCGGAGGCGGTCAACGTGCTCCGCCGCGCGGTCGACGCGCTCCCCGAGCCGTACCGAACGACCGTCACGCTGCGCTTCTACGACGACGTGCCGCCGATGGAGATCTCGCGCCTGACCGGCCGGCCGCTGCAGACGGTGTACACGCACCTGCAGCGCGGACGCCGCCACCTGCGCGACCGCCTCGCGTCTCTGGCGCCGCCTCCGTCCGACGACGGGATCGAGTTCCCCGGCGCGCCCGAAGCCGGGGGCTGAGCGCGCCCTAGCGGCGGGCCGCGAGCTCGTCGACGTAGTGGAGCAGCGCGCCGTCGAGCCAGCGCCGCCACCCCAGCCCGCGGCGCGCGAGGTAGCCGACGTGGCCGCCGGTCGGCTCGACGTGCAGCGTCACCGCCGGAGACAGCTCGGCGCCGTCGTAGATCGACGGGTCGACGAACGGGTCGTCGCCCGCGGTGACGATGACCGCCGGCGTCTCGATGCGGTTCAGCTGCGGCAGCGCCGAGCAGCGGCGGTAGTAGTCCAGCCCGTCGGCGAAGCCGTTGTGGGGCGCGGTGAAGAGGTCGTCGAAGCGCAGCAGCGAGACCCCCAGCGGGATCGAATACGAGCGTTCGTCGAGCCCGCGCCGCGCGCGGTCGGCGATCGCGCGCCGCAGGCGCCACCCGAAGCGCAGCTCGTACAGGCGCGAGAGCCCGCGTCCGATGTCGACCGAGGCGCGGTGCAGGTCCGCCGGTGGATTGACGGCGATCAGCCCGTCGGGCTGGGGCTCCGCGCGGCTCGCCAGGTGCAACAGGCCCAGGTTGGCGCTGAGCGAGAAGCCGACGACCACGTGCGTGAGCTCCGGTGCGTCGGCGCGGCTGGCGGCGAGCACCGCGCGCAGGTCCTCGGTCTTGCCCGAGTGATACGTGCCCCGCGCCAGCCCCGCGCCTTCGCCGCAGCCGCGGTGGTTGACCGCCCACACCCCGTGCCCGCGCGCGGCGACGGCCGCGGCGGTGCGGCGCATGTACTCCGAGTTGACGTCGCCCGAGAGCCCGTGCATCAGGAGCACGCGCACGCCGCTCGTGCCGGCGAGCTCAAACACCAGCAGCCGGTCGCCGTCGTCGAGCGCGACCTCGCGGTGAGGCGTCCCGCGGCGCTTGCCCAGCTCGGGGCCGCGCGAGGGGAGCACGTGGCCGAGCAGCGTCTGCGCGTGCCCGCCCCGCGCCCACAGCGGCGGGCGGCAGGGCTCTTCGTAGCGTCGCACTCCGGAGGCCGTCATGCTCGCGCGCGCCGCGCTACAGCGCCAGCAGGTAGTCGGCGAGCCGCAGCCGCTCGGCCGGGCTGAGGTTGTCGTACGGCTTCATGTCGCCCGAGTACTCCCGCGCGAGCCGCGCCAGTCGCTCGTCGCGTTCTTCCCACGCGTCGGTCTCCGCGAGGAAGTCCGCCAGGTCGTCGCGCGACCAGTGCGCGCTCAGCCCGCGCAGCGGCGGCCCCTGGGTCTTGCCTTCGCCCTGCTCGCCGTGGCAGTTCGCGCACAGCTGGAGCGCATAGATCTCGGCACCCGATGCACCGGGCGGGGGCTGGGCGGGGAACCGGCACGCGCCCAGCAGGGCGCCCGCCGCAACGAGCGCGGCCGCGCCGCCGGAGCCTCCGCGGCGCAGGGCGATCATCCCGTCGCCTCCAGCACCGAACGGACGATGCCGAGGTGGTGCGCGCTGTGCAGCCGCGCAAAGCGCAGCCATTGCGCGGCCGTGAGCACGCCGAGGGCCTGGTGGGGGATGCCCAGCGGTGCCGCCGCGAGCTCGGGCGCGCGCCCTTCGAGCTCCTCGGCGGCCTTCAGGACGTCGCCGTGGATGTCCCGCGCGATGGCGAGGTCGGGCTTGGCCGGCGGCCGTACGAAGCGCGGCGCCTCGGTGCCGCGGGGGAGCCGTCCGCGCCGGAGGATGTCGACGGCGCGGGGGTCCAGCTCCTCCAGCTCGCGCCGCAGCCGCCCGCGCTCGTCCGCGAGGTTGCGGACGTTCTTCAGGCTCATGTCGTTCGCGAGCGTGACGTGGAAAAGGTGCTCGGCGGCGCTCCAGCCCGAAACCGTGGGCGCGGGCGCCCGCAGGCGTTCTTCGGGCAGCTCGAAGAGCGCGCTGATCCGCGCCAGGAGGGCCCGCAGTCGGGCCGGGTCTCGCGTTTGGGACGGGGACTCCATCGGGTGGGGCGTCCATCCTCGCCACGCGGCCCCCGCGAGCCAGCTCAGGGGCGGAAAAACGGCGACCTCCGGGCGGGGGAGGGGGAAGGCGGAGCAGCCCCTTCCTGCTTGCCGAACGAACCGAGGAGTCGCCGTGTGATTGGCCGCCCGACAGGAACTGCTCCATGCTCGCCTTCGGGGCCTCCGCGCGGCCGGATGCAACTTTTGCCGCTTTCCGCGGAATCGTCCGGCCCTGAATCTGCCCCCCTCAGGGTGGCGAAACCTCCGGCGTTCCCACGGACATACCGCACAGAGAAAAGACGACAGCCATGCAAGTCATCACCACCCTGACCCTCGCTTCCCTCACCGCCCTCGGCGCCACCGCCCTCACCGTCGACGATGGCGGGACGTGCTCGGCCTCCAAGACCGCCGCCTGGCACAACGACGAGGCCAGCGACATCGTCTCCACCGCCGTCAACGCCGGCAGCTTCAACACGCTCGTCGCGGCCGTCAAGGCGGCCGGGCTGGTCGAGGCGCTGCAGGGTGAAGGCCCCTTCACGGTCTTCGCGCCGACGGACGAGGCCTTCGCCAAGCTGCCCGCCGGCACGCTCGAGAGCCTTCTGGAGCCGAAGAACAAGGCCAAGCTCGCCTCGATCCTCACCTACCACGTGGTGCCCGCCAACGTCATGGCGCGCGACGTCGTCAAAGTCACTGCGGCGGACACGCTGAACGGCCAGCGCCTCGACGTGCTCGTCAGCGAAGAGCGCGGCGTCCGCATCGACGGCGCCAACGTCGTGAAGACCGACATCAAGTGCTCGAACGGCACGATCCACGTCATCGACACGGTCATGCTGCCCAGCGACAAGAGCATCGTCGCGACCGCCGACGGCGCCGGCACCTTCAAGACGCTGCTCGCCGCCGCCAAGGCCGCCGGGCTCGCCAAGACGCTGGCCGAGGGCGGCCCGTTCACGGTCCTCGCGCCGACCGACGACGCCTTCGCCAAGCTGCCGGCCGGCACGGTTGAGAGCCTGCTCAAGCCTGAGAACAAGGAGAAGCTCGCCACGATCCTCAAGTACCACGTGATCTCGGGCCGCGTCTTCTCGGACGGCGCCATCAAGGCCGGGCACGCGGCCACGCTCCAGGGCGGCGAGGTCCGCTTCCAGGCCGACGAGCACGGCGTGCGGGTCGAGGGTGCCAACGTGGTCGCCGCCGACCTCGACGCCTCGAACGGCGTGGTCCACGTCATCGATACCGTCCTGATGCCTCGGTAGGAACGCCGGGCCCTTCCCGAGTCAAGCCTGAGCCAAGCGGGGATCGGCACGGCCGGTCTCCGCTTGCTCGCGTGACGGGTGGGATCGGTTTTGCTATTCCAACTCCACAGCGCGATGCCAGCGGCGCCCGCTTCCGGTCTGGTCCTGCTCGACCCGCCCGGCTCCGCTGGTCAAAATCGTGAGCACGAGGAAACGCAGTCGCCCAACATGGCCGTCTCCACAACCGCTCTCCTGCCCCGGGTCGCCGAGGGCGATCCCGACGCCGTGCAGGGCGTGCTGGACCGCTACGGTTCCCTGGTCTGGACCCTGGTGCTGCGAGGCGTCCGGGATCGCAGCCTGGCGGAGGATCTGGTTCAGGAGATCTTCATCGACGTGTGGCGCAGCGCCGCGCGTTACCGGTCGAAGCTGGGCTCCGAGGCGACCTTCATCACGACCATCGCGCGGAGGCGGCTCATCGACCAGCAGCGGAAGAAGGCGCGTCGCCCCGAGGAGGAGCCGGTCGAGGAGATCGAGATCCCCCAGGAGCACGAGGCCTTCGAAGGCCTGCTGCGCCGCGAGGAGGCGGAGCGCGCGCTCTCGGCGCTCTCGGAGCTGGTCCCCGAGCAGCGGCGGGTGCTGCTGCTCTCGATCCGCGAGGGGCTGAGCCACTCGCAGATCGCCGAGCTCACCGGCCTCCCGCTCGGGACGGTCAAGACGTACATCCGGCGCGGGCTGGCCCGCGTCAGCGAGATTCTCCAGCGAGGCGAGGAAGGAAAGGAGGAGCGGCCGTGAGCGATCAAGCCAAACAGCGACTGCTCGACCTCCTGGCCGACCGCGCAACCTTCGACCTCGACCCCGCGGAGGCGCAGGAACTAGAGCGCCTGCTGGGCGAGCACCCCGACGTGGACGGGGGCGAGCTCGACCACGCCGCGTCGGTGCTGCAGATCCTCGCCGCGGGCACCGAGCGCGAGGCGCTTCCCTCCGGGCTGCGCGAGACGCTCGCGGCGTCCGCATCCGGCGGCGCGCGCCCGGCTCCACGCACCGCGGCCCCCGCCGCACCCGCTCCGGCTCCCGCTCCCGTGCCGCGCCCCGAGCCCGCGCAGGGCTCCTTGCTCGGCTCGCCCTGGCTGGGCTGGCTGGCGGCCGCGGCGGCGCTCCTGGTCATCGTCCTGAACCGCGGCGGCGGCGACGCGCCCACGCCCGAGGTGGCGCGTGAGGCGCTGCTCGCCCGCGCGACGGACCTGGTGCAGATCGACTGGACACGCACGGAAGACGCGAACGCCGGCGAGGTGTCCGGTGAGGTGGTCTGGAGCGACCGCGAGCAGGAGGGCTACATGCTCTTCCGCGACCTGCCGGTCAACGACCCGGGCGTGAACCAGTACCAGCTTTGGATCATCGACGGTGAGCGCGCCGAGCCGCAGCCGATCGACGGCGGTGTGTTCGACTCGCCGAGCGGCGCCTCGACGCTGGTCGTGCCGATCGACGCCAAGCTGAGCGTCGGGCGCGCGGCGACCTTCCTGGTGACCCTGGAGCGACCCGGCGGTGTGGTCGTCTCGGAGGCCGAGCACGTGCTGACGACGGCCGCGGTCCAGTAGCCGCGCCTAGTCGTCCGCCTCGTTCGGCTGCATGAAGTCGACGACCTCCTGCGGGAGGGTGAGCAGGAACTCCTGCACGTCGCTCGTGTCGCGCAGGATCACCTGCCGGTCCACGGGCTCGGTGTGGCGCCACGTGCCGTTCTCGTTGATGCGCGGCTGGTAGCGGATGCGGTAGCGCCCCGGCTCGGGCGCGTAGGTCGTGACCGGGTCGTCGTCCGGGTTCGCCACGTCGAGGTCGGGCTCGAGCGCCGGAAGGTCGCTCTCGTCGCGCTGCATGTCGACCGAGAACAGCCGCTTCTTACCCCACGGAGGCCGCTCCGCGGTCCAGCGGAAGCTGGCGCGCAGGCCCGGGCCGAGCACGACGTCGCGACCGTCGCGGACGTTGGGGAGCAGCTCTCCGCGGTGCTTTTCCGCATAGAAGTAGAGGTCGAGGTCGGGCACCACCGTGAACAGGTGCGTTTCCCCGCCGTCGAAGTAGGAAGCGAGCGTCCACTCGGTCGAGCCGCCGGCGCGGAAGTACATCCGCGCCTCGTCGATCGGCTGGCCCTCGGAGTCGACCACGCGGAAGCTGAGCTGCCGGACCTTGGCGCGCAGGTCGACGTTCTGGAGCCGCGGGTCGAGCGTGGTCTCGCCCGGCCTCACGACCACTCCCGGGATCTCGATGCCGTGTTGCACGTCGGTGTCCATCCCCAGCCGGATCGTCCACGTCCCCGGCTGAAGCGAGTCGAACGCGAAGTAGCCCGGGCGCATCAGGCTCTCCATCTGCTCGGCGTCGCCGTCCTCGTAGATCGCCTGGACCATGCCGAAGTCGCTGTACCAGTCGTGCTCGAAGATCACGCTGCCCTCGATGCGTCCCGCCTGTTCGAGGACGACCTGCACGTCCGAGGCGCCGGCCGCGACCACGAGCGGCTCGGTCGAACGATGGCTCGGGTGGTAGGCCGCCAGCTTCAGCGTCGGCTCGCGGTAGCTGCCGCGGATCTCGAAGCTCCCGTCCTCGCGCGAGCGATAGGCGCCGATCTTGTTGCCGCTGAGCTTCGGGTGGATCGCGTATGCCTGCAGGAGCGCGCGCGGGATCGGCGTGCCGCTCTTGTCGGTCACGCGTCCGCCGGCGAGCAGCGGAGCTTCGGCCAGCGTGACGTCGCCGAGCTCGACCCGTTCCTTGGGCAGCGGCCCCTCGAGCCGAACCGACGCGTGGATCGGCTTCGGGCGCTCCGGCGGCCGCGCGGGCGCGGTGAGCTCCAGGTAGATCTCGCTCTGCCGGCGCGTGGACGCGCGGGTGTGGACCTCGAAGGACCCGTCGGCGCCGGTGACGACCGACGAGCGTTCGTAGGGGCGGTAGTAGGCCCAGCGCTGGAGCGTCGCCAGCTCTTCGCCGGCGAGCGGCTTGCCGTCCGCTCCGAGGGCCCTGCCGGAGAGAACCGGGTCGAGCTCGCCCAGCGGGAGCGTGACCGTGACGCGCCCGCCGGGCACGGCCGCGCTGCGGGTCTCGACCGGGACGCCGACGAAGGTCCGCAGCCCCTCGACGCGCAGCTTCAGCGCCAGGTCGAGCCCGATCTGGCGGAAGAGCACGCGGCCGTCCTTGGTGACGTCGGCCACGCTGCGCCCGTAGTCGCCGAACGGGTCGTTGCCCGCGCCGACGCGGACCGCGATCGGTTGCTTGACCGGCTGGCCGCCGGCGTCGACGACGAGCACCGCGAGCTCCGACGTGGGCGGCAGCGCCAGCTCGATCAGCTCCGGGGGAGCGTCCGGCTCGAAGCGCTCCGCGATCTCCTCGGCGAAGAGCCCCCACGGCACGACGGCGACCTCCTCGGTGTGCGCCCAGTAGTACTGCGCGTATTGCGGGAGCCCTCCGATCCGGACCTCGCCGTCGGAGCCGGTCTCGAAGGTGCCCAGGGTCTCGGAGTCGGTCGGCTCGACCTCGTAGCGGATCGCGACCTCGGCGCCGGCGAGCGGCGTGCGGTCGAGCTCGCTGACCACGCGCACGCGCAGCGAGTCGTTCGGGAAGAGCCGCAGCTCCGGGGACTCGCGCAGGAGCCCGGGCCAGAGCTCGGCCAGGCCCCAGAGATCCTCGGTGTCGCCGACGACGATCGAGTAGCGCTTCGGGCGCGGTACGAGGACGACTCCGTCTTCGCCGGCCTGGAAGTAGCGGCCGTTGCCCGCGAGCTCCTCCGCGACCGACACGCCGCGCGCCATGCGCTGCAGGCGCAGGTTGTCGGTCGCGCCGAAGCGCTCGGCGACCCCGACGATCGCCAGCGGCACGGGTTCGTCCGTGCGGCCGCGAAGCACGCGCACCGGGATGCCGTCCTCCGGCGGCGGCTCGACGTCGACGGCCGGGGCCTCGTCGACGACCGCGACCGGCGCGGGGTCCGCGCCGACGGCGACGGCGGATCGGGCTCGCTCGGCCGCGGCGGGCCCGGCCTCTTCGAGGGAAGGGGTGCTCTCCAGGTCGGCGCCGGGCAGCTCGGAGGGCGTCGCGACGGCACCGGGGCGCGCGGCCGCGTCCTCGCGTACGGCCCCCGCCCGCCACAGGAACCAGCCCGCCCCGGCTGCGAGCAGCACGGCTGCGACGATCCACCCTTCGCGTGCCCTCCCCTGCACGGGGTCGTCCTATACGCCCGCGTCCCGGCGGTTACGGGATCGTAGGAGGAGCGTCGTGGGAGGGCGCTAATCGCCCTCGGAGGGCCGGGTCAGGAACTCGATCACCTCGGGCGGGCGGCGGAGGGTGAAGGGCTGCACCCCGCCCGCGTCGCGGATCGTGACCTCGTCGAAGAGCGGCTCGCCTTGCTCCACCCAGCTCTGGTGCAGCAGGACCTGGCGGTCGTACCGGATCCGGTAGCGGCCCGGGGCGGGGACGATCGTCAGCACCTCGTCGTCCTGCGGGCCGACGATGAAGATGCCCGGGTCCATGCGTGGGAGGTCCGTCGACGCGCGGCTCATGCTGACGCGGACGAGCCGTGCGCCGCTCGTCTCGGGGCGCTCTTCGGACCAGCGGAAGCTGGCTCGGAGCGGCTCGCGGAGCACGACTCGACCGCCGTCGCGGGCGTTGGGGACGAGCTGCCCGCGGTGCTCCGCCGCGTCGAAGTACAGGTCGAGCTCGCGAAGCGCGGTGAAGACGTCGGCCTTGCCGTTCTCGATCTCGGCCGTGAGGCTCCACGCTTCGGAGCCCGCGGCGCGGTAGTACACCGCGCCCTTCTCGATGGGATCAGCGCTCGCGTCGACGACCGAGAAGCGCATGTGTCGCGCGGCGCGAAGGTCGATGTCCTGGAGACGCGGGTCGCGCGTCGTCTCGCCCTGCCTTACGACGACGCCCTGGACTTCGACTCCGTCCTTGATGTCGTTCTCCATGCCGACGCGGACCGTCCACGTCCCCGGCGCGAGCGAGTCGAACGCGAAGAAGCCGGGGCGCTTGAGCTGCGCGCCCCGCTCGTCGTCCTCGCGGATCGCCTCCGCCAGCGCGAAGTCGCAGAGCCACTCGTCGTCGAAGAGCGCGCTTCCCTCGATACGCCCGGCCCAGGCGAGCTCGATCCGGACGTCGCGCGACCCCGTCGCGACCTCGGGATGATCCGGGGAGCGGAAGCTCGGGTGCGAGCCCATCAGCCGCAGCTCGGGCTCGCGATAGGTCCCGCGGAGCTCAAACCTGCCCTGCTCGTCGGAGCGGCACGAGCCGAAGATGTTGCCGGTCCGCTCCGGATGGAGTGCGCGCACCTGCACGAGCGCCCGCGCGATCGGTCCGCCGTCCGGATCCACGACCTGCCCCTGGGCGAGCAGCGGCGCTTCGCGGAGCGAAACCCGGCCCAGCTCGTAGCGGGCCGCGGGGAGCGGGCCCTCGATCCGGAGCGAGGCTTGGATCGCCGTGGGGCGCCGCGGCGGGCGCGCGGCGGCCGTCAGCTCGAGGAAGAGCTCCTGCTCTCCCTGCGTCCCGGGTCGGACGGGAAGCTCAAACGACCCATCGGCGGCGGTGAGGACCGACGCGCGCTGCTGGAATCGATAGCGGTCGCGCCGAAACACCGCCGACAGCTCCTCGCCGGCCAGCGGCCCGCCGGCCGGGCCGAGCGCCGTACCCGCCACGAGCGGCCGCTCATCCACGAGGGGCAGGGTGACCGTCACACGCGAGCCCGCCGAGGCGCCGCTTTGCGCCTGCAAGGGCTCTCCGATGGTGCCGTGCTGGTCCTCCAGATCGAGCGCGAGGTCGAGGCCGACCCCGATCTGCTCGAACAACACGCGCCCGTTCTCGGTGACCGCAGCGATGGTGCGGCCGCGGTCGTGGAGCGTGCTGACCCGCGTGCCGACGCGCACCCCGACCGGCCGCTCCGCGGGCTGCCCATCGGCGTCGACAACCAGCACCTCGAGCTCGGAGAGGGGCGGGAGCGCCAGCTCGATGCGATCCGGCGGGGAGTCGGGCTCGAAGCGCTGACCGAGCTCCTCGGCAAAGAGCCCCGCCGGAACGACGACGAGCGCTTCGGTGTGAGCCCAGTAGTTGCGGGCGTACTGCCTCAGACCCGCGATCCGCACCTCGCCCTGCGAGTCGGCCTCGAAGACGGCCAGCGTCTCGCTGTCCTCCCGCCCCAGGACGTAGCGGATCGCCACCTGCGCGCCGGCGATCGGCGTCCCGTCCGCGTCGCTCACGACGCGCACCAGCAGCGCGGGTGAGGGGAAGAGCCGCAGCTCCTCGAAGTCCTGCACGCGCCCCTTCCACAGCTCGGCGGTGCCCCACAGGCCTTCCATGTCGCAGGTCACGACCGAGTAGAGCCTCGGCCGCGGGACCAGGGCGATGCCGTCCTCGCCGGCCTGGAAGTAGCGGCCGGTTCGCTCGAGCTCCTGCTCGAGCGCGAGCCCGTGCACGTGCCGCTCCAGCCGCGCCGCGTCCGACGCGTTGAAGCGTTCCGCGACGCCGACGACCGCGAACGGCACGGGATCCTCGGTGCGTCCCCGCAGGACGCGGACCGGGATCCCGTCGTCCGGCGGTGGCTCGATCTCGACGTCCCGCGCATCGCCTGGCGCGGCCGAGGTCGGGGGCTCGACCGCGACCGCGGACCGCGTGCCGTCGGCGTTCGCAGGCCCGGCCTCTTCCAGCGACGGGAGGCCCGCAAGCTCCGCGTCGCGCTGCGCGGGCGGCGTCGCGACGGTCTCCTGCCGCAGGGCTTCGGTTTCGGGCGGGCGGCCCGTGCGCCACAGCAGCCATCCCACAGCTGCGGCCAGCAGCACCGCCGCGGCGGACCAACCTGCACGTTCTCTCGACGACACGGGTCGTGCTACGCGGCGCGCGGCATGCCGCGAGGGCCTAGGCGTTCTTCCCGTGGCACTTCTTGAACTTCTTGCCGCTTCCGCAGGAGCACGGATCGTTGCGCCCCAGCTTGGGCGCACCGTGCACGAAGGGCTCCTCCCTCTCGCCGTGGCGCGCCAGCTGGCCGGTGCGGACGGCCTCCTGGAACTCGTCCACGGTGCCCTCGAGGCCGCGGCGCATCTCGAAGGCCTGGGTGACGACCTGCGTCGACTCCAGGTGCGCGATGTACGCCTCGAGAATGGCCGGCACGTGCGCGGCCACCGCGTCGCCGCGCGATAGGTGCCCCGGCATCAGGTGCCCGAGGACGGCATGGACGTCGTGGCCGTCGAGGAAGCGCGGCTTCTTGCCGAGCTCCTCGTAGCAGCACTTGAGAAACACGCGGACCGCGCGCCGCGCGTCGTCCCGGCTCGGCGCCCCGTCGGACGCCAACAGCTGCCCGCACTCGGGCGAGTCGAGGAACGCCGCGAGGTCGAGCTGAACTTCCTTGGTGGCCATTGAGGGCAGCTTAGCACGGGCCTCCACGCGCGGCGTCGAGCGCCCTACAATGGGCGCCATGGCCGGGCCCGAGCACACCAACCTGACGCAGCTGCTCGCCGAGGCCGGCGGGCGCGAGGACCTGTGGATGGACATCCTCCCGCTCGTCTACGACGAGCTGAAGGGCATCGCGGAGCGGAGGATGTCCGACGAGCGCGGTCACCACACGCTCCAGGCGACGGCGCTCGTGCACGAGGCCTGGATGCGCCTCGTCGGCGACGACGGCATGGCGTGGTCGAGCCGCCGGCACTTCTTCGGGGCCGCGGCGCGGGCCATGCAGCGCGTGCTCGTCGACCACGCGCGCCGCGTCAACGCCGAGAAGCGCGGCGGGGGAGCGGCCCGGGTGTCGATCTCGGTCGGCGAGCTGACGAACGAGACCGACCCCGAGGCGCTGCTGGCGCTCGACGACGCGCTCAACGCACTCGAACGCGAAGATCCGCGCTCGGCCGAGGTCGCCCGCCTGCGGCTGTTCGCCGGCATCGAGGTCGCGGCCGTCGCCAAGGCGATGGAGCTCTCCGAGCGCACGGTCGCCCGCGAGTGGGCCTACGCGCGCGCCCGCCTAGCCGACCTCCTCGGCTCCTGATCCCCGGCTTTGCACGGGCTTGTGGGGGGCGTCCACAGGCTGTCCACGGGTTTTCCACCGACCTTCCACAGCTCGCCCTCCGGCGGTGTGGAAAGGCGTCCGCCTAGTCGCTGTCGAGCCCCAGCTCGGCGAGCGCGCTCCGCAGCTCGGCGAGGTTCCAGATCTGAACGCGGTTGGTCGTGGACGAAGCGGCGAGGACCGTTCCGTCGGGCGAGAAGCAGAGGTGTCCGGGGCGCACCGGGTCGGGGGCCTCCAGCCGCGCGAGCGGCTCCAGCGTCTCGGCTTCGTAGATCCCCACGTCGGAGTGCGTGAGCGTCACCGCAACCAGCTTCCCGTCCTCGCTGTAGGCGAGCCCGGTCGCGGTGCCGGCGATTCCGACCTTGCGGTCGATCGAGTGCACGAGCTCCAGGCCGGGGAGCTCGTAGAAGAGGTAGCGGTAGCCGTCGCTGAGCGCGAGGCGCGACCCGTCCGGCGCGAAGGTCGGGACGATCGAGCCGCGCTCGGGCAGGAGGTGCTTGATCAGCTCGCCGGTGGTTCCGTCCACCACGGACGCACCGCCGCCCTGCCAGGAGCCGACGGCCACGTACGCGCCGCCGCGGCTGACCGCGATCGACGAGGGGCCGCGGTGGCACCGAAAGCGCAGCGCGTCCTCGGGAGCGTCCGGGCGGAAGATCCGCAGGAGCTGGTTGTCGCGCACGGCGAACAGCCCGCCGTCGGGCGACAGGCCGGCGTGGTCCTGGTCGCCCTCGAGCAGCACGCTCTGGGTGGAGGTCGGGTCGTCGAGCGAGCGCAGCTCGAGCCCGGCGTCGCCGGATAGGAAGAAGCGCTCGCCGTCGGGCAGAAAGCCCGCGCCGTCGAGGTGCTCCGAGGTGATCGTCGCGATTCGCGCTCGACTCGCCAGATCCCAAAGGACGGCCCCGTCGCCGCCGACGGTCAGGAGGAGCTTGCCGTCGCGCGAGAACCTCGTGCTCTGCGGGCTCTTCCCGCGGTGTCCGTGCAGGGTGCGCAGCACGCTGCCGGTCTCGACCTGCCACGCGCCGATCTCGTCGGTGGTGAAGTAGCCCAGCAGCTCTCCGTCGCGCGAGAAGCCGGCCGCGGAGGCCGAGATTCTCATCAGCTCTTCGCCGGTCTCGGTGTCCCACACGCGCATGGTCTGGTCCCACGAGTTGGAGGCCGCGAGCTGCTCGGTCGGCGAGGCGAACACCGTGACCATCTCCGCGGTATGCCCGGTCAGCACGGCCGACGGCTCGTCGCCTTCCTCGCTCAGCCGGAAGACGTAGCCCTCGAAGTTGGCGCAGCCGACCACCAGTCCGTCGTCCCCGGCCAGCCACGCGACCGAGTACGGCGCCGAGGGGAGCGGAATCCGTCGGCGTAGCTCGCCGCCTGGGAACCCGCGCACCTCCAGCACGTTGACGCCGCCGCCGATCGCCAGCGCCAGCGCGTCCCCGTCGTGGGCGAAGCGCACGCAGCCCAGCCGCGCATCCACGTCGAAGGCGAGCACTTCCGACGCGTCGCGCGTGTCCCAGGCCAGGACGCGCGCATCCATCGTGCCGACGGCCGCGAAGCGCTCGCCGGGGTCGAAGTCGAAGGCCGTGAAACCCACGACGGCGTCGGTGTCGAGCAGCAGCTCGCCCGAATTCACGTCCCAGGCGTAGAAGCGTGCCGAGTCGAGGTCGTCCTCCCGACCGCACCGCGCGGCGAGCAGTCGTCCACCGGCGGAGAGTGCGTAGCCGTTGACGTCGTCTACCTGCAGCTCGCCGACCGTCTCGCCGTCCGGCAATGCTCGGACCTGGATGGCGTCGCCCCGCAACCGCGCTACGCGCGTGAGGTCGCCCGACATCATGCCGTACCAGTTCAGCGCGTCCCGATCCTGCGGATAGGTCCACAGCGCCTGCAGGTCGGTCAGGGCAAGGCAGGCGATGCCCTCGTCCCGCACGTCGGCGCCGGGCCGGATCGCGGCGGCCTTCGACAGCAGGTCGAGCGCCTCGGAGCGCCGCCCCCGCACGCCCGCGAGGCGCGTGGCCCGCGCCTGCTCGAGGTACGACTCGCGGAGCTGCCCCGACAGCTTCACGCTGACCCACGACGCGCCGATCGCGATCGCGAGGATCAGCGCGCCGACCAGGACGACGAGGCTCGCCACCAGTGGGCTGCGCCGCCAGGCCAGAAAGAGCCGCTCGGGCCATGACGTGCGCCGGGCGAGGATGGGCTCGTGGTCGAGCCAGCGCTGGAGGTCGGTCGCGAACGCGTTGGCCGACGCGTAGCGCCTGCCGGGCTCCTTGGCGAGGCAGCGGCGCGAGATGGTCTCGAGGTCGTGCGGCGCGTCCGGCCGGACGATCCGCATCGGCTCGGGGTCGGAGCGGCGCACCCGATCGAGGAGGACCGTGATCGACTCGCCGCGGAAGGGCGGGCGGCCGGCGAGCAGCTCGTACAGCATGCAGCCGAGCGCCCACACGTCGGTCGACACCGTCAGCTCGCCGAACTCGCTGCTGGTCTGCTCCGGCGCCATGTAGGCCGGCGTCCCGGCGATCGTGGCGGTCATGGTCGCCACGCCGCTCGAGTCGATCTGCTTCGCGACGCCGAAGTCCGCCACGTAGGGCGTGCCCTCGGTGTCGAGCAGCACGTTCGACGGCTTCAGGTCGCGGTGCAGCAATCCGCGCTGGTGCGCGTAGTGCACCGCGCGCGCGACGGCGATCATCTGCTCGGCCGCCTCGCGCGCGTCCCACTGCCGCTCGGCGCCGGCGCGGTCGGCCAGGCTGCCGTCGAGCAGGCGCATGCTGAAGAAGTGCCGCCCGTCGTGCTGGCCGACCTCGTAGACCGGGACGATGTTGGGATGGTCGAGCCGTGCGACGGCCTCGGCCTCGGCGTGGAAGCGCGCGACCTCCTTTGAGCCGGCGAGGCGGCCCGCGCGCAGCACCTTCAGCGCGACGGTGCGTCCGAGCGAGCGCTGCCGCGCGCGCCACACGACGCCCGAGGCGCCCGAGGCGATCTCCTCCTCCAGCTCGTAGTCGCCGACGACGCCGCCGGCTTGGCCCTTCTGCCCGCGCAGCAGGCCGTCGACCATGCCGCCGACCTTTTCGAGCGCCTCGGCGGCGTCGCCGAAATGGGCCTGGAGCAGCCGCTCGACGCGGTCGCACGTCTCGGGAGACTCGGCCCGCAGGCGCTCGAGGAACTGCTTGCGCTCCTGCTCGTCGAGCTCGACCGCGTCGAGGAAAAGCGTCTTGGTGCGTCGGGCGGATTCGGGCGGCAACGTCGTCCTCCGAGCCTACGTTATAGCGCCGCGCGGACGGCGTCGGGCCGAGCTAGCCGTTCGCTACGCCGATCAGCGCCGCCAGGCGCCCCGTGTGCGCCTGGCCGCCGTGGGTGACGTCGCGGCGGTAGGAGTAGAATTCGGCCGCGTCGCGCCAGGTGCAGCGGTCGGTCGAGTCGATGATCGGCACCCCGCACCGGCGCAGTTGCTCGTGCGCGGCGGCCCGCAGGTCGACGTGCGGGCGCGCGCCGGGGACGGGGTGCACGGTCTCCGCCAGGCCGGCGTCGCGGAAGGCCTCGGCGACCTCCTCGCCCACCTCGAAGCGCTCGGTCGAAAGGCACGGGCCGATGGCGGCCACGGCCACCTCGCCCAGGGCCTCGACGGCGCGGGGGAGCACCTCACCCACCAGCCCGCGCCAGCCGGCGTGGACCGCGGCGACCGGCGCTCCCTCCGGCGAGGCGAGCAGCACCGGCACGCAGTCGGCGGTCCACACCGCCAGCACCCGGTCGTGGCGCGCGGTGCGCAGGGCGTCCGCGGTGGGCGCCTCGGCGGGAAGCGGCGCGTCCGAGGCGTGGACGTCCGCGCCGTGCACCTGGCGCGCGTGCACCAGCGTGGCCTGCGGCAGGCCGACCGCGCGCAGCAGCTCGGCCCGCGCGCCGGCGTCGAGCTCGCGCAGGTCGAGCTCGCCTCCGCGGGGGCCGCGGCGCGTTGTAAAGACGTGCGGAACCTCCAGGGCGGCCAGCGAGGGCGAGCGGTACGTGACCAGCCCGTCGCGGCGCGCGCGTCGTTCAAGCTGCGGCATGGGGCGCGCGGATTCTAACGGGCGCCCTCCTCCCCGTGCCCGCGCTGGGCTAGCTTGTG
>JBCCGI010000082.1:0-37949 GCA_039029355.1 Planctomycetota bacterium
CTCACCACGGAAACCGTCGTGCTCGTCGGCCCCTCGGGCTTCGGCAACCCCTGCACGGTCGCTCCGTCGCTCTGCTCGCCGTCCGGCGGCACCTGCCCGCCCCCCGGCTTCGTCAACGGTTACCTGATCGACCTCGCCTTCGGTAGCACCCCCGGCACGGGCATCGTCCTCGCCGCGGACGGCACCTCGGCCTCCGACACCGCGACGACCTGGTTCGTCACCGGTGGCATGACCGCCTCGGGCGGCACCTGCGGTCTGGGCGACTACGACCTGCAGGACGTGCACTCGACGGACGAGACCCAGGGCGACCCGACCGGTAACGGCATCAACCCGTCCGGCGGCTTCCAGACTGCGGCCTCCGGCCCGGTCCAGGAAGGCATCGCTTCGATGGCGGAAGCCAACGAGACCTGGCGCGGTAACATCCACCAGTTCGTGGCGGACACCGGCACCGGCCTCGGCGCGGAAGTCGGCGACAACGGCGGCGGCGCGATGAACGGCCGTAACCTCTCGGTCGGCAGTGGCGTGGCCACGCTCGGCACCGAGCTCCGCGACCTCGCCGGTTCGGCCATCCCGAACCTCGGCATCTGCGGTGGCTCGCTCACCGAGCTTCCGAACCCGGGTCTCCCGGCGCTCGGCGGCAACCTGCTGGTTCTCCCCGACGGCCTGTTCAACAGCACCTCGGGTGTCTGGCAGGGCGCGGTTGCGGCGACCTCGTTCGTGTTCACCGCGGAAGGCGCCTTCTCGGGCATCCAGCTCGCGGTTCCGACCACGGCGGCCGGCGCGTCGATCCACGGCCAGTGCGCGACGTTCAACCTGACGACCTTCTCGGTCGACTCGTCGAACCAGACCTCGCTCACGCTGCTTCCGTAGTGATTCGATAGCTGTTCGTCTTCGGACGAACTTCGAAGGGTCTCTCCAAACACTGGAGGGGCCCTTCTCGTCTTAACAGCGGTTCCGCGGTATCTTTCGGCTCAAGGCTCCCTCGACCTCATTCCCACAGTTAGCACCATGAAGGGTCTTCTTATCGGCAGTGGCGCGGCGGTTCTCGTGGCAGGCGCCGTCGCATTCGCTCTCTCCCAAGGCGATCGCGAGGCGGATACCGCCGAGGCTCCTGAGGCCGTCCAGGACGAAGTTGCGGCGACCGACGCCGAGCTGATGGATCCGGGCACGATCGTCGATGAGGAGGGCCTGAAGATCGAGACGGTCGACACCGGCATTCAGGTCGACCCGGACGGTTTTGTGTGGGAGCCGCTCTCCTTCGACAAGCCGCAGATCAAGCACAACGGCGACGGCACGATCACCATGAAGAAGCTCGCCCGCATCTACGAGAACGGCGTGATGCGCGAGACCCCGATCACCGCCCTCGCCACCCCCGACCAGCGCCGCCTGCCGGTCAAGAAGCGCGAGCTTCCGGCCCGCCTGCGCGAGGTTCAGACCGGCGAAGAGGAGCCGACCGAAGACAAGTAGGGCGCTCTCGCCCGACCGCGGACCAAGACGGACCGGGGCGCCTCGCACGACGCGGGGCGCCCCGGTTTTTTTCGTGCCTAGCGGCGTGGTGCGGCGGCTCGGGCCGGAGGGGAAAGAGCCGCCACGAGCGTGGGGAAGTGGGAGTCCACGGTCTCTAGAGTAGGAGTTACCGGCTGTCTCTTCTCCCTCACTCTTGGGAGAGCCGGCTCCCCTAGGTTCGCAACTTGGAGATCGAGGTGAAGTCCAGAACCCTCGCCGCCTGTTTCGTTGGCGCCGCGGCGGCAGCTGCCGAGCCGGCCGCTGCTCAGGTGAATTCGAACGATGCTACGTTCAACAACGGCGGCGACGTCGTCTTCCTCTACAGCTCCCCGAGCTCCGGCTTCACCAGCTTGGCGTTTCCCCCGGACGTCACCGGCGACCTCTACTGGCGCACGCACTCGGGCGGCCAGTTCATGAACGACGTCGATCCGTCCCTGGGTTCGATCATGGAGGTCGACGGCTACTACGAGTCGCTCTTCGATACCGATTGGGGGACGAGCCCGAGCTTCTACGTCCGCGCGCACGGTCCGGCCGTGCCGGACAGCGCCGGGCTCAGCGGACTCGAGCCGGCCTTCTTCCAGCAGGGGCTGACCTCCGAGGTGATCGTTGTGCTCGGGCCGTCTGGCTTCGGGAACCCGTGCACCGTCAGTCCGTCGCTGTGCTCACCCTCCGGTGGTACCTGCCCGCCACCCGGCCTCCTCAACGGCTACCTGGTCGACGTCGCCTTCGGCAGCACTCCGGGGACGGGGATCGTGCTCACCGCCGACGGCACGGCGGCTTCCGATACGGCGACCACGTGGTTCGTCACCGGCGGTATGACCGCCTCGGGCGGCACCTGTGGGCTGGGCGACTACGACGTGCAGGACGTGCACTCCACCGACGAGACGCCGGCCGACGCGAGCGGCAACGGCGTCAACCAATCCGGGGGCTTTCAGATGGCCGGCTCCGGCCCGGTCCAGGAAGGCGTGACCTCGATGGCGGAAGCCAACGAGACCTGGCGCGGGAACATCCTGCAGTTCGTGGCGAACAGCGGCACCCCGCTCGGGGTCGAGACGGGTGACAACGGCGGCGGCGCGATGAACGGCCGCAACCTCTCCATCTCTGGCGGGGCCGCCACCCTAGGCGTCGAGCTCCGCGACTTCGCCGGCACGGCCGGCCCGAACATCGGCGTGTGCGGCGTCTCGCTCGCCCCGCTCCCGAACCCCGGCATCACGGCGCTCGGCGGCAACCTGCTCGTCTTCCCCGACGGCCTGTTCAACGCCACCTCGAACACCTGGCAGGGGCCGGTGGCCGCGACCACGTTTCAGCTCACGGCGGAAGGCGCCCTCGTCGGCGCGCAACTTCCGATTCCCATCACCGCTGCCGGTGCGACGTTGAACGGTCAGTGCGCGACGTTCGACCTCGTGACCCTCTTGATCGACTCATCGAATCAGACCTCGCTTCCGTTGTTCTAGCGGCCGGGGGGCTCGCGGCGTGGGCCTGCGCGGACCGGAGAGTGAGGCGAGGCGTCGGCCGGCTATCGCCTGGGAGAGGACGTCCCAAACAGGAGGGCGCGGGAAAAGTGAATTGGCGGCGTAAGGGACAGCGGCCGGCGCCGTTGCTCCTCAGGCGGGGTTCCCGCTTGCCGTACCGGCCCAGGCGGCGGACCCGTAACCCTCTTGCACCAGGAGAGTCATGAGAGTCTTGCCCTTCGTCGCCGCGCTCGCCCTTCCCCTCGGGGCCTCTGCTCAGGTCAATTCCAACGACGCCACGTTCAATAACAACGGGGACGTCATGTTCATCTACAGCTCGCCCAGCTCCGGCTTCGACTCCCTGGCGTCTCCGCCGGACATTACGGGCGATCTCTATTGGCGCGCCCACTCCGGCGCTCAGTTCATGAACGACGTCGAGCCCTCCCTCGCCGGAGTGCCGGCGGATCCCACCGGAGCGGGTTCGGTGATGGAGATCGACGGCTACTTCGAGTCGCTCTACGACACCGACTGGAGCACGACTCCGAGCTTCTACACTCGCTCGCACGGTCCGGCCCAGCCCGACAGCGCCGGCCTCGGTGGCCTCGAGCCCGCGTTCTTCGGCCCAGCCGGCCTCACGACGGAAGTCATCGTGACCGTCGGCCCCTCGGGCTTCGGCAACCCCTGCACGGTCAACCCGTCGCTATGCTCGCCGTCCGGGGGGAACTGCCCGCCGCCTGGCTTCGTCAACGGGTACCTCGTCGACCTCGCCTACGGTAGCACCCCCGGCACCGGCATCGTTCTTCCCGCGGACGGCACCTCGGCCTCCGATACCGCGACGACTTGGTTCGTCCACGGCGGAATGACCGCCATGGGAGGGGCCTGCGGTATGGGCGACTACGACATCCAGGACGTGCACTCGACCGACGAGACCCAGGCCGACATCACCGGTACCGGCATCAACCCGTCGGGCGGCTTTCAGATGGCGGGGTCTGGCCCCACTCAGGAAGGGGTTGCCTCGATGGCCGAGGCGAACGAGACCTGGCGCGGCAACATCATCCAGTTCGTGACGGATACCGGCACCGGGCTCGGAGCCGAGGAGGCGTACAATGGGGGTGGCGCGATGAACGGCCGCAACCTTTCGGTCGGCAGCGGTGCTGCCACTCTCAGTTGCGAGCTCCGCGACTACGCCGGTACGACCTTCCCGAGCATCAGCTACTGCGGCGCCTCGCTTACGCCCCTTGCGAACCCGGGCTTCGCGGTGCAACCCACGGGCAACCTGCTTGTGCTTCCCGACGGCCTGTTCGGCGGTACCGCTACCGTCTGGCAAGGCTTCCTTGGGACCACCTCGTTCGGGTTCACCGCGGAGGGCGCGATCTCTTGGATTCCGATCTCCGTTCCGACGACATCGGCCGGCGCGGACCTGCATGGCCAGTGTGGGACCTACAACCTGACGACCTTCGCGTTCGAGACCTCGAACCAGACTTCGCTTTCGCTAACTCTCTAGCAAGTCGGTTTCAAGCTCTGGCGCGGGGTGAGCCCAAACGGCGCCGGCGTGAAGTCCTGCAGCTCCGTCGCGATGGCGCGGCGGAGCTCTTCGCTCGGCTCCACCAGCGGGGACCGCAGCTCGCCCCTCATCCATCCCTGCTCCGCCAACCCCGCCTTCACCGCCGCCGGGTTGCCGGCCGTGGCTAGGGCGCGGAAGAGCGGCGCGAGGCGTGCCTCGGCCGCGGCCAGCGCGGCGGGGCTGCCCTCGGGCTCGGGGGCGGCGGTGCGGAAGAGCTCGACACACTCCGCGGGAGCGAGGTTCGGCAGCACGCCGACCCACCCCACCGCGCCGGCGCGGCGCGAGGCGATCAGCTCGGAGTCCTCGCCGCACAGCACGTCGAGCGCTCCGAGCTCGGCGTGCTCGCGCCAGCGGCCTTCGGCCGCGTGGGCTTCCTTGATCGCGACCACGCGCTCGTGCTCGCGGGCGATCCGCGCGGCCGTCGCCGGCAGCAGGTCGACGCCGGTGCGCTTCGGCACGTTGTAGAGCACCACCGGCGCGCGCGCCGCCTCGGCGACCGCGGCGAAGTGGCGCCGCAGGCCGTCCTGGCACGGGCGGTTGTAGTAGGGCGTGACGACCAGCAGGCCGTCCGCGCCGAGGTCCTCGGCGCGCGCCATCTCGCGCAGCGTCGTGTGCGTCGCGTTGGTGCCGGCGCCGGCGACGACCGGGATGCGGCCGGCCGCGACGTCGACCGCGGTGCGGATCAATGCGGCGCGTTCGTCGGCGTCGAGGGTCGGCGTCTCGCCGGTCGTGCCGCAGACGACGAGCCCGTCGACGCCGCCCGCGACCAGGTGCTCGGCGAAGCGGCGGAAGGCGGTGAGGTCGACCGCGTCGTCGTGGAAGGGCGTCGGCAAGGCGACCATCGTTCCGCGCAGTTGGTGCACCACGGATTCGAGCGTAGTGATCGAGCGGTGCGCGTCGAAGGGTTTTGTGGCGAACAATCCCGGCGCTGTGCGCGGCGGATTGCGCGTCGAGGCCGGCCCCGCGATGGCGTACCCTGCGCGCTTGCGCATCATCGGAGGAAGGCACGGCGGGCAGCGCATCGACGCGCCGCCCGGACGCGGCACCCGGCCGATGCTCGACCGGGTGCGCGAGGCGATGTTCTCGACCCTGCAGCCCTGGCTGCCGGACGGGCACGTGCTCGACCTGTTCGCGGGCTCGGGGAGCCTCGGTCTAGAGGCCCTGAGCCGCGGAGCGCGCAGCGCGCGCTTCGTCGAGCGCGCGGCGGGTGCGTCCGAGCGCCTGGCCGGCAACATCGCCAAGCTGGGCGAGGAGGACCGCGCCGCCCTCGACCGCGGCGACGCGCTGGCGCGCGTGTCGTGGGGCGACGAGCCGCCCGACGTGGTGTTCTTCGACCCGCCCTACCCGCTCCTGAGCGAGGCGCCGACCCGCGCCGACCTGCTCGCGACCGTGCGCGAGCTGCTCGCCTTCGCCGCGCCCGAGGCGGTGCTCGTCTTCCACGTCCCGCGCGGCGCGCTCGCGGCCGAGGAGCTGCCCGACGGCCTGGTCGCCCGCCTGCGCGAGTACGGCACGAACGCGCTGTGGTACGTGCAGGCCGACGAGCCGTCGGGGTAGAGTGCGGCGGATGGCACCTGAGATCGCTGGCCGGCTGCTGGTGGACGGGCGGCTCCAACCCGGTCGGGTGGAGCTCGAAGGCGACCGGATTCGCCGCGTGACGCTCGACGCCGGCGCGCGCGGCGGCGACGAGCTGCCGCTGGTGGCGCCGGGCCTGATCGATCTGCACGTGCACGGCTTCGGCGGCTGCGACCCCTACGGCGACCTGGCGGGCATGGCGAACGCGCTTGCCGGCGCCGGCACCACCGCCTTTCTGCCCACGCTCTTCCCGCGGCGCTCGGCCGCGGCGCTCGGCGGCGAGGCCGATGAGGTGTGGCGCACCGCCCAGTCGCGCGCCGGCGGCGCGCGCGCGCTCGGCGTGCACCTCGAGGGACCGTTCGTCAATCCGGGCGCGGTGGGGGGGCTTCCCGCCGACGAGCTCGCCGAGCCCTCGCCCGAGGCGCTCGCCGAGCTGCTCGGCCCCGCGACCGGCGACGGACGCGGCATCCGCGCGATCACGCTGGCGCCCGAGCTCCCCGGCGCGCGCGAGATGATCGCCGAGCTGGCGCGCTGCGGCGTGCGCGCGTCGCTCGGGCACAGCCTGGCCACCGTGGCCGAGACCTCGGGTGGCGTGCAGGCCGGCGCGACCGGGGCCACGCACCTCTTCAACGCGATGCGCCCGCTGCACCACCGCGAGGCCGGCATCGCGGGCGTGGCGCTGACCGCCGACGAGCTCTGCCCCGAGATCATCGGCGACCTGGTGCACGTCGGGCGCGAGGCCTTCGAGCTCGCCCTGCGCGCCCGCGGCGCCGACGGCCTGTGCCTGATCAGCGACTCGCTGAAGGGCCCCGGGGCGGACGGCCACAGCTTCTGCTCGCACGGCAAGACGTGCGTCGTCGAGGACGGCTCGGCCTGGTTCGACGACGAGACGGCCGAGGGCGGGCGGCGGCTGACCGGCACGGTGCTGGGGCAGCTGGACGCGGTGCGCCGATTGGTGAGCCGCGGCGTGCTCGGCGTCGAGGAGGCGCTGACGATGGCCTCGGCGAGCCCGGCGCGGGAGCTCGGCCTGGAGGGCGAGCTCGGGACGCTCGCCGCCGGCGCGCGGGCGGATCTGCTGGTGCTCCGCGGGCCCGAGCTGGCCTTGGCGGAGGTCTGGGTGGGCGGCCGGCGTATTTAACGGAGGGCCGGCCTCCGCCCCCTACAGCTCTTCGGGGGACGCGTCGATACGGACCCCATGCTCCGACTTGGCCCGCTCGCGCTCGCTCTCGGCCTGACCCTGGCCCCCGCCCTGGCCCTCACGCCGGCGGACGATGAGCCCGCCCAACCGGCGCCGCGTGAGGCGCTGTTGTCGGCGGTGCGCGCCGACCCCGGAGCCTTCCTCGGCCAGGAGCTGAGCTTCGTCCTGCAGCTCGAGTCCGCCGTCGAGCGCTGGAACCCCTACCTGTCGCGCTTCGGGCCGGTCGAGCACGCCCGCTACCGCGGCTGGAGCGACGATCGCTTCCTCTGGGACGTCGACGCCTTCGACGACCCCGCGCCCTACCTCTTCGTGCGGCGCAAGGCCCCCGCCGCCCGGCAGCTGGCCGAGGCGCTCCCGTACGAGCGTTTCGCCGTGCGCGGCACGGTGCGCGAGATCTTCCTGGGCGAGCCGTGGATCGAGGTCCACGCCGTCGAGCGGCTGCCCGAGCAGGTGAGCGAGGGCACCATCCTGCACGCCGTACGCGGGCTGGAGCTGCTGCGCGAGCGCCGCTCGGGCCTGGCCCGCGCCCAGCTGGAGCGTGCCCGGGCGGGCTTCCTGCCGGCGGGCGCACGCGCCGAGCTCGACCGCCTGATCGAGTCCTGCGACGGGTAGCGCCCCGCCGACGAACAGCGCGAGCCGGGCGTGGAAACCATCCCCGGCCCGTGGGATCCTAGGTCCGCCATGCTGGTCGAGCTCTCCATCCGGGATTTGGTACTGATCGAGGCGGCCGAGCTGCGTTTCGGCCCCGGGCTCAACGTGATCACCGGCGAGACCGGCGCGGGCAAGAGCCTGCTCGTCGGCGCGCTCGAGCTGCTGCTCGGCGAGACGCCCAAGGGCGGCGCCGGCGGCTGGGTGCGCAAGGGCGCGGACGAGGCCCACGTCGAGGGTCGCGTCGTGCTGCGCGAGGCCGCGGCGGCACAGCGCGTCGAGCGCTGGCTGGAGGCCGAGCTGCCGCGCATTGCCGAGGACTTCCGCGCGTCGGCCGCGGACGGCGAGGCCGAGCTCGTGCTCGGCCGCAGCCTCACGCGCGAGGGCCGCACGCGCGCCCACGTCAACCAGCGGCCGGTGCCGCGCAAGGCGCTGCGCGCGCTCGCCGGCGAGCTGTTCGAGATCCACGGCCAGAACGACCACCAGCGGCTCTTCGAGCCGGACGAGCAGTGCGCGCTGCTGGACGCGCGCGGCAAGCTGTCGAAGACGCGCGCCGACTACGGAAGCGCGCGCGCGGCCTGGCTCGCGCTCGCCGAGCGCGCGCGCAAGCTGGAAGCCGAGCGCGCCGAGCGGCGCGATCGGCTCGAGCTGTACCGCTTCCAGCTCGGCGAGCTGTCCGACGCGCGGCTGACGCCCGGCGAGCACGCGTCGCTCGGGGCGGAGCGCCGCCTGCTGCGCGCCGCCGGCGAGATGCGCGGCGAGCTCGACCGGCTGGTGCACGACCTGGCCGAGGCCGACGGCGCGGTGCTCGAGCGCTTGCGCGGCGCCGAGCGTACGCTGGAACGCTGGAGCGAGGACGCCCGCCCCATCGGCGCCGCGATCGAGGAGCTGCGCGGCGCGCTCGTCCACGTCGAGGAGGCGGCGGCCGGCTTGACCTCGTTCAAGGAGGGCGTCGAGGACGACCCGCTGCGGCTCGACGCGGTCGAGGAGCGGCTGGCGGAGCTCGAGCGATTGGAGACCAAGCACGCCACCGACGCCGAGGGCCTGCTGCGCCGCCGCGACGAGCTCACCGCCGAGATCGAGCGCTTGGAGCAGGCCGAGGAGAGCCTGACGACGGTCGCCGACGACCTCGCGGCGACCGAGGCCGAGGTGGCCAAGACCGCCGCGGTCCTGACCAAGCGTCGCCGTGCGCTCGCGCCCAAGGTCGGGCGCGCGGTCGAGGGTGCGCTGGCCGCGCTGGGCCTCGAGCGCGCGCGCCTGGAGGTCGCGATCGTCCCGCTCGCGGACAAGGACGCGCCGGCCGAGCAGCGCTTCGGCCCGCGCGGTGCCGAAGCGGTCGAGCTGCGGCTCGCCGCCAATCCCGGCGAAGACGCGCGCCCCCTGCGTCACGTCGCGTCGGGCGGCGAGGCGGCGCGCATCATGCTCGCGCTGCGCACCGCGCTCCGCACCGGCGACCAGGGCCGCACGCTGGTCTTCGACGAGATCGACGCCGGCGTGGGCGGGCGGCTCGGCCCCGAGGTCGGCCGCCACCTGCGGACGCTGGCGGAGGAGGCTCAGGTGCTGTGCGTGACGCACCTCCCGGCCATCGCGGCCCACGCGCACGTGCACCTGCGGGCGGCGAAGGAGGTCAAGCGCAACCGCACGCGCACCCGCGTCGCGGTGCTCGAGGGCGAGTCGCGCGTGCGCGAGGTGGCGGCGATGATCGCCGGCGGCGCCGACGAGGCGACCGCGCGCGCCGAGGCGACGCGCCTCTTGGCCGAGGCCGAGGCGTGAGGCGCGCGGCGGCGCTCGCCGCCCTCGGCCTGGCGGCCTGCGGCGGCACGGAGCGCGCCGAAGCGCCGCCCAGCGTGCTGTGGATCGTGTGGGACACGGTGCGCGCCGACCGCCTGTCGCTCTACGGCTACGAGCGCGAGACGACGCCCTTCCTCGACGCCTGGGCGCGCGACGCGCTGGTCTTCGACGAGTGCCGCTCGGTCGGCAGCTCGACGGTGCCGGCGCACGCCTCGATGTTCACCGGACTGCTGCCGAGCGAGCACGGCGCGAACAACAAGACGCGCCACCTCGACGAGCGCTTCACGACGATCGCCGAGCTGTTCCGCGACGCGGGCTACGCGACCTACCTCTACTCGGCCAACCCCAACATCCAGTTCCGCGAGAACTTCGAGCAGGGCTTCGCGGTCGAGCAACACCCCTGGGATCCCGAGCGCCGTCCGCGCGCGCTCGAGCTCCTGCGCGCGAAGGCCGACGGCGACCGCGCGACCGAGTTGCGCCACAAGCTGTCGAAGGACGACGTCGACGACGTGCACCTGAAGGCCTGCGGCGAGCTGGCCTCCGATGCGCTGCTCGACTTCCTCGCCGACCGGGATCCCGGGCGGCCGTACTTCGCATTCCTCAACTACATGGAGGCGCACGAGCCGTTGGTTCCGCCGCGGGCCTACCGCGAGCGCTTCCTCTCTCCGGACGAGGTCGACGAGTCCTACGAGCACGACCGAACCTGGCGCGCCGGCTGGCAGTACACGTACGGTCTGCGCGAGCTGGACGAGCGCTACTTCCGCATCATGGGCGGCGTCTACGACGCGACGCTCGCCGAGCTGGACGAGCTGCTGAGCGGCCTGCTCGCGCGGCTCGAGGCCGCGGGCGCGCTCGACAACACCATCGTCGTGCTGACGTCGGACCACGGCGAGCACCTGGGCGAGCACCGGCTGGTCGGCCACCGCTATTCGCTCTACGAAGGCGTGCTGCGGGTGCCGCTGGTTCTGCACGCGCCCGGCCGGGTCGAGCCGGGGCGCTCGGACGCGCCGGTGACGAACATGGACCTCTTCCCGACGCTCCTGGCGCTCGCCGGAATCGAGGCGCCGGCGGAGCAGGGGGCGAGCGCGGTCGACCTCCGCGACGTCCCGTCCGACCGCGTGCGGATCGCCGAGTACCCCGGGGACTTCCCGATCTACGCCCAGTTCAAGGACCAGCTCCCGCCCGACTTCGAGCCCGAGCGCTGGCTGCGGCGCCTGCGGGCGGTGCAGGTGGGCGCGGACAAGCTGATCTGGTCGTCGGACGGCGAGCACGAGCTCTACGCGCTGGACGAGGATGCGGACGAGTCCCGCGATCTGGCCCCCCGGGACGCGGGGGCGCTCGAGCGGATGCTCCAGCGGCTCGATGAGGCCCGCCGGAGCCTGGTGCCGTACGCGCCCGGCGGCGACGGGCCGTCGGAGGAGTTCATCCGGCAGCTGGAGGGCATCGGCTACTAGGCGCGTTCCCACGGCCGGCTCCAACCCTTCCAGTGGGCTTCGGCCTCGGGGGGGCGGCCTGCTAAGGTGTCAGGGCTCCATGGACCGCCTGCTCCACCCGCTCCGCTTCGCCCGCCACGAGGTCACCAAGCCTTGGGGCGGCCGGCGTTTGGAGACCTGCCCGGGGATCGAGCTGCGCGCGTCCGGCAACGTCGGCGAGACGTGGGAGATCGTCGATCGCCCCAAGGAGAACCCCCCGATCAAGGACGGGCCCTTCGCGGGCCGGACGCTGGGCGAGCTGATGAAGTCGCATCAGCGCGACCTCTTGGGCGCCGCGCCGGCTACGCCGCACGGGCGCTTCCCGCTGCTCATCAAGTACCTCGACGCGCAGAAGAACCTCAGCGTGCAGGTGCACCCCGACGACCCGGGCGCGGTGCGCATCGGAGGCACTGCCGAGCCGAAGACCGAGGCGTGGTACTTCCTCGACACCCAGTACGACGAGCAGGCCGAGGAGCCCAAGAAGGGCCTGATCTACTGCGGCCTGAAGTCCGCGTACGACGACGGGCGCTTCGCCGAGGTGATGAGCGACCGCCGCGTCGTCGACAGCATGCAGGCGTGGAAGGTGCGCGCCGGGCAGGCGATGCTGGTGCCCGGCGGCACGGTGCACGCGATCGGGGCCGGCGTCACGTTGCTCGAGGTCCAGCAGAACTCCGACACGACCTACCGCGTGTGGGATTGGGACCGCATGGGGGACGACGGCAAGCCGCGCGAGCTCCACACCGAGCTGGCGCGGAAGGCAACGCTCTTCGACCTCCCCGAGCGCCCGCCGGTCGATCCGGAGTGGCTGCATCTCGCCGACGGCTTGGAGTGCGCGCAGATGGCGCGCACCACGGCCTTCGCGATGAACGTGCTGCGCGTGTCCGGACGCTCGCGGCTCTCGACGTCCAACCAGTTCCAGATCTACGCCGCGGTCGAGGGCGCGGGGACGCTCGATGTCCCCGCCGCCGACGTCGCGGTCGAGCTCCGCCAGGGCGACGTCTGGCTCGTGCCCGCCGCGGCCGGCTTCCATCACGTGGAGCCCGCGGACGGCGCTCTCACCCTCGTGCAGCTCCTGACCAAAGCCTGATCCCGTGGCCGCTGATACCGAATCCAACCGCGCCGAGGAGCCCGCGGACGAGCCGCTCGTGCGCCTCAACAAGTACCTCGCCGACAACGGCATCGCCTCGCGGCGCAAGGCCGACGAGCTGATCGCCGAGGGCGAGGTCATGGTCGACGGCGAGATCGTCACCGCTCTCGGCACCAAAGTGAACCCGGTGCGTCAGCGGGTCGAGGTCGACGGCATCGTGCTGAAGGCCGAGGGGCAGTGGCACCGCTACTACCTGCTGTACAAGCCGACCGGCGTCGTCTGCACCAGCGACCCGCGCGAGGCGCGCAAGCGCGCGATCGACCTGATCGAGGACCGCCGCGCCGGCCGCATCTACACCGTGGGGCGGCTCGACGAGGACTCCGAAGGCCTCATCCTGCTGACCAACGACGGCGACTTCTCGAACCTGGTCGCCCATCCGCGCTACGGCGTGCCGAAGCTCTACAAGGTGACGGTGCGCGGGCGCGTCGAGGATTTCCAGCTGCAGCAGCTGCGCGCCGGGGTGCGGCTCTCCGAGGGCAAGGCCTCGTTCGAGAGCGTGAGCCTGCGCAAGAGCTCCGACCGCCAGAGCACGCTGCTCGTCGGGCTGAAGGAGGGCAAGAACCGCCAGATCCGGCGCGTGTTCGCGCGCGTCGGCCACAAGGTGACGAACCTGGCGCGCGTGCGCATCGGCAACCTCACCGACCGCGGCCTGAAGCGCGGGCAGTGGCGCCCGCTGACCAAGGACGAGATCGACGAGCTGATGCGCATCGCCCGCGGCGAGGCCACCGTGCAAACGCCTTCCGAGGAGCGCCGGAGGAACGCCAAGCGCGGCTGGGCCCGTGGCTCAAAGGGCTCGCGTGGAACGGCCTCGCGCAGGAGGCGGCGTTGATCCTGATCGCCTGCCCGGAGTGCGCGCGCCAGTACGACGTGTCGCACGTGCCGGTAGGCAATCGGATCCGGTGCCTGTGCGACAAGGTCATCACGGTGGGCTCGCAGGGCAGCCTGCGCGTGCGCGCGCTGCATTGCTCGCACTGCGGCGGTGCGGTCGAGGCCGACGAGCAGAACTGCCGCTGGTGCGAGGCCAAGCTGTCGGACAAGGACCGCCGCGAGAGCACGCTCTGCCCGCAGTGCTTCAAGCGCATCGAGGACGACTCGCGCCACTGCAAGAGCTGCGGCGTCGCGATCTCGCCCCAGGCGCTGAAGGCGCTGCCCGAGGATAAGGTCTGCCCGCGCTGCAAGGGCGAGCTGCAGATCCGCTCGCTCGGCGTGACCGACGTGGTCGAGTGCTCGGCCTGCGGCGGGTTGTGGTTGACGGCGCACACCTTCGAGGCCGCCTGCCGCGACGCGGAGCGCGACCTCGATTCGTTCCTGCTCGCCAAGCCCAAGAGCGAGGCGCCGAGCCCGATCTCCGACGGCCAGAAGCAGGGCTACATCCCGTGCTTTGACTGCGGCGAGCTGATGCACCGGCGCAACTTCCGCCACGGCCAGCGTTCGAGCGGCGTCGTCGTCGACTACTGCCGCGGCCACGGCGTCTGGCTCGACCACGAGGAGCTGGAGCGCATCGTCGACTTCGTGCGCACCCAGGGCGGTACGCCGGGGAGCACCGGGGATGGGCTGCTGCCTTACCTCGAGGCGGGCAAGGTGCGGCCGGCGTACAAGAGCAAGCACAAGTACTCGGGCGGCAAGTCGAGCCGCGGCTTCGACGGCACGGTCGTCGGCGCGCTCGGGTTCGTGCTCGAGACGGTGGTCGACGTGCTCTTCGACTAGCCCCGAGCCGCGGCGACCAGCGCGCCGACGTGCTCTTCGAGCGTCGGGCGCAGCTCGTACTCACCGGGCAGCTCGCTCGCGCCCATCCGCACGTCGGGATTGCGGTGCTGCATCGCGCTCTCGCGCCGGCCGCGGGCCGTGCCGTGCGCCTCGCGCGCGCCGGTGGCGTCGAGGATGCGGCGCACGTTGTGCGGCCGCACGCCGCCGCCGACGAGGATCTTCGGGCCCACCGCGGCGACGAGCTCGGCCAGAAGCGCCAGGCCCTGCTCCGCCGACGGCGCCTGCCCCGACGTCAGCACGCGGTCGACGCCGACCTCGGTCAGCGCGCGCAGCGCCGCGTGCGGGTCACGGGTGACGTCGAAGGCGCGGTGGAAGCACACCTGCATCGGCCGGGCGAGCTCCGTCAGCGCCGCGATGCGGTCCGCGTCGACCCCGCCCGCGGCGGTGAGGACGCCGAGGGCGACGCCCGCGGCCCCGGCCGCCTTGGCGTGCTCGACGTCGCGGCGCATCGTGTCGAGCTCGTCGGCGTCGTACAGGAAGTCGCCCGCGCGCGGGCGGATCAGCGCGACGACGTCGATCCCGCCGAGGCCGCAGGCGGCCTCCAGGAGGCCGGCGCTCGGGGTGGTCCCGCCCTCGATCAGGCCGGCGCACAGCTCCACGCGGTCGGCCCCGCCTGCGCGGGCGGCGCGGCAGCCGGCGAGCGAGTCGACGCAGATCTCGAGCGTGAGCGCGGCGCCGCTCATGCCCCGCGCAGCGCTCCCGAGTCGCGCACCAGCCGCAGCACCTTCGGGAACCACAGCGCGAACTCGTCGGGGCTGCGCTCGACCGCCTCGTCCAGCTCGCCGAGGTCGCGCCAGGCCCACCCGTCGACCTCGTCGGGGTTGGGGGTCGGCGTCCCGTCGAAGCGCCCGAGGAAGACGTGGTCCAGCTCGTGCTCGATCAGGTCGTCCTCGACCTGCGAGCGGTACTGGAAGCGGGCGACGAACTCGAGCTCGCAGTCGATGCCCATCTCTTCGGCCAGGCGGCGGCGCGCGGCTGCGGCGGCGTCCTCGCCGGGGCGCGGGTGGCTGCAGCAGGCGTTCGCCCAGCGGCCTCCCGAGTGGTACTTGTTCGCCGCGCGGCGCTGCAGCAGCGTCCGGCCGCGGTCGTCGACCAGGAACACCGAGACGGCGCGGTGCAGCAGCCCGCGGCGGTGCGCCGCGAGCTTCTCCTCGGTACCCAGCTCGGCGTCGGACTCGTCGACCAGGATGACGTGTTCTTCGGGCATCAGAGCGAGCTCAGGTACTCGAGCACGTCGCGCATCTCGGCGCGCGTGAGGCTGTCGCCGAGCCCGCTCGGCATCGCGGACAGGCCCGGCCGGCGCTCGTCGACCTCGGCCAGGTCGATGTCCCAGACCGCGCCGTCGGAGTCGACCAGCACGAGCGCGTCCGCGCCCTCCTCGACGACCCGGCCCTCGATCACCTCGCCGTCGTTCATGAAGAAGGTCGTGGTCTCGTAGCCCGCCGCAATGCGCCGGTTGGGGGCGACCACCGACTCCAGGAGCTGCAGCCGCGTCAGGCGCGACCCGACGCCCTTCAGCGCGGGACCGATCTGCGGCGCGTCCGACTCGTCCGGCTTGCCCGTTCCGTGGCAGCGCAGGCACGAGACGTCGACGCGCTCGCGGAAGATCTTCTTGCCGGCGCGCGGGTCGCCGCCGAAGAGGCCGTCGAGCCACGGGGCGAGCTCGGCGTCGCGCTGGCGCGGAGCGCGGAAGTCCTCCAGTATCGAGTCGATCACCGCGTCCCCGCGCGCCTCGGCGGCGAGGATCAGCTCCAGCTGCACCTCGGCCGGCACCAGGTCGGCGACGAGCCGCTGCACCTCGCCGGCCAAGACGCTCTGCGCGTCCGGGTGGTCGAGCCCGCCGAGCGCGCGGTAGGCGACGCGGCGCTCGGCCACTTCACCGCGATCGAGTACCTGCACCAGAAGCGGCAGAGACTCGGCGGGGGAGAGCCGCTGCAGCACGTCGAGCCCGGCGGCGCGCACCTTGCCGTCGGCGCCCGCGAGGGCGTCCGCGACCGAGGTGCGCAGCTCGGGAGCGCCCAGGGCCTCGAGCGCGCTGAGCGCCGCGATGCGGGTCCCGGTCGGCGCGGCGACGTCGCGGGCGAGCTCCGCCAGCGTCGGCGACACGCTGCCGGCTCCGGTCGACCCGGCCACCTCGACCCAGGCGCGGAGCACGCGGTCGGGCGCGCTGCGCACCGACGTGCTGATCGATGCGACGATCTCGGGCACGTAGGCCGCCTCGCGGGCGGGCAGCTCGAGCCAGCGCCCCAGCACGCGGTCGATGTTCGAGGGGTCGTCCCACTCGGCGAGGATGCGCAGGGCTTCGGCGCGATGGGCCTCGTCCTGGTCGTCGCGCAGCGCAAAGGCCGCGAGCCGCTCGGCGTCGGCGGGGCCATCGCCCAGCCACAGGTTTGCGTTCAGCACGCGCCGGACGAGCGCGTTGCCCGCCAGCCCCTCGCGCCCGATCAGCGCGGCGAGCGCCGGCAGCGCGTCGTCGATGCGCTCGTCGTGGATGGCCGTGGCGGCCTCGCGCACGAGGAGCGGATCCGCGTCTTCCAGGAAGCGCGCGATGCCCGCGTGCCCGCGCCGGCGCAGGGCGAGCAGCGCCGCCATGCGCGCGTGGCGGTCGGGGTCCTCGGTGCGCTCCAGGAGCTGGCCGTCGCTGGCGCAGCCGACGAGTCCCATCACGGCGGCGTGGCGCAGCACGGTGTCGGACTCGCCGACGTCGGCGGCTAGCCCGAAGAGCGCCTCGGTCGCGCTCGGCACACCGATGCGCCCGAGGCCTATCGCCGCATGGTGTCGCGCGCGCGCCGACGCGTCGCCGAGGAGCGCGACGAACCGATCCGCCGCCTCCGTCGCGCGCAGATCGCCGAGCACGCGCGCCGCCTGGGCGCGGACCTCGGCCTCGTCGTCGTCGAGGAACGACACGAGCTGTGCCACCAGTTCGGCGCGGGCCGCATCGTCGCGCCGCGCGACGATCCCGGCTCCCCAGAGCCCGTGTAGACGCGCCAAGCCCTCGCCTTCGTGCGCCGCCGCGAGCAGGTCCACGCCGGCGCCGCGCTGTGCGAGCTCGAGCTGGGCCTCCTGACGCACGCGTCGGTCGGCATGCGCGAGCAGCGCGCCCAGGCGCTCGTTCGCCAGCCCCTCGAAGCCGCCCTTCAGCAGCGCCTCGGTCTCGCGCACCAGGTCGGAGTCGAGCGCCTCCGCGTGCCGCAGCCGGTACATGCGCCCCTTCCCGGTCATGCCCCAGCCGTGGACCCAGTCCGAGTAGTAGAACCCGCCGTCCGGCCCGAACTGGCAGTCGGTCGCGAGCGTGTACCACACGAACTTCTCGACCGGCCCGAGCTCGAAGCTCGCGCCCTTCTCGATGTTCGCGTAGGTGAAGATGCCGCTGTGCTTCGCGTCGCCGCGGAAGTCGCACAGGAAGAAGTGGCCGTCGTACTCAGGCGGCAGGCCGGTGCCGGGGTAGTACTCCAGACCCGACGGCCCGCTCGCGAGGTTTGCGATCGGCGGCAGCACGTAGGCCGGCTGGCCCTCGTGGTAGGGGTGCCAGAGCTTCTCGTCGTTCCACGGGCCGCGCAGGTTCGGCTCGGTGACGTATTGGAAGAAGAAGCGCCAGCCCGTGTCCGCGCCCTCGACGATCTGCACCCAGCGGGCCTTGTCGCCGCCGTCCGAGTTGTTCTCGCCGGTGAACAGGTCGCCGCGGTCGTCGAACACCAACTCCTGCGGGTTGCGCAGGCCGGTATGGAAGACCTCTAGGTCCGATCCGTCGAGCTCGCAGCGGAACACCGCGCCGGTGTGCGGCTCGGACAGGACCTTGCCCTCGTGCTCGATGTGGAAGCCGCGGTCGCCGATCGAGAAGTACAGGCGCCCGTCGGGCCCGACGACGAGCCCGTGCAGGTCGTGCCCGAGCAGCGCGACGTGAACGCCGTAGCCGTCGGACAGCCGCTTGCGCTCGTCGGCGACGCCGTCGCCGTCCTCGTCGCGCAGCAGCCAGAGGCTCGGGATGCAGGTGTAGAAGACGTCGCCCCGGTACGAGAGCACACCCGCGGCGATGCCGTCGGCCGGGTCCTGGAAGCCATCCGCGAAGACCACGGCCTCGTCGGCGAAGCCGTCGCCGTCGGTGTCGCGGACGAGCCGGATGCGCTCGTGCTCGGTGCCGTAGGAGGCGAAGTTGTCGCCCTCGTGGCGCCGGTACATCTCGACCCGGTCTTCGACCGTCACGCTGGCGAGCTCGTCTTCGAGCCAGTCCATGTGCTCGCGCATGTCGGTCACGCCGGCGTGTAGGCGGAACGTCTCGTTCACGTACACGTCGCCGGCGTGGTCGATGTGGAAGATCACCGGGTTGGCGAGCATGGGCTCGGCGGCCCAGAGCTCGACGTCGAAGCCCTCGGGGAGCTCGTGGGTCGCCATCGCCGCGCGCCCCTCTTCGGACGCTTCGGCGACGTGGGGCTGGTACGCCTCCTGGGGGAGGCTCGCGGCGGGGCAGAGGAAAAGAGCTAGCATCGTTCGCGGGAGGGGGACGGAGAGTCCGGGATTCTAGCCTGCCGGAAGGGGCGTCCGCCTTCCGGCCCGGATATCATCACCCGCCCGATGAAACGCGCCCAGAAGCCGAACGCGCCCGTTTCAAAGAGCGGCGCGCTGATCACCGAACATCGCCTGCGGAACGGGATGCGCGTGCTGTTAGCCGAGCGTCACTCCGATCCCGTCGTCGCCGTCCTGCTCTTCTACCGCACCGGCTCGCGCAACGAGTCCGAGCGCGAGGCCGGCGTCTCGCACTTCCTTGAGCACATGATGTTCAAGGGCTCGAAGAGCTTCGGGAAGGGCGAGGTCGACCGCCGCACCGCCGCGTTGGGCGGCAACAACAACGCGTTCACCGGCAACGACCACACCGCCTACTGGTTCGAGTTCGCGTCGGACCGCTGGGAGACCGCGCTCGAGCTCGAGGCCGACCGGATGCAGCACCTGACGCTGGACCCGGCCGAGTTCGACGCCGAGCGCGACGTTGTGCTCGAGGAGCTCGCGATGGGCGAGGACGATCCCTGGCGCGTGCTGATGCGGCACGTCGAGGCGGTCGTGTTCCCGCGCCACCCCTACGGGCGGCCGATCATCGGCTTCGAGGACACGCTGCGGGCCATGACCGTCGAGGACATGCGCGACTATCACCGCCGCTTCTATCACCCCGGCAACGCGACGCTGGTCATCTGCGGCGACGTGAAGCCGCAGGCGGCGCTGCGCGCGGTGCGCAAGCACTTCGGGGCGATCCCCGTCGGCGAGCCATACGAGTCGAGCGACTGCTTCCGCAGCTCCGTCGCCAGCCCGCCGGGCGAGACGCGCATCCAGACGCGCTGGGACGACGCCGGCAAGCGCCTGTGCATCGCGTGGCAGACCGTGCCGATCACCACCGACGACGACTACGTGCTCGACGTCATCTTCGCGCTGCTCGCGAGCGGCCGGGCCTCGCGCCTGCAGCGGCGGCTGGTGCTCGAAGAGGGGCTCGCCACCAGCCTGTCGGCCAGCAACGACACGCGCGTCGAGGGCGGCGCCTTCTGGCTCTTCGCCGAGTGCGCGCAGGGAGTCGAGCCGGCGACGCTCGAGGCCGTGCTCGACGAGGAGCTCGAGCGGCTGCGCACCACGCGCGTCCGCGCGGCCGAGCTGAAGCGCGCCAAGGCGGTGCTGCGCTCGTCCGAGGCCTACGAGGGCGAGACCGTGTCCGACCTGGCTGAGGAGCTCGGCGAGTGGGCGGTCGACGCCGACTGGCGGCTGGTGCTGGACCAGGTCGAGCGCACCGACCGCGTGACCGCCGACGACGTGCGCGACACCGCGCGCAGACTGCTGGGCCGCGACCGTCGCGTGGTGGGGTGGAGTCTGCCCGCGGCCGAAGAGCCCAAGCCGAAGCGCGCCAAGAAGGCAAAGGCGCGCAAGCGATGAGCGCGCGCAAGAAGAGCGGTGCCGCGGCCGCGCGGCGCGCGGCGCTCGCCGTCCCGGACCTTGCTGTACGGCGCTTCGAGCTGCCGTGCGGAGCGGGCGTCGTCGTCTCGCCGCGCGCCGGGGCGCCGGTGTTCTCGGCCGAGGTGCACGTGCGCGGCGGCCACTCGCTGGACCCGGCGGGGCGCGAGGGCACCGCTTACCTCTCCGGCGGGCTGCTGGACCAGGGCACCGAGCGGCGTGACGAGCAGGAGATCGTCGGCCTGCTAGAGCCCGCAGGCGGGCAGATTTCGGGCTCGGCGTGGGGGCTCACCGGCTCGATCGCGGGCGCGGACTGGAAGCTGCTGCTGGACCTGCTTTGCGAGATGACGATCTCGCCGACCTATCCGAAGGACCGCGTCGACCTGCACCGCGGGCGGCTGCTGGATCGGCTGCGCGTCGAGAGCGACGACCCGCGCACCCGCGCGGTCTGGCTCTTCCGGCAGCTGGTGTACGGCGCCCACTGGCTCGGGCGGCCCGAGTACGGCGAGCTCGAGAGCGTCGAGCGCATCCGCCGCTCGCACCTGGCGTCGTTCCACAAGAAGAACTGGTGCGGCGTGCGGACGCTGGTCACCACCTGCGGCGACGTCGACCCCGAGGAAGTGCGGCGGCACCTGCGCCGCCGGCTGTCCGGCTGGAAGCGCGGCGTGGACCTCGATCTCATCCCGTGGGAGGAGCCCGCGGCCAGCTCGCGCGTCGGTGCCTACTTCGCCGACCGCCAGCAGGTGCACGTCTACCTCGGGCACCTCGGAGTCCGGCGCAGCGACCCGGACTATCCGGCGCTCGTGGTGCTCGACCACATCCTGGGCACGGGCCCGGGCTTCACCAGCCGCATCACGCGCAAGCTGCGCGACGAACTGGGGCTCGCGTACTCGGTGAGCGCCGCGATCACGCCGTCCGCCAGCGTGTTCCCGGGTACGTTCACCGCCTACATCGGCACGTCGCCCGAGCACGTCGAGACGGCGATCCAGGGCTTCCTGGCCGAGATCCACCGGATCCGCGATGAGCTGGTGTCGCCCGACGAGCTCGAGCTCGCGCGCGGATACCTGCTCGGCTCCTTCGCCCTCGGCTTTGAGCGCGCCTCGCGCCGCACCCGCTATCTGGTGTACGCCGAGCGCAACCGCCTGCCGGACCGCCATCTCGACGAGCTGCTCGCGGCCTTCGCCGAGGTCACGGCCGAAGACGTGCAGCGTGCGGCGCAGAAGCACCTCCTGCCCGAGCGCTGCTGCGTGGCCGCGGCCGGGCCGATCCGTGAGGAAGAGCTGGAGCGCATCGTCCAGCGCGCGCTGGTCAAGCCGCGTCCCAAGTCGCGCCGAACCGCGCGACGCTGAGGGACGTGGCGCGACGCCTTCTCGCCGCCGCGCTCGCGGCGCTCCTCGGGCTGGTGGTCGTCGAGGTCGGGTTTCGCCTCTTCGGCCCGCAGCCGTACGCGCGGCCGGTGATCCGCGACGACGGCGACCGTGTCGTCGACCTCGGCGAGGTGATCGGCTTCTTCCGCGACGGGGTGTTCTCGATCCCGAAGGAGCCGCGCAACGGCATCAAGCCCGGCTTCCGCGCGCGCTTCTGCTACGACCGCCCGCGCTGGGATTACTTCGACGCGAACGGCTGCGTCGAGGTGTCGATCAACAGCCTCGGGTTCCGCGACGAGGAGTTTCCGCTCGCCAAGCCCGCCGGCGAGCTGCGCCTGCTGGCCATCGGCGACTCGTTCACGTTCGCCCAGGGCTGCCGCGCCGAGGACGGCTGGACCGAAGTGCTCGAAGACCTCCTGGCGGACGAGCGCGGCGCGCCGGTCCAGGTGATGAACGCCGGCTTCACCGGCGGGGGAAGCTGGCCGCAGGAGTACGCGCCCTGGGTCGTGGCCCACGCCCTGGCCTTCGGGCCGGACCGCGTCGTGTACGGCATGTGCCTGAACGACATGGACCGCCGCGTGCCGATGCTCGCGTACCAGAAGGTCTGGGACGACGCGTCGATCCTCGGCGAGCCCTGGCTCGGCGGCGTGTCCGCCGTGCTGAACTTCCTGCAGCGCCAGCGCGGCCAGCGGCGCTTCATCGAGCGGCGCCCGCCGAACATCGGCGACCTCCTGCGCGCCGACCCGACGAACTGGCGCGCGAACCAGGAGGCGTTGCGCGCGATCCACGCCCACCTGCGCGAGGCGGGCGTGCCGTTCACCATCGCGGTGTTTCCGATGCTCTCGCTGCTCGGCGACGGCTATCCCTACGCCGAGCTGCACGCCGAGGTGGGCGCTTTCTGCGAGGCCGAGGGGATCGACTACGTCGACCTGTACCAGCCCTTCCACGCGCTCGCCGACCGCGAGCTCTGGGTGCATCCGTTCGATCAGCACCCCGCGCCGAACGCGCACCGGCTCTTCGCGGAGGGCATCTTCGCGCACCTCTCGCGCTGAGCCCGGCGCCTACCAGCGCGCGAGGTTGGCGAGCAGCGGCGCGTAGCGCTCGTAGATGTCGCGGTAGGCGGCGTAGTTGCTGTTGTCGGCCTCGCCCCACACGCCGCCCATCGACAGCACGCCGGCGGAACCGGCCAGGAGCGCGGCCAGGAGCAGGGCCCGCGCCCAGCGCGCGGTCGGCGCGCCGGTGCGCACGCCGATGACGTTGAGCGCGATCAACCCGCCGTGTAGCAGGTGGTACGTCCCCGCCGAGAACAGCAGGAAGTAGTACGGCCACATCAGAAGCGGCCACGACTCGAGGCTGAAGCGCAGGAGCGAGAACTCGGCGGGCAGGTCCTCGAGCAACGCCGGCCCGCGCGTCGCGGCCACGTGTCCGACGATCACGAGGAGCAGCACCCAACCGCTCGCGCGGTGCAGGCGCAGCCAGCCGGGCGCCGCGTCCGCCGCGCCCGACCGTCGCCGCGCGCGACGACGAAGCGCGCGTCGTATTCCGTAGTAGCCGTGCGCGAGCGCGGACAAGCCGACGCCGAGGATCTCGACCGGCGCGATCTGGTACCAGCCGCGCGCGGCGGCCATGAAGCGGTTGTAGGCCTCTTCGCCAAAGGCGCCGGCGATGGTGTTGGCGAGGTGGATCGCGAGGAACGCGCCGAAGACCAGGCCGGAGAGCGCTTGCCCGCGGATCAGCCTTGCCTCGCCCGTCGCGTGTGTTCCCGTCATCTCGGAAAATTGTCGCCCACCGGCCGCGCGGGCGCGAGCCGGCAAGCGCGCAGGAATGCCGGACACGAATGCGAAACCCCGCCCGTCGAGGGACGTAGTAAGAGCGATGCGCGCTTCAGGACTCCTGATCGGCGGCGGCATCGCCCTCCTGGGGGGTGTCGCCTGGATCGCCGCGGATGGGGGTATCGACGACGTCCGGGCTCGGCACCGGGCCCGCTGGACCGAGCGCCAGGCGTCCCGGGTGGAACTGAACCGCCAGGCAGCGGCCGCGCGGTGGACCGCTCCCGCGCGGGACGCGGACATTCCCGAGCCCGACCTCTTCGCCGACCGCATCTCGGCCGATCGCGCGGACGAGCGTCAGGTCGTCATCTTCGCCGAGACGCCCGACGGCCGGCCGCTGACCGAAGCACTAGAGGCCGAGGGCCTCTCCGCCGGCGACCTTCGCATCGTGCCGATCGCGAAGCCCGGCGAGGCGGGGACGGCCGCCGCGCCCGCGGCGGGACAGCCCGTGCTCGCGCTGCGCCATGGACCCGCCTGCGTGGGGCAGATTTCGCTCCCCGCCGACGACGTCTGGATCGCGCTGGTCTGGAACGACCTGATCCTGGACCAGCATCCGGTGCCGGCCGGCGAGAGCGCGCTGCGGATCCAGCTGACCTCGAGCTGCGTGCGCGACGCGCGCGGCCGCGTGCTGCTCTAGCCCGGGCCAGCGGCGAGCGCCGAATCCGCCGTTAGAGCGCGCCGCGCGGCCGTACCGCGACGTTTGCTGCGAGCAGGCCGGCGACGAGCGCCATCGCGACGAGCGCCATCCGGAAGGCCGCCTCGACGCCCGACAGCGCGTCGCGCGCCAAGAACGACGACACGCTCTGGAAGCCGATGCCGCCGGGGACCAGCAACATGATGCCCGGGACGAGCATCACGCTCGCCGGCCGGCGCGTCCAAAGCGCGTCGAGGTTGCTCGCCGCTCCGAGCGCGAGAGCGCCGAGGCAGACGCCCAGCTCGGGCCCGAACACCGACGCGCCCAGCCGCGCTCCGAAGAAGGCGAGGGCTCCCGCAAACACGATGCGCCCCGCGTCGCGCCAGGGCGCGCGGAACAGCACGAGGAAGGCCAGCGACGCCAGCACCAGCGCGATCGGCTCGGTCCCCGCCAGGGGCGGCAGCGTGCGCGGCGGCGCGAGGGCCGGCACGAAGCCTCCGAGGGCGCGGCCGATGCCTACGCCGAATCCCATACCGAGCAGGGTCCCGATCGCTCCGAAGAGCCGCGTCGTCCCCGAGGTCAGGTGACGCGTGGCGAGCTCGGTCATCGCGACGGTGAGCGTGTAGCCCGGCACCAGCACGATCAGCCCGCTGAGCAGCACGACGCTCTCCCCGAGCGGTGCCCCGAGCCGCGCCGCGGCGACGGTGAGCAGCGCGACCAGGAGCGACGCCAGCGGCTCGAAGACCGCCGCCAGCTGCGCCCGATGCCGTGACGCGGCAGCCAGCGCACCGGTCCCGAGGCCCAGCAGGGCCGAGGCGCCGATGTCGAGCGCCGAACCGCGGAAGAACGCGGCCGCCGTCGCCGAGGCGGTCGCGAAGGCCGCGATCTCGATCCACGAGCCGTAGGCCGCCGGCCCCCGGCGGATGTCCTCGAGGCGCCCGAGGGCTTGCTCGGGCTCCAGGCGGCCCTCCTCAAAGGCCGCCAGCACGCCCTCCAGCTCGATCAGCCGGCCCAGATCGACCTCGCCGGGTTCCACGCGCGCCATGCGGATTTCCCGCCCGTTCTCGGGCCCTTCGCTGGCCGAGAAGCTGCAGAACAGGGCCGTGGGGTTGGAGAGCAGCTCGAGCCGCAGCCCGCGACGGGCAGCCGCGTCGTGGATCGCCCCTTCCAACCGGGGAGCCGGGATTCCATAGGCGTGGAGGCCCTCCGCGAGCCGAAAGAGAGTCTCGCCGGCTGCGACCGCGTGCGAGGGGTTTTGCGGGTTCGTTGAAGAAGAGGCCATGGGGTAGGTCCTCTAGTAGAATCGGCTTCGGATCCGCGGCTATCCACCGAAGGATCTACGTATGACTGCTCCCAAGGACACCTTGGACCGAACGGACCGCGACATCCTGGCCCTTCTTCAGAAGGATGCTCGGATCTCCAACAAGGAACTGGCGGCGGCGGTCCATCTGGCGCCCTCCAGCTGCCACACGCGGGTGCGCCGGCTCGAGGAGGCGGGCGTGCTGAAGGGCGCCCACGCGGACGTCGACCCCGGGGCGCTGGGGGTCGGCCTGCGGACCATCGTGATGGTCCGCATGGCGGACCACGCCGAGAAGAAGACCGCGCTGCTCCAGGACTTCCTGCTGCGGCTGCCCGAGGTGGTCGATCTCTTCCTGATCGCCGGGCAGGACGACCTCCTGCTGCACGTGGCCGTGCGGGACACCGACCACCTCCGGGCGCTCGTGATGGACACCATCGGCGCCCGCCCGGAGGTGGCCGACATCCACACCTCGTTGATCTACGAGCACGTGCGCAAGCCCGGGTTTCCCGACCTCTCCAGTCTCTAGAAGCGGGGCCCGGGAGCCCCCAGGGGCCGCCCGAGGGCCTCGAAGCCGCAAAATCGGGGCTTCCGTGAGACGATGCGGGCTCGGCGGACACTTCTCCGGCGAAGCCCATGACGCCTCCGACCCCGTCTCTCGAAGAGCTCCTCGCGCGCGCCAGCTGGGTACGCGCCCTCGCGGCGCGCCTCGTCTCGGACAGCGATGCCGCGGACGACCTGACCCAGGACGCGCTGGTCGTCGCGCTCACGAGCGGGGTGCACGTGCGCGAGCCCCAGAGCTGGCTCGCCGGCGTGGTGCGCAACCTGGCGCGGCGGCGCTACCGCAGCGAGGGGCGCCGGGCGGCGCGCGAGCAGGCCTCGGCGCAGCCGGAGGAGGTCGAGGACACGACCCACCTGGTCGAGCGCGCCGAGCTCCAGAGCCACGTGATCCGCGCCGTGACGTCGCTGGAGGAGCCCTACCGCACGACCGTGCTCCTACGCTTCTTCGAGGGGCTCACGGTCGTCGAGCTGTCGCGCCGCATGGGCGTGCCCGCATCCACCGGGCGCACGCGCCTGGCGCGCGCCCTAGAGCGCCTGCGCGCTCGCTTCGACGACGAGCACGACGGCGACCGCGCGGCGTGGTGCGGGCTGCTCGGCACGCTGGTGCCCAAGACGGTGCCGCCGCTCCCGCTCGTCGGGAAGCCGCTGCTGGCGCCGGGCTTCGCGCCCGTCGCGGTCGGCGTGCTCCTGCTCGCCGCCGCGTTCGGCGGCTGGCTGTTCGCAGGCCGCACCTCCACGCTCGCGCCGTCCGCCGCCGAGCCGCAGCCGGCCCACGTGGTGGCGGACAGCACCGAGCCACCCGCCGAGCTCGCGCCGGCCACCGTCGGCGAGCGCCGCCTCGTCGACGCGCCGCCTCCGCCGGTGGAGGGAGCCACCGGTCCAGCCGGTCGCAGCGGGCAGACCGCCTTCGTGCGCGCCACGCTGCGCGACGAGAACGGCCGCCCCCTGCAGGGCGCCGAGGTGCGGCTGCTCGACCGTCCCGCCGTCGCGTACAGCGACGCGGCGGGCGAGGTCGAGCTGGCCGTCGGCTCGCGACCGCGGCTGGGCTGCACCGTCGTCGTGCGGCTTCAGGACCACGGGACGCGCTACCTCTCCACGGTGCTGCACGCGGGGCAGACCACTCACCTGGGCGAGCTGATCCTGCCGCCGGCGGGCATCCTCGCCGGCAGCGTGAACGACGCGGCGGGGGCGCCGGTCGCCGGAGCGCGCGTGTTCCTCACCGGCCTCGACGACGAGCGCGCCGACCCCGCCGAGCTTCGCCGCACCCGTCCCGAGGAGTACCGCGACCTGCACTCCGCCTTCACCGGCGCCGACGGCTCGTTCGAGCTCGACAACGTCGAGCCGGGCTTCGTCCGCGTCTGGGCCCAGGCTTCCGGCTTCGTGTCGACCTCGCTCGGCCCGGTCGACGTGGTGCCCGGGCTCAACGCCGGACTCGAGCTCGTCCTGTCGACGCGCGCCACCGGCGCCGTTATCGCGGGCGTGGTGTTGTCGCCGCAGGGCCAGCCGGTGCCGGACGCGCCGCTCTCCTACCACTACCGCAACGGCGACCGCGCGTACCAGACCGCGATCGCCACCGACGGCGAAGGCCGCTTTGAGATCGCGGTCGCCTCGGACGTGCCGCACGGGCTCTTGTTCCGGGACCACGAGCACCGCTGGCCCGCCGTGCTGCTTGACGATGTCGAGGCCGGGAGCGGCGAGCTGGTGGTGCGCTTCGCCAAGACGCGCCCGCTGCGCGTGCGGGTGGCCGATCCGAGCGGAACGCCGCTCGAGAGCTTCCGCGTGCGGGCGGACTTCGCCGGCGCCGAAGCCGAGGCGGCGGGGTACGGCGCGCTCGCGGGCATCGAGGCCGAGCACGCGCCCGGCGGCCTGCTGGCGCTGCCGACTCCCACCGTCCCGTTCCGGCTGGAGATCCACGCCCCGGGCTTCCAGGACGCCGTGCTCGGGCCCTTCGAGCCCGACTCCGCGCCGGCCGAGATCCAGGTTCGGCTGACCGCGCGCAGCGGCGTGCAGGGCCGCGTGCTGGTCGGCGGCCGGCCGCTGGCGGGCGCGAAGGTCACGCTCTCGGAGGTGTTCGGCGACGACGTCCTGGCGCGCAGCAACGGCTTCCGCTGCCGCTACCTCGTCGACGAGGTGCCCGCACGGACCGACGCCGACGGACGCTTCGAGGTGTATCCGGCGCGCAGCGCACGCTATGTGCTGCGGGCCGATTCCGAGGGGTATGCGCCGGAGGAGCTCGAGCTCGACCTCGACCCTCGTATCGGCGCGCGGGGAATCGAGCTGACCTTGGGTCGCGGGGGAGCGATCGAGGGGCGGCTCCTCCTTCCGGCGGGGGAGGATCCCGCCGGAAGGATCCTTGCCCTCAACCACGGGGATGGGATGGCGCGCACGTACCGCATCGGCCCCGAGGGAACGTATCGCTTCGAGGGGCTTGCCGCGGGCGGCTGGCGGGTGGAGCTGCGCGACGAGGAGCGCGGCGGACCCTCCTTCTCGTCGATCGGCCCGAACCCCAGCGGCGTGCCGATCGAGTGGTCGTGCGTCGTCGTCGACGGTGAGACCGCGCGCTTCGACGTCGACGCGCGCCGCCGCTGCGGGGGGCGCCTGCTCGGCTGGCTCGCGCTGGGCGCGCCGGTCGGCACCGGCTGGACCGCGTCGCTCGAGCCGCTCCACGTCGGCGCCGAGGTGCACGGCGAAGCGGCCAGCCCGCTGAACGCCGAGGGGCGCTTCGACCTCGGCTATCCCGAGCCGGGCCTGTATCGGCTTGCGGTGCGCTCGCCCGAGGGCGCGTCGCGCCTGTTGCTCTCGACCACCCTGGACCTCTCCGGAGGCGACGTCGCCTGGGAGGAGCGGCTGCCTCTGGGGAGCGTCCGGGGCACCCTGACGCCGGGAACGCGCGGGTCCGAGCTGTGCTGGGCCGGCGCGCTGTCCGCGGACGGAGGGCGTGAAGTGCGCGTCGCCGTCCTCCTCCAGGCCGACGAGCTGGGCGCCTTCGAAGCACCCTTCGTGCCCGCGGGCCCATCACGGCTCGACGGCGCCGCGGGCCCGGTCGACGTCGGCGTCGAGGCCGGGCGCTGGACCGAGCTCGATCCGCACTAGCCGCTTCGGCAGCTCCTGCGCCTGCGGGCACGGTGTAGCCGGGCTCCGCCCGCCGCCTGCCTTTCGCTCCGGAGCGCGGCTCCGGAGATCCCATCGCGTTTCCGTACCTTAGGAGGGTTCTGTGAACCACCCGACTTCCAGCCTGGTCGCCCTGTTGGCGGCGGCCGCTTTGGGCTCGCACGCCGCAGCGCAGGTGAGCTCCAACGACGCCCCGCTCAACAACGGCGGCGACGTGCTCTTCCTCTACCCCCTGCCCAGCATCGGAGCGACGCCGGGAGGTCCGCCCGACATCAACGGCGACCTGTTCTGGCGCGCCCACGCCGGTGTCGACTTCATGGCCAACATCGACGCAAGCGGCGCGGCGGCCATGGAGATCGACGGCTACCACGAGGCGCTCTGGGACACCGATTGGACGACGCCGCCAGACTTCTACACGCGGACGCACGGGCCCGCGCTGCCCGACGCGGGCGGGCTCGGCGGCCTCGTCCCGGCCTTCTTCCAGCAGGGGCTGACGAGCGAGGCCATCGTGGTGCTCGGCTCCAGCGGCTTCGGTGCGCCTTGCACGATCGCCCCGTCGCTCTGCTCGCCTCCGGGCGGTAGCTGCCCGCCGCCCGGGTTCATCAACGGCTACGCGATCGACCTGTCGTTCGGCTCGACGGTCGGCTCGGGCATCACGCTGCCGGCGGACGGCACGGCCGCGTCGGACATGGCGACGGCGTACTTCATCCCGGGTGGGATGACGACGATGGGCGGGACGTGCGGTTTGGGCGACTACACGTTTCAGGACGCGCACTCGACCGACGAAAGCGCGGCCGACGCCACCGGCAACGGGATCAATCCGTTCGCCGGCTTCCAGTTCGGCGGGAGCGGACCCCTCTTCGACGGCATCAACTCGATGGTCGAGATGACCGAGACGTGGCGCGGGCCCGTGCTGAACGTCGTGGCCGACACCGGGGCGGGGCTGGGTGTCGAGCGCAGCGACAACGGCGGCGGCGGCATGAACGGCCGGCTGCTCGACATGTCGAGCGACGCGGCGACGATCGGTGTCGAGCTGCGCGACTTCGCCGGCACCGGCATCCCCGGCAACCTGGCGGTCGTGGGGGCGTCGCTCACGCCCCTGCCGATGCCCGGGGTGCCGTTCCTCGGCGCGAACCTGCTGCTCCTCCCCGACGGCGTGCTGAACGCCTCGACGTCGGTGTGGCAGGGGACGGTCTCGCCCACGGTCTTCTTCTTCACCTCCGAAGGCGCATTCGAGGGCCTTCAGGCGCCGCTCGCCGCCGCCCACTCCGGTACCGACGTCTACTTGCAGGGGCTGGTGCTCGACCTCGGGGGCGGCGCGGCGCGCAGCACGAACCGTGTGCGTACGCGGCTCTTCTAGCGCGCGGTCCGAAAGCTCTCGAGCCGTGCTCGCAACTCGCCGTCGTCGGCCGTGAGCTCGAGCGCGCGCTCGAGCGTCGCGACCGCGGCGGCGCGCTCGCCGTGCAGGAACTGCGCGCGCGCGAGCAGGTCGAGCGTCTCGGCGTGGTAGGTGGCGAAGCGCTCGTCGTCCATGCCGAAGCGCGCGGCCGGCTCGAGCTCGGCCAGGGCCTCGACCTTCTCGGCCACGCGCGTCGCTACGCTCAGGACGAAGTCGCGGTCGGCCGCCGAGAGCTGCTCGCGCATGCCCCAATAGAGGTCGACGAGCCCGAAGCCCCAGTCGCCGACCTGGTCCTCGGGGATGTGGGCCCAGGCCTTCTCGTAGGCGATGCGCGCCTTGTCGCGCTCGCCCCGCGCGGTCTCCGAGCGCGCGAGCCAGTCCCACGCCTGGAAGCGGATCGGTTCGGGGCCGATGCGGTCCACGTGGGCGTACATCGGCGCCAGGTCGTAGGTGTTCGCGTCGGACGGGTCGGTCGCCGCTCCGGCGATCGAGTTCTGGACGTCCCACAGCGCGAGCTGCGCGCCGACCACCGTCCGGCCCTCGGGGTCGCGCTCGCGGATCGACGCGAGCAGCACCTTGGCCTCGTCCTGGTTGCCGACCTGCTGCAGCTTGACCGCCAGGTCCAGCCGCCGCTGGAGGTCCTCGGGCGCCTCCGCCAGCCGCCGCCGGAGCGAGCCGACGGTGTTCTGCCCGGCGCGGATGCGCTGCATCTCGGCCGCGAAGCTCGCGGCGGGCACGTAGCCGATGATCGCATCGTCGACCCGTCCGTCGGCCCCCAGCACCAGCATCGTCGGGAGGGTGGTCACGCCGAAGCGCTGCACGAGCCGAGCGCCGCGCGGGTGTCCCGCGTCCGCGCTGAAGCACAGCATGCCGGCGAGCTCGGCGCGGCCCGCCGCCGTGGACAGCGTCTCGGTGAAGACCCGTGTGCAGAAGTCGCTGCCCTCGATCCAGAAGTACACGAACAGCGGCTGCTCCTCGCGGCTGGCCTGGCCCAACGCGTTCGAGAACGGGCCCTGGAACCACGGGATGCCCTCCTCGTCGGTCGCGGTGGGGGCGAGCTCCCACGTGGCCGGGGCGGCGGGGGCCGCGAGCGCGAGAGCGGTCAGGCCGGCGACGATCGGTTTTTGCATGTCGGTGCTCTCTGCCTGCTACCTGGAGATGGGAGGGGGGTAACCCGTGGGTCGGCGCGGCGTGCCCGCGGGACTCACGGAATCGAACAAAGCTGAGTCCCGTCCCACCCACGCGGCGTCTCTACGCGGCCCATGGCCTCCTATCCTCCCCATCTTCAGGCGCTCCTGGATCACCGCGGCTGGGTGCAGGACCTCGCTCACAGGCTCCTGCACGACGCCGCTGCCGCCGAGGACGTGGCCCAGGAGGCGCTGCTCGTGGCCCTGCGCGCCCCCGATGCGCGTCCGCGCTCGGTCCGAGCGTGGCTCGGCGCGGTGGTCCGCAACCTCGTGTGGGAGCGCATGCGGCGCGAGGACCGCCGCGCGACCCGCGAGCTCCGCGTAGCGCGGGCCGAGGAGACGCCCTCGACGGTCGAGCTCGTCGAGGAGGTCTCGGCGCACCGCGAGATCGTGGACGCGCTGATGGGGCTGCCGGAGCACTACCGCGACGTGCTCGTGCGGCGCTACTACGAGGGCGAGACGCCGACCGAGATCGCCGCCGCCCAGGGGACCCCGGTCGCCACGGTGAAGACGCGGCTGCAGCGCGGGCTGGCGCTCCTGCGCGAGCGGCTCGACGCGCGCTTCGGCGGCGACGGGCGGGCCTGGCTGTCGGCGCTGGCGCCGCTCGCGCGTGCGGGCGGGCGCGCTGCCCGCGGAGCACCCGCGGCGGCCGGCGCCCTGCGGATCGCGCTGCTCGCGCTGCCGGCTTTGCTGGCGCCGGCGGTGCTGTTCTGGGTGCTGGCCGGAGGCGCGGGAGATCCGCCCGCGTCGCGCGTCGACGCGCCGGGCGAGCTGCGCTCTGCGGGCTCCACGGTCGAGCTGGCGGCGGCCGACCGCGCGGCGGACGCGACGCGTCGCGACGCGACCGAGGCACCCGACCTGAGCTTCGAGGCGCGGCGCGCGGCGCTGGCCGCCGCGCTCGAGCACAGCCAGACCGACCTGCGCGGCAGCGTGCTCGACCTGGCCGGCCGCCCGGTCGGCGGCGCGCTCGTGCGCTTCGACCGCGACGCGCTGAGCTCCGCGTCGGGCGGTGGAGTCGTGGTGCAGGTCTCCGGCGACGACGGCCGCTTCGAGCTGCGTGGTGTGCGCGGCTCGGGGTTGGTGCGCGCCGTGGCGGAGGGGCTGGTGACGGTGTCGGCGGCGAGCGTCGGAGGCTTCGGAGCGTCCGACGAGGTCGCGGTCGTCATGGCGCCGGAGCGCTCGCTCGCGGGCCTCGTCGTGGGGGAGGAGGGCGCGCCCCTCGCCGGTGCGCGGCTCGAGCTGATGCGGTCCGCCGACCTGCTCGAGCACGTCGGCACACGCGCGGCGCGCGCGGTGCCGCTGGCCTTCCGGGCCGAGACCGACCTCGCCGGCCGCTTCGACCTGGGCGTGCCGCGCCAGGCGGGTGTGCGGCTGCGGGTGACGCGGCTCGGGTACGAGCCGTGCACGCTGGACCTCGGAGGGTCGGGCGACGAGCTTCGCGTCGTGCTGCGCCGCACCTCGTTCGAACCGCCGCTGGTGCGCGGGCTCGTGGTCGATGCCGCGGGCGAGCCGGTTCCCGACGCGCGCGTCGCCGGCGGCGGACGGGTGACGGTCGCCGGGCCGGACGGGCGCTTCGCGCTCGCGGCGGGTGGAGTGTCCGAGCTGTGGGCCTTCGCGGCCGGCTCAGGCGCCGCGCACGCCGCGTCCGGCGCGGGCTGGCCCGACCCGCTGGTGCTCGCGCTCGAACCGGCGCCGCGCCGCATCGCGGGGCGCGTGGTCGACGCCGCGGGCCGCCCGCTGGCGGGGGTCGAGGTGTGGATCGACGACCCGACGGTGCTTCGCCCGGGGCACATGTGGGGCGCCGCCGGCGAGCAGGTCGAGACCGTCGGCCGCCGCCGCGAGGAGGCCGCCATCGGCGAGCTGCCGCTGCTGCTCGAGAGCGCGCTGGCCGGCGAGCGCGAGCGCATCCGGCGCGCCGTCGCGACCGGTCCGGATGGGCGCTTTGAGCTGGGGGGGCTCGCCGCGCGGGCCTATCGGGTTGCCGCGGTGGACCTCTACACGCTCGCGCTGGTGCGCTCTGGGTCGATCGAAGCGGGGGGCGAGGCGGGGGGCGAGGTCGAGCTCGTGCTCAGCGCCGCGCTGCGAGAGCCGCTCTCGGGGCGCGTCGTGGATCGCTCCGGCCGCCCGGTCGCGGGTGTCAGCGTGCTGCGCCAGCGCAGCGTTCTCACCCTCGCGCTCGACGGCGAGAAGGTGTGGGGCGAGGGCGTTCTGAGCCCCGGCTTCGTGACGCGCGGCGACGGGCTGTTTCAGCTCGAGGGACTGGCCGAGGGACCGATCTCGCTGCGGCTGGAGGGCGAAGACATCGTGCCGCGGGCGTACGGCACGGGCGTGGGTGAAGGCCTCGCGGGCGACGTGCGCATCGTCGTCGAGCGACGCTTCCACGCACGCTTCCACCGCACGGGCGACGAGCCCGGCGAAGCGCGCGTGCTCGACGCGGCCGGACGGCCGGGCGAGCTGTTGCGCCTCGAAGGCGGGCGTCGCGTCCGCACGAGCGCGATCCCCTTTCGCGAGGGACGCTCGGGTGTGCTCGTCGTGCCGGAGGCTGCGGAGCGCGTCGAGCTGCTGCTCGAGGGCGGCGAAGAGCTGGTGTTTCCACTGCGGCTGCAGCCCGGCGTCGTGAACGACGTGCGGCTGTAGCCGGCTCCTTTTCGCCGATTGGTCGAGTCCCGCGCGCGCGCCGCACCGACCCAACCCGCGGAAGGCGGGGCATGGGACCCAGCCCGGCAAGCAAGCAGAGGAAAGGACACGACATGCTGATCGAAACCCTGGCGCTTTGCGCGCTCGCGACGGCTCCGGGCAGCGACCTCGTCTGGCACGACGGGGCGCTCTCCAACGCCGTCGGGAAGGCGCGTGCGGAAGAGAAGATGGTGCTCGTCTACTTCTGGATGGACGGCAGTGAGTACTGCAAGGAGCTGTGGGACAACACGCTCACCACCGACGTCGGGCAGGAGGTGCTGGGCGACTTCGTGCTGTACAGCGCGAAGCACGGCACGGCGCAGGGCGGCGCGCTGTTCGAGCGCTTCGGCGTGCAGACGCTGCCGACGATGCTCTTTCTCGCATCCGACGGCGCTCCCGAGGATCTGATCGGCGGGTTGATCTCGCCCGAAGAGCTGGTCGTGGAGTCCGAGCGCATCCGCCGCGGCGAGAACACCGTCAGCGATCTGCGCCGCATCGCCGCGTCGCATACCGAGAAGGACGAGGCCGCCTTCGAGGCCCGCTTCGCACTCGCCGACCGCCTCCGCGCTCTGGGCCAGGCGGACGAGGCCGACGAGGTCTTCGACTCGATCCGCACGGACGACCCGAAGGGCAAGACCAAGCTCGGCGCGAAGGTGCACCTGGAGCACGCCTTCCGCGCCGCGGCCGCGCTGGGCGGCGGCGACGGCAACCCGTCGGGTTGGAACCTCGAGCCGGTGAAGAAGCACCTCAAGAAGGTGTCCTTTGACGAGGTGCGCTTCGAGGGCTGGACGCGGCTCGCCAACGTCGAGGCGATGCGCTCCGACGTTGCGGCGGCCGCGGACTGCTTCGGCGAGGCCTGGAAGCTGTGCCCCGAGGACCAGGTGTACGGCTGGGCGGGCGACGTCGCCGCCTTCCTCGTGCAGGCGGACGGCGAGCGGACGAAGCGCGAGGCGAAGCTCGCGCTCACGCTCGCCAAGGCTTCGGTCGACGCGGCCGACAAGCTGACCTGCGAGGCCAAGGACGAGGGGTGCGGATGCGACGTGTGCACGTCGCCCGAGGCGCTCGTCGCGCGCAGCATGAGCACGCTCGCGCGCGCCTACCGCCTCAACGGCGACGAGCGCCGGGCCGTGAAGGTCGCCAAGCAGTGCGCCGAGCTCGATCCCCAGGGCGGGTACCAGTCCTTGGTCGAGGAGCTGCAGGGCAAAGGGTAGCCCTCGACCCTTGGCAAGAGGTACGGACCCGCGATGGGAGGCCCTCGGCGCTGCGGCGACGGGGGCTTCTTTCGTCAGGGTTCGACCAGGACCTTCTCGAGCTGGAACGAGACGCACTGCCGCAGCTTGGGGCCGACGTAGCAGTAGTCGTCGCTGCGGAAGCGGAGCGCGAGGAACTCGCGCTCGGTGGTGTCGGCGGGAAGCTCGAACAGCGCGTTGATGGGCGTGCCCGACTCGATGCGCAGCTCGCCGATCTCGGTCTCGTCCGCGAACACCGTCACGCGTCCGCCGTCGATCTCTGGGCGGTCGAGGAAGCGGCCGACGACGCGCACCTTGGTTCCCTGCCCGCGCCGGAGCAGCAGGGAACCGTACGGGCCGACGAGGCCGGCGCCGTCGACGCCGCCCAGCACCTGCTCGCCCTTCGCGGCGTCCATCTTGGAGAAGTCGAGCCCCGCGCGGACCGCCGCCTTGCGGTTGGCGAGGTCGCGCCCATTGAGCTCGTTCGCGACCTTCGTGCCTTCGGCGGCGAGCTCCTGCTCGGCGCGCTGCCAGGGCTCCAGCTCGAGCGCGGGCAGAAGCTCGCGCTCGTGGATCAGCGCGTAGAGGAGACGCGCGATGCGGCGGTGCCCCTCTTCGTTCCAATGCGGGTCGCTCTTCGACAGGCGCGTCTCGACGTCGGAGTAGAAGGCGCGCGAGATCAGCGCCCGCTGCTCGGTCGGCACGACGTCGCCCAGCTCGCGCTCGAAGACGCCGTTCAGGCCCGCCCAGTAGCCCACCAAGAGGTAGCTGGCGCCGCGGCGCTCGACCTCGGCGGCCAGGCGGGTGACGTGCTCGCCGGCGCTCCGGAAGCGCGACTGGCCCTCCCAACCGAGCGCCGCGGGCAGGTGGTTGCCGCGGCCCCAGTGCGGCGTCGAGTGCCCGCCCGACACCATCGCGTCCGCGCGGTCGCGCGCCTGCGACGAGAAGCTCGCGCGCGCGCCGAAGCCGCGGATCGAGGCGTTGTCGTCGAGGTCGTTGCTCACCAGGATCTGGATCACGGTGTCGGGGTCCAGCAGGCTGAGCTGGCGCCGCACGTACTCGGCCTCGGCGATCGCGTTCCAGCTGCCGACGCCGAAGTGCAGCACCTCGATCTCGCGCTCGCCGGCCTGCGTGCGCTTCTTGAGCATCTGCTCTAGATGCACGCCCACGCGCGCGTTCTGCGCGGCGCCGTAGCCGAAGATGAACGAGTCGCCGAGCAGCACGACGCGCACGCGGCCCTCGGGTTTCGGGAGCTCGACCTTGCCCTCGCGTAGGCCGAGCGAGTTCGAGCGCACGGGGTAGCCGACGAACTCCACGTCGCGCAGATTCGGCTGGAGGATGCGTCCGACGTCGGGGTCGGGGTGCGAGTCGAAGATGCCCTGGTTGGAGCTCAGCAGGCGCTCGATCACCTCGTCGCGGATCGACGGGTCGTTGAGGGCCGCCTGGGTGCTGAAGCTGCCTCCGCGCGCGGCGCGCATGCCGAGGAAGACGCAGACGGCGGCCAGGGTCACGCTCAGAGTCGTCGTGGCGACCGCGACGCGAGTGCTGATCGAGGGCGAGGCCATGGGGGGGATCCTCAATTGTAGCGGGCCGGAGGGCCTCAGCGGGATTCACGCGGCGTGGAGTCCGCCCCCGAAGCGGGAAGAAAACTCCCGGGACGCGCCTGGGCTAGCGGAGCTCGAGCACGGTCAGCTGGTCCCGCAGGAGCAGCGTGCGCGTCTCGCGGGCCGGGAGCCGCACCGGCAGCGACCGCGGACGCGGCGGAGGGTCGCCCTCCTGCCAGTCGATGGCGCAGACGACGGCCAGGTAGTCGCCGGCGGCGACGCGCGGGAGCTCGCGCGCGGGGCCCGAGCCGTCGGACGTGGCGAGCAGCAGCACCTCGTCGGACGGCAGGACGTCTTCGTCCCAGCGCTCCTGGAGCTCGCGCAGCGTCGCCGGAGCGTCGGCGTCGGCTCGCGCGAGGAGCAGCGCGAAGGGCGGCGTGCCGCGCTCGGCCTGCAGCACGACCCGCGCCGCGGACTCCGGCGTGGGCGGGGAGAAGCGCAGCGACGCGCCGCGCGTGGCGGAGACCTCGGCGCGCCGGTGGGCGTAGATCCAGGGCCCGTTGAGAGCCAGCGGGATCTTGACGCTGACCCGGTAGCCGCCGCCGGCCAGCGGGCCGAAGTCGAAGCGGCCGTTGCCGTCGACTCCGGCGCGGGTCGGGGTGTCCGCGCCGTCGGCGAGCAGGAAGACCTCGGCCCCGTCGTCGCCGAAGGTCAGCTCGCCGACGATCGTCCCCGGCGGCGCCGCATCCGCGGCGCCCGCGGGCTCTTCATCGTCGGAGGCGCGGCAGCTGACGAAGAGGCAGCCGACGAGAAGCAGCGGAAGCTGGCGCCACATGCCGCCAAGGCTAGCCGGAAGTCCCTACCGGCTCGCGGCGAGATTCGTGCGGGTTGCCCCTGACCGGACCTAGCGAGCACCGCCGCCCTCGACGACCCGACCCGCCGGGGTCGCCCGCGCTCGCCTGGCGGCCCGTCGTGGCGACGGTGGTGGTCGGCCTCCCCCAAAACGAAGAGCGGGGCGCCCCATCAGCCCAACGGGGGCCCCCGGGGAGGGCCGGGCGGGGGGGTACCCCC